>NZ_MUXU01000021.1 GCF_002014985.1 Moraxella caviae | reverse complement strand
GAAGATACAAGGTTGGGTTGGCGTAAGCGTAACCCAATTTTTTAATGTAGCTTTTTGAATTCGTTGGGTTTTTGCCTCGCTTAACCCAACTTACAAGCCCACCCAATCCAACCTACAAATCGCTCCAATTTAACTTTAAACCCACACCAAAAAACAGCCGTGATTATGCGGCTGCTTTTATCGCTTGGCGCAAGGCTGCTTAGATTTTTGTTAGGCTCTTTCATCAAATTGCGCTTGGCACAGCTTGATAAATTCTTGCCCAAACTTACGAATTTCGCTGTCATCTCGCACCGCAATCCAACTGGTGAATCGCCCAAAATGCGTGATGGGAATGGCGACCAAATCAGGATAATGCTTCGGCTCGTACGCCATCTGCGCAATGATGCCAATACCAAGCCCTGCCGACACATAAGTACTGATGACGTCAGAGTCCAGCGCCGCCAGCACCACATCAGGCGAAAGTCCCGCTTGGGCAAAGACCTTGTCAATCGCGCCACGCCCTGTAAAGCCGCCGTGATAAGTAACGATTGGATAGCTTGCCAAAGTCGGCAAATCCACGCCATCTACCACGCCTGCAAGCTCGGCAAGCTCATGATCTTTTGGCACGATGACAACGTGCGACCAGTCATAATAGCGATGGCAGCGCAGCACGCTGTTATTAAGCAGGCTTTCGGTGGCAATGCCGATGTCTGCTTGCCCGCGAATCACCATTTGGGCGATGGTTTCTGGGTCGGCTTGCTGCAGCACGAGATTGACTTTATTAAACTTTTCACGAAATTGCTTGACGATGCTTGGCAGCACATAGCGCGCTTGGGTGTGCGTGGTGGCAACCGTCAGCGTACCTGCTGCTGCGTTATTAAAATCAAGGCTGAGATTTTCAATGGTGCGAATTTCAGCAAAAATGGCTTCAATGTGCGGCAGTAGTGTCTTGCCGATGGGTGTAAGACCCGTCAGGCGCTTGCCTTGGCGAGTAAAAACGTCCGCCTTAAGCTGATTTTCCAGTGCGGCAATTTGCTTGGATAGGCTTGATTGGCTGGTGTGCAAAAGTTCGGCGGCTTGGCTAAGATTGTAACCATTGACCACCGTGTGCCAGACGGTTTCTAGCTGCTTGAGCTGGATTTGTAGGTGGCGTTGGTTGATGACGATATCGATCATAAATTTCTGCGTTGATAAAGAGCAAATTGCCCGAATGAATAAAAATTACCCAAATTATGGTTGGGTGTGCGCTATCATATAGTAGGCGTGGGCGTTTGCTAAATGCCAAATTTTTGATTATATATTCCGTTATGGAATATATCAAGGGTGGTTTGCGCCCAACTTGGCAAGAAGTTGCGCTTGTGATGGGATTTTTC
The DNA here is from genome assembly GCF_002014985.1 of Moraxella caviae. Lineage (GTDB taxonomy): Bacteria > Pseudomonadota > Gammaproteobacteria > Pseudomonadales > Moraxellaceae > Moraxella > Moraxella caviae. Next base: position 64,796 of record NZ_MUXU01000021.1, on the reverse strand, counting down.
ATGCTTGGCAAATCTTGATGAATACAGATAAAACCTTGCAACTTGGCGCGCTTTTCGCTAATATGCAAGGTTTATTTTTTATTTTTTGAGTTTTTATGCAGTCATCTACCACCACATCGTCTGCGCCAGCCAATCTAAGCGGCTGGCAAGCGTTTCGCCAAGCCTATTTCAACCGACCTGCCATCGCCATGCTGCTGCTTGGTTTTAGTGCAGGCGTGCCGATTTTGCTGATTTTTAGCAGTCTTGGGCTGTGGCTTCGTGAAGCAGGCATTGACCGCACCACCGTTACGATGTTTAGCTGGGCGGCGCTGGGCTATTCTTTTAAATTCATTTGGTCGCCTTTGGTGGATGCGCTGCCGCTGCCGATTTTGGGCAAGCTGGGACACCGCCGCTCGTGGCTTTTGTTGTCGCAAGCGCTTATCATCAGTGCCATCATCATCATGGCGATGACCAATCCAGCAGGCGCAAATCTTACCATGATGGCGGCAGGGGCGGTTTTGCTGGGATTTTCGGCAGCCACCCAAGACATCGTGATTGACGCTTATCGAATCGAATCTGCGCCCAGCGAAATGCAGACCGCATTATCGGCAAGCTATGTGGGTGGCTATCGCATTGGTATGATTGTCTCTGGGGCAGGCGCGCTGTATTTGGCGGACTTTTTTGGCTCAACTGAAGCTGCTTACAGTTATCTGGCGTGGCAAAAAACTTATCTGACAATGGCGTGCGTGATGGGCGTGGGCGTTGCCACCACTTTATTTGTGCTAAAAGAACCCATCAATAAAATCCAAAAACGCCCACAAACCACTGCCGATTATGCCAGATTGGTGGCGGTGTTTTTGTTGTCAGTGGTGGCGTTTGTGGGTGTGTATCGTGTGATGGGCGCGGTTTTGCCAAGCAGTGATGACGCTTTGGTGGGATTTTTGCTCGGTGCGATTAAATTCATCACAAGTGGCGCTTGTATGTTTGGCGTGGGCTATTTGCTGGTGCAGCTGGGTTTGGTGGCAAAGCAAGTGGCGGCACAGACGTGGGTTACGCCCATCACAGACTTTTTTGAGCGTTATGGCAAACAAGCCTTGCTGCTGCTTTTGTTGATTGGTTTGTACCGCATTTCTGACATTGTGGCGGGTAATATTTCAAACATTTTTTATCAAGATATTGGCTTTAGTAAGACCCAAATCGCCAACGCTGTTAAAGTGGTGGGCGTGATTGCCAGTATTGGTGGCGGTTTTGTGGGCGGCTGGATTGCCCAAAAAACAGGCGTGATGCGTGCGATGATGATTGGTGCGTTTTTGGCGTGCTTGACGAATTTGATGTTCATTGGGCTGTTTTACACACCAACCGTGCCTTTGATGTACACAGCGGTGATTATTGATAACACAGCAGCAGGGCTTGCCAGTGCGGTGTTCATCGCCTTTTTGTCAGCTTTGACATCCATTCGTTTTACAGCGGTGCAGTATGCGTTGTTTTCATCACTGATGACGTTATCACCAAAGATTTTGGGCGGCTATTCAGGGGCGATTGTTGATGCCACAAGCTATCCTGTATTTTTCGCCATCACCTTTGTGATCGGTATTCCTGTGCTGTATTTGGTGTATTGGGTGCATAAAAAAATCCCTTTAAAAAGCGATGGCGTGTAAGGGCGAAAAATTAACAAGCGATGACATAAAATGAAAACGTTGCACGCATTAAAACTTGAATTTCGCCGAATCGCCCACGAACGCCTGCCGTATCATTGGCTAGAAGGCTTGCTATTGTCTGTGATTGATAAGCCCAAAAGTTTTTTAATCACTAATGATGAGTATCGGCTAAGCGATGATGAATTTGCCAAGCTGCAAGACGGCATCACCCAAATGCAAAAGGGCGTGCCGCTGGCTTATGTGATTGGCGAAGCGCATTTTTATGGGCGTGCGTTTGCGGTCAATGCGCACACGCTGATTCCACGCCCTGATACGGAAATTTTGGTGGAGGCAGCGCTTGATTTTGCTAAAAATGCTGCCAAAAACAATGCGAAAAATCATGCCAAAAATTCACCTGATGACAAGCTGCGCATTTTAGATTTAGGAACGGGCAGCGGCTGCATTGCCATCACGCTTGCCAAAGAATTGCCTGACAGCGATGTGCTGGCGGTGGATTTTTCTGATGAAGCACTGCAAATCGCCCGACAAAACGCACTTGGGCTTGGGGCGATAAATTGTGAATTTATGCAATCAAGCTGGTATCAAAGCCTTACTTATGATACGCCAAAATTTCACATCATCGTGTCAAATCCGCCTTATATTGCTGATGATGATGTGCATTTAGCGGATTTAAAAGCCGAGCCAATCACTGCGCTGGTGGCGAATGATAATGGCTTAGCGGATATTAAAATCATCATCACTGGCGCAAAAAATCATCTGCACGCAGGCGGGCTTTTGGCGATAGAGCATGGCTATAATCAAGGCGCAGCGGTGCGTGCGCTGTTTGCTGCGGCTGGATTTTCTGGCATTGCCACCGTGAAGGATTATGGCGATAACGAACGTGTAACGCTGGGCGTGTGGCAAGAGTGAGCAGCGGTTTTACCAGCCATTTTACCGACTGTTTTACTGGCTATTTTGCCGTTTGCTTTTATCAATTTAAGTTTATCAATTTAAGTTTATCAAATTGAGTTTATCAAATTGATTGCCAGCTTGCCATCAGTGAATTTCGCCAAGCGTTTTATCAAGCATTTTGCTAATTGCTTTGCCAGTCGTTTTATCAATTCGTTTATACCAACCTAAAATCATCATATCATAACCACAACCATCAATCATGACAAATACCCATCAATCCAACCAAACCGACCACATCACCAATTCCAAAAACACCGCCCATGAACTGAGTGATGCCGAACTCATGCGCTATTCTCGGCAGATTTTGCTTGACGGCTGGGACATGGAAGCGCAGCTGCGCTTAAAAAACAGCCGTGTGCTGATCGTGGGCGCAGGCGGTTTAGGCTGTGCGCTGTCGCCTGTGCTGGTGCGTGCAGGCGTGGGCTTGGTGCATTTGCTGGATTTTGATGTGGTGGACGACAGTAATTTGCAGCGGCAAATGCTTTATGAGCCAAGCGATGTTGGGCAAGATAAAGCACGGACGGCGGCGAGTAAATTGCGCCAGATGAATGAGCTGGTCTGTGTCAATCACACCAGCCAAAAAATCACCGATGATAATGTTCATGCGCTGTTTGATGAGATTGCGCCTGATTTGGTGGTGGATTGTACAGATAATTTTACCATTCGTGATACGCTCAACGCTGCGTGCCGTGTGCGTCAGTTGCCGCTGCTGTCCACGTCTGCGATTGGCGAAGTGGGGCAGATGATGCTTTTGACCAAAGAGACAGGCTGCTATCGCTGTGTGTTTGGCGACACCAAAGGCAGTGAGCAAAACTGTGCAACGTCTGGCGTGCTTGCCAGTACGGTGGCGCTGATTGGTGCGGCGGCTTCGCAAGTGGCGCTGGATTTTTTGGGCAGGGGCAAAAATCCCATTGCAGGCGAGCTTGTGCTGTGGCAGGGCATGAGCGTGTCTTTAAGAAAAATGCGTTTTAACAAGGACGAAAATTGTGCGGTGTGTGGTGGCGTGTGAATGCCAAATCAGCGCAAATCGTTAAAACAGCAAACAACCGCTTAAAAACTTTTCAACTTATAAATTCGTAAATCTTTAAATTTGTAAATCGACAGTCTTAAAAATTTCATCAACTTTTAAAATACGACAACCATGAAACAAAAACGCTCCGCTTGGCAGCTTGCCAAACAAACGCTGGGTACTGGCAAAAACGTGCTTGGGCGCATTCACGCCACCGCAAGTGTCGCTTCTTTGGCGGCGCTGCGTGTGGCAAAAGGCGAAAAACCTGATGCGTATCTGCTCAAAGAGAGTTTTGAGCGGCTGGGCGTAACTTACATAAAACTTGGGCAATTCATCGCCAGTACGCCATCTATTTTTCCCAAAGAATATGTGCTGGCTTTTCAAGATTGTCTAGATCAGACCACGCCTGTGCCGTTTTCGGTGATTGAGCGTGTACTCGATGAAGAGCTTGCGTCTGTGGGGACGAGCGTGGCGGCAGAATTTGTATCCATTGAGCGCACGCCTATTGCGTCTGCCAGCATTGCGCAGGTGCATAAAGCGGTGCTAAAAGATGGCTCGGTGGTGGCGCTAAAGGTACAAAAACCGCACGTTCAGACGGTGATGCAGACGGATCTTGGCGTGCTGCATGGCGTGTTTTGGGCGATGGAGCGACTGGTGCCGTCCATGCGTGCGGCAAATCTTGCGCCCATCATGGAAGAAGTGCGCACCCGAATGTTGGCGGAGACGGATTTTATCGCTGAAAGTACGCACATCGCACGCTTTAATGCCATGCTTGCCAATCTTGGTACGACTAAGGTGATTGCGCCCAAGGTGTATGACACGCTTACGACCAAGCGGCTTTTGACCATGCAGTTTTTGGCGGGCGAATCGCTGATTGATGAGACGCTGAATGCGCGCCTAACTTCTGAGCGTGCGCGGCAGCTGATGGCGGACGTGCTGGACACTTGGTTTTTGGGTCTGATGATGACAGGTGAATTTCATGCCGATTTGCACGCGGGCAATGTGCTTTTGACGGACGATGGGCGTGTGGCATTTTTGGATTTTGGCTTGGTGGGGCAAATTCAGCCGTCCAGTTTGCAGGCGTGTTTTGCTTTGGTGCAAAGCCTGCAAGCCAATGATTATCACGGCATGGCGGCGGCGATGGTGGGCATTGGCATGACGCATAAGGCAGAGCGCATGGATACAGACAGGCTGGCGGCAGATTTGGCGATGCTGTTTGGCAGGGTCAATCCAGCCAGCCACACGCACGCCAAACAAAATGCCAAGCAAGCGGATAATCTGAACGTGCTAATGATGGAACTTGCGCAAATCGGTAAGCGCCACGGCATTCATTTCCCAAGAGATTTTGCGCTACTGCTCAAGCAGCTTTTGTATTTTGATCGTTTTATGGTAACGCTTGCGCCTGAGATGGAGCTGTTTGAAGGCGAGCGTTTGCAGGTGATTAAGGCGTTAAATTGAGTGGGTTGGCGGTTTAAAAAATCAATAAATTTAAAGACTGAACCTAAACACGTCGGGTTATACCACCGCTAACTCAACTTACAGCTTATCACTAATGCAACTCATAAATTGCCTATAATCAACCCAACAAAAAAGCCCTAACATTTGCTAGGGCTTTTGTCATTTTTATAAATATTATCGCACGATAACGCAATCATAGCACCATCGCCGCAATCCAACCAAACACGATGAGCGGTAGGTTAAAATGCAAAAACGTAGGAATGACGGTGTCTTTGATGTGGTCGTGCTGTGAGTCCATGCCAAGACCCATCGTAGGGCCAAGCGTGGAATCAGACGCAGGCGAGCCAGCATCGCCCAGCACGCCAGCAGTTGCCACCAGCGCAATCGTGGCAGGCACGCTAAAGCCCATCGCCATGCACAAAGGCACATAAATGCTGGCAATGATTGGCACAGTAGAAAATGACGAGCCAATGCCCAGCGTTACCACCAAGCCAATAATCAGCATCACCAGCGCAGCGATGGCTTTATTGCCAGAAAACAGCTGCATCGCCCCATCAACGAGCGGCGCAATCTCACCTGTGGCTTTCATCACTTCAGCAAAACCTTGTGCGGTAATCATGATAAAGCCAATCATCGCCATCATTTTAATGCCGTCATTAAACACATTGTCCGCTTCCGACCATTTTACCACGCCAGACGCCATAAAAATCGCAAAACCAGTCAACGAGCCAATCAGCAGCGAATCTGTATAGCGGTGCATGACAAACGCACCAATGATGGCAACCAAAGCAATCAGCGCACGATAAGAGCTGACTTTTGGCGCAGGCTTGTCGGTATTTTGGCTGTGATTGAGCGCCACATCTTGATAAATGCGTGGCTTACGATAACTAAACAGCACCGCTACCAAAAGACCCAAAAGCATACCCAGTGCAGGAATCGCCATCACCGACACGATAGACACGCCAGACACGTCCACGCCATTTTCTGAGACGTTTTTTAGAATGATTTGGTTTAGGAAAATGTCGCCAAAACCATAAGGAATGAACATATAGGTATTTACCAAACCAAAAGTAATGATACACGCAATCGCACGGCGATCCACTTTTAGGTGATTAAACACCAAAAGCAGCGGCGGAACGATGAGCGGAATGAAAGCGATGTGAATCGGCACAACGTTTTGGCTGGCGATTGCCATCGCAAAAATTGCCGCAAATAAAAGCCATTTGGTGCTGGTGCTGGCGTTCATGTTGCCAAGGCGCGCGGTGATACTGTTGGCAAACATTTTTGGTGCGCCAGAATGGGCAATCGCCATGGCAAAGGCACCCAAAACCGCATAAGATAGGGCGATTTGTGCGCCATTTTTAATGCCGTCTTGAAAGGCGGTCAGTGTGTCCGTCAAGGGTAAGCCCGCCAAAAGTCCGCCCACCACTGCGCCGACAATGAGCGACAGCACAACGTGTACTCTTGCCAGCGACAGCCCCACCATGATGATTACCGCAATCAATACTGCGTTCATAACCACTCCAAAATTTTTAAAAATTTACTGTAAGAATAACTAAAAATAATACTAAAATTAGTGTATAATTTTTCTAAAAATTTACTAATTTATTTCAACAACTCTCTATTATAACCTTATTTCAAGAAAATTTTTATAAAAAAACTTTTTTAAAATCAGTATTTTATTGACAAATTTAGTTGTAAATACTAATTTTCATTTACAAAAAGTAACAAAACTTGCCATTTTGCCAAGTATTAAAGTGAAAAAATTAGCCATAAAAAGTGCTGATGAAAAGTCGTTGGTGTGATTGGGTGTGGCTTGGCGCAAATAATCATCGGCAAGTAAATACGAGACGCACGATAAAAGGGCTTTATAATTTTGTCAGTTGTTTTATAATAGCTGGCATGGATAATTTTGGCTAAAAAAGGTGTAAAATGAGCGAGTTGAACAAACTTTTTGTCTACGGAACGCTGGTGCCGGGGCGTGCAAATGAGCATTGGCTTAAAAATATTGGCGGTACGTTCACGCCTGCAACTTTATATGGCGTGCTGATTGCCGATGGCTGGGGCGCAGCGCAAGGCTATCCTGCGATTTTACCGTGCGAGCCTGACAGTGGCGTGGGCGAAGCGGTGGCAGGCGTGGTGTTTGCGTCTGATGAGTTGCCAGCGCATTGGCGTGCGCTTGATGATTTTGAAGGCGAAGGCTATGAGCGCATCAAGGTGCGTGTGCGCTTGGACGATGGCACACTTGATGAAGCGTGGGTGTATGCGCTGCGTGTTGATGATGAGCGCCGCGCCAAACTTTTGGCAGGCGAGCTGGATTGATTTTTGGGTAAATTTTCCTTGATTATCAATTATTTATGTATAATTGGTTCGAGCTTTTAACGGTGCAGCTTGTTAAAAGCATGGTTTTTAAAGTACGGTTTTTAAAATGCAGTTTTAAACCACAACTTACCAAAACCGCAATTTATTCAAAAGTAGCTTATTTAAAAGCAGCTTATTTAAAACACAGCACATTTTTATTGTGAGAGATGGTCTAAAAAGTAGGCTGGCATAATTTTATTTCGGCATACTTTTAAAACAGCTAATTTTATTTTTAAGCAAACATACAACATAAGAGAGTAACCGATGAGTACATGGACACTGGCGTACACCGCCGAAAATAACACACCGCTTGAGCTGATTGGCAAGATGGCGAACCGACACGGACTGATTGCAGGGGCGACAGGTACGGGCAAGACCGTCAGCCTGCGCAAAATGGCGGAGAGTTTTAGCAGTGCTGGCGTGCCAGTGTTTTTGGCGGACGTGAAGGGTGATTTGTCAGGGCTTTTGCAGGCAGGCGATGGCGGTGGTAAAGTGGGCGAGCGTATGGCGCAGTTTGGGCTGGATTCGTCTTATTTGTCAGGGTTTCCTGTGCGTTTTTGGGACGTGTATGGCGAGCTAGGCATTCGTGTGCGAGTAACCGTCAGCCAAATGGGCGCAATGCTTTTGGCAAGACTTTTAAACTTAAACGACACCCAAGAAGGGCTTTTGACGCTTGCTTTTAAAGTGGCAGACGACAACGGCTGGCAGGTGATTGATTTTAAAGATTTGCGTGCGCTGCTCACCCATGTGGCGGACAATGCCAAAGAATACCGCGCCACTTATGGCAATGTGTCGGCAGCGAGTATTGGTGCAATCCAAAGACAGCTGCTTAAGCTAGAAAGCGAAGGGGCGAACGAGTTTTTTGGCGAGCCTGCGCTGGATTTGAACGACTGGCTGCAAACCGAAGACGGCAAAGGCGTGATTAACGTGCTGGCGGCAGAAAAATTGATGCGTTCGCCACGGTTGTACGGTGCGTTTTTGCTGTGGTTTTTGGCGCAGATTTTCACCACATTTCCAGAAGTGGGCGACTTAGACCGCCCAAAATTCGTGCTGTTTTTTGATGAAGCGCATTTGCTGTTTGACAACGCACCGCCTGCGCTGATTGAGCAGATTGAGCAAGTGGTGCGGCTGATTCGCTCAAAAGGCGTGGGCGTGTATTTCGTTACCCAAAATCCGCTGGATTTGCCAGACAGCATTCTTGGGCAACTGGGCAACCGCATTCAGCACGCCCTGCGCGCCTTTACGCCACGAGACCAAAAGGCGGTGAAAGCGGCAGCGCAGACCTTTAGAGCCAACCCTGCGCTTGATGTGGCGGCGGTGATTGGCGAGCTTGGCGTGGGCGAGGCTTTGGTGTCGTTTCTTGATGACAAAGGCGCGCCCAGCATGGTGGAGCGTGCGTATATCGCACCGCCATCATCACGTTTGCCGCCTTTGAGCGAGGCGGAGCGTCTGGCGGCGTGCCGTGGCGATGTGCTGTTTGCGCATTATGAAAAGACGGTGGATAATTTTTCAGCTTATGAAGCACTAGAAGCCTTGGAGGCGCAAACCGAAGCCGAAACTGCCGCCGCCGAGCAAGCAAAAGCCCAAACATCAAGCGCAAAAAGCAGCGAAAAACAGCCAGCAGGCGCGCTTGAAGGCTTTTTGGGCGGCTTGACTGGCGGACGTAAAAAATCAGGACAGAGCGCAGCGTACAACGTGGCAGATGCCATCGGCAGCCAGCTCAATAAACAAGCGAGCAAGGCGATTAGCCGCGGACTGATGGGCGTGATTAAAAACTTGTTTAAGTGATGAAGTGTGATGAGCGTGGCAAATAAAGGTGTTGAACGCTATTTGCAGCAGCGGCATATTTTATCCAGTCTTGGCGTGCCGCTGTGGGTGAGTCGTGATGCGAAATTGGCAGAGATGGCGTGCGGTAATTTTGACCGTATGCAGATGGATTCGGTTGCTTTGCCAAATATCACCGATGACAATACTGATAACACCGCCACGCCAAATGCCGAAGCAACGACTGCGCCAAGTGCGCCTGTCGTTCAAGCGGTGCAAGATGGTAAGGTTGCCAAAAGTGCGCTTGATGGTTTGTCCGACAAAGCGTCCGATAAACCATCTGCCGAGCCGTCCAATGCGTCTGAAAACTCTGAAAAAACCGACCAATCCGACACAGCAAAAATTCGCTACACCATGCAAGGCGTGCGTTATGGTGAGTGGGTGCTGATTGTGGATTTGGCGCATTTGGGCGGGCATTTGCCCACTTGGCAGGCGCTGACGAATGCGCTGGAAAAGCACGCCCAAAAAACCAACCAAGCCTTTTTGCGCCACGATGTGCGCTATCCTTTGACGCAGCATGGCGAGACGAGTGCGGCATTGGCGCAGAGCTGTTTTATGGGGTTTATGGCGCAGCTGATGGCAGGCGGTGCGCCGCAGATTGCGCAGTCGGTGGCGTTTTTAAGCCAGATTGCCGATGGCGTGGACTATTTTGGTGAAATGCAGACGCTGCCTGACATTCAGACACTCAGCCAAAACCCAAATGCCAAAAAACAGCTGTGGCAAAGGGTGGTGGGGTGATGGTAAAATCAGACTGAATTGCAGCGTGTATTGAGCAAAATAAAAACCCAATCATTTTAAAATTTCATCATCAATCAAGGAAAATCTTATGAAACGTATTTTATCCGCTGTGCTATTATCCGCTGTAGTAGCTATGCCTGCGGTGGCGGATGATACTTCAGATTTTGTACCAGATTTTCAAACGGTTTATCAGCTGGCACAAAGTGGTGATGCTATAGCTCAAGCTGCTATTGGTCAGATGTATGCTGACGGCTTGGGTGTTAACCGGGATTATGATAAAGCTATAGTATGGTATACCAAAGCCGCTAATCAAGGTTATGCGGCTGCACAATACAATCTTGGATTGATGTATGACGAGGGGCAAGGCGTACGCCAAGACTATACTAAGGCGCGTGAATGGTATACCAAAGCCGTCAATCAAGGCTTGGCAGTTGCACAATATAATCTTGGCTTGATGTATTTTAACGGCGAAGGCGTGCACCAAGACTATCAAAAAGCCATAGAATGGTATACCAAAGCTGCTAATCAAGGTTATGCAGCTGCGCAATATAATCTTGGTTTGATGTATGACAGCGGTCAAGGTGTACGCCAAGATTATCAAAAAGCTGTAGAATGGTTTACCAAAGCCGCCAATCAAGGCGATGCAGCTGCGCAATCTAATCTTGGCGTGATGTATGATCAAGGCAAAGGCGTACGCCAAGACTATGCCAAAGCGCGTGAATGGTATTTAAAAGCCGCGGCGCAAAATCATGCGCAGGCGCATTATAATTTGGGTTCACTGTATTATAATGGCGAAGGTGTGCGCCAAGATTATCGCACCGCCAAAGAATGGTATGGCAAGGCGTGTGATAATGGTTTTCAAAAAGGCTGTGATGAATATCGTAAGCTCAATCAGCGTGGGCGCTGATATACTTTTGCACAAGATAAAACCCATCGTGATGATGGGTTTTGTTTTTGGTGGGCGTGGTTTGTGGGCGGTAGGTTGAGCGGAGTAAAAACCCAACAATCAGAGTGAGATTTATCCGTAGAATGTTGGGTTACGCTGTCGCTAACCCAACTTACGATTCACTCCGAACCAACTTAAAACCACGAGCGTAAACCCAGCCTACGCCTAGCCCAATTTACGGATTATCACCAACCCACACCACTCCACCAATCTAACCACAATTCACCACGCCAGCACCGTGCAAAGTGCTGCGTCCGCCTACGCTTTTTTTGACGTGAATTTGGGTGGGAATGCGCTCTTTGAGTGCGGCGACGTGCGAAATCACACCAATCATCTTGCCTTCGTCCTTAAACGACGCCAGCACAGACAGCGCCGTGTCCAAAATCTCATCGTCCAGCGTGCCAAATCCTTCGTCCAAAAACAGCGAATTGATGGTGGTATGCTCGCTGTTGAGCTGCGATAATCCCATTGCCAGTGCCAAAGAAATGACAAAACTCTCCCCGCCAGACAGATTTTTGGTGCTGCGCAGCTCACTGCCTTGGGCGGTGTCAATGACGCTGATGTCCAGCTGCCCCTTGTCGTCATCACGGCTGTGCGTCAAAACGTAGCGCTCGCTCATTTGCGCCAGCACGCGATTGGCGTGGTGCAGCATAAATTCTAGCGTCAAGCCCTGCGCAAAGTTGCGGTATTTTTTGCCGTTTGCTGAGCCGATAAGTTCGTTTAATTTTGCCCACACGGTGAAATCTTGCTTTTTATCGGCAAGTAATTTAAGGTTGGCTTGATTTTGTGCGCGTTCATTTTTTGCCTTTTGATGGCGTTCTTTGGCTTCGCCTTGCCGCTCAAGTAGGGCGTAATGACTGGCGGTAAGTTCTTGTTTTTGTTTGTTTAATTCATCAAAATTTTGTGTTTTTAGCTCAGGATTTTGCGCTAAAATTTCATCAATATTTGTCTGCCAAGTGGCAAGCAAGGCTTTGGCGTGAGCAAGATTTTGCGTGAGCGTTTGCTGTTTGGTTTGCAAAGCAGCACGCTCATTTTGGGGTAGGCGTGCCGATAAAAACTGCGCTTCGTCATCAAAATTTTGCGTACGCAACTGTTCGGTGAAAGCGTCGTTCAGTGTTATAAGCTGTGCGCTTTGGGCGGCAAGCTGCGCTTTGACATAATCCAGCCGCTCTTTAGTGCTAAGCAGTTGCCGCTCGGCAAAGTGCGCTTTTTCATTCGCCTGCGCCAGCTTGTTTTGGGCGAAAGTTTGTGCGGTGTACAGCCGCTGTTCAAATTCATCGGCGGTCTCGGCAAATAACGCTTGGCGTTCTTGCTTGACTGCACTAAATTCGTTTTGCAGCTTGGCAAGGGTAGCCTTTTCATCGTTAAAGGCAAGCGTTTGTTCTTGGATTTGCGCTTCGCTGTGCGTGATGTGCGCACCAATGCTGGCAAGCGTTTGCGTCAGTGCGTGCTGTTTTTGTTGCAGGGTGTCGGTGTGCTTGGCAAGATTCGTGATGTGCTGGTGCGCATTTTGCAAGGTGTTTGCCGCTTGGTTTAGACTTGCTGGCGTAATCAATGCTTGGTGCAGCTTTGCAAAGTCTTCTGGCTGCGTGAACTTCGTGTCCGCTTCAAGTGTGCGCATGGCGATTTGCAGCTCGTTCATCAGCGCAGGCAGGACGTCTGTAGGCGTGTGCGCACCAATCAGCGCAGTCGTCTCGCCAAACAGCGTGTGCAGCTCGGCATAAATGTGGCGAGTGTCCGCAAAAGCTCCGTGAATATTGCGCTCCAGCGTGGCGATGCGCTCTTTTAGTGCGATGCCTTCTTGGGTGGTGAGTGTGATTTGGGTGTGTTTTTGCTCAAGTGCGCGCTCGGTATTGGCAAGCTGTTCTTGCAAGGTTTCAAGTTTGCCAATCTCATTGCCAAGCGTGCCGTATGCGCTAAGTTCATTTTGATACGCCATATGACAAGCTGACAACTGCTCAAAATCCGCTGGGCTTAAATTTTGTACGGTTGGTGTTTTGGTGTGCGCTGGATTGGCTGTTAAACTGTCTTGCAAACCAAAGCCATCTTGTAAATCAAAATCACCATTCAAGCCAAATTCCACCGAAACGGACGAAAAATCAGGCTCTGGCAACTGCTGTTTTTGCGCAAGCTCGGTCAGCGTGTGATGAGTGGTGCGCATTTCTTGGTGCGTGTGGGCAAATTGCGTTTGCAGTTTATCAAACTCATCGTTTAAAAGCTCAAGTTTGGTGCGCTTGGCGATGATTTGTGCGTCCGTATGGCGTAAGTTTTCTGTCAGCTCATCCAGTGTGCGCTTGGCGTGGGCAATGGCGTTTTGTGTTTGTTCGCTGTCATTATCATTAGCTTGACTAAAAGGATTATGGTTATTTTCTTTATAAGGGTGCGTCAGCGAACCACACAGCGCACAGGGCGAATTGGGTGTCAATTTGGCAAATTGCGCACGCAGCACGTCTAGTTCTTGACGCAGGGTTTGCGTTTGCTCAAGTGCTGCCAGCGTGTCATTTTGCGCTAGGATTTGTGCGTTGATGTTGTCTTTATCTTGTTCGTGCTGGGTGAGTGCAGTGCTGAGCGTAAGTTTCTGGGCGTTTAGCTGGGTGTGTTCTGCCGCCAAAGTGCGCAGGCGTTCGCTGTGCTGGCTTAGCAGGTGCGATAAGTCATACAAGCGTCCCAAGGCGTTCATGCGCTCGTGCAAAGATTTTAGCGCAGGCGTGATGGCTTGGCTGATATTTGCCAAATTATCTAAAGAATTGTCCGAATGTTTATCCAAATGCGCACCATTAAAGGCGACATCAAGGCGCAATGATTGCAGCAGTGAAAGCGTGTCTTGGCGCAGGGTGTGGTAATCATTTTCCAGCGTTTGGCGCAGATTTTTGTGCTGTTTGAGCGTTTCACGTTTTTCGTTGATGGCGTAAGTTTGCTGGCGTAATTCTTGCGCGAAATCTTGGATTGTAGCGTGTGATTTTTCCAGCTGGCTTTGGTGCAGCGCAAGTTTTTGTTTTAATCCTGTCAGCACGCCCAAATCCTGATGGGCGTTTGCGTGCGCAGGCAGACTGGCAAGCTCATTTTGGATTTGCGCCAGTAAATTTTGCTGCTCGTTTTGCTCGGATATGGCGGCAGCAAGCGCATTTTTGGCGGTGTTGATGGTGTTTTGCTGGCGGTTTATCGTGTCTTGGCTGTGGCTGATTTTATCGTGCAGCTGCGCCAAGCGATTATCCAGCGTGCGTGCATTTTTGATGATGGGCAGGGCGGTTTGTAGGGCGTGTTGCTCGGTTTTTAGCGTGTCATCGGCGTGCTGTTTTTGAGTGATTGCCGCATCAAAATTCGCCTGCAATTCTGGTAAAGCAGTGCTTAACTCATTGACTTCATTTTGGCTGTGCGCCTGCTCGTTTTGCTTTTGTAGGCACTCTTGATAACTAGGCTCAATCAAAGCAGCACGCTCAGCTTGCGCTAAAATTTCGCCATCTACCGCAAACTCATCAAGCGCACTTTGGTGGTGGTGAATGTCGGCTTGGTGCTTGTTGATTTCGTTTGTGGCACGTTGCCAATTTGCGTGCGCCGTCAGTTTTTCATCAAGTGCGGCAAGCGTTTTTTGGGCGTGCTTTATGCTTGTTTCGTTATCCGTGATTTCTTGGCTGAGTGCGGCAAATTCATCATCGCTCATCACCACTTGTTCGCTGATTTTACTTTCCAATAAAGTCAGTGCGTCCTTTTTTTCGCGCGTGATTTCGTGGGTTTTAATGCTGATTTTGCCGTAGATGTCCGTGCCTGTGATTTGCTCTAAAATCTCCCCTTTTTCTTGTGCGTCCGCCTTTAAAAACGCCGCAAAATTGCCCTGTGCCAGCATGACCGAGCGGGTGAATTGCTCAAAATTCATGCGCATGAGCTGCTCGGTAAGTTTATCACAGCGGCTGGCTTTTTCTTCTAAAATATTGCCGCTGTCATCGCCCAAGCACTCAATTTCACTGATTTCACGTTTGATGGGCTGTAAATTGCCGTCCGATTTTTTGCCAGCACGGCGTTGCTCCCAGCCAAAACGGTACAATTTATCGCCAATCGCCACTTCCACTTCGCTGGCGCATTCGCCTGTGTCTAGGCTCATCACGTCATTTTGGGCGTTGCTGATGGATTTGATGCGTGGCGTTTGTCCGTAAATGGCAAGGCAGATGGCGTCTAAAATTGTGGTTTTGCCTGCGCCAGTTTGCCCTGTGATGGCAAAAATGCCGTTCGTGGTAAATTCAGGGTCGCTAAAATCAATGTGCCAGCTGCCTTTGAGCGAATGAATATTGGTGAATTTTAGGCTAAGGATTTTCATGGGTTTTGCTGTGCGGTTTTTTGGTTGTGCGGTGTTTGGCGGCAAAGTGGCGTGCGCTTGGTTTGATTGTGATTATTCGGCTTGTTCGTCCGCTTCTTGTAGAGCGTTTAGCACGGCTTGATAAGCGGTGGTGAGCTCACTGGTTTCGCCATCGCTGATGTTTTTTTGCGTTAAAAGCCGTGCAAAAGCGTCTGTGGGTGTCAGACTTTGTAAGTTTTGCATGGGCGTGCCATCGCTTAAGGCATGATTGCCCAAAACGTGGCGGTATTGTGTGCGATTATTGATACTCAAAGCCAGTACATTACTGCCGTCCAGCTGTTCGTGAATGAGCTTAACCAGCTCAGGGCAAAGCGTCTCGCCCGTGTAGATGATTTCGGCATAAATGCGCTCGCCTGCTGTGATGAGTGCGTCAAGTTCGGCGTGAATGTGTGGCAAATCACCGCTGATACTCGCCAGTTTTTGAAAAACTGGCACGGGCAGGGCGTGAACGTGTGGCGTGCGTGCGATAAAATCCACAAGCAG
The DNA here is from genome assembly GCF_002014985.1 of Moraxella caviae. Classification (GTDB taxonomy): domain Bacteria; phylum Pseudomonadota; class Gammaproteobacteria; order Pseudomonadales; family Moraxellaceae; genus Moraxella; species Moraxella caviae. The sequence continues at coordinate 49,038 of NZ_MUXU01000021.1, read as the reverse complement.
CACTTGCTTTGGTTTTTTGGCTTCACCAAAGCCCATCGCCATCGGTGAGCCGCAGTAGCGAATACGTTCCTGACCTGCAACTTTTTGCGGTGCGTGGATATGCCCAAGCGCCACATAGTCTAAGCATTCAGCAAACACGCCTGCGCTGATTTGCCCAAGCGTCCCTACATAAGTTTCTTGGCGCATGCCGTCATCTTTGGCAGAAATGCTGGCACCAGCGGCGAATAAATGCCCTGTGGCAATGATGGGGATTTCATTGCCGTGCTCGGCTTGTAAGGCGCGGCGCAGTTCGTCCGCTTTGGCGGCAAGCGTGTGATAATGCTCGTAAATGCCTTGGGCGGCTTCGTTTTCTTTTTCGCCAATGCGCTCAAAGCGTGCGCTTTTTCGTACGTCTTTATCACGCAAATACGGCACGGCAAGCACGATGGCTTGGGGTGTGCGTGCTTTTGTGGGGGCGCGCAAGACCAAAATTTCATCAAAAATATCGTCCGCCGCTTGCCCGATGACTTGCACGTTTAGCGCGCGCAAAATGTCTTTGGGTGCGTCTAAAAACGTTGGGCTGTCGTGATTGCCTGCGGTGATGATGACGTGCTGGCAGCAGCTTTTGGCGACATTGCCCAAAAATTGATAGTACAGCTCTTGGGCTTTGTTGCTTGGTGTGGCGGTGTCAAACACATCACCTGCCACAATCAGCACGTCCACCGCGTGTTCATTGATGCTGTCAATCAGCCATGTCAAAAATTGCGCAAATTCATCATAGCGCGGCTGCTGGTACAGACGCTTGCCAATGTGCCAATCAGAAGTGTGCAGCACACGCAAGGCGTCAGCTGGCTTGGGCGGCAGATTTTCAGCTTGGTGTGTGGTGTTGCTTTTTGGATTGGCTGATTTGGTTGGCATGGTTTTAAGGTTTGAAAGTTGGTGATGGTTTAAAATGAGCAGCGGGATTTACCGTGCGTGCTTGGCAAATCGTTTGATAAATTTTATAAAAAACAACCGCTTGGCGCAATAGCCAGCGGCTGTATTTTTTAAGGTGCGGTTATTAGAAGACCATCATTTAAAAACTGCGTGCAATCACACCACAGTGCGCACGGTTTTTGCTTTATCAAGGGCGGTGTAAAGGCGGTTCACTTGCTCTGCGTGCGTCAAATACAGCTTTAGGCGCAGCGAGTGAAAACGCCCTGTGCGAGACGGCTGCACTTGAATGCTGGCGGCATCAAATTCTGGGAAAATCTCCGCCAAAATCAGAGTAACTTCGTGGCGCAGGCTGTCGTGTTCGCCTTCGTGACCGATGATGCTGATGGGATAATCCATCGGAAATTGCCACAATTCTGGGTTTTGAATTTCGGTGCGTTTGGCATTGACGGTGGGCGCGCGGTTTAGGTTGGTGAGTTTCATGAAGGTTCCTGATGGTTGGTTTTAATGGGTTGTTTGGCGTGGTTGTGCTGATAAAAACATTTGGCAAACCCGCTTTGATAAAATTCATAATGGGGTAAAACTTGCTGTTTTCAAGTGGCGCATTGTTAGGCGAACTGTTTTCAAGTTGCCTTTTAAGCTGCCTTTTAAGCAATTTACTGCATTAAAGCTGGCTGAGTTAATTATTAAAAAACAAAACAGCCCAAAGCGAGCTGTTTTGTGTGTTTGTCAATGATGATTTTAGTTTATTAATCATTCTCAAGGAATGAGCGCAAATGCTCTGAGCGGCTTGGGTGGCGAAGTTTGCGCAACGCCTTGGCTTCTATTTGGCGAATACGCTCACGTGTTACGTCAAATTGCTTGCCCACTTCTTCAAGCGTGTGGTCGGACGCCATATCAATACCAAAACGCATTTTTAGTACTTTGGCTTCTCGTTCGGTGAGATTATCCAGCACTTCGCGCGTGGCTTCACGCAAGCCTTCAGCCGTGGCAGAATCCACAGGGCTTGAGATGGTGCTGTCTTCAATGAAATCACCCAAGTGGCTATCTTCATCATCGCCAATCGGTGTTTCCATAGAAATCGGTTCTTTGGCGATTTTTAGGACTTTACGCACTTTGGCTTCGTCCATGTCTAAGCGTTCGCCCAATTCTTCTGGCGTTGGCTCACGTCCCATTTCTTGTAAAAGCTGGCGGCTGACACGATTGATTTTGTTAATCGTCTCAATCATATGCACAGGAATACGAATGGTGCGTGCTTGGTCGGCGATTGAGCGGGTGATGGCTTGGCGAATCCACCATGTGGCGTAGGTTGAGAACTTATAACCACGGCGGTATTCAAATTTATCTACCGCTTTCATCAAGCCAATGTTACCTTCTTGGATTAAATCCAAAAATTGCAAGCCGCGGTTGGTGTATTTTTTGGCGATAGAAATTACCAAACGCAAGTTGGCTTCTACCATGTCTTTTTTGGCACGGCGTGCTTTGGCTTCACCGATTGCCATTTGGCGAGCCACCGCTTTCATGCTTTTTACGTCCATTTGCAGCGTTTCTTCGTGTGCCAGAATTTTTTCTTGTAGGCGAATCACGTCAGGCAGCACGGCTTCTAGCGTTTCGGCAAAGGCTGGCTTGCCGCTGATGCGCAGTGGCAGCCATTCCACGTTGGTTTCGTTACTTGGGAAGGTTTTTTTGAACTCTTCAATCGGCATTTTGCCTTTACGAATCACAAGGCGCATGATTTTGCGTTCGGTGGTGCGCACATCGTCATACACATCACGCATGAGCGCCATGATTTGATCGGACAAGCGGTTATTTAGCTTAATCAGCATAAACTTCGTGGCAAGCTCATCATAAGCCGCCTTGGTTTTGGCGCTCTCACGACCGTGTTTTTTAAGAGTGGCGCGTGCTTTGTCAAACAGTTTTTCAATTTCTTCAAAGCGTGCAGCCACTTCTTCAGGGTCAAGATCACCATCGTCATCACCGCCAGCTGCGTCCAAATCGCCATCATCTTCGTCATCGTCGCTGTCGTCATCCAGCGTGTTTGGCGAATCGTCCTTAAGATTTAGATTGATTTCGTCATCGTCATTTAGGTCAAATTCATCATCTTCTAGCGTCAAAAATCCTGACACGATGTCAGAAATTTTCTTCTCGCCTGTGTGAACTTGCGCATATTCGTCCAGCACAAATTTCACCGTACCCGGCCAGTACGCCATGATGTACTGCACTTCACGAGTGCCTTCTTCAATGCGCTTGGCAATACCAATCTCGCCTTCACGAGTCAGCAAATCCACCGTACCCATTTCACGCATATACATACGCACAGGGTCGGTGGTGCGCCCCGGCTCAGTCTCCACGCTGGCAAGCACGGCAGCGGCTTCATCGGCTGCCATTTCGTCATCGTTGCCGCTGCCGTTAAGCAGAATTTCGTCATCATCAGGCGCAACTTCAAAAATCGGAATGCCTACGTCTGTCAGCATTTGCACGATGTCTTCGATCTGATCGCTTTCGGTAACAGAGTCGGGCAGCTGATCGTTCACTTCGGCATAGGTTAGGTAGCCTTGCTCTTTGCCGAGCTGGATTAGGGTGGCTAACTGCGAAATGGGTTGTTGTTCACTCATTAAAGACTCGCTTGCAAACGTTAAAGATGATGTGATAGCTCACTGCCTTCACTGGCAATGCGCAAATTTTACATTATACCACACAACTTGCCCAAGCGCACGAAAGAGAGTGCGAATTTGCCACAAGCTGTGGGGAATTTTAATGTTGGTTTATTTATGGGGATTTGTGCTGGATTTTTCAAATGCAACTTTAGACAACTTTTGGCAGATTTTAATGTAACTTTGGGCGAAATTTTAAACGCATTGTTAAAATTAAATGGATAAATCTGCCTTTAAAACGTAAAAATCATGCCAAAAGGTGGAAAGTTTGGTATGATAGGTGAATTTAAAGTTTTGTTATATTGGCAGCGCATTTGTGATGTGCGGTGTTTTGGGTGTTTGGTAGGTCTTGATAAATGCGAACATTAAACGCCATATCACATGCATTCATCGCATTGACAATATGATAATTGATGTTTTGGGCAGTATTTGGCTTATAGAATTTGAGGACTGGATGAAGCAATGACGGCGACAAATCAAGAAATTTCAATAAAAGAAGAAGCTGTAAAGCTATTTGTATTTGATGAAGTTTATTCATTTCGTGCTGCGCAGGCACAGGCTGAAAAGAAAAAACTAAATGCTTTTGGCATGATGGCTAAATTAAATTTCTTAAACAGGCCAAAAGACGATACGGTGCATTTGACTAGAAAAGAGAGTCGTTATGAGCCTTTTTGGCTGATTGAGGCGGTAAAATCCATTGATTATTCTAGCCAAATTATTTATCAAGTGCCTATGAATAACCCATTTGTGCAATCTGTCGGTATCAATGGTGTGGATTATGAAGTATCTCATCAAAGAGACAGGGCGAGAATTGACATAGCTGCCCAAGAGTTTTGTCATCGTAAGATAGTTTTAAATGAATATTGGGACGGTTTGGATAGAGATGTAAAGCGTGGGCATTTCGAGCATTTGATGCAAAAATACCGTTTTTCTGAAATGAAGTCGTTTGAAAATGACACGGTGCTAAAGCCGTTGCTTACGCAGCAGATTGCTGTTCAAAGAGCGTGTTCAACATTAAACGGTGAAAAAATCAACGCCCATGAGATTTTACATGACGAGATTGTATTTGAAAAAATACACTTATTTTTTGTGCCAGTTTTTGCTTTTGAATTTATATGGTCGGCTGGGGATAAAGTTGGCGTCATCGAAGTTAATGGATTGACAGGTGAAGTTACAGAAGATGGTCAATGGTATAAAGAGAAGTTGGGTGGTTTGATAACAAGAGATATGCTTGTTGAGCTGGGTGCGGACATTGCCAGCGAGTTGGTGCCCGGTGCTGGTATTGCAGTGCGTGTTGCTGGCAAAATCACAGAACAAAGTAAAAAATAATTTTCATTTATTAAAGGTGTATATCATGGCAGGCAATACAATAGGACAATTATTCACCGTAACCACCTGTGGCGAGTCGCACGGCGTGGGTTTGATGGCGATTGTGGACGGTGTACCGCCTAATTTAGAGCTTTCAGCGGAAGATTTGCAAGTCGAGCTTGACCGCAGAAAGCCCGGCACGTCTAAATTTGCCACTCAGCGCAAAGAAGATGACGTGGTGGAGATTATCTCTGGGGTGTTTGAAGGGCGCACCACAGGCACACCGATTGGGCTACTTATCCGTAACACCGACCAAAAATCCAAAGATTACGGCAACATCGCCACAACTTTTCGTCCCAATCACGCTGACTACACTTACACGATGAAGTATGGGTTTAGAGATTATCGTGGCGGTGGGCGTTCGTCCGCGCGTGAGACCGCCATGCGTGTGGCGGCAGGGGCGATTGCCAAAAAATATCTGTCTGAAAAATTGGGCATCATCATTCGTGGACACGTTACCCAAATCGGCACCGAAAAGGCGGAAAAATTAGACTGGAATACCGTCAATAACAACCCGTTTTTTTGTGGTGATGTAGACGCTGTGCCGCGCTTTGAAAAATTAGTTACGTCTTTGCGTGAGCAAGGCACAAGCTGTGGGGCAAAATTAGAAATTTTTGCCGAAAATGTCCCTGTGGGCTTGGGCGAGCCTGTGTTTGACCGTCTTGATGCCGACATTGCCCATGCGATGATGAGCATCAATGCGGTGAAGGGCGTGGAGATTGGCGATGGCTTTGCGGTGGCTGAGCAATTTGGGCATGAAAGCCGAGACGAGCTGACCCCTGATGGCTTTAGCGCCAATCACGCAGGCGGAATTTTGGGTGGAATCAGTAGCGGACAAACCATTCGTGTGGCAATCGCCCTAAAACCGACCGCCAGTATCACCACCGCAGGCAAAACCATTGATATTCATGGCAACGCCACCGATGTCATCACCAAAGGTCGCCACGACCCATGTGTGGGCGTGCGTGCCACACCGATTGCTGAAGCCATGCTTGCCATCGTGCTGCTTGACCATTATTTGCGCCACCGCGCCCAAAATGCCGATGTGGTGCAGCCGCTGACAGCGATTGAGTAACCAACCATGACCCCAGCCATTAAATTATTACAAAAGCAAAAAATCGCCCATACGGTGCATGAATACGACCACGACCCTGCTAACACCAATTTTGGGCAAGAAGCGGTGGAAAAGTTGGGTTTGTTTGCGCATGAAGTGTTTAAAACCTTGCTTGCCACCGATGGGCGTGCGTATTTTGTGGCGATTTTGCCTGTGGATTGCCGGCTGAATCTAAAAAAGCTGGCGGCAGCGATGGGCGTGAAAAAATTGCAAATGGCAAATCCTGCCGATGCTGAGCGTATCACAGGCTACATCGTGGGCGGCATCAGTCCGCTCGCGCAGAAAAAACGCCTAAAAACAGTCATTCACGACAACGCCAAAACGCTGGATAAAATGTACGTCAGCGGCGGTAGGCGTGGGCTGGATATTGGGCTAAATCCTGATGATTTGGCAGGCGTGTTATCAGCGGTGTTTGCTGATGTGGTGGACGCTGATTGAGCGCATTTTTCACCAATTTTATTATTTTTTATCAATTTTTAAACTCACTTTAAGGTAGGTATTATGTTTCAGAAATTTTCACGCAAAACTGCGCTAAAAACCTTGGCGGTAGGTGCATTGGCAAGCACGCTTTTGGCAGGCTGTGCCAGCACCACAGGCAATGAAGGCGCATCAGGCATTGCTGCCAGCATTTTTAAGCAAGCGGTAGATCATCAATGCCGCTCGCAGCTCAACGCCAATCAGACTTATAAAGTCGTTACCAGCTTTATGGGCAGCGAAAGCAAAGCCAAGCTAGAAAGCGAAGTGTGCGGCTGTGTGAGCGAAAAAGCACCACAAAGCGTAAGCCTAAACGAAGTGGCGCAGGCGGCGCTTGACAGCAATGCACGCACGCAAATCGTTGGTAAAGCGGTGAGTAACACATTGCAAGCCTGTGTGGCGCAGTGGGTTTCTTGAGTGTGTCTTTTCATATCACTGAATAATCGCTGATTTTTCTTGCTTTAAGCGGTATTGAGCTGATAAAAACTACGCAAAACCCAAAGTAAATCACGAAAATGGGCGGCTAAAACGCTGTCCCATTGTAATTTTTTGTTTTATTTTTGTAAATTTCGTGGTATAGTTAGGCTTTGTGATTGGTTGATGTAAAGTCAGCAAATCACAAAGGGCAATCAAAAGTACAATCGATAATAAAGTTTGGCTTTCTTGGCGTGTCATCTTATCGGTGATGATGTCAAATGAAGGCAAGTTGGTACTATTTACCACACGGTGCGGCGCACTACTTATAAGAACTCCGTGGATCGCGGGGGGGGGGTGAGCTTAATGAAATGGTTTTTTGGCTATCAAATAAAACAAACAAACTATCACGCAGGATTTCGCCACTTAAAATTGAGCATGATAGCAGTGGCTGTGGCGGGTATTTTTTTGGCGGCTTGTCATGAGGATTTTGACAATACGCACGCAGCGCCTGTACAGCCTGAACCGATACAATCCCCAGTCAAGACGCAGAGCGCAAAGGGCGATAGCTTGGTGAAGCACCGAGTGAATGTTTCGGCGGATTGCCCACGCTTGGTGCAAAAACGTGTGGACAGCACGCAAGTTTCGCGCCGCGACAGCATGATTGGCAAGACGTGCGATTATTACATCTACCCTGACGTGGGCGATGTGGTGGACGTGCAGGTGTCGGACGATCGTATGCGTCCTTATTTGGAAATCCCTTATTATCATGATTTTGCCAATGGCAGCTATAAGGTGGTGGCAAATGGGCGGCACGTCATTCGCCTAAAATACGATGCCATTGAGCATAAGCCTGATACGATGGATTATACCATTCGTGTGGACATTCGCCCAGCTCAATAAATTTAAGCCTTCTTGCCAAATGGTGAGAAGGTTTTTTGATGGATTGGTGTTTTGCAATGTGTTTGCGTGTGGTTTGTGCGCTTGAATTTTTAGGGCTTGGCTTTATTAAAGGGTGAAAGATTGGCAGATGAAAGATTGCCAGCGCAAGCGAAATCATCACAGAATGTTTATTTGTGAAAAATTCGGTAAAAACCGACAATGAAACTTGGATATAGAAAGTTGGGTGTAAAAACTTAAGCGCAAAAACTTCGGTGCAGAGACTTAAACACAGAAACCTAAACATAGAAACTTAGGCGCAATGATAAAAATGATGGTACAATACCAAAAACAGCCATTTTATCATCACTAAAAATTGACATTTTAACTACAATCACAAATATCTTAAAATAAATTTAAATAAACGTGCGGAACTTATCATAATGACAACTCATCATAATTCTAATAATCAAACCGACAACAGCAACGAAAACCTACAACACATCAGCCCCAATGGCACGCAATCTTATACCGAAATCCCAGCGCAAGGCGACAATGTAAACTGCATTGCGGACGAAAACAGTGCGGACATTGGGCGCACCGCAGATGAAAAAGCGCCAGCCGAGCAGGAACAAGACGCACCGAAAAAAGAAGTGGTTGTGCCTGTCATGCCGCTTTTGTGATGGGTTTGGTGTGTTTTAATGATGATGTAACGAGAAATTTTCAGCGGTTTTTAGTAAATTTAGTAAGTATTTGAAACCATTTAGCAACCTTAAATCTTAAATAAAAGAGTACGATTATGAGCGATGACAACGTAAACCAAGGCTGGTTTGGGCGCATGAAGGCAGGACTCACCAAATCACGCAAGCAGCTTTCTGAAGGCGTAATGAATATTTTGGTGGGCGGCAAAGAGATTGACGATGAGCTACTAGAAGAAGTGGAAGACCAGCTTTTGGTGGCGGACATTGGCGTGGACGCAACCAATCGCATCATCAAAAGTCTGACCGAGCAGACCGCGCGCGGCGATTTGATTTATTCGCATTCTTTGTATAAGGCGCTTAAAAAAGAGCTGGTGGAGATTTTGGCACCGAAAGTTGCGCCCTTGGTGATTGACACGAGCAAAAAGCCGTTCGTGATTTTGGTGGTGGGCGTTAATGGCGTGGGTAAGACTACGACCATCGGTAAACTTGCCAAGCGCTTGCAAGGCGAAGGCAAGTCTGTCATGCTGGCGGCAGGCGATACGTTTCGTGCGGCGGCGACCGAGCAGCTGCAAGTGTGGGGCGAGCGCAATGGCATTCCTGTGGTGGCGCAAGGACACGGCTCAGACAGTGCTTCGGTGATTTTTGATGCCATGCAATCGGCACGCGCCAAGGGCATTGACGTGCTGATTGCTGATACCGCTGGCCGCTTGCAAAATAAAACGCATTTGATGAACGAGCTTGAAAAAGTGGTGCGTGTCATGCGTAAAGCCGACCCAAGTGCGCCACACGAAACCATGATTGTGCTGGACGCTGGCACAGGGCAAAACGCCATCAATCAAGTGCAGATTTTCAGCGAAGTAACTGGACTTTCTGGCATTACCATCACCAAGCTGGACGGCACAGCCAAAGGCGGCGTGGTGTTTAACGTGGCACAAAATACCGACATTCCAATTCGCTTTATTGGTGTGGGCGAGCGCATTGATGATTTGCAAGCCTTTGATCCGCATGAATTTGTGGACGCTTTGTTTGATGGCGATAAGTGATAAGCATGACGCAGCGCGCCATCACCACGCGCTATACCGTGCCGAAAAATGTGCAGATTGGCGTAGATTTATCCAGTTTGCCGCCTATTAGCTTGACCGTCAAAGATGGCAAGCTGTTGGCGTTGGATTGGCATAACGACAAAACCGAAAAACTGCTTGCCAAAATCAATGAAAACGCAGAATTTATCGCTCGAGAAACGCTAGAACAGGAAGCGCAAAAAGCGGTGATTGAGCAAAAATCGTGCGCACCAAGCAATCAAGCTATTGCCCTGCAGGTGTGTCATGAGCTGGACGAGTATTTTTGTGGCGAGCGCACCACGTTTGATGTACCGCTTGATTTATTGCACGGTACGCCATTTCAAATGTGTGTATGGCAAGAGCTTTGCTGTATTGAATATGGGCAGACCATCAGTTATAAGATGCTTGCCGAGCGCATTGGCAAGCCGAGTGCGTTTCGTGCCTGCGCCAACGCCAATGGTAGAAATCTGATTTCGCTCATCGTGCCGTGCCACCGTGTGATTGCGGCGGATGGCGGATTGGGTGGTTATACAGGCGGCGTGGAAATCAAGCGTGCGCTTTTGGCATTAGAAAAACGCTTTGCCAAAGTGTGATTTATCCAGCTGATTTATCCAGCTGATTTATCCAGCTGATTTGTCCAGCTGATTTGCTTAGATAACTTGCTCAAATGACTTACCTAGACAATGTGGACGCACGCTTTGATGATTGATTTTTTATGATGAATGTGTGATAAAATTATTAAAGGTTGTTTGATGGTGTTTTTATAAAACTTATCAAAAAACCCATTGATAAAATTCATCAGTATGCGCCTGTTTGGTGTCAAATTTGCTGGTGCTAAATTTGGTGCTGATGTGGTATAATGAACGTTCGTTTTTGATTTTCTTTTTGGTTTTTGCCGTTGATTGGGTGTGTTCATGTATTCGTTACTTCGTCCGTTTTTATTTAGCATGGAACCTGAGCGTGCGCACGAGTTCACGCTGTCCATGCTTGACAAGGCGCATTCGGCAGGTTTGCTGGGTTTTGCGTATTCTAAGCAGGCATTGGGTACGACTTGCATGGGCATTCATTTGCCAAACCCTGTGGGCTTGGCGGCAGGCTTGGATAAAAACGGTGCGCACATTGACGCACTATCAGAGCTTGGTTTTGGCTTTTTGGAAGTTGGCACGGTAACGCCACGCCCGCAGGCAGGTAATGACAAGCCGCGCCTGTTTCGCCTAAAAGAAGCGCGCGCCATCATCAACCGCATGGGTTTTAATAATGATGGCGTGGAGCAAATGATTGCCAACATTGAGCGTGCCAAATACAAAGGCGTGCTGGGCATTAACATCGGCAAAAACGCCATCACACCTGTGGAAAATGCGCTGGACGATTATGTGTACTGCCTTGAGCGTGTGTATCCTTATGCCAGCTACATCACGGTCAATATTTCAAGTCCAAATACCAAAAATTTGCGCAGTTTGCAGTCGGCGGACGCTTTGTCTGTACTGCTTGACGGCATTAAGACTTGCCACAGCAGACTTGCCAATGATTACGGATTTTATGTGCCGCTGGCGCTAAAAATTGCGCCTGATTTGGACGATGAGCAGATTGATGAAATCGCACGCACCGTTGCACAATTTGATATTGACGGCTTGATTGCGACAAACACCACGCTATCACGCGCAGGCGTGGAAGATTTGCCGCACGGCGATGAAGCAGGCGGACTGTCTGGTCGTCCTGTGCGCCAGCAAAGCACCAAAGTTTTATCGCAGTTTGCCGAGCGTTTGGCGGGCAGTGGCGTGGATTTGATTGGCGTGGGCGGCATTGACGATGGCGCAGCGGCGGTCAAAAAACTAGAAGCAGGCGCAAAAGCAGTGCAAGTGTATTCTGGCTTGATTTATAAAGGCCCAGCACTTGTGAGCGACTGCGTACAGTCCATCGCAGGATTTTTGGATAAGCAGGCAAGTCTTTGATTTTAAAGACGGTTTCAAACATAATTTGCACAGATTTGAAATACTTTGCCAATGCGATGTTAAAATACTGGCTTGAAATTTTGCGGTGATTTGACGTGAGTTTATTAGACATTGCCATCAGTGCGATGGTGCTTGTGGGTTTGTGGCGCGGCTTTCAAGCTGGCGCACTAAAAACCGCTGCAAGACTTGTGGCGTGGGTGCTGGCGCTTATTATTGCATCAAAGACGGCAAAAGACTTGTCGGTATTTTTTGTGGGCGTGCTGGATAATCCAGTGTTGCAGACGGCAGCGGCATTTTTATTGGTGGCGGTAGGCGTGGTGGCAGTGGTGCATTTGGCTACGGCATTCATTGCCAGCACCTTAAAGGCGATGAAATTAGGATTTATTAATCGCTTGGCAGGCGGTGCGCTCGGTGCGCTGGTTGGCGTGTTTAAGGTGTTGATTGTGCTGAGCATTGCATCGCCTTTGCTTGTGTCATTGCCTGTGTGGCAAGAATCCATGCTTGCCCAAAGTTTGCTGCCTTATGCGCCTGTTGCTAAGACGCTATTGCAAGAAGCCTTTGGCGAAGCATGGCAACACATTGAAAACCCTTATGCTTAAGCGCAAAGAGCGCAAGCTGAAGAATTTACTTATCTTATTGATTTTATTTGCTTTATTTAGGCATTTTTATCCACTCAACCCTTTGGAGCGATTATGTGTGGTGTGATTGGCGTTGCGGCGCATGAACCTGTAAATCAGATGTTGTACGATGGCTTGACCATGTTGCAGCATCGCGGGCAAGATGCAGCAGGCATTGTTACCCTAAAAGACGACCGTTTGTATCTAAGAAAAGACAACGGCATGGTGCGTGATGTGTTTTTAAATCAGCACATGGTGCGCTTGGTGGGTAATTTTGGCATTGGGCATGTGCGCTATCCGACCGCTGGCACGTCAAGCACGGCAGAAGCACAGCCTTTGTATGTGAACTCACCTTACGGGATTGCACTGGCGCATAATGGCAACTTGACCAATGCTGAAACCTTGGCAAAAGAGCTGTACGAAAACAATCGCCGTCATCTAAATACCGATTCGGATTCTGAAGTTTTGCTGAATGTTTTTGCTAACGAACTACAAAATTTCACCAAAAGCACGCTGACGCCAGATGATATTTTTGAAGCACTAAAAGCGGTGTATCGCCGCTGTGAAGGTGCGTACGGCGTGGTGGCAATCATTGCAGGGCATGGACTTTTGGCGTTTCGTGATCCAAATGGCATTCGTCCTTTGGTGTATGGTCGCCGTCTTACGCCAAATGGCATTGAATACATGGTGGCGTCTGAGTCGGTGGCATTGACGGCGCTTGGTTTTGAGATTGTACGAGACATCGCACCGGGTGAAGCGGTTTTCATTGATTTGGATTATAATCTGCACGCCAAGCAATGCGTGGAAAACGTCAAGCACACGCCTTGTATTTTTGAATATGTGTATTTTGCGCGCCCAGATTCTATCATTGATAACATTTCAGTGCATAAGGCGCGTATGCGCATGGGCGAGAAATTGGCGCACCGCATCATCAAAGAGTGGGGTGAAGACCATAATATTGACGTGGTGATTCCAATTCCTGATACGTCTCGTAACTCTGCACTTGAATTGGCGCTGCATTTGGGCGTGAAATACCGTGAAGGTTTCACCAAAAACCGCTACATTGGTCGCACTTTCATCATGCCGGGGCAAGGTCAGCGTAAAAAATCTGTGCGCCAAAAACTAAATGCCATTCCCCAAGAATTTAAAAACCGCAACGTACTGCTGGTAGACGATTCTATCGTGCGTGGTACAACTTGCCATGAAATCATTCAAATGGCACGAGACGCAGGCGCAAAAAATGTGTTCTTTGCTTCGGCGGCGCCAGAAGTGAAATTCCCAAATGTGTACGGCATTGATATGCCATCGCGCGCGGAGCTGATTTCATCAGGTCGCAGCGTGGAAGAAGTGCGTGAAATCATCGGCGCAGATCGCTTGATTTTCCAAGATTTGAACGATTTGATTGAAGCGGTGAATAACACCAAATACAGCCGTGTTGATGATTTTGACTGCTCAGTATTTGACGGTAAGTATGTGGCAGGCGGCATCGATGATGCGTATTTGACTGCTTTGCAAAACAAGCGCAATGACGCTGCCAAAAACAAAATCACCGCTGTGGATACGCCTGTAGACATGACAGGTATAACTGGCGTGTGATGTTTGCTTTAAGCAATCACAAAAACAAAAACCAACCGCAATTTGTGGTTGGTTTTTTATTGGCTGGTTTGCCAAAAAGATACAAGCTGGGCAAGTTTTTTAAAATACTGGGTTGCAATCTTTGGCTAAAACCTTGACTAAGCCTGCGCTAAAATCTTACACCAAAGGCTTGAATATACTCGCTTGCCGCATGGGTGAGTGCGTCAATGTGCTTATCCTTGCTGCTTTTGGCGGTGATTGGGGAGAGTGGGGCGTGCAGCAGCCATTCGTCATTGCTGTCAAATTCTGCTGGTGCGCCGCTGGACGAAAACTGTGCAGCACGATTGATTTTTTGTAAATGCCACGCAATCAGCGCTTGGCAATTTTTGGGCAAGATGGACAGCTCAAAACTATGAGCGATGGACGTTTCGTTGTCCGCAAGCGTTGCCACGCCTTTATTTGCTTTGTTGAGCGGCTGATTGTGATGGCTTGAAATCACAAAAACGATGTGATGAATGCGTGCGTCTAAAGCAGCGGTGCGCAGGCGAATTTCTTCTTGGTTGATGAGCGATTCTTCAAATTGCTCCCAGCCAACGAGCGAATCGCCAGCGTGGCGAATGGTGTCATCAGCCGTGCGCAGTTTGCCATACCACAGTGCGTCTATGGGCGTTTTGGTGTGGTCAAACAGCACGCACGCCAAATCAATGTCCATGCTGATGGGCGTATTTTTCACCTTTGGCAGTTTGGCAAGCCACGCGTCTTTACCACGTCTTGGCAATGTGGTGTGTTCGTACTTAACGCCCGCCACCGTGTGCGTGCCAAGCAGACCCAGCCCACCAAGGGTGCGCGGCTGAAATAAGACTTTGAGCGCTTCGTTTTTTGGAATATTTGATGAAGGCGTGTGAGTTTGGGTGTGTGCATTTACTGATGAAGTCATAAATTATTGATAATATTGATATTTTTACTAAAATTTTGATGAAATTTGATAAAGTCTTGAAAATTTTAATCCTGCCAAGACGATAAAACTTATCGGCATTGTAGCAAAATTTTAGCATCAGGGCTAGGTCAAATCAAAGATGCGCACAGCCACAGTTAAAACGATGGGCAAAAAGCGAAACAAGCGGTGCGGTAAAAAGCGAAACAAAGCCCGTCTGAGTAACGGGCTTTTATAAGAATTGGCGCAATTTGTCAAATTTAATCAACTCATCAGACTTGGTAAAATCGCCTTAATGCCGCTCAGGGTGATTTCCACCGCCACCGCCGCAAGCAGCATACCCATCACGCGGCTTAGGATATTAAGTCCCGTGTCGCCCACAAAGCGGCTCACACGTCCAGCCGCCATCAATGTTGCATAACAAAACAAGCTGATGAGCAATCCTGCGGCGATGATGATGCCCACTTCCCACAGCCCACTGACTCGGCTTGAGTAGATGATGACCGCTGAAATACCGCCCGGCCCAATCATCATTGGAATGGCAAGCGGCACGACCGCAGACGCCACCAATGATGAGTTGACTTCAATGTCTTCGTTATTTGGCTTGACGGGATTGCCGCCGCCGTTCATCATGTTGATGGCGATTAAAAATACCAAAAGACCGCCTGCCACCTGAAACGAGCCGACCGAAATTCCCAAGACTTTTAGCAAGCCTTCGCCCAGCAAAGTGAAAATCGCTATCGTGGAAAAAATGGTAAAACAAGCGATTTGCGCTACTTTTCGGCGATTGGCTGGCGAGTAGCCTTTGGTGAGATCTAAAAATAGGCTTAGAGCGCTAAAGGGGTTGATTAGCACCACAAAAGCAAGAATGATTTTGACCAATTCGGTGTTCATAATTGATGGCTTTGGTTGGCTGATGAATGGGCGCGCGCTGTTGTCATAAATCAGGATTTATCATAAAATCTTCACAAATCACGACAAAACGCTTGGCAAATTGCACGCATTTTAACATCAAATCAAGATTTTATGCTACAATTCTCACGATATTTTTGTGCGATTTTTCATGTTTAATGATAAAAGACGCGGTAAGATATTTGGTGGTAAAACCGCTTGTAAACGCACATTTGGCAGGCGTAAAATAAATTTGCGAATTGTTTTAATACGAATTGTTTTAACGTTGATAAAGTTGTGCAATTCCAAAACCGCTTATGCTTATAACACCAAGCCGCCAAGTTTATCGTTGTTTTATCATCGCTCATTTGCCATATTTTAAAATTTATTCATTATCTATAAATCAATCATTACAATGACAACATCTCAAATTCACTCTACCAATCAACCAACCGACACCAAAAACGCGCGTGCGGTGGTGCTATTTTCAGGCGGCTTGGACTCCACGACTTGCCTGTATTGGGCGCGCGCCAATTTTGCAGACGTAACTGCCATCAGTTTTCGTTATGGGCAGCGACACTCCAGCGAGCTTGATGCAGCTGGGCGCATTGCCAAATCTTTGGGTGTGGCGCACCGTGTGATTGATATCGACATTGCTCAGCTTGGCGGCAGTGCGCTGACGGATTTGTCCATTGATGTGCCGCCTGCCGACACCGCCCAAGATGGCGTGCCGATTACTTATGTGCCTGCACGCAATACGATTTTTTTGTCTTATGCGCTGGCGGCTGCGGAAGTTACAGGTGCGACTTATATCGTGATTGGTGTAAGTTCGGTGGATTTTTCTGGCTACCCTGATTGCCGACCAGATTTCATCGCCGCTTTTGAGACGATGGCGAATTTGGCGACTGTGGCAGGGCGAGCGGGCAATCGGCTGTCCATCACTGCGCCTTTGCAGCATTTGTCAAAGGCTGAAACGCTGCAGCTGGGCTTGTCTTTGGGTGTGGATTATGCGGCAACGGTGTCGTGTTATCAAGCGGATAGCGAAGGGCGTGCGTGCGGTGTGTGCGATAGCTGCACGCTAAGACGGCAGGGGTTTTTGGGCGCAGGCGTGCCAGACCCAACACGTTATCAGAATTGATGCGTTATCAACAATGATATGCTGTTGGCAATGGTGTGCTGCGAGCATTGATAAACTGCGCTAAACAGATTGATTGTAAAAACGGACTTTTAATATGGGTTTGTGATATAGACTTGCGATACAGACTTGCAAGTGAGCGCAGTGGCGAAAACGAAAATAAGTTGTTATGACGGGTTTTTGGCAGATTTTTCGCTAGATTTTTCGCCCAGCACAGCCAGTAAAACAGGAATGTGGCTGCGTGCCACGTCTTTGACGGCGGTAATAAGCCATATGTCGCCATGCGTTTTGTGCAGTTTTTTGATGTGTGCGAGTGCTTGCAAGGCTTCTGGTGCGGTCAGCTCTTGGGTGTAGAGCTTGGAAAACGTGGCGAAAGCGTGTTCATCGGTGCTGCGATGAAACCACTGGCGCAGTTCATGGCTTGGCGCAGCGGATTTTAGCCACAGCAGGCGAGCGAAATGCGCTTTTTGTACACCGCGCGGATACAGTCTGTCTATGAAAACAGCAGGTTTTTCATCCGTTGGCATTTTGATAAAATCATAAATGCGCTGCACATAAATTCCCACCAAAATCCCCTTAAAACATCGCCATTCAAACAAACGCCTAAAGCCAAACTTTTAAAATTCAGTCGTAAAATCAAGCAGTTAAAACCAAATCTTAAAAATCAAAAAGCACAGTTGCTACGAATGATTGTGCTTAATCAAGCTGTCAAATTATTGTCAAATTGTGCCACTCAATCAAAGCATTAAGCTAAAATCATTAAAAATTTTATCCAAAATACCGCACTTTGCTTGGTGTGAGTAGTAGATTAAGTTTTTGATCCCAGTTGGTGACAGGTAAGCGCTCCATGACTTGAAAATCATAGCAATAACCGATTTTCAGCACGGTTTTTGCGCTGCTAAAGGTGCGATCATAAAAGCCACCGCCCATGCCTAGCCGATTGCCGAGCGTATCTGCCGCCACCAAAGGGCAAATGATGGCGTCCAGCATATCGGCGCTGACGATGGGTTTGGTGGTAGGTTCTTTCATGCCTAGTGCGTGCGTGCGCAGCGGTGTTTTGCCGTGCGCAAAGCGCATGGGCGCAAAGCGCAAGGGCTTATGCGCGGTGGTGATGGGCAAAAAGGGCGTAAATCCGTGCCGCAAGCAAAACTGCACGAGTGGTGCGGTGGGCAGCTCACCAAAACTGTCCAGATAAATGCCGATTTTGGCGTGCTTGGGTAATAATGGCAGCAGTTTTCGCAGCTGTAAACTCACCAAAAATGCCGAATATTGGCGTGCGTGCGTGGTTAATTGGCGACGCTGTTTTTGAATGTGTTTGCGGATTTGTCGGCGTGTTTGTCGGTGTAAATCTGCGTGCTGCATGGCTTTGGTGTTGTTGGTTCTGGTTTTGTCAATTTTGATAAACGCATCATCTGTCAAGCAAGGCAGCAGCTTGGGTTTTGATGTGTTTATTATCCCAAGCGATTAGGGCTTGCAGGCGGCGTTTGTGGATTTCAGACAGCAGTAAATTTTTGCTCTGTTCGTGCTGACGTTTGGTGCTGTCTTGTAAGATTTGGCTTAATAACTCTTTGAATAATAAGCTAAAATTTTCCAAGCTGTGCGTTTGCATTTGTACAAAAAAGTCTTGCCATTCGTCTGCTAAGGTGGATTTTAGCGCGCCATTCGGCAGGCTTGCCATGATGGTGTGCGCACGCCCATTGATGGCTTCGGCAGTGTTTGCTTGAGTGTCAAAATCGCTCATCACGCCCATTTTTTTAAGTTTTTCTAAATTATCAAGCGTACGCACCAAAGCAGCAATCATCTCATCACCCAGCGTTTGCCAAGTTGGCAGGGCGGGCAAGTGCAGTTCAGACGCTTCGAGTCGCTCAACAAAAGGCGCGTGTACATCAACCACGCCAGACTGCACCAAGATTTGATGAATGGGGTCGTCATCAAGCAGGCTTGGTGCGTATAAAATACACAGACAAAGCTGTACACTGGCGTTAAGCTGTCCTTTATAATTGGCTTTGTCGGCAGCGCTAGTAAAACGCCTGTCTCTGCCGCTGAGTTTTTTATAAATTTCGTTATTAAGCCAATGCTTAAACGTTGAGCCTTTGGGGAATTTGCCGGTCAGCTCTTTTAAATGCGCCATCGCCGCCGCTTTGTATTCAGGTTGCGACAAGTCAAAACGTGCCGTCAGCACGCCAAACACATAGTCAGACAAGCTCACCGCATTCGTCATTTGCGCACGCATGGCATCACGCCCATGCTCTTTGATGTAAGTGTCAGGGTCGTGGTTATCTGGCAGGGTCAAAAAGCGCAGCTGCTTGCCGTCAGGCAGTACAGGCGCAGCCACTTCAAGCGTGCGCCATGCCGCCCTTTGACCTGCGCCATCGCCATCAAAGCACAGCGTCAGTGTGTCGTTATATTTAAGCAGACTTGCGATTTGCCGCTCGTTTGCCGCCGTCCCCATAGGCGCAACCGCTCCATAAATCCCTGCTTGGTGTAGCGCAATCACGTCCATGTAGCCTTCCACCATCAAAAAATCCGCCGCACGAGCTTGGCGTGCTTCGTATAAGCCATATAAAATGTGCTGCTTTTGAAACACGGGTGATTCGGGCGAGTTGATGTATTTTGGCAAATCATCGCCCAGCGAACGCCCAGCAAAGCCAACCGTGCGTCCTTGTCTGTCTTTGATGGGAAAAATCACCCGATCACGCAGCAAATTAAACTCACGGCCTTTTTGTGATTGGCGTACCAGTCCCAGCATTTTTAGTCCGTCAATGTCTTGGGGAAAGGCTTCTTCTAGGTGTTGCCAGCCGCTTGGCGCATAGCCTAATTCAAATTCGGTGATAGTTTCTTCGCTTAAGCCACGAGATAAAAAATATGCCTTGGCTGCTGGGTGATTATTAAGCATGGCTTGATAATAGCGTTTTAGGTTGTCAAGCAAGCTGTATAAATCACCGTGCGACTCATCTGTCGTGTCGGCTGGATTTTGTTGCCAGTCGCCAAATGCTGCTGGCGCATTGACATCGTATTCGCCAAAGTCATAAGTTTTATCGTCATCATAAAATGCCGTATCTACTGGATAAGTATTTGATAAATCAGAATTTATTGGTGTATTGTTTGAATGCGGTGCGGTGTTGGCTTCTTGTGGTTTTGACTGTGGTTGAGATTGGGTTTGTGGTTGCGGTTGTGTGTTTGTTTTATTGACAGATAGGCTTTTTAGTTGACTGTTTGGCGCAGTAGGTTTGGTGCTTTTGCGTTTGTATTGAATTTTTTTGGCAAATTCATCATCTTTTGGCAACTCAATGCCTGTCTGCTCTGACAAGGTTTTTGCCGCTTCCATAAAGGTCATGCGTTCAAATTCTTTTAAAAAAGTGAACGGATTGCCTTTTGCGCCGCAGCCAAAGCAGTAATAAAGGTTGGTTTGGGGATTGACAAAAAAAGACGGCGTTTTTTCGCCATGAAAAGGGCAGCAGCCTTTAAACTCACGTCCAGCGGGCTTAAGCGTGGTGTGCTTACGAATCATGCTGACCAAATCGGCTTGGCTGTTGAGCTGTTCAAGGACGGATTCAGGAATGCGCATGATGGTATTTGATGGATATTTGCTAGATTGTTTTGGCAGTTTGTGGTGATTATTTGTGATGATTGACGGCAGGTTAATCGGCTGTCAAATTTTTAGTTTTTCTTAATAATTGATAAGCGGTTTGATACTCGCCATTTGCTAATCACACCACAAATCATGCGCCATCAGGCGATGACGCACAACTTTCTTTTTATGGCATTTATGGCGTGTCGTTGATATGACCTGCTTCTGCTTCTTGAGCTGGCAAACCCAAGCCCAAAATGCGGCGGCTGCTTTCACGAGCTGGTGCGCTGGTTTTTTCACCGTCTTTTTGAGCAGCTGCAGGTGCAAGATTGAGCTGTCCTGCTTGGCGAATGACTTGTGGCTTGGTTGCGCCTTGGTAGTTGCCAGTGTAGCTTGCGGTGTCGTCAGTAGCACGCCCAAATTTGCCAAAGGTAGCAGCAGATAGGGCGCGTTTGCCCCATGATGTTGCACCTTGATTTGGCAAGCGTACCGTGCCATCGCTGCGCAGATAATTTGGGTGGTTGATTTGCAGCAAAGTTTTGTATTGATTGGCGGTGTCGGTCATGCCAAGTTGTTCGTAGCTGTACGCCATGATGGCAATCGCTTCGCCAACGCTTTGCGACTGCGGATAGTATTGAAACACCCAGCGCGCACGATTGGCAGCCGCCAAATAAGCATCACGCTTGATGTACCAACGCGCCGCTGTCAATTCATGCTCAGCAAAGTCGTTATAAATTGCCACCATGCGCTGTGCTGCGTCTGGCGCATACGGGCTGTTTGGAAAGTTATTCACCAGCGTTTGAAAATCGCTGAACGCCAAGCGCAGCCAAGCGGTATCACGTTGTGATTGGTCAAGGCGAATCAGGCGAGAAGCCTTTGGTGAGCCGCCCATATTGGTTACACCTTGTACATACAAAGCATAGTCAAGGTGTGGACTGGTTGGGTACAAGCGGATAAATTCGCTGGTGCTGTGCGTTACCGCTTCAAAATCGTTTGCTTGAAATTGCGCATAAATCAAATCAAGCAATGCCTGCTGAGCGTATGCGCCAGTTGGGTAAAAGGTGCGCACGTTTGACAGTGCCATGATGGCTTCACGATAGCGCTCTTTTTCTAGGGCGTTTTGGGCGTCTTGATAGTAGCCTGCTTCTGGTTTTTCGGCGGTGGTGATGACGTCATCGTCTTTTTTGACGACATTTTTTAGCGTAGAACAGCCCGTCAATGCCAAGCTGCCAGCAATCAATAATGCGGTTGCTGTTTTTGCCGTAGTGAAAGATTTCATAAAATAACCTTTTTTATAAGAATGTGTGCAAATTTAATTTGTCAAATAAGCTGTGCTTTGGCGGCGGCTGTTTTGTGGCATGAAGCAGGCAAATCAAGCAAGCAAATCACCAATGAAAAGCTGGACTTGCAAGCCGTACAAACACGCCTATCGCCAAATGCGCCAAGAATGGCTATCAGTTTACCACAACTAACCCCAAAAAACCTAGCCCTAAATGACGTTTGCTGTGAATTGGTGGGATTTTTAAAAATTGCGTGTGATTTACGTTGTATTTGTTAAAATTTGGCAAGGTTTTCGGTGCTGGATTGAGTGTTGATAAAAAGGTGTGGATTTGGTGGATTTGAGTGAGTGCAATGGGTAAAAAGTTGTATTTACTGTTAAAACTTGCTAGACTGATTGATGATGAATTTAAAGTGATTTTTATAAACTTTTTATAAACTCTCACCCAATTTTTACTCGGATTGATGCCAGATTTTATGCTTTGGTTTGTTGGCTAAAGTGTTATTTTGGCAAAAATTTTTTAAAAATCGTAATAAAATCAGTAATAAAGGCGCGCCATGTTAATTTTACATCATTTACAAAAATCTCGCTCATTTCGTATTTTGTGGCTGCTAGAAGAGCTAAAAGCCGAGTACCAAACGCAATACCAGCTTGTCAGCTATCCGCGCTCCAGAAGCTATCTTGCGCCATCGGCATTGGCGGACATTCACCCGATGGGCAAATCGCCAACCTTGCAAGTGGACGGACGTGCGCTTGTGGAGTCGGCTTTTATCATTGAATATTTGCTGCGCCATTATGATAAGGCGCGCGTGTTTTCGCCAAGTGATACCGAGAGCGAATGGGAAGCGCATAATTTTTGGCTGCACCATGTGGAAGGTTCGCTGATGCCAAATTTGGTTATGCGTTTGGTGTTTGGGAATATTGCCGCCAAATCGCCATTTTTGGTGCGTCCTGTGGCAAAAGGCATTCATAAGAAAGTAGAAACGCTGTTTTTGCAGGAAAATATCAAAAAATCGTTAAATTTACTTGAAGAAACACTAAACAACCATCAATACATCACAGGCGCACGTTTTGGCGCAGCGGACATTCATGCGCATTTTGCACTGGCTGCCATGCGTGATAATGGCTCGCTGGACGAGCAATTTGCCGCCATTCATAATTGGCTAAAACGCTGTGAAAGTCGCACTGCGTATAAGTCGGCTTTTGCGATTGACCAAGCGCAATTTGCCTAACGGGGGATTTATGCAATCACAAAGTAGCATGGCGCAGACATTGGGCGTAAAAATGCTGGTGGCGCTTTTATGCACGGTGAGTTTTATCGCTGGATTTTATGCGCATAAAGTACGCCAAACGAACGCCTGCCAAGCAATGGGCGCGCAAGTGGTGCAGCAGGGCAATGTAGTGGTTTGTGTGAGCGGTAATAATTAAAGGTGAATGAGTAGTTTTCATAAGTAGGTTTACGCAAGTTTTAACCGCTCACGGTTTGGCTGTGAGGCTTTATAAATGTGATAGCGCAGCCAAAAACTTTGCTTTTGTCGGTCAGTGTGCGCATGATAAATTGCAGGTGTATTGTCATGCGCCAAGCGTTAAACACTCAAAAGCCACACGCCATACAAACCAGCCAATCAATCAACTCACAAATCCCACGTTTTTTAATCAAGCAGCCAACTCTCACCAAAATCATTTCACAAACCTTCGCTAAATTTATGCTATAATGGCAAGTTTATCCCCTTGTTTGATTTTGTTTGAGAGCGCCATGAGCCACACGCCAGCCAATCCTTTTGCGAATTTTAATCCGCAGCAATTCACGCTAGTCATCACTTGTGCTGATGGACTTGAAAACGCCTTGCTGATTGAGCTTGACAGTTTTGGCTTGACAGGCGATGTGCTGCGTGCAGGCAGGGTGCAGGTGCAGGCGGCGCTTGCAGATTTGTACCGCATTTGTCTGTACAGCCGTGTGGCAAGCCGTGTGCTTTTGCCGATTGGCGAGTATCATTTCAAACAAAAACGTGAAACCAGCACGCAAATCACCACCGACAGACAAGGCAAAAAAATCAGCCGCACGCTGGAGGCGGACGTGCTTGATGAAGACGTGCCACAAGCGTTGTACGCCTTTGCCAGTCGTTATGATTGGGCGAGTATTTTTGATGTGTCGCAAACCTTTGCAGTGCGCCTGACGACCGATAAACGCCTAAGTATCAACCAGCAATTCGCCACGCTGCGTATCAAAGACGCCATCGCGGACAGTTTTAATCGTGCGCTGGGCAGCCGCCCTGACGTGGACGCAAAATCGCCACAAGTGCAGATTTTTGCGGCGGCGAATGCCAAATTTGCC
Organism: Moraxella caviae; assembly: GCF_002014985.1. Taxonomy (GTDB): domain Bacteria; phylum Pseudomonadota; class Gammaproteobacteria; order Pseudomonadales; family Moraxellaceae; genus Moraxella; species Moraxella caviae. The sequence goes on along the minus strand of NZ_MUXU01000021.1, from coordinate 25,172 downwards.
GAGCTTTTCGTGGATTTATCAGGCGTCAGCTTGCACCGCCGTGGTTATCGTGTGGCAAATACCGCAGCACCGCTGAAGGAAAACTTGGCGGCGGCGCTGCTGTACGAAAGCGGCTGGCATAAGCGCACCGATAAGGGCGATTATAAATTTGATGCACTCATCGATCTGATGTGCGGCTCTGGTACGTTCGTGGCAGAAGCCATGCTGATGCGCACCGATTACCCTGTGGGCGTGGAACATCGCACGCACGCTTTTGGCTTTTATCATTGGCAGCACCACGATGAAGCGTTGTGGGAGCAGATGGTGGAGCAAGCCCTAAATCAATTCCACGACAATTTGGCAACGCTGTGCGACAAACCGCCTGTGGTGATTGCGCTGGACGCTGACGCACACGCAGTTCACGCTTGCCATCAAAACTTGCTGGCGGCTGGACTTGTCAATTTCTTGCCGCACATGACACTTCAACAACGACCGCTCAGCCAGCTTAAAGGCGTTTTGGCGCAAGTGCTGGGCGATGGTGGTGCGGCTTTACCGACAAATTCACCGACAAGCTTATCAACCAATTCATTAAAAAATTTGCCAAAAAATCCGCTTATCATCACCAATCCACCGTATGGCGAGCGACTTGGTGAAGCTGATTTTATCAAGCCTTTGTATCAAGGCTTGGGCTTGGCTGTGGTGGACGGCTTGGCAGCGGTAGGCGTGCCAAATGCTGCGCTTGCGGTGCTGGCAAGTCATATTGAGCACGCTGACACTTTGCCGCTGCTTGAGCCAAAAACTGTGCGTTGTCATAACGGCGCGCTGACGGTGTATTTTCGCCATGGGCAGCTAAATTTTGCTAAGCCTGTCGGTATCGTGGAGCGTTTTGAGAAAAAATCCATCACCGAGCCGCAAGCGCAAGATTTCATCAATCGCTTGCAAAAAAACACCGCTCATCTAAAAAAACAAGCCAAACAACAAGACGTGAGTAATTTGCGCCTGTACGATGCCGATTTGCCGAATTTTAACGTGGCGATTGACGTGTATGGCGATAAAGTGCACGTTCAAGAGTACGCACCGCCCAAGCAAATCGCTGCCGATGTCGCCAAGGCACGCTTTAATTTAGTGCTGGCAGGCGTGCGAGAAGTGCTGGACGTGGCGCGCGAAGATGTGTTCATCAAGACCCGCGCACGCCAATCGGGTAACGAGCAATACACTAAAAACCCAGCCAGCAGCGAAAAACGCCGTAAACTGTGGGTCGCGCGCGAAGCAGGGGCGTATTTTTACGTCAATTTCACCGATTATCTGGACACAGGGCTATTCATTGACCATCGTAATATGCGTGGACTTGTGGCAAAAGCAAGCCGTAATAAACGTGTGCTGAATTTGTTTGCTTATACTTGCAGTGCCAGCGTTCATGCGGCATTGCACGGCGCAAAATCGGTAACAAGCGTGGATTTGTCGGCAAATTATTTGGATTGGGGTAAGCAGAATTTTGCGCTCAATGGTTTGGCGCTGGATGCGGTGCTGGACGGACAGCCAAAATATGAGTTCATCGCTTCTGATGTGTTTGAGTGGATTAAGGATAACACCCAAAGTTTTGATGTGATTTTTATCGATCCGCCAACTTTTTCTAATTCCAAAAAATTCAAAGGCACTTTTGATGTGCAGCGCGACCATGCCGCCTTGATTAACCGCGCGATGAACCGTCTGTCGGCTGGTGGCGTGCTGTATTTTAGTAATAACTACACACGCTTTGCGCTGGACGAAAGTCTGTTTGCCCGCTATGACATCACGGAGATTACCGAGCGCACCATCGGTTTTGATTTTGATGTGAAAAAACCGATTCACCGCAGTTATGAAATCCGCCATCGTCAAGGGGTGTTTGCGCCAAGCGAGACGGCGTCTGATGTTGCACAAGATGATGCGATGAGCGCAAATCATGCCAATCAAAACGTGCGTGAAAAACGCCACATTGACAGCGGTTTTGACAAATCAAAAACGGATAAATTCGCCCCAAAAGATGGCGCAAAACGCAGTCATGAGCGCACGGCATATTCACGTCGCTTTGATAAACCAACGGACAAACGAGCGGACAGCGGTTTTGACAAAGATAAATCCTTTGGTAAAAAGTCGTTTGGTGAGAAGCGGTTTGACAAAAAACCGTTTGGTGAAAAATCTTTTGCCGAAAATAAATCCTTTGATAAACGCACGCCTTTTGATAAAGACCAACGTACAGGCGCAGATAGACGCTTTGGCAAAAATGAGCGTCTTGGTAATGAGCGTTTTGGCAAGGATGGACGATTTGATAAAAACAGCCGTTTTGAAAAATCAGAACGTCCAGCCAGCCAAAAAGTGCGCTATGATGTGGTGGATGGACGCATGGTGGCAACGCCTGTGAACGATAACACAAGCAACACAAGCGACACGCCAAGCAAAAAATATCAAATCAAACGCCGTGATACCAAGTGATGGCGCTTGGGATTTTAACAAATATAAATAGAGTATAAAACACAAACAAATTAGGTACGCCATGCAACAAGCAACCCACGAAAACACCGACCGCACCAGCGAGCAAGACAATCACCAAGAGATTATCGAAGCCTTGACGATGGATTTGGACAATCGCCAAGCTGAAGAAGCGGACGATGCGCCGCACGATTTTGACGATGGTATCAAGTCAGCACGCTTTAAAAAATTGCAAAAAAAGCTGCGCAAAGAAGTGTCATGGGCGATTCGTGATTTCAATATGATTGAAGATGGCGACGTGGTGATGGTGTGCATTTCTGGCGGCAAGGACAGCTTTACGCTGCTGGATATTTTGCTGTTTTTAAAGAAAATTGCGCCGATTCATTTTGATGTGGTGGCGGTCAATCTTGACCAAAAACAGCCGGGTTTTCCTGAAGAAGTGCTGCCAAAATACTTATCCGAACAAGGCATTGCGCACTATATTTTGGAAAAAGACACTTACAGCATTGTAAAATCTGTCGTGCCAGAAGGTAAAACGTATTGCTCGGCGTGTTCACGCCTGCGCCGTGGTTCGCTGTATGGTTTTGCCAAGCAAATTGGCGCAACCAAAGTGGCGCTGGGACATCACCGTGATGACATTTTGGCGACGTTTTTCCTAAATCTGTTCCACGGTGGCAGCCTAAAAGCCATGCCGCCAAAGCTTTTGAGTGATGATAAGCAAAACATCTTAATCCGTCCGCTGGCTTACGTTGCTGAAAAAGACATCATTACTTATGCACGTTATAAAAACTTCCCCATCATTCCGTGCAATCTGTGCGGCAGCCAAGAAAACCTGCAGCGTGCCATGATTAACGACATGCTGCGTGAGTGGGATCAGGCGCACCCAAAACGCTTGGCAAGTATGTTTAAGGCGTTGCAAAACGTTGCGCCAAGTCAGCTTGCTGACCGTGAGTTGTTTGATTTTGAAAGTCTGGCAACCGAGCGAGACGATGAACTGCGCTTATTTGAAGGCGATCACATTCAAGTGGGCGTGGCGGACGAGCTTGAGCAAATGGGCTTGCCGACTGCGCCTGCGGTGCAAACCTTCAATCCAAAATTTGCCCAAACTGCCGAAAAAGGCGCAGCAAATAAGACGAATAAAATTCCTGTCATTAACCCTGTGCTGGACTGACAAGCACTTATCAATAAAAAACCGCACTTTGATAGTGCGGTTTTGTTTATAGGGGTTTAACCCAAGGACGAAAGCGTGATATTTTTAAATTCGCTTTTATCATCAAACTTCATCATACACATGGCGTAAAAACCACGACAGCGCCATATCATAACCCAAATCGCCCAACCCGCAAATCACGCCCACTGCCTTATCAGAAAAATACGAGTGGCTGCGAAATGGTTCGCGCGCGTGTACGTTTGATAAATGCACTTCAATAAAGGGCTTGCCTGCCGCCATCAGCGCATCACGCAGCGCCACCGAAGTGTGCGTGAATGCTGCAGGATTGATGATGACGCCATCAAAACGTGCGTTTTCGTCTGCCAAAAGCCCCAATTCGCCAAGCGTATCCACCAGCACGCCTTCGTGATTGGATTGTACACAGGTTAGGCGAATGCCGTGCTTGGCGGCGGTGTTTTGTAGGCGCGCTTCAATATCGGCAAGCGTGGTCGTGCCGTATAAGTGCGGTTCGCGCTTGCCAAGCAGATTTAGATTTGCACCATTTAATAGCAGCAAGTGGCGGTTTGGTGGGGTTGAATTGGTCATAGTTTTGTAAAATTTGGTTTTGTGAGCGTTGATTGTAAAGCGTTGGTTGTGCTATAAGCCAAAGTCGGCTCAGATGACTGTCGGCTTTTATCGTGCATTATAAAGGATAAAGCGCAAACTTACAAACGTAAGCGATGACGTGCATGGCAGGTGTTCAGTCGGTTTTGTAAATTGGCTTTTGAATTAGTTTTTCAAGTTGGTGTTTTTGGACTGAATATGTGCCAAATTGGCATTTGTAAAGCGGTGGCGGATTTGCCATACTGCTTGCAAGGTTTTACAAGGCTGTTTTTGGCGTAGCTTAAAGGATTTGGTAAGAAGAGCTTGTCAAGAACGGTTTTTGATTTAGATTTTGTTAGCATTATAAAGTAAAAATATAAAGTATGTGTATGTTTGCCGTACTTTGACGGGTGTTTATTTGCCGCCTTTGTGCGTGATTTAAAGAAGGCGGCATAAATTTGACGTTTTAGATGAAAAACTGACAGTAAACGCTTGTATTTGTTGGCGAACGTGGTATGATACCACTTGGCGCACGCGCTAAGATAATTGCGTAAGATTTTTTCTGCTTTGTATGATTGGTGTACTGTGCCACCATCAATTATTGGGGTGATTGATTGCTGGCGGATTTGCAAACCTTTGCGAAGACTTGGCAAAAAAGCGTTGCTGCAATATTTGTATCAATTTTGTAAGAGTTTGGGAGTGGTTGCCAAACTGGTTTTAAAATCCGCTTGTAATAAATAGCTGATGAGTAGTGTATTTGCGATGACTTTGCGTTATCTGTTCTTTGCAAAGACATAAAGTTGGCACAAGCAACAATATGGGAAAGTTTTATGTCAGCTCGTGAACAAGGTACCGTAAAGTGGTTCAATGATTCTAAAGGCTTTGGCTTCATTCAGCGCGCCACTGGCGAAGATGTGTTTGTGCATTTTCGTGCCATTCAAGGTGAAGGTTATCGCTCACTAAAAGAAGGTCAAGCGGTTGAATTTACCGTAACCGAAGGCGACAAAGGCTTGCAAGCTGAAGAAGTAACCAAGCTGTAAGTCTTAGGCGTGAGCTTGTCCGTTGGTTTAAATTTTTAGGTGAAATTTGAGCGCACGGATTAAAAGACAATCGCCAAAAGACGATGAAATCCTGCCATTTTTGGTGGGATTTTGTTTTTAAATGGCTGGATTTAAAAAGATTGACGCAATGACATCAAGATGGTGTGGCGAATGTTGTTGGTTTGTTTGGCTTTGGTGAATGGGTGAAAAATGGGTTGTAATTTCACGGTAAATGCGGTATCGTAAAGGATTTACACAATCACAAACCCAAAAGAGAAGTAATTATGACAACCATGACAACAAAAATCACTGCATTTACAGCGGCTGCATTGGCTTGCCTAAGCCTTGCTGCGCCAGCGGCCGCCAAAGACAAAACGCCAACACTGAGCGAAAAAGAGCAAGCCATGCTAAACGTGTGCGAAATCACTACGATTGGTGCGGCTTCTATCGCACATTTGCGCCAAACCAACGTAAGCTACGCTGACGCTAAAAAACAAGTGGAGCTGTCAGGCAAAGAGCTAAAACAGCATTTTGGCGATAACGGCTTGTCAAAATCTGTGCATGACGCTTGGAAAGACGCTTTGGCGCAAATTTACAAGCTGGACGTAGAAAAAACGGACGACAAAAAAGCCGCGTTCATTGCCAGCATTGCCGATCAAACCATGCACGGCTGCCTAAATGAGCTGAGCAGTCAGCTGGATAAATAATCGCTTGGGCAGGCTGGGCGGTAAAATTTGCAGCTTGGCTTGCCTTGTTTAAGCAAAACTACAGCAAAATCATGTACCGCAAATGGCGAAGTGCAGTGCCATTTGCGCATTTGTCAAATTAGGAAGCCATCTTTCATGCACCAATCAGATTCTGCCTTGCCAAGTTTTCAAACCTTTGCTGATTTGCCACTGTCGCAAGCCACACTCAAGGCGGTGAAGGCGCTGGGCTTTGAGCAGCTGACGCCCATTCAGGCGCAGATTTTGCCGCACACATTGGCGCACCAAGATGCCATTGGGCAGGCGCAAACAGGCACAGGCAAGACTGCCACGTTTTTAATCACCATCATTGAAGCGCTTTTGGCACGTCCTTTTAAGGCGAGCGAAGAGCGTTTTTTGGGTGAGCCGCGTGCGCTGGTGCTGGCACCAACCAGAGAGCTGGCGCAGCAGATTTTTGCTGATTGCCGTGAGCTTGTGCGCTTTGCTGATTTGCACAGCGTGTGTGTAACAGGCGGTGCGGATTTTGATAAGCAAGCCGCGCAGCTTTCCAAAAGACCGCTGGATATTTTGATTGGCACGCCGGGGCGTATCATTGACTGGGTGCAGCGTGGCGAGCTGTTTTTGGATCGTGTGGAAGTGTTCGTGCTTGATGAAGCCGACCGCATGCTGGACATGGGCTTTATTCCTGACATTAAGCGCATTGTGCGCCATATGCCTGCCAACACCGACCGCCAAAGCCTGCTGTTTTCGGCAACGTTTAACCAAGACGTGATGAATTTGGCGTATCGTTGGCTGCACCACCCAGCTTTTGTGGAAATCGCACCAGAAAGCAAGACCAATAAAGATATTGAGCAGCGTTTTTATCTTTTGACCGAGCGTGAAAAAATGTCGGCATTGCGCCAGATTTTATCGCAAGATGACGTTAAAAAAGCCATCGTATTTGCCAACCGCAAAGACCAAGTCAAAAGACTGTACGACAATTTGCGTCGCCATCACGACATCACCATGCTGTCAGGCGATGTGGCACAACAAAAACGTGAGCGCTATTTGCAGCGTTTTAAAGATGGCGAAGTGTCGGTGCTGGTGGCGACAGACGTGGCAGGGCGTGGCATTCACGTTGATGATGTAACGCACGTCATTAATTTCACTTTGCCTGATTTGCCTGACGATTATGTGCATCGCATTGGGCGCACAGGGCGCGCGGGACATACTGGCACGTCCATCAGTTTTGTGAGCGAAAATGACGCATTTAACGTCCCTGACCTTGAGCGCCATGTAGAGATGAAGTTTAAACTTGAGCCGTTCATCTTTGTTCAAAAAGACGACACGCCAAAAGATGGCGCATTAAGCAGCGCAAACAGCCAAACCAATCCACAAGAGAGTGCCTAATGCAGCCAGTGCTTGCGCTTGACCCTGCCAACATTCCGCTGGCGCTTTATATTCATGTGCCTTGGTGTGTGAAAAAATGCCCGTATTGTGATTTTAATTCGCACGCCTTGGCAAGCGATGGTGTGGACGAGATGTTTGCGCAGTATGTGGACGCACTGCTAAAAGACGCACAATCCCAGCAGGATTTGGCGACAAATCGTGCCATCAGTTCGGTGTTTTTTGGTGGTGGTACGCCATCTTTATTGCCAACGGCGCAGATGGCAAGGCTGCTTGATGGTTTGCGTGCGCTGTTTGCGTTTACGCCCGATTGTGAAATCACACTGGAAGCCAATCCCGGCACGCTTGAGCATGTGCCATTTGCCGAGTATTTGGCGATGGGTATCAATCGCTTGTCTTTGGGTGTGCAAAGTTTTGATGAGAAAGCCTTGCACGCTTTGGGGCGGATTCATTCGCCTGATAACGCACTCACCGCCATCAAAGCGGCGCGTGCAGCAGGATTTAAGCGTGTCAATGTAGATTTAATGCACGGCTTGCCAGCGCAGACGCCAGAGCTTGCAGTGCATGACATCAAAACTGCCATTGACGCAGGCGCAACGCACTTATCTTGGTATCAGCTGACGATTGAGCCAAACACCGCCTTTTATCGTAAGCCGCCAGATTTACCAGACGAAAGCACGCTTGAAGCCATTGAAACGGCAGGGCGTGCTTGCCTGTATGAGCATGGTTTTGATGATTATGAAGTATCCGCTTGGGTGAGTAGCAATGACAAACCTTGTGCGCACAACGTCAATTATTGGCAATTTGGCGATTATTTGGCGATTGGCGCAGGCGCGCACGGTAAAATCACCCTAAAAAACCACGCTCAGCACGCAGATGGCATTTACCGTTTTTATAAATCACGCTTGCCAAAAGATTATGTAAATTTTACGGACGTATCGCCAAATTCACAGCAGGACAAGATTGGTGTTTTGCATGAAAACATCGCCCACGCTGCGCCAAAAATGGTGCAATTTGCCGCGATTGACGAAGCTCAGCTGCCTTTTGAATTTATGATGAATGCGCTTAGACTTAAGCATGGCGTGAGTACGCAGCTGTTTGAAGAGCGCACAGGGCTTTTTGTGAGCAGTATTGATAACGAGCTTTTGCCGCTACAGCACCAAGGTTTTATGGTGCATGACCCCACACGCCTTTGCCCAACGCCGATGGGCTTTCGTTTCGTCAATCATTTGGTCAGTGCGTTTTTGCCTTAAAAGTGTGCTGATTGGTGATAAAATTGAGCGGTTTTGCCAAGTTAATTTGACCCAAAAATGCCACACCAAAACGCCACACCAAATGCCGTACCGCCATAAAAATCAAAATTTATAATCGGGGTGAATGTGATTCATATCGTGCTTTTTTCGCCAAAAATTCCTAATAACACAGGCAGTATTATCCGCCTGTGCGCCAATACGGGTGCGCGTTTGCATTTGGTGCGACCGCTGGGATTTGAGCTTGATGACACCAAGCTAAAGCGTGCTGGGCTTGATTATCATGAATATGCCGATTTGCAAGTGCATGACGATTGGCAGGCGTGCCGTGCGGCATTGGGCGAGCTTGGTGTGGCGGTCGTGGCGGCAATGACGACTAAGTTTAGCCGTCCATTTTATGAGTATGATTTTGTCAAGCAAGCTGCTGGTGGAGACGTGGCTTTGGTTTTTGGTTCGGAGACGGACGGCTTGCCAAGCGATGTGCGAGACGACATTGGCGAGCAAAACTGGCTGCGTTTGCCGATGTTGCCGCAATCACGCAGTCTAAATCTTGCCAATTCAGCGTCCATTTGTCTGTACGAAGTGTGGCGGCAGTTTGGCTTTGAAGGCGATGTGGGCGAAAGCGTGGGCTATCATCGCTTGTCCAGTCGTCCAGATGAATAGTAATTTGACAAGCAGACTAACAGCGCACAACCAAAAGGCACAACCAAAAGTCATAGGCAATTTGGCGGCTTGGGCAGTCCAGCCAAGCGGTTCACATGGCGAGCAACCAAGCCAGTATTAAAAAGCTGCTGTAATTTGGCGTTATTAATCTCATCATCTGGCAAAGTTTGCGCCAAATGCTTAATCAAAGGGCGTGTGCTTGGGCTGTGATGATACTGCTCAAAAAACGCACGCACCGCTTTTAGCACACGATAATGCACCGCTTCAAGCTGTACGTCCAGCGTATCAGCAAGCGTCTGGGCGATGGCTGGCGTCCATAAAGTGTGATCGCACAGATGTCCGTCTTGGTCAAGTTCGGGTAGGCTTGTATCGTTCATATTTTTAATTAGTTTTTCTTAATAATTGTCCGAGTATTTTGTCTTTAAAAAACGCTTGGCTTGGCAAAAGTTTGACTTGAAGAAATTGCTTGCCTTTGTTAAAATTTAGCAAACTTTACTATTAAACCTAATATCAAAATCCTAATATCAAAATCCCCAATATTAAAACCTTAGCATCAAAAACTCAGCACGCCATCAAAATCTGCCGCTTGCTTGTCGGTGATTGCATTTCTATCAAAGTCTTTATTGAGTGCTTCTTGCACCGCGGTATCTAGTGTGGCAAGCGCTTCATCACTAAAATCTGCCCATGCTTTTGGCAAATCGTACAAATCCAAAGACTGCACCATGCCGCATAAGCGGCTGTGCGAATCTTGGAGCGTGGCAAGCGTATCGCCTGTAAAATACAGCTGAACTTCGTGATCAAAACTTGCCAAAGTGAACGCCAAAGCCAGCGTTTCATAACCAATCAATTCGCTGTCATTGTTTAGTTTTACTAATAATTTCATAGAAGAATTTTCTCTTGTGGGTGTGTTGGCTTGATGGTTTGTGCAATTTTAAAATTGAACTACGTCATCGCACATATCCAGCTGCATGGCAAGCTCAGACAGCCCCGCCAAGCGAAAAGGCGTGCGCAAGTTTTCACCATCAAGACCGTGGCGTGCGGCGTTATCGCTGTCGGTGATGCCGCGCGCCAAAGCGGTGCTGACGCACACAGGCAACTCCAAAGAATATTCGCGCGCAAGTGCTGCCCAAGCGTCTGTAATGCTTGGCACGTCAGCGGTTTGCCATTGCAGGCGGTTTGCGGTGTATGCGCCATCGCCATAAAAAAATACTAAGATTTTCTCATGCTTGGCTAATTTTTCTTTCGCAAAATCAATGGCTTGTGCTGCTTTTCGGCTGTGCGGCGGTGCGCTGATGAGTAATAATGTGGACATGGTATGTGCTTAAAATGCGTTGTTTTTGATGGGGATTTTGAGCTGTGCTTGATAAAAATTGGTAAAACTGGGAAATTTTATACATTATACCGAAAATGCGCCAAAAATACAGGGTTAAGTGTGCGAATTTGGCAAACGCAGCGGTGTAAATTGTGGTAAAATTGATGGGATTGGCGGGTGAATTTTTCGTGAAAAATTTTCACAAAAATTGACAAAAACGGCATTAAAAACACTTCATAAACCGTCAATCGCTTCATCAACTAAGCCCAAACCAAGGATTAAGGATTGCTATGACTACAGCTTTTACGCCAAGTGCGCACGAATTGCAGGTTTTGCAGCTTGCCAGTCCGTTTGCTGCGCAGATTTACGCCAAGCACCAAGGCATGGCGGACGGGTTTTTGGCGTGTTTTGGTTTTGAGCGCACGCTTGATGAAGTGCAGTTTGATGCGTTGGTGGCACGCTCGGCATATTCTGGCGCAGCGGTGCTTGATGATATGCCTGCTCTGATGGCAATCGCTCAAAACATCAAAGACAGCCGTGCAAAAAATACCCATGAAAATGCGCACACTTTAAATGCGCTGGCAGCGGATTTGAGCGGTGATTGGGCAAGCGATGATTTGACTGATTTGACGGCAGGCATAGCGGCTGATGAAGCAGTTATTATGAAGGGTTTGCGTAAATTGCGTGCCATGCTGATGCTCAAATGGATTTGGCAAGACGCATTGGGCGTGATTAGCCTTGAAGCGCTGACCTTTGAGCTGTCCGCCTTTGCCAATAGCTGCATTCGTTTGGCGCACCGTGTAACTTTTGCGCGTTTGGCGCAGCGTTTTGGCGTGCCAATGATAGTGCGTGATGGCAAGCGTGAGCCTGACGCGCTTGCGGTGATTGCCATGGGCAAACTTGGGGCGATGGAGCTTAATTTGTCCAGCGACATTGATTTGGTTTTTATCCACCGTGGCGATGGCGAAACCGACATTTCGCACATTGGCAAAAAAAGCGTGGATAATCAAAAGTTTATGCTGAATTTGGGACGTGGCATCATCAAACTTTTGGACGATGTAACCGCTGATGGTTTTGTGTTTCGTGTGGATATGCGCCTGCGTCCGTGGGGTGATGGCTCGCCTTTGGTGATGACGATTAAGGCACTGGAGAAATATTTTAATCAGCATGGGCGCACTTGGGAGCGTTTTGCGTGGCTAAAAGCGCGTGTGGTGAATGCCGTGCCTGCGCCTTTTTCGGATAATTTATCAAATATTACTAAAAACTTTGTTCATAGATATTACATTGATTACAGCGCATTTGGGGCGCTTAGAGAAATGAAATCTATGATTATGAGCCAGCAGGCGCAGCGTCAGGATTTGGATAACGTCAAACTTGGCGTGGGCGGCATCCGTGATATTGAGTTTATCGTGCAGGCATTTGCGCTGATTTATGGCGGACATCACATCACGCTTGGCGAGAAGCGTGCTTGCTTGGACGGCATGGCAGAGCTTGCCAAACTTGGCTATTTGGATAAGGACGAAAGCGACAATCTTGCGGCGGCGTATCGGTTTTTAAGGCGGCTAGAGCACGCCATTCAAGCACGCCACGACCAACAAACCCAAAGATTGCCCCAAGATGAAAATGAGCTTTTCGCCATCGCTAAAACGCTTGGCTTTGACGATGTGGCGCAGTTTCGTCAGACGCTTGCCATGCATCGCCAAAACGTTTGCCTGCCGTTTGAGCGCATGGTTACTGACCGCCAAAGCCCAGCGCAAGCAGGCGTGGATATGGCGCAAACCCAAGCTGAGCTTAAGACGCTGCTTAGCCAAAACAGCCTAGATAATTTACAAGAATTTTGGCAATCTAAGCTCGTCAAAGGGCTTGAAAGCGAAGCCAAATCTCGCCTAGAAGCAGCGTATCCCATCATTTTACACGCACTTTTAGAGCACGCCAAGCAAGACGGCAGCGCGCGTGCGGATTTGGCAGTGCCGCGCTTGATTGCGCTGCTTGAAGCGATTTGTCGCCGTTCTATTTATTTGGTGATGATTGCTGAAAACCCGAACGCTACGGTGGGCTTAATTCCTATGCTGTCGGCAAGTCCTTGGATTGCCAAAGAGCTTGCGCACTATCCAATGCTTTTGGATAATTTCTTACAAAAGCGTTATTTGCATTTGCCAGACAAGGCGGAATTGACCGACATTTTGCGCCAAAGTTTGCTGCGTGTGGAAGCGTTTGATGATGAAAGTTATCTTGCTGCCATTCGTTTGTTTAAAAAATCGCAAGTTTTGGCGGTGGCAACGGCGGATATTTTAGGCATTCGCCACATCATGAAAGTGTCGGACAGCCTAACTTTCATCGCTGCGGTGGTGCTGCAGTCGGCTTTGGTGCGTGCTTTTGACGAGCTGTCTGCCAAGCACGGCTTTGTGCGCCTACAGTCTGGCGAGCGTGCCAGTGCGCAAAATATGGGCTTTGCGATTGTCGGTTATGGCAAATTGGGCGGACTTGAAATGTCGTATTCGTCTGATTTGGACGTGGTGTTTTTGCACCAAATTGACGAGCAAGCCGAAACCGATGGCGCAAAACCTGTCAGCGGCATGAAATTTGCCGCGCGTTTGGTACAAAAAATCTTGACTTACCTAAGCACGCAAACCCGTGATGGGCGAGTGTATGAGCTGGATATGCGCCTGCGTCCATCGGGCAATGCAGGCGTGATGGTGGTATCAACGCACGCTTTTGAGATGTACCAAAACGACAAAGCATGGGCGTGGGAACATCAGGCATTGGTGCGCTCTCGTGGGATTTGTGGCGATCAGGCGGTGCTGGCGGAGTTTGACCGCATTCGCCAAGCCGTTTTGACTAAGCCAAGAGACGAGTCGCAGGTGCGCAGCGATGTCATCGAGATGCGCCGCAAAATGCAGACGCATTTAGGCACAAAAGACAGCGCCGACAAAGAAACGCACCAATTTCACATCAAGCAAGATTTTGGTGGCTTGGTGGATATTGAGTTTTTGGCGCAGTTTATGGTGCTAAGCTATGCGCACGCTTATCCAAATTTGGCGATTTGGCCTGATAATGTGCGCATTTTTGAAGAAGTGGCGAAAGCAGGGCTGTGGCAACAGGCGCGCTGTGAAGCCTTGACCAATGCGTATTTGGATTTGCGCAAAGCCACACACGAGCTGGCATTGTCCGAAAAACAAGTGGTGGTGGACGATGAAGCGTGGCAAAATTTGCGTGAGTTTGTGCGTGGTGTGTGGACGGACGTACTGGGTGATGGCGTAAGTTGATCAGCCAATCAACACGCAAATCAATGCACAACGAATAACAACCTAAACAGCCGAGCGATTAAACACTTCTCTTAGCTCAAAGCTGGTGTGTAGCTGCGCCACGCCATCAATTTTACTTAGACGGCTGAGTAAAAACTCTTCGTAATGGCGCATGTCTTTGACCACAACTTTTAGCAAATAATCTTCTGAGCGGCCTGTAACCACGCTGCAGCTGACCACTTCGTCAAATTCGGCAATTTGCCGTTCAAATTCGCTAAAACGCTCGGCAGTGTGGCGATCCATACTCACCGCCACAAAGACTGACAGCGTGTAGCCAAGCCCTGCTGGCGCGGTGTGGGCGTGATAGCCTGTGATGATGCCTGCGTCTTCTAGGCGCTTAATGCGGCGCACGGTAGGCGTGGCAGATAAATGCACCGCTTCGCTGATTTCTGCTACGCTTAGGCGTGCATTGGCGGACAGTAGGCGCAAGATGGCGCGGTCGGTGTGATCTAGGCTTATGGCTTGACGCTGATTTTGGCTATCTTGAGCGGATTGCTTAGTTGAGCTTGTGTGGTGATTGCCAATGACGCTGGCGGATAAATTTGCATTAAAACTCATAAAGTGCTGCCAAGTAAAGTCGGTATTTTTAAAAAGTTGGTGTTTTGAGTGAATTTTACTATAAAATCACAAATTTTTGGTGAAAATATGATATTTTTGATGAAAATTTACCAAAAATAAGTAAAAAACCACTCAAAGTTTTTGTTATTATAGTTGGCATAAATTAAGCATAAAAATTGGTATTTGGCGTTATTATAAGTTGTAATGTTAAAGCGGTGCTTTTAAAACAATGACTGCAAACATTTGCCAAACCATCAAGCATTTTAAAGTTCGTTTTAGTTAAAAATCACAAGAAAATCATCGCCTGTTGGCGTTTTGGAGAAAGTTATGAGCGCAACCCCTAAAATCACCCCAAAAAATCCTGCATTTGATTTTACCAAATATCGTCCTTTCGCCTTTGCGCCAAAACTTACCGACCGCACTTGGCCAGACAAAACCATCACCAAAGCGCCAATTTGGGCGAGCGTGGATTTGCGAGATGGCAACCAAGCCTTGATTGACCCAATGAACATCGAGCAAAAATTGCGCTTTTTTAAGTTGCTAGTGGACGTAGGTTTTAAGGAAATTGAGATTGGTTTTCCGTCTGCTGCACAAGTGGAATTTGATTTTACACGTCGCTTGATTGAAGAAGGGCATGTGCCTGATGATGTAACTTTGCAAGTTTTGGTGCAAGCGCGTGAGCATTTGATTAAGCGCACCTTTGAAAGCCTTCAAGGCGCCAAACGTGCCATCGTGCATGTGTACAATTCTACGTCAAAAGTGCAGCGTGATAAGGTGTATCAGCTTGACAAAGAAGGCATTAAGGCGATTGCGGTTCAGGGCGCGACTTTGCTGCGTGATATTGCCAAAGAATATCCAGACACTGAGTGGATTTTCCAGTATTCGCCAGAAAGTTTTAGCCAAACTGAGCCTGAGTTTGCCGTAGAAGTGTGCGAAGCGGTGTGTGAAGTGTGGCAGCCTGCCAAAGGGCAAAAGGTGATTTTGAACTTGCCAGCCACGGTGGAAGCCAGCACGCCAAACATCTATGCCGACCAAGTGGAGTATTTTTGCCGCAATTTGTCTTGCCGTAAAGATGTGCTGGTGAGCTTGCACACGCATAATGACCGTGGCTGTGGCGTAGCGGCAAGCGAGCTTGGCTTGATGGCAGGGGCTGACCGCATTGAAGGTACGCTTTTGGGTAATGGCGAGCGCACGGGCAATATGGATATTTTGACCATGGCGATGAATATGTACACCCAAGGCGTTGATCCTGAATTGGATTTTTCGCAGGTGAGCGAGATTGTGCAGGTGGTAACTGAGTGCAATAATCTGCCTGTACACCCACGCCACCCTTATGTGGGCGAGCTGGTGTTCACCGCCTTTAGTGGTTCGCACCAAGATGCGATTAAAAAGTCGCTGGATTATAATGAAAAACACAGCGAGACCGAAAATCATTGGGACGTGGCGTATTTGCCGATTGACCCAATGCACATCGGCCGCGGCTATCAAGACGTGGTGCGCATTAACAGTCAGTCTGGTAAAGGCGGCGCGGCGTACATCTTGCAGCGTCATTATGGCTTTGATTTGCCACGTTGGACGCAGATTGACTTTGCGCGTGTGGTACAAAATGAAGCCGAGACGTTGGCGCGCGAGCTAAAAACGGACGAGCTTTTGGAGATTTTCACCAAGACCTATTTGGCGCAAGACACTTTCCGCCTAAGCGATTATAACATCAGCAATAAAGGCGGCGATGTCAGCTTCCAAGGACAAGTGGCTGCACCAAATAAAGTGATTGAAGTCATCGGACAAGGCAACGGTGCGCTATCGGCATTCATTGATGGTTTGGTGAAAGCCACAGGCAAGCAAATTCACGTTACCAATTATGCCGAACATGCCATCAACGTCAAAGCCACTGAATCCACGCTGGACGATTCGTTGGGCGATCAGACGCACACGGCGGCAGCGGCGTATGTGCAGCTTGCGGTGGACGGGCAGATTTACTCAGGCATTGGCACTTGCAGCAGTACGGTGTCCGCCATGCTAAAAGGCGCGCTGTCGGCATTGTCGCAGGCGTGGTGATTGTCATAAACCAAATAAGAAAATGCCCCGATTGGGGTGTTTTCTTTAGGGTTTGAAGTTGCGATGAGATTGTGCGGTGAGTAGCCAAAATAAAGACAAAAATCGCAGTTGATTTTATAATAAATAGTTTGTCTTAATAAATTTTATAAAACATTTTGGAATGTTTTGTATAAAAAGATTTCCATCAGTTTTTTGGGCAAGCTGTGGTATACTGGCAATCATCAATATTGAAATATAAACTCAACACTAAGCCAGTGGTGCGATGATTGATTGGCGCACATCAAGCAGCGTTTGAGATGAAAAGCATTAAAATTTGACTAAAAATTTAACTTTGGAGCATAAAATGGCAGGCAAAACCCTTTATGACAAACTTTGGGACGATCATTTGGTTAAGCAGCGTGATGACGGTTCGGCGCTGATTTATATTGACCGTCAGCTTTTGCACGAAGTAACCAGTCCGCAGGCGTTTGAAGGCTTGACGCTGGCGAACCGCAAGCCTTGGCGTTTGTCGGCAAACATCGCCACGCCTGACCATAACGTTCCTACATCGACAGCCGAACGCTCGCAAGGCATCAGCGGTATCAGTGATAACACGTCTCGCATTCAGGTGCAGACGCTTGATGACAACTGCAACACCTTTAATATCGCCAAGTTTGGCATTAACGATATTCGCCAAGGCATTGTTCACGTCGTTGGCCCTGAGCAAGGCTTGACTTTGCCGGGTATGACGGTGGTGTGCGGCGACAGTCATACGGCAACGCATGGTGCGCTTGGCTGTCTGGCGCATGGCATTGGCACGTCTGAAGTGGAGCATGTGCTTGCCACGCAGTGTTTGGTTGCCAAGAAAATGAAAAATATGCTGGTGCGTGTGGACGGTAAACTTGGCAAAGGCGTAACACCAAAAGATGTGGTGCTTGCCATCATCGGTAAAATTGGCACGGCAGGTGGCACGGGTTATGCCATTGAATTTGGCGGGCAAGTATTCCGTGATATGTCTATTGAAGGGCGCATGACGGTGTGCAACATGGCGATTGAAGGCGGTGCGCGCGTTGGTCTTGTGGCGGTAGACGATAAGACCATTGAATATGTCAAGGGTCGCCCTTATGCACCAACTGGCGAGAACTGGGAGCGTGCAGTGGCGTATTGGAACACTTTGCGCTCTGATGACGATGCTAAGTTTGACACCGTGGTGGTCTTGCAAGGCGAAGAGATTGAGCCGCAAGTGTCGTGGGGAACGTCGCCTGAAATGGTGGTGGGTATCAGCCAAAATGTACCAACGCTTGACATGGCAAAAGACGACGTACAAAAAAATGACTGGACGCGCGCTTATGAATACATGGGGCTGACAGCAGGGCAGGCGCTTTCTGACATCGTGCTTGACCGTGTGTTTATCGGCTCTTGCACCAACTCACGCATTGAAGACATTCGTGCGGCGGCAGACGTGGTCAAGGGTAAAAAAGTGGCGAATAGCATCAAGCAAGCGATGGTAGTGGCAGGCTCTGGACTGGTGAAAAAGCAAGCCGAAGATGAAGGGCTTGATAAAATTTTCACGGACGCAGGCTTTGAATGGCGTGAGCCGGGCTGCTCAATGTGTCTTGCGATGAATGCCGATAAACTGCAAGCAGGCGAGCATTGTGCCAGTACGTCAAACCGCAACTTTGAAGGTCGCCAAGGCAATGGCGGACGCACACACCTTGTGTCGCCAGCGATGGCAGCAGCGGCAGCGATTGCAGGGCGATTTGTGGACGTACGGACGTTTTGATTTGCAGTCTTAGATTGTTGGCTGCTTGACTGACTGGTGAATTTTGCGGCTTATGGTCGTTTTTTGACACAAAGGATAAATTATGCAAACCATCACATTATCTATCCATGAAAATCACTTGGCAAAACTTATCAATTTTTTGGTAAGTTTGCCTAAAAATGATGTTAAAGTTTTGGAGAATTCATTAAATGTCATGCCGTCATTTGCCCGCTGGACAAATGGTGAAAATTCTGACGAACTGTCACAAAGCACCCAAGATTCTCCTAGTGATTTGTTGCTACAAAAAGACATTGATGTATATAATTCACTGGATTATTTGTCTGTCAGCGAAGATAGGACCGATGAAGATTGGCTAAACGCCATCATGAAAATGAGCGATAAGGCATCAAAATCAATTGCGGCTGATTTGCCATTAGATGAGCGTGGCTGGACAAGAGATGAGCTTTATGAGCGATAAGGCGTTTATTGATACTAATATTTTGGTTTATACAGTTGATGGGCGTTTTGCACAAAAGCGCCAAATCGCCTTGGACTTAATTGCAGGTTTGCAAGCCAACCATCAATTGGTGATTTCTACGCAAGTTTTGCAAGAGTTTTATAACGTTACAACTCATAAGCTAAAACTGGACCCTGTTGATATGCAAGGCATGGTTGCTAAATTTAGTCAGCTACCAACAGTATTAACTGATGTTTCGCTGATTGAACAAGGCATCCGAGTTAGCATTCATCATAAATTAAGATTGTGGGATGCTTTGATGATTGTCGCAGGAGTTAGAGCTGATTGCAAAATCATGTATTCTGAAGATTTGACACACGGACAAATCATTCAAGGCATTCGTATTTTAAACCCTTTTAAAGAAAATTAAACCAAGGAACTCTCATGAAAACCTACACCACCGAAACTGGCATCGTTGCGCCGCTTGACCGTGCTAACGTAGACACCGATTTGATTATCCCTAAGCAGTTTTTAAAATCCATTAAACGCACAGGCTTTGGCGATAATTTGTTTGACGAATTGCGCTATTTGGACGAAGGTTATTTGGGGCAAGACATCAGTAAACGCCCAAAAAACCCTGATTTTGTGCTAAACCAAGAGCGCTATGCTGGGGCGAGCATTTTGCTGGCGCGTGCTAATTTTGGCTGTGGGTCTAGCCGTGAACACGCGCCGTGGGCGTTGAATGAATTTGGGCTAAGAACGGTGATTGCGCCCAGTTTTGCTGATATTTTTTATAACAACTGCTTTAAAAACGGCATGCTGCCTGTGGTTTTATCCGAAGGCGATGTTGATGAATTGTTCCAAGAATGCTTTGCCAACGAAGGCTATCAGCTGACCATTGATTTGGCAAACCAAAAAGTCATCTCACCAACTGGTAAAGAATACGCCTTTGAAATTGACGCATTTCGCAAGCACTGCCTGCTAAATGGCTTGGACGACATTGGTTTGACTTTACAAAACGCTGACGACATCCGTGCGTTTGAAGAAAAAGCAAAAGCGGCGAGACCTTGGGTATTTCAAGAGTTAAACGCTTAATGGTGAATTTATAATCATTTGATTTTAAAAAGGAAATTTGACATGACCAAACACATCGCAATCCTAGAAGGGGACGGTATCGGCCCTGAGATTATTGCCGAAGCCGTTAAAGTTTTAGATAAGCTCATCGAGCAGGGCTTGGACGCATCGTATGAATACGCCTATTTGGGTGGCTCGGCTTATGATAAATACGGTGAGCCGTATCCTGCCGAGACCCAAGCTGTTTGCCAAAAGGCAGACGCAGTATTGCTTGGGGCGGTGGGTTCGCCGCAGTACGATACTTTGGAGCGTCATTTGCGCCCTGAGCGTGGGCTTTTGGCAATTCGTAAGGATTTGAATTTGTTCGCCAATTTACGCCCTGCGATTTTGTACGATGAGCTTGCCCATGCGTCTACGCTCAAAGCAGACGTGGTGGCAGGGCTTGATATTTTGATTGTGCGTGAGCTGACGGGCGATATTTATTTTGGTGAGCCGCGCGGTATTCGCACGCTTGACAATGGCGAGCGTGAAGGCTTTAACACCATGCGTTATAGCGAAAGTGAGATTCGCCGCATTGCCAAGGTGTCGTTTGAAGCGGCGCAAAAACGTGGTAAAAAACTGTGCAGCGTGGATAAGGCAAACGTGCTGGAAGCCACTGAGCTTTGGAAAGAGATTTTTAGTGAAGTTGCCAAAGATTATCCAGATGTTGAGCTTAGCCACATGTATGTGGATAATGCTGCCATGCAGCTGGTGCGTGCGCCCAAGCAGTTTGACGTGATTGCCACAGGTAATATTTTTGGCGATATTTTGTCCGACCAAGCAAGTATGCTGACGGGCTCTATCGGTATGTTGCCATCAGCAAGCCTGAACGAGACGGGCAAGGGCTTGTACGAGCCAAGCCACGGTTCAGCGCCTGACATTGCAGGGCAAAATAAGGCGAATCCTTTGGCGACCATTTTGTCTTTGGCGATGCTGGTGCGCTACAGCCTAGGCGATGAAGCGCGTGCAGTACAGATTGAGCGTGCGGTACAAAAAGTGCTGTCGGACGGTTATCGCACGGCAGACATTTACCAAGATGGTGCGACTTTGGTGTCATGCAGCGAAATGGGCAAGGCGGTCGTGGCTGCGCTTTGATTTATTGATAAGCCAAAACAAAACCACCCAAGATTTTAATTTCGGGTGGTTTTTTGTGGTTTGCTGATTGGGTTTGTAAGTTGTGGTTTATTGTTCATTGATAATTAAATCACTCATTGATAATCAAGCAAACTCAACCAACTTATCGTTTAGAATAATATTGTGTGCCGTCCGCTTGCGTTTTAAAACGGCGGTGAAACCACATCCACTGCGCAATGTTTTGGCGAATATTCGCTTCAAACATGGCGTTGATGCGAGTTGCGTCCGCCACTTCGTCATCGCTGGGGTAATTATCCAGCGCAGGCGATAAATGAATGTGATAATGCGGACGCTTGCCTTTTAAGATGTGGTCAGGCGTTTGGCGTTCTAGGTGCATGACGATGATGGCAGGCGGATTGGTTTTATCGCCCAATTTGGCAAGGCGGCGCTGAGCGGTGATGGTAGCAGCAGGCACGCCAAAAAACGGCGCCATCACGCCATGCTCCAGCCCAAAATCTTGATCTGGGCTGTACCACACCACTTTGCCGCCTTTAATGCGTGTGATGAGTTTTTTCATATCACGATTGGGGATTTGCGCATCAAAAATATGCCGTCTGCCGTTATAAATGAACCACTCCAAAAGCGGATTATTTTGCACACGGTACACGCAGTCAGCGGCGAAAAATTGCGTACACAGTCTGCCGCCCAAGTCCAGCGTGGTGTAATGACCGCCCAGCAAAATCACCGCTTTACCGTCTTTTTGGGCGTTAATCAGGTGTTGCAGTCCTGAAATGCTGAAGGTGCGCTTATACACATTGGGGCGAAACCATGCGCACAGCGTCTCAAAAATACCCACGCCTTGATTGACGAAAACTTGCTTGGCAATCAGCACACGCTCATCATCGCTTTTGTCAGGAAAGGCAAGGCGTAAGTTGGTGAGCGTGTCCGACACACGAGTTTTGGCAAGGCGATAGGCAAGTTTGCCGATTTGTCGTCCGATGGCAAATTGCGCACGCAGCGGCAAAAACATCAACGGCAAAATCAGCGCCATGCCCAGCCAAATCCCCCAAAAGCGTGGGTGCAAAAACCGCCATTCAAAAGGCTTTTTATCCGCAAGCTCGGTTTGCTTGTGCGTGGCACTCAAGTCTGGCATGGCTTTGATGTCCACTTTTTGCGCATTGGCAGGGTGTGGATTTTGGGTATTTTGGGTGGCGCAATCACCACCGCAGCAGGAATTTTTTGTCATAAGATGGTTTGTTGTAAAAATTAAAATCACTTCCCTTGGCTTTCTAGCCAATCCCAACGCTCCAGCTTTTCAAGCAGCAGCTCGTCAATCTGCGCTAGGCGTTCGCTGTGCTGGGTGGCAAGCGCCAAATCACTGACAAACAGCGAACCGTCCGCCAAGGCTTCACTCAGCTCGGCTTGCTCGGTTTCTAGGGCGCTGATTTCGTCAGGCAAGGCTTCTAGTTCACGTTGTTCTTTATAAGAAAGTTTGCGTTTTTCAGGTTTTGGTTTATCGTTTGTGGCATTTTTGGTGTCGTCCGCTTTTTGCGCTTTGTCCGCTTTTTCGGTTTTTTCAGCTTTGGGCTTGGGCGCAGGCGTTTGGCGAGATTTTTGCACCAAGTAATCTTGATAGCCGCCCACATATTCTTGCACCACGCCATCGCCGTTTTTATCGGTGTCAAACACCCACGTTTGCGTAACCACGTTATCCATAAAGGTGCGGTCGTGGCTGATGAGTAGCACCGTGCCATCAAAATTCACCACATATTCTTCTAACAGCTCAAGCGTTGCCATATCAAGGTCGTTGGTCGGTTCGTCCAGCACCAGCACGTTGGCAGGCTGCAGCAGCAATCTTGCCAAAAGTACGCGCGCCTTTTCACCGCCAGAAAGCGCCTTGATGGGCGTGCGAGCGCGGTTTGGCGTGAATAAAAAATCTTGTAAATAGCCCAAAATGTGCGTTTTGCGGCCATTGACTTCCACATAGTCCGAGCCTTCAGAGACGTTATCCGCCACCGATTTTTCACCGTCCAGCTGATCTTTGAGCTGATCAAAAAACGCCACATTGATGGACGTGCCAAGGCGCACCGTACCGTCCGTTTTTGCGCCATCGTCCAGCCCCAAAATGGTGCGAATCAAGGTGGTCTTGCCCACGCCATTTTGCCCAATGATGCCAACTTTATCGCCACGCAGCAGCAGCGTAGAAAAATCTTTCACCAGCGTTTTGCCTGCGTATTTTAGTGTCAAGTGATTGACTTCACAGACAATTTTCCCAGATTTTTCAGCCGCTTGCTGGGTGAGCGACACATTGCCCACCACATCACGGCGCGCCTTGCGCTCTTCACGCAGTGCCTTAAGCGCACGCACACGCCCTTCGTTGCGAGTGCGGCGTGCCTTGATGCCTTGGCGAATCCACACTTCTTCTTGGGCGAGTTTTTTATCAAAATCGGCAAACGCCTTGGCTTCAGCGGCAAGCTCTTGCGCTTTTAATTCTTGGTAGCGTGCATAGCCGCCAGTGCCTTGTGAGACATCGTAGCTTGAGAGTTTGCCACGGTCAAGCTCCACAATGCGCGTTGCCAAATTATCCACAAATTGTCTGTCGTGGGTGATGAATAGCAAGCTAAGATTTTGATTTAAAAGGTAATTTTCCAGCCAGTCAATGCTTTCTACGTCTAAATGGTTGGTCGGTTCGTCCAAAAGCAGCACGTCAGGGTCGGCCACCAGCGCACGAGCCAAGAGCGCACGACGCTTACGGCCGCCAGACAGCTCGGCAAGTTTCGCTTCAGGGTCTAAGCCCATGTTATCAAGCAAGGCGCGCGCTTTACGCTCTAAGCCCCAGCCGTGCCGCGCGTCAATCTCATGCTGCAGCGCCGCCATGTCATCGCACGCCGCCATATCGCCAGCACCGCAGCGCTCAGACAGGGTGTAATACTGGCGCAAAAGTTCGGCAGTATCGCCGCCGCCTGCCATCACCACATCAAGCAGCGTGCCGTCATCGCTGGGTACGTCTTGGGCGAGCATGGCAACTTTGGTGCTGCCAGCAATCAGCACTTCGCCAGAATCCGCCACCGCTGTGCCAGCAATCAGCTTCATCAGCGTGGATTTGCCTTCGCCATTGCGCCCAATCAAGCACACACGTTCGCCAGCCGCCAAGCTAAAATCCACACCGTCCAAAATCGGCGCAACGCCAAAGGCTAAATGAATGTTTTTTAAGGTGATAAGCGACATAATGGTTCCGTGTTGAGTGTTTGTGGCGAATGCGCCAAAGACCAATGGCTAAAATTTGAATAATAAATAAAGGTGAAAATAACTTGCAATGGGTGTACTGTTTTTGTTTTGTAAGGTTTTGGGCAAAATGTTTGCTTGGCGGTGTAGTGAACTATTTTTTAAGCCGTGAAAAACACGCCAAACGCACGCAAAAACACGCCAAGCTGCCCAAAAATTTGCTACAATAACACAAATTATACGCTTGCAACTCCGCCAATTATAACAAATATCACAAGGTTTATCGCAACTTTTGCCCAAACTTTTTGTATTTGTCTGTAAAACTGCGTTTGAATGACGACTGGATTTTGCCAAAAAACCATCATGATTTGACAAGCTGCCACAAACGTTTTTCAATCGAGCAAATTTTTCAAATAATTATCAATATCAAAATTAAAAGCTGACACCATGACCGACATTACCGAGCAACTCATTGATTTACAAACCAAAATTTCCTACCTTGAGCATACGGTGGACACGCTCAATGACATTGTCGCGCGCCAAGACCGCACCATTGGTGATTTGCAAGACCAGCTCAAACTGATGTACGGATTTTTAAAAAACAAAGACGGCAGTGACATTGCACCGTTTGACTTGCTTGCCGATAAGCCGCCGCATTATTAAAGACGGATTTTTACGTTGGCTTAAAATTGTCAAAAACCAACGCTAAAAACACCCATAATAAAGGCGTAAATAAAGACGTTTATGATAAAACAAAAGGCGAATTTTTGCGTTTGGCGGTGAATGTGTCGTGATTCTTACGAAAATTTACGCCATTTTTTGCAAAATTTATGGGGCTGTACTAGATTAGCCCTAAATCCCACACCATTTTCTTAAAGTTTTTAGCTTTTGTGATGGTGTACCATAGTTAAATCTAAACTCGCATTCTTTGATAAAAAGATGGAAGTTTTTCTTGTCAATGCCATTATATTTTCTAAGAATGCGTTTGGACTGGTTCCAAAAGTTTTCAATTCCGTTGATGTGGTTTTTAACATCATTTTTGTGAACAAATTCTTTTGAGTGATTTATTCTAAAATGCTTAAAAT
>NZ_MUXU01000020.1 GCF_002014985.1 Moraxella caviae | reverse complement strand
TGGGGATGGTATCTACAAACCAAACCCTTCAAACAATATTTTCACACAGCCCCCAAATTACCGCCCCAATTTCAGCTGCAAAGATGGCAAATGCCAATCAAAGCGCACCGCCAGCATTCGCACGCCAAAAATCGTCATCAAAGTCAGCGTCTCGGTGATGTGTGTCGGCACCGCCAGCCGCTCCAGCCCAAGATACAAAAGCGAACCAATGATGCTTGCACTGATGTAAATCTCTTTTTGTAGCACCAGCGGAATTTCATGGCAAATCATATCACGCATGATGCCGCCTGCAATGCTCGTCATCACCGCCATCAGCATGGCAATCAAAGGGTGTGCGCCCAGCGACAACGCCACCGTCAGCCCAATCACACTAAATGCCGCAAGCCCAACAGCGTCAAAAAACACCAACGTCCACGCCACACGCCGATACGCCCCAAAAAACACTTGGCACAGCAAAGACGTGGCGGTAATCACGATGACGTAATTTAAATCCGTCATCCAAAACAGCGGATGGCGACCCAACATGACATCTCGAAGCGTCCCGCCGCCGATGGCGTTCACCATAGACACCAAAATACAGCCGAAAAAATCAAAGCGTTTGTGCAGCGCAAGCGTCGTCCCTGCGATGGCGCACGCCACAATCCCCACCATATCCAGCAGATAAATGGCAAAATCAGGCGTAAAATTCATGGGCAGTCCTTGTGATGTTGGGCGTTTGGCTTGTGAAATCGTGATGGTGAAAGCCAGTGCGACTTGAATATGCGTGCGTTAAAATTGGTGCGGTCAATATTACCACAACGCAGCGCGCAGCGGTGAAATTTCACCTGTAAAAAACGCACACAAAGCCTTGAAATGTGCTAAACTATCGTCAATTTCAACCATTCATTCAAGGAAATTTATGAGCAGTCTTACCGCAGACCAAGTCGCCTTACAGCTTGACACCCTGCCAAACTGGCAACAAGACGGCAACAGCTTGATTAAAACTTACCAATTCGCCGATTTTGCCACAGCGATGGCATTCATCATGCGCGTGGCGTTTTATGCCGAAAGTCTAGAGCATTACCCAACGTGGGAAAACTATTTTAACACCGTCAAAGTGCGCATTGGCGATGCCAAACAAGGCGCAGTACAAAGCCGTGATGTGCAGCTTGCCAAACGCATGGAAAGTGCTGCGGCTGGATTTACCGCCCAGTGATTTTATCTCAGATTTTAGGCTGATGACTGAATCTTAGATTTATAAACAAAACCACCGCTTGACGATTCAGGCGGTGATTTTTTATGCAAACGATAAGTTTGTCTGACAAATCAGCTTTCGGCAGGCGTTTGCACCGCAAGGCTTGCCACATTCCAAAAGCCTTTTGGCAATCTGCCGCCACGCGTGGCTCGCTTAGCTTGATAATTGACAAGGTCGGCAGGTTTTAGCGTCAGCGTGCGCTTACCAGCTGCCACCACCAAGCTGTCATTATCCGCAAAACTTGCCACCGACACCAGCGTTTCGCCATCTTTTAAGGTGATGATTTTGTTGCCTTTACCTTTTGCCAAAGTCGGCAAATCTTCAAGCGCAAACACCAGCAAATAGCCTGCGCTGCTTGCTGCTGCCACCCAGCGATGCTCAGCCTGCACGCTCGCCACTGGCAAAAGCGCCGCACCGCCAAGCGTGATGATCGCCTTGCCTGCTTTTTGGTTGGTCTCAAGTCCTGTGGTCGCACTCACAAAGCCATAGCCTGCCGCACTTGCCAGCAGTAAGTTTGGCGCTTGGCTGACGAACACCAGCTGCTCAAGCTGCACGCCTTGGCTTGGCGATAGCATACTGGTAATCGGCTCACCCTGCCCGCGCGCACTTGGCAAATTCACCGTATCCAGCGCATAGCTGCGCCCTGCACCATCAAGCAAAATCAGCTTTTCGTTGGTCTTGCCAAAAGCGTGCGCCTGATAGCCATCGCCAGCACGGTAGTTGAGCGCGGCTGCGTCCACATTATGTCCTTTGGCGGCACGAATCCAGCCAGCTTTTGACAAAATCACCGTTACAGGCTCGCTCGGCACAAGATCGCTTGCCTTAATCGCCGCCGCTTCACTGCGCTCCACCACAGGCGAACGGCGCTCATCGCCATGCGCTTTCATGTCTGCACTCAGCTCATCAATCATCAAAGCGGTCAGTTTGTCAGCATCACCAAGCAAACCAAGCAGCGTCTCACGCTCAGCTTCTAGACGGTCGCGCTCGGCATTAAGCTCGATTTCTTCTAGCTTGGCAAGTTGGCGCAGCTTGATGTCTAAAATCGCATCGGCTTGCACGTCCGTCAAGCCAAAACGACTCATCAGCTCAAGTTTTGGGTCGTCTTCTTCACGAATGATACGAATCACTTCGTCAATGTTCAGATACGCTATCAGCAAGCCTGCCAAAATATGCAGACGCTTTTCAATCTTCTCAAGGCGATGATTCAGGCGGCGCGTTACCACCATGCGGCGGCTCGTCAGCCATTCAGACAGGATTTGTTTTAGGTTTTTGACCTGTGGCTTGCCATTTAGCCCAATCATGTTCATATTCACACGATAAGTGGTCTCAAGATCGGTGCTGGCAAACAAATGCCCCATGATTTTTTCAATGTCGTGCTTGCCTTTTTTAAGCTCAATCACGATACGACAAGCGTTTTCGTGGTCGGTTTCATCATTGGCGTCCACCACCCACGGCAATTTTTTGTCGTTCATCAGCTTGGCAATCTGCTCAAGGATTTTATTGCCCGACACCTGATACGGCAGCGCGTCAATGACGATGGTGTTTTTATCCTTGTCGTCCACATGATAAGTGGCACGCATTTTGTAGCTGCCCTTGCCCGTCTCATACATGGCGACAAGCTCGTCTTTTGGCGTGATGATTTCAGCGCGCGTTGGCAAATCTGGCGCAAGCACAGTCGTGGCAAGCTGCTTGACGCTCAAATCAGGATTTTTCAAAAGACGAATGGCAGCTTTCACCACTTCGGTCAGATTGTGCGGCGGAATGTCGGTCGCCATGCCCACGGCAATGCCCGTTGTACCGTTTAATAAAATGTTCGGCAAACGTGCAGGCAGCGTAACAGGCTCAGACAAAGAGCCATCAAAATTATCCTGCCAATCCACCGTGCCTTGCTCAAGCTCCGCCAAAAGCGTGTTGGCGTAGTTGCTCATTTTCGCTTCGGTGTAGCGCATGGCGGCAAAGGATTTTGGGTCGTCTGGACTGCCCCAGTTGCCCTGCCCTGTAATCAGTGGATAACGATAACTAAAGGGCTGCGCCATCAATACCATCGCTTCATAGCACGCGCTGTCGCCATGCGGATGGTATTTGCCCAGCACATCGCCCACCGTGCGCGCGGACTTTTTGGGCTTGGCGGTGTGGCGCAAACCCAGCTCGCTCATAGCATAGACGATGCGCCGCTGCACAGGCTTTAGCCCATCGGCAATGTGCGGCAAAGCACGATCCATGATGACGTACATGGCATAATTTAGGTAGGCTTGCTCGGTAAATTCGGCAATACTGCGAGTGTCTAGTGGGTCGGTGGTGTTCATGCGGTTTGAAAATTCATTGATTTGGTAAATGCACCATCATACCAAAATTTACCAAGTTTATAAAGATTTTGGGCGCAGCTTGGCAAGCAAAACCACCCAAAATAAAAATCAAAAACACCCAAAACTTATCGTCTTAGGTGTTTTTGGATGTTTTTATGCGCCTGATGAATGGGCAAAGCCAATCACCAATCGTCTTCTACGTCCACCGTCTGAAAAACTTCATAAGCTGGCACTTCATAAGGGTGCGCTTCTTTATAAGCACGCACCACATCGTACAGCTTGTTTTCAGGGACAATCATTTCCACTTTCCATTCAGACACTTCGCACACTTCGCCAATCGTGCCGACAGTCGGATTTGCGCCTTCTAATGGCTTGAACTGCCCACGCCCCAGCGTCTGCCAAGAACAATGCGAATATTTACCAAAATGCCCTGCGCCTGCGTCAAACATGGCGTTTTTTACTTTTTCTAGGGCGTCTTCAGGAATGTAAGCAACGATTTTATAAGTTTGAAAATACATAATTTATGACGGTTGTTGATGTCTGGTTGCGCAAGTTTGGCGTGCGGCAATGTTCCACATGAAACAGTGCAATCGCAAACCAAACCTGCAAGTCTTACTGGCAATCAGTCTTCTAGCGGCACACCAATGCGCAGCGCCACTTCTTCGTAGCCTTCTACCACGCCGCCTAGACCTTGACGGAAGCGGTCTTTGTCCAGTTTTTTCTTGGTTTCTTTATCCCACAGACGGCAGCCATCTGGTGAAAATTCATCGCCCAGCACCACTCTGCCGTGGAACAAGCCAAATTCCAGCTTGAAATCCACCAACATCAAGCCAGCATCGTCAAACAGCTTAGACAGCACTTCGTTCACCTTGTGGGTGATGGCGTGCATTTGTGCCAACTCATCGCTTGTGGCATAGCCCAGCGCAATCGCTGTAGATTCTGACAGCATTGGGTCGCCAAGTTTGTCGTCTTTATAAAACAGCTCATAAGTCGGCGGCAATAGCGGCAAGCCTTCTGCCAAACCCAAACGCTTCATCAAGCCGCCTGCTGCAAAGTTACGCACCACGCACTCCACAGGAATCATTTTTAGGCGTTTTACCAGCACTTCATCTTCAGACAGCTGACGCTCAAAATGCGTCTCCACGCCTGCTTCGGCAAGTTTTTGCATGATGAAGGCATTAAAGCGGTTGTTCACCTTACCTTTGCGGTCAAGTTGCTCAATTTTCTCACCGTTGAACGCACTGGCATCATTGCGAAAATGCAAAATCAGATAATCTTCGTTGTCGGTTTCATAGACAGATTTGGCTTTACCAGCGTAAAGCAGAGCTTGTTTTTCCATAGTAATCTCAACTATATAGGACAATGCAAAAGCGAGCCGTACAAGCTCGCAAGGATTTGATGAAATCTATCGGCGCACCTGTGGCGGCTTTGGCAATTCGTACTGCTTGCCTGCTTCGTTGGTCAGCTGTAGCTGATTGTCGCCCACAGTTGGCGTGGTATACAGCGGCACAAACTCCGCGCTTTGTTGGTTGGCAGGCAATAAAATCGGCTCGGCTTTTTTGCTGGACAGATAATCCAAACTGCCGTTATCACGCTTGCCCAAAAAGCCGCTCACCGTGCTGCAACCTGTCATCACGGCAAGCACCGCGCCCAAAATCGCCACTTTGCTTAGGTTTTTCATAATATTCTTTGTTTTTGGTTGATTTGGTTTTATCAGTTTGGCAAATCGCCATGCAACTGATACAAATTTTCGCTAAATCCGTTTAATTTTCAATCGGTTTTAAATCAATTTTGCCTTTGCCAACGACTCATCAATCAGCGCATGGTATTGCTCAGACAGCCACACCAGCGGCAAGCGAATGCCTTTATCAATCTTGCCCATGCGGTGCAGTGCGTACTTGGTCGGCTGTGGACTGGCTTCGCAGAACAAATCTTTGTGCAAATGCTTGATGGTGTCGTGCAAGGCGTTTGCTTCGTCAAATTTACCTGCCAACGCCAGCGAAAACACGTCTGCCATCACACGCGGCGCAACGTTTGCAGTAACTGAGATGTTACCACGCGCGCCATATTTCACCAGCTCAAGCGCCGTTGGATCATCGCCTGACAGCACCACGATGTGATCTGCCACTGCGTCAATCAGCGCACGTCCGCGCGCCAAATCACCTGTTGCGTCTTTGATTGCCACGATGTTTGGAATCGTCATCAGACGCTCTACGGTCTGCTGCGCCAAATCCACCACCGTGCGCCCCGGCACATTGTACAAAACCTGCGGAATGTCCACCGCTTCGGCAATCGCCTTATAATGCTGATAAATGCCTTCTTGTGATGGCTTATTATAATAAGGCACGACCAAAAGCGCCGCATCCGCACCTGCGTCTTTGGCTTCAGCGGTCAGCTCAATGGCTTCGGCGGTGTTATTTGCGCCAGTACCAGCGATGACTGGCACACGTCCGTTCACGCATTTGACAAAAAAGCGAATCACTTTGTCATGCTCGTCCATAGACAGCGTGGCAGATTCGCCAGTCGTCCCCACTGCCACCAGCGCGTGCGTGCCTTGGGCGATTTGCCAGTCAATCAGTGCCGCCAGCGTGTCATAATCCACCGCACCATCAGGCTTCATTGGCGTGATGAGTGCAGGAATTGAGCCGTGAAGTTTGCTTTTAATGTCTTGGTATGCGTCTGCCATGATAACCTACTTAGGCATATCTGCCCATAAATTTTAAACCATTCTCCCTAGTTTATCACACTTGCGATAAATTTTGATGATTTTTTGGATTTATTTTCATCAATTCTTAAGTGGATTTGGCTGCTGTCGCACGTTTTTTATCACAAGACTTATTCAATGCGCAAACCAATGATGGCAGGCGTACCTTGACGAATCAGCTGCACAGGCACTACGCCTTGTTTTGGCAAGGTTTTGATGATGGCTGCCACGTTTTGGGCGTTGGTGGTTGGGTGATTATTTAGACCCAAAAGCACATCGCCTGCGGCAATGCCAGCACGCGCCGCAAGACCCATCGGGTCTACAGACGTTACCAGTACGCCACCTGCTGCGCCCATGCTCGCCAAGGTGCGCTGCTCAGATGCGCTAAGCTCACGCATTCTTAGCCCCAAGCGCACGCCATCGCCTTGGTTTTGCTCGGCTGACACATCGCGCGGCGCTTCGGTAAAGCCGCCTTGCACATTCATGCTTTGCCCAGCTCGCCACACCGTCATATTAAAGACATCTTCTGGCTGAGCGCGGTTTAAAAGGTTGAGCAAATCTGCCGCCATACTGATGGGTTTGCCGTTAAAACTTAGCACCACATCGCCTGTTTTTAGCCCTGCTTTGGCAGCTGGCGAATCAGCAGCAATGCGAGTAAGCAGCGCACCTTGCGGCTTGTCAAGTCCATAAACTTCCGCCAAATTACGATCCACGTCTTGCACGGTAATGCCCATATAAGCACG
Source organism: Moraxella caviae (assembly GCF_002014985.1). Classification (GTDB taxonomy): domain Bacteria; phylum Pseudomonadota; class Gammaproteobacteria; order Pseudomonadales; family Moraxellaceae; genus Moraxella; species Moraxella caviae. The sequence goes on along the minus strand of NZ_MUXU01000020.1, from coordinate 24,636 downwards.
AATCACCTTGCCGTGCGCCTTGATTTGCTCATAAATGTGCATGGCAGCATCAATCGGAATGGAAAACGACAGCCCCATATGTCCGCCTGTGCGGCTAAAAATCAAGGAATTGACCGCCACCACATCGCCATTTTTATTAAACAGCGGCCCGCCAGAATTGCCGGGATTGAGCGCCACATCGCTTTGGATAAAAGGCACAGCCGCTTCACGCGTAACGTTACGCGACTTTGCCGACACAATGCCTGCCGATGCTGAATAATCAAACCCAAAAGGCGAACCGATTGCCAGCACAGGCTCACCGACCCTAACATCGTCTGCAGTGTTTAGCGTCAAGGCAGGGAAATTCTCGCCTGCCACTTTTAGCACGGCAATGTCCGATGGCTCATCAGATCCCACCAGCACTGCGTCCAGCTCCGTACGGTCAGACAGCGTTACCGTAATGCGGTCAGCGCCATCAATGACGTGGTGATTGGTCAAAATATAGCCGTCTTTGGTGATGAAAAATCCTGTGCCATAAGCGTGCTCCAGCGCAGGCGTTGCGTCTGGCAAATTGGCGCGATCGCCCAAATACTGCCGCAGCATTTCCACCGCCTGCGCACGCGCCATCTCTTCTTCGCTCACACTTTTGACAATGCTGATGCGCACCACACCCGGGGAAACTTGCGCTACCAAATCGCTAAAATCCATCGCTTGTGCGGCGTGCGCCTGCGTGGCAAATAACGCACCTGCGCCCAAACTTACGCCCAGCGCACCGCTTAGCACGCCTGCGCCCAACAGATTTGCACTTAGCAAATTTGCGCTTAGCAGGCTTGCGCCCAATCGCTTGGCAAAACGTTTGGGCAAGCTCTTGTCAAGCTCTGCCGCTGATGTGTGATTTGGGTTGTTCGTCTTTGAATGAGTTGCCGTGTACTGCGTCATTTGTCATCGCTCCTGCCAATCTGTACAAATCTTTATAATGAAAATGCGTCTTACTTAGAATTAAACTAGTATGCAAAAAAGCAAAGTTACCGTCAAGTGGCTTTTGCGTGGCAAAATCTTGCTCGGCTGTGCGAAAGTTACGCTTGTGTTGCTTGGAGTGTGGCGGATTGCGGGTGGTTTGGCGATTTGGGAAAATAAAAAACGCAAAATCATCTAATTTTGCGTTTTTTCAATGGCGTATTTTCCCACTTTGTCGCCAGATATTCAAATTCTTGAAATATGGTCTGATTATTTCTTGCACGGCGCAGCTCATAAATGAAGGCTTTTAGATTATTCCAATCTCTTAAAAACATAGAATAACTAAAACTCTTATACATTTTTTCGTGCAAAGCACCGCCAATCACGCCAGCTGAAATAAACTCTCTTTGGTTTAATAGCTTGATAATGTGTTTGCGATTTTCAAAATTTTTATCATCATCTGATGCGTAAACCGCAAAAATATGCCCTTTAATCTTTGCCATCTCGTTGATTTGCGTGATGGCTTCTTGCAAGGCGATGTCATTGCGTTCAGCCATGATTAAATCAATCGTGGCTTTTTTCTTGGCGTTTTCTGTATTGTTCCAGATGGTAAAAGCAGCAACAAAAACACCGATAGCTGTCAGTATCGGTGTCGCCATGCTTAAAAAATCAACTGTCGTGTTAGTCATTACCATCCCAACCATCGCTTAGGCTGGCTTTTTGCATAATCACATTATAAATCATAATAACTCCTTTTTATGCAAATCATCTTATAACTACTCTCGCCTTATAATAAAGATAAAGTCATAAAAAGTCAAGTTTCACACCCCCAAAACCGCCACCATCTGTGCCAGCACATCATCAGGCGCACCGCTTGCGTCAATGCGGTGGATTCTGTCTGGATTGGCGGCAGCTTGGGTGGCAAACCCTGCACGCACTCGCTCAAAAAAGGCGATTTCTAAGGCTTCGAAGCGGTCTTTGGCGCTGCGTTTGGCGGCGCGCTCCATGCCAATTTGCACATCCAAATCCAGCCACAACGTCATATCAGGCAAGCGCGGCACGAAATGCTCGCTCAGCGCGGCAATCTTTTTTAAAATCGCATCATCACCATGCTCACGCCCATAGCCCTGATAGGCAAGCGTGCTGTCCAAAAACCGATCACACACCACCCACACGCCTGCATCAAGCGCAGGCAAAATCGTCTGATGTAAATGATCTGCACGCGCGGCAAACATCAAAAGCAGCTCAGTATCCACATTGATGGCAGTGTCAGGGTCAAGCAAAAGCGCGCGCAACTTCTCGGCAAACGCACTGCCGCCCGGCTCACGCGTACGCACATAGCGAATGCCTTTTGCGTCTAAATATTGGCACAATTCATTGATGGCGGTGGTTTTGCCCACGCCTTCGCTGCCTTCTAAGCTGATGAATTTGGCGCAAGATTGGCTCATGGCTGATGTCCTGTGATGTGAAATTGGGTCATTGTATCATATTTGCGCTTGGCAAATTTCAGGCTTAGAAAAATTCTCCCAAAATTAGGCGCAATGTAACCAAACTGTCGTCAAATTTTTTTATGCTTGCTTTTAAATCACTTTTTCAAACCTTCATTTTATAGTAACTTTTTGGTAAGAAATCTTGACACCCTTAACCAAACTGTATAAAATGGCGAACGATAAAAGATGTATTTAAAATACATCTTTAAATAACACAAGTTTCGAACCAAAGATTGACACGCTTAACATCACACATAAAGCGTGAAAATGCTCAAGCCACAAAGGCATGGCGTATCTGCCGCATTGGCAAATCCGTACACTTTACAAGGCTTGACGCACTGGTTTGTTAGGGCTACCCAAAATCTAGCAAAGGAGCAAGGCAATGGGTGAATATAAAAAATACTGGCTAAGCCTGCTTGCCGTGATTATCGTGGCATTCACGTTGCTTGGCTGGGGCGGCGTGGAAGTGTATCGCAACGCACCACCAATCCCCAAACAATTCGTAAATACCAATGGCGATGTCGTCATCAGCGAAAAAGACATCTTAGACGGTCAATCGGCATGGCAAACCACTGGCGGTATGCAGCTGGGTTCTGTGCTGGGTCATGGCGCATATCAAGCCCCTGACTGGACGGCAGACTGGCTGCACCGTGAGCTTGTGGCGTGGCTTGACATCACCGCCCAAGAACGCTACGGCAAGCCTTATGATGAGCTTGGTGCAGGCGAACAAGCCGCTCTACAATCTGAAATGAAAGCCGAATACCGCAGCAGTGCGGACAATGGCGTAGACACAGTGGTGCTGTCTGACACTCGCCTAAAAGCGATTGAGCAAGTTGCGCCTTATTACATCGCACTGTATGGCGACGACCCTGAACTTGTGGGTTCTCGTGAAAGTTTTGCGATGAAAAACAACACCTTGCCTGATTTGACCGCACGCGAACGCTTGACCGACTTCTTCTTTTGGACAAGCTGGATTGCGTCAGCGGATCGTCCCGGCACAGACGCTACGTTTACCAACAACTGGCCGCACGAGCCTTTGATTGACAACGTACCGACTGCCGAAAACATCATCTGGTCTATCGCATCAATCGTATTTTTGATTGCTGGCGTGGGTCTTTTGATTTGGGTAATGGCGTTTTATCGCAACGAAGAAGAACACGTTACCGCACCGCAAGCCGATCCATTGTCAAAAATCGCCCTAACTCCATCGCAAAAAGCACTTGGCAAATATGGCTTTTTGGTGGTGGCACTGTTTGTGGCGCAGGTGTTTGTTGGTGGCTTTGTGGCGCACTACACCGTAGAAGGTCAGTCGTTTTATGGCATTCAAGTATCTGATTGGCTGCCGTATTCTTTGGTGCGCACTTGGCACATTCAGCTGGCGCTGTTTTGGGTGGCGACAGGATTTTTGGCAGCAGGTCTGTTCCTTACGCCAATCATCAACGGCGGTAAAGACCCGAAATTCCAAAAACTTGGCGTGGATATTTTGTGGGTGGCGCTGGTCATCGTTTGTGTGGGTTCGTTTGTATCGCAATACTTCGCACTTGCGCACAAAATGCCAGCCGAGCTAAACTTCTGGTTCGGTCATCAAGGCTATGAATTTATTGACCTAGGTCGCTTCTGGCAAATCCTTAAATTTGCTGGCATCTTGATTTGGCTTGTGCTGATGATGCGCGGCTGGGTGTACGGCTTTAAACAAAAAGGCGACAAAAACCTACTTGCCATCTTCGTGGCTTCGGTGCTGTGTGTGGGCTTGTTCTACGGCTCTGGCTTGTTCTATGGCGAGCGCACAAACATCGCCATCATGGAATACTGGCGCTGGTGGGTGGTTCACCTGTGGGTAGAAGGCTTCTTTGAAGTATTTGCTACCGCTTCGTTTGCCTTTATTTTCTATAATCTTGGCTTGGTCAGCTACCGCATGGCGACCGCTTCGGCAATCGCATCGGCATCGCTGTTCCTAATCGGCGGCGTACCGGGTACGTTCCACCACTTGTACTTCACAGGCACAACCACACCTGTCATGGCAATGGGCGCGTCATTCTCTGCACTGGAAGTTGTACCGCTGGTTATCCTAGGTTATGAAGGCTATGAAAGCTGGTCAAAACAGCACCAAGCGCCATGGATGCAAAAACTCAAATGGCCAATCCTATTCTTCACCGCTGTGGCGTTTTGGAATATGATCGGTGCTGGCGTGTTCGGCTTTATGATCAACCCACCAGTATCACTGTTCTACCTACAAGGCTTGAACACCACCGCAGTACACGCACACGCGGCACTATTTGGGGTGTATGGCTTCTTGGCGCTGGGCTTTGTGCTGATGATTGCACGCTATCTGCGCCCTGAGCAAGCCTTTAGCGACAAGCTGATGAAAGTGAGCTTCTGGTCATTAAATATCGGTCTTGCATTGATGATGTTCTCAAGCCTATTGCCAATCGGTATTTTCCAAGCGCACGCGGCAATCACCGAAGGCTTGTGGTACGCGCGCAGCGAAGAGTTCATGCAGCAAGGCTTCCTAGAAACCCTACGCTGGGTGCGCACCTTTGGCGACGTGGTGTTCATCGTGGGTGCTGTGGCTGTGGCATGGCAAGTCATCACCATGACCTTTGGCAAAAAACAAGGTTAATCATAAGCCAAACTTAGCTTGGCGCAATGTCAAGCTAAGTTAAAATCTTAAGTTTTAAATTGCAACTCCGTAAGCAATGCCCCAACCGCTCTTAGCTTTCTAAGGGCGGTTGGTTTTTTATGTGCGGATAAATTGGCACGGATAATCTGGAGGCGTTCTTGCGCTTTGTAAGCCAAAACGTACAAATAAAGACGCTTTTTGCGACTGGTGTGATGTGGTGCGATTTGGCATAATACACTCACACAGCAAGGATAGGTAGATGGATTGACCGATAGGGACAGATGCTGTGATAGCTCAAGATGAGCCAACCTCATGGATTGAAAATAAAAGGACGTATTCAAGGAACGACTAGAACTAAAAACCACAAATCGCAAGGTTTGTGGTTTTTGCTTTTTTTAAAGAGAATAAATGTGGTTGTAAATCGGTTGGCGGTTGAATGAATAGAACGACCGTAAGTTGGGTTGAGTGAAACGAAAATCCAATGTTTAGAATAAGATTTGTCATTTCAAATGTTGGGTTTTCACTTTCGTTCAACCCAACCCACCTATCGTTCTTTAATTCAAACTGCAAATGGATTGAATGGTAAATCACAACCCAAATTCAAACCAACCCCACCACCGCACTGATGGGCAGATGATCGGATAAGTCAGACCAAGGCGCGCCAGAATGCACCGCCACGTCATGCACTGCAAGGTTTCGCACATAAATTCTATCTAGGCTCAAGAGCGGCAGCTTGGCAGGAAAAGTCGCAGGGTGTGCGCCTTGCACGCATTCAAACACTTCCACCAAGCCAAGCCCCGCCAAGCAATCGGTGGATTTTTTCGCCCAATCATTAAAATCCCCCGCCAAAATCAAAGGCGCACGCTCATCAATCTCACAAGCGATGTACTTTCTGATGGCTTGGTATTGCTTGGCACGGTCTTTTTCTAATAAATTTAAATGCGCACACAGCACCACCACAGGCACGCCCCAGCCGTGCGGCAGAATTTCGCAGTGCAGCACGCCACGTTTTTCTAGGCGGCTCACCGTGATATTGACGTTGTGCTTAGGATCAAGCGCAAAACGCGACAGCACCGCATTGCCGTGATGCCCATGCTCATATTCGGCATTTTTGCCGTAACTGTCGCCCAGCTGCAAATACTCGCCAAACCATGCGTGCTGAGACTGCGTGGGATATTCATTAAACGCCATCGCACGCTTTAGATTTTGCCCTTGCACTTCTTGCAAGCACAGCACATCAGGCGCAAGTGTCGCCAGCGCATTCGCCATACCGTCAAGTTTCACCAAGCGATTGAGCGGCGACATACCTTTATGAATGTTATAACTGACGATTTTTAGCGTGTTCATAGCCCGCATTTTTCCATCACAATTTTAATTACAAACCCCATCATAAACGAAAATTTATCCATTGTAAAATCAGCGCCTTGCCCTTATGATAAGCACAAAAGACTTAAAAGACTGGATAACTTTGTGCAAATCTTTAGACGACAAATGACGCTGCGCCAAATTTTTAGCCAATCTTTTGCCAGTTTTCGCCAGTTTTCGTCAAATTTTTAGCCAAATTTTTCAACCCATTTTTAAACCAAAACCACAAACCATAAAAACAGGACAGCCATGACTCTCACTTATCACAGCACCGACATTGACCCACGCTTACAGCTGGTGGATTTTACGCACGCCACGCCTGATACACTCACGAGCGCCATCAAAGACGCGCTCACTGCCGCCCATCAGTTTTTGGATGCGCTAGAAGACACGGACAATACCACAAACCAAGACAATCCTTTGACGCTGATTGAAGCGTTTGACGAGCTTGCCTTGGCGATTTACCGCCCTTTTGGTGTGCTGTCGCACCTAAATAGCGTGGTCAGCAGCGATGAAATCCGCCACGCCCACCATGAAGTTTTACCGCAAATTTCTGCTTTTGGCGTGCGTGTGGGGCAATCATTCACCCTGTATCAGCTGTATCAAGCACTGGACGCCAGCCTGCCTGCGCCAAGCGATTCGGACGATTTAGACACCATCGCCCGCAGACGCAGCACCCAGCTTGCCTTACAAAACTTTGCGCTGTCTGGGGTGAATTTACCCAAAGACGCTCAGCAGACGTTTGCCGACATTCAAAGCCGCTTATCGCTGCTGTCTGCGCAATTTGCCGATAACGTGCTGGATTCTACCGCCGCCTTTGCGCTGCCACTCACCCAAGCGCAAACGGCTGGACTGACCAAAAGCGGACTTGCTCTGCTGGCAGCGGCTGGCGAGCGCTATAAACAAACCCACCCAAACACCGTGCTAGCCAGCGATTATGTGGCAACGCTTGACATACCAAGCTATCTGGCAGTCATGCAATACGCAGACGATCGCACGCTCAGACAGACGCTGTACCACGCTTATGGCGCACGCGCGTCTGACGTGGCGGACTTTTTTGGTGAAAAAGACGGCAAGCGCACCAACTTTGACAATGGCGCAATCATGGGCGAAATTCTAGCACTGCGCAGCCAAAAAGCCGCCTTGCTTGGCTTTGACACCTACACAGACGTATCGCTTGCCACCAAAATGGCGGACTCACACGCCCAAATCGAGCATTTTTTATTAGACCTAGCCGCCAAAGCACGCCCCCACGCCGAAAAAGACTTACAAGACGTGGCAGCGTTCGCCAAAACGCTGGGCATTGATGACGTGCAGCCGTGGGACGTTCCTTATATCAGCGAAAAATTGCGCGCGCAAAAATACCAGCTGGACAGCGAAGCCTTGCGTGCCTATTTCCCATTGCCTGTGGTGCTAGATGGCTTATTTGCCATCATCGGCAAACTGTTTGGCGTAACTTTCCACGAAAAAACCGTGCCAACTTGGCATAAAGACGTGCAGTTTTTTGAAGTGCATGACGACAGCGGTCTGCTTGGCGGCGTGTACATTGATGTGTACGCCAGAAATGGCAAGCGTGGCGGTGCGTGGCTTTCAGGCTTTCAAAACCGCCACTGCAATAAGGCTTGCGATGTGCTGCCAGTCGGCTTTATTGTGGGCAATTTCACCCCAAAAGTGGGCGACACCGACAGCCTGCTTACCCACGATGAAGTGCTGACCTTGTTCCATGAATTTGGGCATGGCTTGCACCATCTGCTCACCAAAGTTGGCGTGAATGACGTGGCTGGCATTGATGGCGTGGAGTGGGACGCGGTGGAGCTGCCAAGCCAATTTATGGAAAATTTTGCGTGGGACGAAGACGGCATTGCGCTCATCAGCCGCCACATTGACACAGGCGAGCCACTGCCTGCGGATAAACTTGCCGCCATGCTTGCCGCCAAGCATTTTCAGTCAGGCTTGCAAACCTTGCGCCAGATAGAATTTGCGCTGTTTGATTTGCGCATTCACAGCGGTAATTTGCGTGATTTTCACGCCATCATGGACGTGCTGCACGCCACACGCCAAGAAGTTGCTGTGGTGATGCCGCCCGCCACCAACCGCTTTGCCAACAGCTTTAGCCACATTTTCGCAGGCGGCTATGCGGCTGGTTATTATTCTTATAAATGGGCAGAGCTGCTTTCTGCAGATGCGTTTGGCGTGTTTGAAGCGGCGGTCAATGACGGCGCGGACAGCGTGCTAAATGCCGAACTTGGGCAAAAATTTTATGATGAAATCCTTGCCAAAGGTGGCGCACGCCCTGCCAAAGAAAACTTCATCGCCTTTGCAGGACGAGAAGCGCAAATTGACGCTCTGCTGCGCCACAGCGGCTTTGCAGCGCACTAAGGGGCGATTATGCGTTATCAATCAAACCGCCCAAAAAGACGCTTTTTGGCAAGTGTCGCCTGCCCAAACTGCCGCGCGATGGACACCATCGTGCAGGTGGAAATCAGCGAACCTGAACCTGACGAGTACATTGAATGTACCGCCTGCGGACACACCGAGCGCCGCCCCACACCAGAACAAGCCCAAAAAATGCAGCAGCAAGACGGGCATGATGGCGTGGGCGTGGTGAAATTTCGTTGATGGCCTTAAAATTTCATTCCAATCATTTGCCAAACTGACACGCTAAACCCTAGGAAATCTTATGAACCTACACGACATCCGAGAAGATTACAGCAAGCAAGAATTGCTAGAAAGCAGCTGCCAAGCCACGCCCATCGCGCAGTTTGAAGATTGGCTCAATGCCGCCATTCGTGCCGAAGTGAACGAACCTACCGCCATGAACGTCGCCACCGTGAGCGCAGACGGTCGCCCCAGCGCGCGCATGGTGCTGCTCAAGGAAGTTAATGCCGATGGTTTTGTGTTTTTTAGCAATTATCACAGCGACAAAGGCAAGGCGCTCAGCGCAAATCCTGTGGCGGCGCTGACGTTTTTTTGGCCAGAGTTAGAACGCCAAGTGCGTGTGGAAGGCGTGGTGGAGCGGCTTGACCCTGCCGCCAGCGATGAGTATTTTCACTCACGCCCTTATGCCAGCCGTGTGGGCGCATGGGCAAGCGAGCAAAGCCAAGTCATCAGCGATAAAGCTGTCATCGTGGCGCGCGCCGCCAAATACGGCATCATGCACCCCATCAGCGTGCCACGCCCACCGCATTGGGGCGGCTATTTGGTGCGTCCAGAGCGTGTGGAATTTTGGCAAGGCAGACCCAGCCGCCTGCACGACCGCCTGCGCTACCGCAAAGAAGCGGACGCTTGGGTGATTGAACGCCTTGCGCCTTGATAGGGTGGTTGGTGCGTGGGTTGGGCAATCTAGTTTTTAAAGCGAGTTGTTGAATTTGTTGGGTTTTCATTTCGTTTACCCAACTTACACACCACTCTTTAATCCAAATTATAAATTGACTGAGATACAGCTCGTAAGTTGAATTGGTAAGGCACAGCCCAGTGTTTTTAGGGTAAATTTTGAATTTGTTGGGTTTTCACTTGTAAGTCGGGTTAGCGAAACATAACCCCCAACGTTTTCAAGGCTGACTTTAAATCCATATTGGGTTTTTGTTTCACTCAACCCAGCGCATTTGCCAATTAAATAAACAAACCAACACCCACATTTCATAAGAACGCCCAAATAATTGCCATCACTGCCCAGATTTTATAAAATGAGCACCAATTCGTACGCCGCAACACCCTGCCGCCATACGATAAATCACCCATAAAAGCGATGAATCAAATGAAAAATTTTAAATTTATCAATGCCTTACGCATGGCGGTGCTGGGCGCAGCGCTGTTTTTGAGCGCTTGTGCCACACGTCCGCTGATTGTGCTGGATTCTGGGCATAATCCTGTGCGCTCAAGCGGCGCCATCAGCGTGCGCGGCATCAATGAAGTGGATTATAACGACATTTTCACAGGCGAGCTGGAGCGTGCCTTTGCACAAGCTGGCTGGCAAGTGGTGATGACCCGCAAGCCAGAAGAAGACCGCAGCCTAGATGAGCGCGCTGCCATCGCCAATGAAACCGCGCCTTTGGTGTTTTTATCCATTCATCACGACTCCACGCAGCTTGAAAACCTAGCCGAAATCAAGACCGCCTATCAGCCTGCGTATCGCACCAAGCACCCCATCGCTGGCTCGTCTTTGCACATTTCCATTGATAATCCGCATTATGACGACTCATTGCGCTTTGCCACGCTGGTGGGCGAAGAGCTGCAAGCTGTTGGGCGTAAGTTCAACCTAGACCACGCCAACCCAAGCTATGAGCGACCTTTGCCGCTTGTCAATGCCGATTATGCCATCTACCGCCACGATTTATTGCGTGTGCTGCGCACCACCACCGTGCCTGCGGTTTTGCTGGAAGTGGGCGTGATTGTGGATATTGACGATGAAGAATTGGCACGCAATGCAGACGAACGCCAAAAACTCATCAGCGCCATCGTCAAAGCAGCCGATAAATACCGCAAACAAACCAAAGCCAGCTGGCGCAAAAAATAAATCGCAAAAAAAACGCAGGAAAAAACACAATAAAAAATCGGGCAGTCCTAACTACCCGATTTTTTCAATGCCGATTATCAATTTTGATTGTCAATCTTAACTGACAATCTTAACTGACACTGTCAATTTACCAATCTCTGCGCCAATCACAATCTAAACTTACGTTTTTTGCTCATCTCACGCATGGCGGTGTCTATCTCAGCATTGTCAAGACTTGCGGTGTGGCGCAAAAGCTGCATCATGTCAGGATTTAGCACGAATTTGGCATGTTCGGCGATTTTATTGATGCGCGCGTCAAAGCCAAGCGTTTTCGTCTCGGCATTTTCCACCACATAATCTAGGCGTTTTAGCGTGTCAATAAAACTTGTGAACAGCGCCTTGTCAAACATATCAGGCAAATCATCGGCATACAGCACCGACACACGCTGCCCCAGTACATAGCACAGATTCACCGCTTGCTCGGCTGTCAGCTTGTCGCTGCCTTGCTCAGACAGCAGTGCCAGCGCCATAAAATACCGCTCAAGGCTTTGCTGGGCGGGACTTGCCAGTACAACGAGCTGCTGATAACTCTCCGAATTGCCCTCAGGCGCACCCAGCACGCCATGCCCCAAATCCACAATCACGCCTTCATCGGTCAGCACTTGTAAAATGCGGTCGGTCAAGGCAGGCACGTTACGCAGCGCAGTTTTTAAGAACAATTCAGTTTGTAAAAACGGATACATCAGATTGGTAATGCTGTCAAGCTGCTCACGGCGAATGCGTCCGTTGCGCTGCACCAATGCCGCCATAAAACTTGCCAAAATAAAAACGTGCAAGATGTTATTTCTAAAATAACTCAAAAGCGGCGCTTGCTTGTCCGCCACACGAATCATGTCGCCCAAAAGGTGCGGCGTGCGTGTGATGAGTTTAAGCCCTGCACCATACGCCAAAATCTCGCTTGGCGTCATGTCAGTAACGTGCGTGTCGGCATCGTACGGCAAAGATTGAGCAATGCGCTGATACAAAGCAATCTGCTCAAGGCATTGCGCTTCGTCCAGTGCTGATTTTGGCGTGGATAACAGCACCAATGCCAAAAGCGACACAGGGTTTACCACCGCAGCTTTGTTGATGTTTTGCATCACCTTTACGCCCAGATTGGCAATCATGGCGTGGCGATTGGCGGTGGCACTCGTATCATCAGCTGGCGTTTCGCTGTCGGTTTTGACAGAGAATTTTTCCATAAAATCCGCCAAATACAAAGGCTCGCCAAAGGATAAATGCACCGTACCAAAAATACGCTCAATTTTCTTGGCAGTTTTTAAAAGTCCCAGCCAGTTTTCGCTTTCTTTGGGCTTGCCTTTGAGTTCGCCCACATAGGTTGCGCCTTCCATGATGCGCTCGTAGCTGATGTAAGTAGGGATAAACACCACAGGCTTGGCAGGCTCACGCAGATGGCTGTTCACCGTCATGGCAAGCATACCCATTTTTGGTGGCAAAAGTCTGCCAGAGCGTGAACGCCCGCCTTCAATGAAATACTCCATCGGCACCGCGCGCTGCATGAGCGTGTGGACGTATTCTTTAAATACCGTGCTGTACAGCTCGTTGCCCTTAAAACTTCTGCGCATAAAAAACGCACCGCCATTACGCAAAAGTTCGCCCAGCACAGGAATGTTTAGATTTTCGCCAGCGGCAATGTGCGGAATGCGCAGCCCACGCTTATAAATGACGTACGACAGCAAAAGATAATCAATGTGGCTGCGATGACAAGGCACATACACGATTTGATGGTCGGGCGCAAGCGCACGCACACGCTCAAAATGGCGCACTTCCACACCGTCATACAGGCGTGTCCACAGCCACGTCAAGAAATGATCAAAAAAGCGAATCACCGAATGCGAATAATCGCTTGTAATCTCGCCAAGATAGCCTGCCGCTTGTTTTTTAATCTCGACAATCGGCTTGCCTGTGGCCTGCGCTTCTTTTTCTATGGCGGATTGCACCACCGCAGACGATAAAATCTGCCCTGCGATATTACGGCGGTCGGATAAATCAGGGCCGACAATGCTCGTGCGCTGCTTGTCCAAATAGCCTTTTAGGCGCATGGCGATGGTATGCGTCAAATCATCGCCCACGCCTGCTTTGGCATCGCTGATGAGCTTTTGCAAAGACTTCACTTCGCTAAAACGCACAAACGTATCACGCCCCAAAACGCCAATATTAAACAGCTGCTTTGGAATGCTTGGCGAACTCCACTCGTCCGCCACCAGCAAGCGAAACAGCGACTCTTCCTTATCAGGCGCGCGTCCCCACAAAATCGTTACAGGAATCAAATTCACGTCAAGCGAGCTGTCTGCCAAGCACGCCTGCACCAGTCGCTCTAGGCGTGGCGTGGCACTTGTCGCACCCTTTTTATTGCGGCGGTCTTTTAAAAACACCATCGCCGATGTCTCAGACACGCCTGCGTGCGCCACACTCGCCAAAGCGCTCGGCAAATTCAGCTCGTCCGTCATCATGCCGACAAGTAAGCTGTTTGAGCGCGAATACTCACGAATGACATAAAAAGTCGGCTTGCTGGGGTCAAGCACAGGCACTTCGCCAAGCACGGTCGGCTTCACCGCAAGCGATAAGCCCTTTGCCGAAGCACGGCGATACGAGCTGGGTTCGCTTTTTTTGGCGTGGGCGGTTTGGTTTGCGCTGGCATCTGAGTGTAAATTGTCGGCAGAATTAGCCGATGAGCTGGATTTGTCAGACAGCACATCAGACGATTTACCAAACCACTGAGCAAGTTTTTGGGTAATGCGTTTTGGAGCGGAACGTTTTAGCATAGCTATCCATCATAAAATATACGACTGTTCATTCTACCATTTTTAGCTTAACATTGGCGAAAAAAATGCTATACTCACCAAATTTCATCGTGTTTTGATACGATTTGCGGTAAATTGGGGCAATTTAAGGCGATTTAAGACAACTTGACAACAAATTTACGCTCAATTTATCAAACTTGCCCAATCATAAAGCGCAAATTTACACAAAATTTATTTTACCAATTTTACCAGCGCAAAACTTGCCAAACACAAATTATCAACGCACAATTTACCAAACACGACTTAGCAAAAAAACAATTCACCGAGCACAATTTACCAAACTCATAAAGTTAAAAAGTACGGAAAAATTTTTATGCCAGACACCAGCCAACAAGACATTGTCGCCCAGCTGCTACAAACCATTACGCTGACACCCACCGCCAAAGACACCTTTGTTGCGCCAAGTTTTGATTATGTTGGGCCGCGCATTTTTGGCGGTCAGGTGCTTGCCCAAGCCGTCATGGCGGGCGCACTCACGCTTGAGATTGACAAGCCTTGTCATTCGCTGCACGGCTATTTTTTGCGTGGTGGCGACATTCGCTTGCCTGTTACTTATCAAGTGCGCCGCCTGCGTGATGGGCGCAGCTTGTCGGCGCGTGAAGTGATTGCTGTGCAGCACATCGCCACGACAGACGAATCAGGCAATCCGACCACCACCGAGCAGGTGATTTTTTCTATGATTGCGTCTTTTTCACCGATGGAAGGCGGCTTGGATTATCAAGAAACCATGCCAAGCTACCCTGCGCCAGACACGCTGCTCACCGAACAAGAACTCAAAGACCGTTATGTGGCGCAAATTCCAGAGAACTTAAAGGCGCGATTCATGCGCAAACGCCACGTTGAGATTAAGCCTGTCGCCCCACGAGACCCCATCAATCCTGCGCCCACACGCCCACGCCAAGCCAACTGGCTGCGCATCAGCGAGCTTGGCAAGCAACCTATGGCGGTACACCAAGCGCTACTTGCGTTTGCGTCTGATTTTTATTTGGTTGGCACAGGTCTTATGAGCCATGGCATCAGCTTTATGACGAAGGGCCTGCAGGCGGCGAGCATCGATCATTCCATGCACTTTCACCGCCCTTTTGATGTGAGCGAATGGCTGCTTTATGATATGTGGAGCGACACCACAAGCCACGCCAAGGGGCTAAATCATGGGCAATTTTGGCAAGACGGCAAACTTGTCGCCACCGTCCAACAAGAAGGGCTGATGCGCCTGCACAACGACCCAAATGTCAGCACGTCGTCTACTTGATTTGGGTTTGGCGGTTTGGAAGTTAAATTTGGCAATGGTTTGCAAGTTGGGTTAAATGACGATATATAAGTTGGGTTGAGTGAAACGAAAACCCAACAAATCCAAAGACAGCCATTACAAACGCTGAGTTTGGCGTGGCTCTTTCGTTCGCCCTGAGCTTGCCGAAGGGTGGACGTGGTAAGAGTTTGGATTTGGTGAAAGTTTAACTCAAAAAACCGTCAGGCTTAACAAGCTCACCACGAACGGTTTTTTAAACAGATTTAATGAGCTATTTTTAAAAACGTTGGGCTGCACTACCGCTAACCCACAATTTCACCACCAACCACAATTTCACACCCAGCCCACTTTAAAAAATTGCACAAAAACCACTCAAGTAATATTTAAGCATTACTTGCGCAAGATTGATTTGCTATGATACTGTGTCTTTGGCTGTGATTTGCGGTCAAAATTGATTTGCTGAGCGGCAGAAATTGAGCGCTTGACAAGCCAACTGCCAGATTTTCGTTTGATTTTGGTGCATCGCCATGCTTGAACTTTTCTTTTTTGGCTTAAAATCCAACCAAAAAGCCGCACAAACCACGCCAAAAATGCGCTTCACTGCAAAAAAATCGCTCATCTGCGGCGCACTTTTTACCAGCGCAGGGTTGCTTAGCGCGTGTGGCGACACAAAGGCAGACACCACGCCCACACTTGACAACGCCCAAATCGCCAAACTCATTCCCAGCCGTGTCAAACAGCGCCAAAGCTGGGCGGACGACATCGCCAAAGTCTTTGACGAACTAAAATTACACAAAGATGTGCAAAACATCTGCACCGCCATCGCTGTGATTGACCAAGAATCCAATTTCGCTGCCGACCCACAAGTGGCGGGACTTGGCAGGGCGTCTTTGGCGGCGATTGACGAAAAATTGGCGGAAAAATTTGGCGATAATCTTGCCAAAATCTTTCGTACCATGCTAGAAACTCGCCCAAGTACGGACAACAGCTTTATCAAGCAAATCCAAAAGGTGAAAACTGAGCGTGAGCTTGATTTGCTATTTCAAGAAATTTTTGATTATTTTACAAGCACTTATAAGGTGGCGGGCTTGGCACAAATCGCCAAATTGACAGGCGAAGGCATTGATGAGCGCATCAATCCCATCACCACGCTTGGCTCTATGCAAGTACACATTGACTACGCGCGCAGCCATCGCCGCCAAAATATGAGCGACCGCGCCTTGCGTGAAGATTTGTACTCGCAATATGGCGGCTTGTATTACGGCATTCACCGCCTGATGAAGTACGAAGCCAAGTACGACAATCCCTTGTACCGCTTTGCCGATTACAATTCTGGCGTGTATTCTAGTCGCAATGCCGCCTTTCAGCAGCGCATTATCACGCTTGGCGGCACAAAAATCAGCATCGATGGCGACTTACTGCTGTACAAAGACGGACGTGCGCTTGGCAAAAAAAGCGAAACCGAAACCGCACTGATTCGCCTGCTTGCCACTGCGCCCACGCCTGTGGACTCCAAGCAGATTCGCAGCGATTTGCGCAAAGAAAAAACCGCACGCTTTGAAGAAACCATCACCTATCGCACGGTCAGCGAGATGTTTAAGCAAAAAACAGGACGAGAAGCCAGCTACGCCATCATGCCAAAAGTGGTGATTTCAGGGCCGAAATTATCGCGTGATTATGACACGAATTGGTTCGCCACACGAGTTAATAACCGCTACGAAACGTGCCTAAGCACCGCCAAAAAAGCAAAATTACCACTCAAATAACGCCCAAAACATATCCAAAACATACCAAATGAGTATCATCAGCAAAACCCCAACCACACTCATCACAGGCTTTCTTGGCGCAGGCAAAACCACCCTAATCAACGCCCTGCTTGCCCACAAACCCACGCACGAACGCTGGGCGATTTTGGTGAATGAATTTGGCAAAATCGGCATTGATGGCGGCTTGATTGGGCAGGCGGACGATGTGGCAATCAAAGAAGTCAGTGGCGGCTGTATTTGCTGCACCAGCCAGCTGCCGCTACAAATCGCGCTGGTCAGACTGCTTGGCGACCACCGCCCAAATCGGCTGCTCATTGAGCCGACAGGACTTTCCCATCCAGAAGAACTCATCAATCAGCTGTCGCATACACATTGGCAAACCAGCCTTGCGCTGATGTCGGTGCTGTGCGTGGTGTCGGCTAAGCAGTGGCAAGATGAAAAATACCGCACGCATGACGGCTATCAGGCGCACGTCAAATTCGCCAATGCTATCATCATCAGCCAAGCGCAAAATCTGCCTGCCGATGAGATGCAAAAGCTGCACGAGTGGATTGCCGCCATCAATCCTGCCGCGAGCGTTGTGTGCTTGGCAGATGATGATTTGATAAACTCGCCAAACGCCATCACTGCCGTGCAAGCCTTGCTTGATACGCCTTTTTGTGCGCCCACCGCCCTAAAAATCATACCGCTAAACGCACCACCTTTGGCGAATCCCGCCTTTGGCAAACCGAACAATGCCGCAAATCTAAACGCAAACCAAACCGCCTCAGCCGAACCCACCCTGCCGTACCGCTATCACGACACGATGAGCGGATTTGCGGTCGGTGGCTGGCGACTGCCTGCCGAATGGGCACTTGATGGCTATGCGCTGCAGCATTGGCTGCTTGGCTTGGCGGATTTTGTGCGGATTAAGGGCATTATCCACACCGACACAGGCTGGCAAACGCTGAACATCACGCCCCACAGCGTGAGTATCTCACCCACATCGGCACACCAAGACAGCAGGCTTGAGCTGATTTTAAACACAGCCGACAACACAGCTGACACCAACCAAAGCGCACAGTGGACAACGTGGGACGCTGAATTGATGGCGCTTATCATCAAAAACGACACGCCAAATGCTTAAAACCATTACTTAAAATCAGCCGCTTAAAATCGGTCGCCTAAAAACAACAAACCCAAGCGGAGTGGCTTGGGTTTTAAAATACTTGATGTTTGCGAAGTGGTTGTTGATTGGGCTGGCTTGTAAGTTGGGTTGGCTATAGCATAACCCAGCGTTTTAGAACGGATTTTTAAAATCATGTTGGGTTTTCACTTTCGTTTAACCCAATCTACAAGCCGTTCAAAAAACCTTTCGTGGTGAGCTTGTTAAACCTGACGGTTTTTGGCTTAAGCCTTCGCCAGTTCGACCCTTCGACAGGTTCAGGGCGAACGGAACGACTACATCAAACCGAGTATCTTGCGATAAATCCTTGAATTTATTTGGTTTTCGCTCCGCTCAACCTACACGTCGTCCCAACTCAAATCACGCCACTTCTACCACACAATAATACAGCGCATCTGGGCTGGCTGGATTGGTGGTGATGGCGATGTCTTGCCAGTTGGTTTGGTAGTCGGCATCGGTGGTAATGCCTTTATATGAGTCATTGGTTGGGCGGCAGCGTGGGTGGGCTTTGCCATGCTCCATATTATAACCAGCAGACGCACCTGTGCGACCGTTTTTGTACGCTTTATCATTGGTTACAAAAATCGCAAGACCGCCTACGACCTTATCAAATCTGCGCTTCACCAGCTCAATGCGCTTGACATCGCACCAAAATTTATAAGTGTTGTCATTGTATGCGCCATGACCTGCCAAGCTGATGGCGTGGTTGATGGTCTCGCCAAAGCAGTTCACTTTCACGCCTGCCTGCACTGACTGCGTTTTGTGTTTTAGCTCAATGACGGCATAGTCGTCGCCTTTTTGTACCACGATGTCCAGCTGCAGCACGTCATTCCACAGATATTCATCTTCTTCTAGCTTCAAATCATCAACGATGGCGGCTCTTGGAACATGATATTCGGTCAAAATGTGGTCATAATGCTTGCTGCGGTTCAAAAAGATACACAGCTGGGTTTGTAAATCTCTTTCATTCCAAAACAGTCCCAACTCGGCACGGCTTTGAAAAAATGCGTCAACGTCTTGTTTTAGCTGGGCGATAAGTGTCATACTTACTCCGATTGATGTTATTTAAATACGAAAAATCCTGCCACAACCACGACCGCCAAGACAATCCAAATCCACGCAGGCATTCCTGACTTGGTGGCTGGCTGTGATGGCTCGGCTTTTGGGGCGTACTGATAAGTGATGGCGTATCCTGCCGTGCCGCCTTGTGGTGTGCCAACTTGTCCGTAGATGTTATAAGGCTTCATGGCGTCTTGTAACAAAGCCAGACTAGAAGCCGTCCACATTTTACAAAAGGCGATTTTCTCGCCATTGGCTAGGGTCAGCCATTCATCGTCTTTGGTGAAGCACGCACCATCTTTGATGAACCAGTTGTCGCCAGCTTGTTTTTTGTTTTCAATGTCTTTGGCAGTAAAGAAAAGCTCTTCTAGGTTTGTACCAGCGTCAGGGCAAACGGCAGATTTGGGGAATTTTTTGCGCAGCTCGCTTAGCGTGGTGTTTGGGTATTTCGCCAAATAGGCGGCAATCATGCCAAGGGCGGTGCGGTTTTGGCTTTTGCCGATGACATCTGCACGGGTGATTTGGGTCATGGTTTTGCTCGGATTTGGTTTGGGTGATGAACATTGCCACGGTGCGCGCCTGTCACACCGTGGCAAATTGGTGGGTTTATGCCTTATCAAACAATGATATTACAGTTTGGCAAAGCTGCTCTTAGTTTTGCCAATGCTTCACCGTCTGTGTCAAATGAACCGTTGCTCAAATCCAGCTCTTTTAGATTTGGCAAAGCTGACAACTTCTCAAATTCCGCCAAATATTCATCATAGATGTCGTTATAAGCAAAGTTCATTTTTTCTACTTGGGTCAGCTGTTCCAGTCCATTGATATAGCCATTCAAACCTTGATCTTCAAGATGAATGACACGCAAATTTGGCAAGACAGCAAGTTTGCCTACGCCCCACCAGTCCACATCACGCTGGAAGCGGAACTCTTGCAATGAATCAAAAATCACGTCATCTAGCATAAGCATGATTTCGTCTTTATTGTTGATGAAATCTTCGTCATCATCACCGATAAAGCACTGATCAAATTCATCCCATTCCACATTGTGTTCTTCGCCAGCGTGCCACAAAAGATTGTACTGCATACACTGTTCTAGCTTTTGCCACCATTCCCAGCGCTCATCGTCTTGCTTGCTCATAAAGTCATCAAAATTTGCCATAAAATCGATGAGTTTTGCGCCAAACTGACGTGTTGTCCATCTAGGGTCTGCAACGAACTGATGCCCTGCCAATTCAGCCACTTCACGCAGTTTTTCTTTGGTTTTGCCGTCTTGGGCATCCAAATGATAAGTGAAAGTCTGATCACAGTCGGCAAATTTCGCCGTCACCGTCTGCCCATCAGCAGACACGGTGTATTCTGAAAAACTGGTGGTCGTATCGTATAAATCGCTCAGCGCATCTTCCTGCTCTGACGCCACACGATACACACGGATTGAGCCGTTTTCGTCTTGGGCAACCAAATATTCTTGTGCATCAAGAAAATTTACAGCGTATTTTTTAAACATGGTTTTTCCTTTTTTATTCAAATTAGCCGCCAGAAATCTCACAATTTGGCAAAAGCTTGCGCAGCTCTGGTGCTGTGGCTGTATATTCAAAATTATAGCAACGGCGGAATTCAATTTCTTTAAGCGATGGCAATGCTGCCAGACGTTTTAGATTGGTCAAGGCGTCATCATCGGTAATTCCTACATATTCAAAGCTCAAATACTGCATATTAGTCAGCTTTTCTAGCCATGCAATATGGTCTGACAGACTTGTCCAGCTTCCATTCATCTCTGTTTCTTCAGCAAATACCAGCTTGAACAAGCCCAGTTCATTCAGCTTTTCCACGCCTTCAAAGCTTACTTCCAAGTCTTCCAGTGTAATCTCTTTACGCAGCCAAAGCCGTCTTAGTATCTTGCGCATTTTGTCACTGTCTGGGTCTTGGATGTAGGCATAATCAGTAAATGTCTGAGTTTCTTTATCGTATTCAACATCCCGACTCCCACCATAACTACACAAGACATGGTACTGCATACAAGGCGTAAGTGACTGCCACCAGCTCCATAGCTCTTTGTCTTTTGCTACCCAGCTCTCGCAGTAAGCTTCTGCAAACTCAATGACTTTTGCGCCCAATGTACGCGTATTCCACTCTGGGTCAACAATTTCTTGCAACTCTACGACCTTATTAGCATCCTCATTCACGCCATGAATGACATCCAGCAGTCTTTGCTTGGTCTTATTGCCTTGTGAGAATAAGCGAAACACCAAAGGATACTTGCTGATTTCAGGGTCTACTGTGCCAACCACATACTCATTATCTGCGGTCACAGAATATTCTTTCAAATGAACTCCACTTCCATACCCATAATTTGTATCTCTGTCACCATAGCTATCAATCGCACCCAAGTCAGAAAAATAATCTTCAACGCGCGATGGCATATCGCTAACCGCACGATAGACATGAATGGTGTCGCTTTGCTCACGCACCACCAGCAGTAGCGCATCCTTAGCCCAGCTACTATCATCTAACAGCACCTGAGATTTGAATACCGCATGACTTTTAAACATGATTTTACTCCTTAAAATATCTAATACCATGCTATAAAACCTAACCCTATTCTACCCCCCCCCGCAGGCTTTTTGCAAGACTTAATTACAAATTTTTTGAAAAATTCGCAAAAATCATTCATTCAGCCAATCATAGATTTTAAAGCGGTGAATTTTAGGCAAAGAAAAACCCAAGTTTTGCGACTTGGGTTTGTTGGTTTTTTAGGCTGGCTATGGGTCTGTAGGCTGGGTTAGCAAAAGCGCAACCCAGCGTTTTAGGGAAAATTTTGAATTTGTTAAAAAAACCTTTCGTGATGAGCTTGATAAAGCTGACGGTTTTTTAGGTTTAAGCCTTCATCAGCTCAACCCTTCGACAGGCTCAAGGCGAACGGAACGGCTACATCAAGCCATCTTTAAATCATCAAAACTCACTCATCATCGTCCAGCACACGCCCCACCATGCCAAGGCTTTCGGTGAATTGCGCCACTTTTTCGCTGTCTAATTGCACGGTGAGTTTTACTTGGCTGTCATAGTCGCTCGCCAAAATCTCGCCAGCCGCCTGCGCAATCAGATAACGCAGCTGCGCTTCTTGGGCAAACTCACTCACCACTTGCACGGTGGATTTTGGCACAAAGGGCGTCAATTCCATCTCATCTACCGCCATTTGCGTGGCTGTGGCATAAGCGCGCGTCAGTCCGCCAGCGCCCAGCTTGATGCCGCCAAAATAGCGCACCACCACGACCAGCACATTGCCGATTGCCTTGTGCTGCAGCACGTTTAAAATCGGTCTGCCAGCCGTGCCGTTTGGTTCGCCATCGTCATCAAATCCTGCCGATGTGGTGTTGTGCGGATCGCCGATGATGTAGCCAAAGCAGTGATGGCGCGCGTCTGGGTAGCGCACCTTGAGCGACTGCACGCACGCCATCGCCATTTCTCTGTTGGTGATGGGATAGGCGAACGCCAAAAATTCGCTTTTTTTGATTTCATAAACTGCCGATACAGGCGCAGCCAGCGTGTGATAGCTCATTACACCACCAAATCCGCCAAATCGCCCTTGTTTTCTAGCCATGATTTGCGGTCGGCAGCACGTTTTTTGGCAAGCAGCATATCCATCATGCCTTGTGTGGCGTGAATGTCGTCCAAATCCAGCTGCACCAAGCGGCGTGTGTCAGGATTCATGGTGGTTTCTCGTAGCTGGTCAGCACTCATCTCACCTAGGCCTTTAAAGCGAGTGATTTGCGGTTTTTTGTTGCCTGCTTTTTGTAAAATCGCCTGCAATTCTTCATCATCCAGCGCATAATGCACGTCTTTACCGATGTCCACACGGTACAAAGGCGGCATGGCAACGAACAAATGCCCCGCTTCAATCAGCGCAGGGAAATGCTTGACAAACAGCGCACAAATCAGCGTGGCAATATGCAAACCATCACTGTCTGCGTCCGCCAAAATACACACTTTATCATAGCGCAGCTCAGATAAATCATCAGACGCAGGGTCCACGCCCACAGCGATGGCGATGTCGTGGATTTCTTGGCTGGCAAGCACGGTGTCGCTCGCCACTTCCCAAGTGTTCAAAATCTTGCCACGCAGCGGTAAAATCGCCTGAAAATGACGGTCGCGCGCCTGCTTGGCAGAACCGCCAGCCGAATCCCCTTCCACCAAAAACAGCTCCGCCCCATCACGCAAATTACCGCGGCAATCCGCCAATTTACCGGGCAGTGCAGGGCCTTGGGTGATTTTTTTGCGGGCGACTTTTTGGGCAGATTTTAGGCGTCTGCCTGCCTTACTGATGGCAAGCTCAGCGATGGCGCGCGCGGTTTCTGGATGCTGATTTAGCCATAAGCTAAAGCTGTCTTTGGCTAGCTGCTGCACCAGTGGCGCGGCTTCTCGGCTGGAAAGTCGCTCTTTGGTCTGTCCGCTAAACTGCGGCTCAACGAATTTTAGCGACAAAATAAAATTCACGCCATCCCACACATCTTCGCCCGTCAGCTTCACCGCGCGCGGCAAAAGATTATGAATATCACAAAACTCACGCAGCGCATCCAGCACGCCAGTGCGCAAACCATTGACGTGCGTGCCGCCTTGAGCGGTGGGAATTAGGTTCACATAGCTTTCTTGAACAGGTGTACCGCCTTCTGGCAGCCAAGACAGCGCAAAAGTCGCACCGCCACGCTCGCCTGCTTTTGGCTCTACGCTAAAATAAAACGGCTCTTCTGGCAAAGTCGCCAAATCGCCCAACTGCTCGGCAAGATACTGCACCACGCCATCGGTGAATTGCCACGTCTCGCTTTCGTTTTTCTCACCTTCGCCAATTTCGTCAATAAAATCAATGCGTAAGCCTGCCGACAGCACCGCCTTGGCTTTTAAGGTGTGCTTGAGTGCCTTGATGGCGAATTTCGGCTGGTCAAAATAGCGCTCATCCACCCAAAAGCGCACTTTGGTGCCACGTTTTTTCTTATTTGGCGCGGCAGTTTCGGCAAGCGGTGCGACAGGCTCGCCATTTTTAAAGCACATAAAATACTCGCGCCCATCTCGCCACACGGTTACGTCCACCTGCGTGGAAAGCGCATTCACCACGCTGATGCCCACACCGTGCAAGCCGCCAGACACCGCATAATTGTCCGTGCTGAATTTACCGCCTGCGTGCAGCCTTGTCAAAATCAGCTCAATGCCAGACTGCCCAAATTCTGGGTGAATGTCGGTCGGCATACCACGCCCATCGTCTTCCACCGACAAAGAACCGTCTGCGTGCAGCGTAACGCTGATGTGCTTGGCGTGTCCTGCCAAGGCTTCGTCCACAGAGTTGTCAATGACTTCTTGGGCAAGGTGGTTTGGGCGAGACGTGTCGGTGTACATACCGGGGCGGCGGCGTACTGGCTCTAGCCCTTCTAGGACTTCTAGTTTTTGGGAAGTGTAGCTGGTCATGGTTTTTGGTTTGTCTAAAATATATTTTAAATCAATAAGTTGTGTATAAAAATAAGTTGTGTATAAATCAGTTTGTAGGTTGGGTGAGCGTAAGCGCAACCCAACGTTTTTAAAGCAGATTTTAAAATCATGTTGGGTTTTCACTTCGTTCAACCCAACCTTGTATCTTCCCC
>NZ_MUXU01000019.1 GCF_002014985.1 Moraxella caviae | reverse complement strand
AGTCTTTTTTGAACTTTTTTACTTAGTTTACAATGGGTTATCTTCATTTTTGTAGTATAGCATGACTGCTAATCTACGTCAGCCCCTAAAATTTAAAACCCGTTACTTGCCGTTACCATCGGCAAACAGACGATGATTTGACGGCTTGGCGGGCTTTTGCTACACTTAGCCAAATTTAAACCAAATTAACGCTGGTATTTTGCGGCTGATGTCCTTTTTCACGCAGCACCAGCAACCAAAAACACGATTAAAATAAAACGCTTTAGCGAGTTTATTTCGCTTGCCATAAGGAATTTTCATGAAAAAATCACTGCTTACTTCATCACTGCTTGCCGCCCTACTTGGCGCAGCAAGCCTAAGCGCACCAAGCCTAGCACAAGCCGCCATCAGTGTTGCCGACAGCACCGATGGCATTGTGGCGATGGTTAATGATGAAATCATCTTAAAAAGCGAGCTTATCGCCGCGGCAACCGCACTGGCTGCCGAATATCAAGCCAACAATGTGAACGCTGCACCAGCGCAAATTCAGCAGCAAGCCCTAGACGAGCTCATCACACGCAAAATCCAGCTAAGCATGATTAACCGCGCTGGCTTTACCGCCAATGACGCTGTGATTAACCGCCAAATGCTGCAAATCGCCCAATCACAAGGCCACAGCTCACTGTCTGAACTGCAGCGCGCGCTTGACGGCAAACAAGCAGGCAGCTATGCCGCCCTTCGCCGCCAGCTGATTGAAGACGCTGCCATCTCTGCGCTATGGCAACACCAAGTGTCAAACCGCATCAACGTCAGCGACCAAGAGATTGACGCATTCTTAAAATCCCCTGATGGCGCAGTGCTAAACCAAACACAATACCGCCTAATTCATGTGCGCATTCCTTATACAGATGACATCAGCTCAAGCAACAATAAGCGCAAAAACGCCGCCCAAAAAGCCGCCCTTGCCACAGCTGAGCGTGTACAAGCCGCCCTTGCCACAGACGCACCGCTACAAATCGCCATGAACAGCGCCAAGGGCAATTATCCGCTTGAACTACAAGGCGCAGATACAGGACGTGTGGCAGCAGCGTCTTTGCCCACGAGTGTCAGCGAAGCGGTACAATCTTTACAAGCTGGCGATGTGAGTGCGCCAATCGTTACCCAAAACGGCATTGACGTGGTGAAATTGGTAGAAAAAGACGACAAAGGCCGTGTGCTGATTCCAGAATGGCAAACCAGCCACATCCTAGCGCGCGTGGACGACACGCAAACTAACGCCATCGCCGAACAAAAAATCAACGCCATCTATGCCGAACTACAAAAAGGTGCAAACTTTAATGAGCTTGCCGCCACTTATTCAGATGACGCAGGCACAGCCGCACAGCGTGGCAGTCTTGGCTGGGTGGGCGAAGATGAGATGGTGCCAGAATTTGAAGCCGCAATGAAAAACACCGAAGCTGGCGATTACTCCACACCGTTTCGCACGCAATTTGGCTGGCATATCCTAAAAGTGGATAACGTGCGTGAGCGTGATGTTACCGAGCAATATCGCCGCAATGCCGCGCGCGAGTTGCTGTTTAGCCGTATCGCTCCACAAGCAGAAGAAGACTGGATTCAAGAGCTGCGTGCCAGTGCTTATGTGCGCATTTTTGAATGATTGAAATGTGGCAATTTCACCAAAATCAAGCTGGGTTTTTCGCCCAGCTTTTTTATGGGCGGGATTTGTGAGTGGAATTTATGGCTGATTTTTATGGCTATTTTTAAGACTGCTTTTTGGCAGTTGTACAGTCATCTATACAGTACAATAAGCGCGCCGCAAGCCATACTTAATCTGACTTACAAGGCATTTTTAGGGTATATATTAAATCAAAAATTTTTCTCAATCAGTGCTTGCAATACCCCTACAAGTTATGCTATAAATTCAATCAATAACGAATTGTTATCTCATCTGGCTGTTTGCCGATTGTCATTTTGATGAAAATTGCGTCAATTTACTTGGCGATAAATTCATCAAATCAAAGCCTGCGTTTTAATCGCAAAGCACAATTTGATTAAAAATCACAATCCACCCTACCAAAGCAGCCATCAAGGAAAACCGCTTAAATATCACGTTTAAGCCAAATTTGTTTAAGGAGTGAACCTGTGTCAAATTCCCTTTCTGCTGGTGCAAAATTCCGTCAAGCGGTCGCCACCGAAAATCCTTTAGCTGTTGTTGGTTGTGTCAATGCCTATTTTGCACGCTTGGCAACGGCGAGCGGTTTTAAAGCCATTTACCTGTCAGGCGGTGGCGTGGCGGCGTGTTCGCGTGGCATTCCTGATTTGGGCATTACCACGATGGAAGATGTGCTTATTGACGCCCAACGTATCACCGACAACGTAGACACGCCTTTGCTTGTAGATATTGATGTGGGCTGGGGCGGTGCATTTAATATCGCACGCACCATTC
This sequence comes from Moraxella caviae, assembly GCF_002014985.1. Classification (GTDB taxonomy): domain Bacteria; phylum Pseudomonadota; class Gammaproteobacteria; order Pseudomonadales; family Moraxellaceae; genus Moraxella; species Moraxella caviae. The sequence continues at coordinate 5,465 of NZ_MUXU01000019.1, read as the reverse complement.
GTGCTTTTGAGCGAGCAGGCGTGGCAGCGGTGCATATTGAAGACCAAGTTGCCCAAAAACGCTGCGGTCATCGTCCAAACAAAGCCATCGTTTCCAAAGATGAAATGGTGGATAGAATCAAAGCAGCGGTAGACGCACGCGTTGATGAAAATTTTGTGATTATGGCGCGTACGGACGCATTGGCGGTGGAAGGCTTGGACGCAGCGATTGAGCGTGCCATCGCTTGTGTGGAAGCAGGCGCAGACATGATTTTCCCAGAAGCGATGACCAAGCTTTCCATGTATCAAAAGTTTAGCGATGCGGTGAAAGTCCCTGTCTTGGCAAACATCACCGAATTTGGCGCAACGCCTTTGTACACACAAAAAGAGCTTGCCGATAATGGCGTGTCTTTGGTGCTGTATCCTTTATCAACCTTCCGTGCGGCAAGTGCTGCAGCATTGAACGTCTATCAGGCGATCATGCGTGATGGCACACAGGCGAATGTCGTGGACACCATGCAAACGCGTGCTGAACTCTACGAATATCTCAATTATCACGATTTTGAGCAGAAATTGGATAAGCTGTTTGCCAAGTGATTTTTACTAAATGATGTTTCGTCAAATGGTTTTTTACTAAACTATCAAAGGCGAAAGCATTATTTTAAGTTAAGTTTGGGTGATTTAAGTGATTTTTTAAATGGTTTTGATAACTTTTAAATACTTATAAATCACCACAAACTTTACAAACACCAACCACCAAAAGCAGCAAGCCAAAGGCGTAGCGGTTTATCAAACCCAAACAAACCCAAAACGCCAAAACTTGCTGCCCTATCCAAACTAGCCAGATGTTTTTTAAGCGTCCAGCGAAGTGCGATTTGGAAGTTTAAAGGATTGAACTTCGCTGATTTTTAACAAGGAGAAAGTTGTATGTCAAACGACACCACCCCAACCACCACCCCAAAACCCAAAAAATCCGTTGCCCTATCAGGCGTGGCAGCAGGCAATACTGCGCTGTGTACCGTGGGTCGCAGTGGCAATGACTTAAGCTATCGTGGCTATGACATTTTGGATTTGGCAAAGCACTGCGAATTTGAAGAAGTGGCGCATTTGCTCATTCATGGTCATCTGCCTAACAAATTTGAATTGGCGGCGTATAAGCAAAAATTGAAATCTTTGCGTGGTTTGCCGATTCGTGTGATTGAAGTGCTAGAAAGTCTGCCTGCGCACACGCACCCGATGGACGTGATGCGCACAGGCGTGTCCATGCTTGGCTGCGTACACCCAGAACGTGAAAGCCAGCCTGCCAGCGAAGCGCGTGATATTGCCGATAAGCTCATCGCAAGCCTTGGCTCAATACTGCTGTACTGGTATCAATTTTCACACAACGGCAAGCGCATTTCGGTTGAAAGTGAAGAAGACAGCATTGGCGGGCATTTCTTGCATATGCTGCACGGCAAACGCCCAAGCGAAAGCCACATCAAAGCCATGCACATTTCGCTGATTTTGTACGCTGAGCATGAGTTTAATGCGTCCACCTTTACCAGCCGTGTGATTGCAGGCACAGGCTCGGACATTTATTCGTGCATCACAGGCTCCATCGGTGCATTAAAAGGCCCAAAACACGGTGGAGCGAATGAAGTGGCGTACGACATTCAAAAACGCTATCGCAACGCAGACGAAGCCGAAGCGGACATTCGTGAGCGTATTGGTCGCAAAGAAATCGTGATTGGCTTTGGACACCCTGTTTATACCGTGTCTGACCCACGCAATGTGGTGATTAAGCAAGTTGCCAAAGATTTGTCTGCCGAAACAGGCGATATGCGCCTATTTGACATTGCTGAGCGCTTGGAAACTTTGATGTGGAACGAGAAAAAAATGTTCCCGAATTTGGATTGGTTCAGTGCGGTGTCGTATCAAAAATTGGGCGTACCAACGGCGATGTTCACGCCATTGTTTGTGATTTCACGCACGACAGGCTGGTCGGCTCATGTGCTTGAGCAGCGTGCAGACGGCAAGATTATCCGTCCGTCCGCAAACTACACAGGCCCTGATGATTTGGCGTTTGTGCCGATGAGTGAGCGTTAATCAGCGATGATTAGCTTTCAGGCAGCCTAAATGGGCGCACGATGATTGATTACCACCATTTAGGCGGTCTGAAAGTTTTATTCGCGCAGATATGATTGATTTGGTTGTGAACTGCGTGGCTTGTTTTTTGGTGTTGTTTTTTAAACGCTCTAATTATCATCAATTTTTTCAAAATTATTTTAGCCCTTAAGTACGACAAAAAATAAACTGCAATCCATCATCACAAGATAAAACCAACTTTAAAATAAAAGCACAACTACTCACAAAAAAAACACAACTCTTGAATGTGCTTGGTGTTATGATGAAAATGGCAATAAGTTTGCTCACTTTCACCATTTTATTATTTTGAAGTTAAAAATATGAAAGCAATCATTTCAAAAGCCTTATTGTGCGTAATTTTGACAAGCTCAACCATTTCATTGGCAAATGAAGGTTTTGATAAAGATGTACAAGAATATGCCAAAATTCACGATGTCGGCATTAACGAAGCAAAAAAGGCTTTAACCATTGAACTGCATAGAGATGGGATTATAGATCTTATAGAAAACCAATATAAAGGTCGTTTGGCAGGCATTTATATTGAAAATAAACCAACCTATAAAATAGTTGTTAGATTAACAGGCGATGGCGTCAATCAAACAACAAGATTGCCTATTAAAAACCAGACAAATATCAGCGTTCCCGTGGAATTGATCTATGGCGCAAAAGCCACAAGAGATGTTGCCAGAGAGCAGCTCAAAAAAGCCAAGAAATTAGCGCAGCAGTATTTAACCAATGTGCAAATGGTTGGTTTTAATGAAAAAACTGGTCAAATAAATGTAGAAGTTAAAGGAAAAAATACTGATGAAACGCAAGCCAAAATAAATCAACTATTGGAAGCATGGAAAAATCCCAATGTGGATTTAAATATTGTTTTCGTTAATTATAGCATTGTGCCGATGGCGATGGCTTATGGCGGCGTGCCAGTTGCGGACAAATAAAATACAAGCTGGGTTAGGCGCAAAACACTTGACACAGCCACACAATTTTAACAAAACCAAGGCTTAGCCGCTGTATTTTAAACAAATAACTTGGCAGCACCGCCCATTGATTGACAGCTTTTTATTAGGACAGCTTATTTATCAGGACAGTTTGCATGAAAAAACACATCGTTTTATGGTTGGCAGTTGGGGCATTGAGCGCTTGCCAGCCGCTGCCAAAGCATAAAACACAAACCTTGAACGCATCCAATCAAGAAATGCACAACCAAAATACCGAGCAAAATGCAGCGCAGGATACAGAGCAAAACGCAGCGCAAGACACGACATCGGCTGCAGTGGTTGATGATGTGGATCGTTATATGCAGGTGCAAGACAGCGCCATCTTGGTATCCCAAAAACTCAATGCACTAAACGACCCACATTATGGCGATATGTATATTCAGCACAAGCCTGACTATAAAATTGTGATTTTATTTAGCGATGATAAAAATCGTGATGAGCTGGTGCGCTCTTTTGATAAAAGCATTCAGCCGTACATCGTCATCAAACATCATCAAAAATCACTGATTGACCAAAACACTCAAAGCGATGAAATTAGCAGAAAAATCAAACAGTTAAATATAAAATACAGCATGGGTTTTGATTTAGAAACGCAAACATTTAACATCAGCGTGGGCAGCCAGCAGGACGCAGACAAAGTTCAAGCCATCGTCAATCAGCTGGGCAGACAGCACGAAACTGTGATAAATGTGGGTGGCTTGCCAGTGCCTGAGCCTGCGTTGGTTGATTAGTTTACACCATGTTTTAAAACTCTCAACACTAATTGTAATTAACTTAAGATAACTACAGCAAACAAAATTGTAGGCAAGCATAGCTGATAGATAGCATATTTATAAGCGTAACGCCTCAACTTTTATCAGTTCGTTGGACAATAAGAATAAAATAGACTGCGGATGGGATTATTCAAACTTACAAAAACACCTATATCACCCAGTCATAACCAATAAAACATAGCAAAAGGACAAGCAATGTCAGACAAATTACCTAACTCAAATCAAGAACCAAAAGACAATGGCCAAACCACACCCAATGACCAAGAGTACAAAAAGCGTGCAGCACTCATCAAAAATACGCTTAAAATTTTTGACAAGTTGATCCCTTATGGATCTATTATCGGAGCCACCTTTAGCTTCTTTGTCATTTTAGATTATCTGTCTGATATACAACAACAAGGGTTGCTAAGCTTAGTTCTTCAGCCATCCATCTTAATGGCTATTTTTACTATAGCTGTTTTACTTGTTGTATTTATAAGCTTATGTTTTTTGCCTGCACATATTGCCGCTATTTTTACAAAAAGAAGCCTATCAACACAACAAGCAAAACCAAACCAATCCGCCAAAGATTACAAATCACAGCGACAAAAAACACTGTGTGATTTCATGATATATAATACTACTGCTTGTTTGTTTGCACTCCAATTATTGGCTTTGATTGAATTTTCAAACTATTGGAAATACATTCCTACTGGTATTATAATATTTATCGCCGCGATATACACACTGTATTGCGATCAATCCGACAACTCAAAACTCAAACGTCTTGTCCTTGAAAATCTTTTTGGTGCGACTATTAATGCTTTTTGCCTATTCCTATTGCTAGCCTTGGTCATACTATGGTCAGGTGGCGCAGATAAAGGCAAAATGCCAGTCCTAATTACCTTCATATTATTTATAAGCAATACTGCATTTGCCACACAACATTTTTTCTTTGAAAACCCAGAAGATGCAATAAAAACAGGAGCTGCTGCTCTCATTTTGTTAATTGCAGCCACGGTTTTTGCTATTTTGCATTGTCATAATATCTCACATCATCTTATGCGCACCGTCGGTTTTATTGAAAAACCTCAAGATGCTCAATGGTACGCAATCCATGACGATTATTTTAAAAATAATATCTCTACATCCAAACAGACGACAAAACAAAATTTCGCCTGTCCCAGCAGCGTCAATGACATCACAAGTTATTGCCATCTTAAAACAGATGAAAAAACTCATAAAGAAACTATCACCAATAAAGATGGCACGATAACAGTCAACGAAAAAACAGTTATTAGCAATAAAATCACCAACTATAACAGCGATCCTAGAGCAGTCTTTGGCTATATGCTATGGAATTTGGGTGAAACTAAGATATTGGGGCTGTACTAGAATAACAACCATGTTATACTAGTTTTATGAAGATAACCCATTGTAAACTAAGTAAAAAAGTTCAAAAAAGACTGCTTGAATTTTTTGTACTCGAAGTTACTGCTAGAAGTGCAGCTGATTTACTGGGCATTCACCCTAATTCAGCAGCCCTTTTCTACCACAAAATCCGCCTTGTGATAGAATATCACTTAGCTCTTGAAGCCAACACTGTTTTT
>NZ_MUXU01000018.1 GCF_002014985.1 Moraxella caviae | reverse complement strand
TCTGTGTAGACAATGCTATCAGGCTTGATTTTACTTGTGATAATTGGCATTAGTGTATTTGTCTTAGTATCTTTAACAACAACAGTGTAAACTTTATCATTGCGTTTTAATAAACCAAATACAGCAGTCTTGCCAGCTGCACCACGACCACGTTTGCCTTTACGAATACCGCCGAAGTAACTTTCATCAAGCTCTACTTCACCGTCAAAAACAGTGTTGGCTTCAAGAGCTAAGTGGTATTCTATCACAAGGCGGATTTTGTGGTAAAAAAGGGCTGCTGAATTAGGGTGAATACCCAGTAAATCAGCTGCACTTCTAGCAGTAACTTCGAGTACAAAAAATTCAAGCAGTCTTTTTTGAACTTTTTTACTTAGTTTACAATGGGTTATCTTCATAAAACTAGTATAACATGGTTGTTATTCTAGTACAGCCCCAAAATCTAAAATTTAAAATCCAACTTTAAAATCAAGAGGTTCAAAATTTGTTTTAAACCGCTTAGCTGCACTCAAGTAGTCAGGCTCATGCACCAAATCAGTTATTTTCAAGCCAAATGTATTCATCGCCTAAATTAAAATCAAACCGTATAATCACCCACCACAAACAAAAAACTTTGCCAAATGACAAACACAAAGCACGAATATCTAGCGCAAAACCAGCCTACAGGCAGTAAATTCAATCGTAAAACCTTAGCCCTTATCGGCAATCTCAATCTTATTGGCAATACCAGTCTTATTGACAGATCACGCCGCCAAATCTTAGGCACAAAAAAAGACCCAACACAAGTCGGGTCTTTTTGCTCAATCGCCAATTATGGGCGATCTACCAGCTCAACATAAGCCATCGGTGCATTATCACCATCACGGAAACCGCATTTGATGATACGCAGGTAGCCACCTGGGCGACCTTGATAGCGTGGGCCTAGCACGGTGAATAGCTTGCCAACAGTCGCTTTGTTGCGAGTACGGCTAAAAGCCAAACGGCGATTTGCAACGCTGTCTTCTTTAGCTAGGGTGATTAGAGGCTCAGCTACACGGCGAAGTTCTTTCGCTTTTACTAGTGTAGTTTTGATTAGCTCATGTTCAATCAATGAGTTAGTCATATTTTGGAACATGGCTTTACGGTGGCTGCTGGTGCGACCCAGCTTCACTCCACTGTTACGATGTCGCATGGTCAGTATCCTTTAAATTAACGGCTGCGATAAGAAAAACGGTCATCAACGCGTAGGTCGCTAGGCGGCCAGTTGTCAAGACGCATACCAAGCTCTAGATTCTTAGATGCCAATACGTCTTTGATTTCGGTTAATGATTTCTTACCCAAATTCGGCGTTTTCAGCAGTTCAGTTTCAGAACGCTGCACCAAATCACCGATGTAATAAATATTTTCAGCTTTCAAGCAGTTGGCTGAACGAACCGTTAGTTCAAGATCATCAACTGGGCGTAGCAGCACAGGATCGATCTCTTCTTTCTCTTTAATAGGTTCAGGCGCTTCTTCCGCTTCCAAATCCACAAAAATTGCGATTTGCTGTTGCAAAATTGTTGCCGCTTTACGAATCGCTTCTTCTGGATCAATCGTACCATTGGTTTCTAGTTCAATGATCAATTTATCAAGATCTGTACGTTGTTCAACGCGTGCGTTTTCAACGTCGTACGCCACTCGTAAAATCGGACTGAAACTTGCATCAAGTTTCAAGCGACCAATCGCCTTAGAACCAGCATCTTCACGGCGCTGGTTGGCAGGCTCGTAACCACGACCCGTTACCACACGCAAACGCATCTTCAGATGACCGCGCTCACTTAGCGTCGCCAACACATGAGATGGGTTGGCGATTTCTACGTTGTGCGGCAACTCAAGATCCGCCGCTGTAACAACACCAGCACCCTGCTTATCCAAAGTCAGATAAGCTTCGTTCTGGTCGTGCAGCGTGATGGCTAAGCCTTTTAAATTCAAAAGCAAATCCAGTACGTCTTCTTGCAAGCCTTCCAGTGTAGAATACTCATGATCCACACCTTCAATCTCAGCTTCAATGACCGCAGCACCAGACAGCGAAGAAAGCAAAATGCGGCGAAGGGCGTTACCCAATGTATGCCCAAAGCCACGTTCTAACGGCTCGAGCGTGACCTTTGCAGTTGTTTCATTAACCGTATCTACGCTGATCGCGTTCGGTGTAAGAAACTCAGTTGCATTTGTCATTGTGTCACCTCGAAAAATTTGGATTATTTAGAGTAAAGCTCAACAATCAAGTTTTCATTGATTTCAGCTGGCAAATCACTGCGTTCTGGTGCAGTTTTGAAAGTGCCTTGTAGTTTGCTGTGATCAACGTCTAGCCATGCTGGGATACCACGTTGGGTAGCCAATTCGATGGCGTTCTTGATGCGCAACTGCTCTTTTGACTTCTCGTGAATTGCAATCACGTCGCCGTCTTGTACTTGGATTGATGGAATGTTCACACGAACAAATTCATCACGACCAGCTTTTTTAAGCAATACTGCACGGTGGCTCACTAGCTGACGTGCTTCTGCACGAGTAGCACCAAAGCCCATGCGATACACAACGTTGTCCAAACGGCGCTCAAGCATACCTAGCAAGTTCTCACCAGTCGCACCACGCATACGCGCTGCTTCTTTATAATAGTTTGAGAACTGACGCTCAAGTACGCCATACATACGTTTTACTTTTTGCTTTTCGCGCAACTGTGAAGCGTATTCAGACGTTTTGTTTTGTGTGTTGCCATGCTGACCAGGCGCACGACCTGCTTTTTTTGTCTTAACATCAAAAGGTTTTACGCCAGATTTAAGTTGCAAATCTGTGCCTTCACGACGAGACAATTTTAGTTTTGGACCAATATAACGGGCCATGTGTCTTTCTCCTTAAACGCGGCGCTTCTTAGGTGGGCGGCAGCCGTTGTGTGGAATTGGGGTTACATCGCTGATGCTGTTGATTTTATAACCCAATGCACCTAATGCACGAACCGCAGACTCACGACCTGGTCCTGGACCTTTAACCAAGACATCAACATTTTTAACGCCATAGGTTTCTTGAGCTGCTTTACCAGCAACTTCAGCAGCAACCTGTGCAGCGAAAGGCGTTGATTTACGTGAACCGCGGAAGCCTTGTCCACCTGAAGTGGCCCAAGCCAATGCATTACCTTGACGATCAGTAATCGTTACAATGGTGTTATTAAAAGACGCATGAATATGGGCGATACCTTCTGATACCGAGCGACGAGCCACTTTTTTGCGGCTACGAGTGTCTTTTGCCATCTTTTAGCTTCCTAAGTTAATTACTTTTTAATTGCTTTGCGTGGACCTTTACGGGTACGCGCGTTTGTTTTAGTACGCTGACCATTTACAGGCAGACCACGACGATGGCGAAGACCACGGTAGCAGCCAAGATCAACAAGACGTTTGATGTTCATTGAAATTTCACGACGAAGGTCGCCTTCGGTCGTATAATTTGCAACTTCTGCACGGACAGCATCAAGCTGAGCATCGTCCAACTGACCGATTTTGGTAGTTTCTTGGATACCAACTGCAGCAAGGATTTGCTTAGCAGTGGTACGACCGATACCAAAGATGTAAGTTAGCGAGATGACAGCGTGTTTGTTGTCCGGAATGTTTACGCCGGCAATACGAGCCATTGATTTCTCTCCATTAGCACAAATGCGAAAAGCATTTGCCAAGTTTACTCTACCACCATTGCTTACACAATAGTAGCATGGCAAGTAGCGGATAATACATTATCCGCTACTCATTTGCAAGTATTATTTTGTAAATTAAGATTACAAATTAACCTTGACGTTGTTTATGACGTGGTTCAGCACTGCAAATTACTAGCACTTTGCCTTTACGGCGAACGATTTTGCAGCTACCGCAGATTTTTTTAACTGATGCTTGAACTTTCATGTCATGCTCCTCTTGCGTCAATTATTTTGACGACTTGATTAATGTTTGATCGTGATATTGGTGTGTCATCAGGTGCGCTTGAACTTGAGCGATGAAATCCATCAACACCACCACCATAATCAACAACGATGCTCCGCCCAACTGGAACGATACACCAAAAGACGTTTGGATTACCATCGGCATCAAGCAAATGATGGTCATGTAAATCGCCCCGATGAAAGTCAGTCGGTTCAAAACAAAGTCTAAATATCGTTTGGTTTGTTGACCCGGACGAATGCCCGGAATGTACGCACCACTGCGTTTTAAGTTTTCCGCCACTTCACTTGGATTAAACATCAATGCCGTGTAGAAATAGCAGAAAAAGATGATAAATACCGCAAACAACAGCAAATACAAAGGACTGCCCGGTTGTAACACCAAAGAGATGTTTTGTGCAATGCTTTGCAAGGTGGTTGGGTTGGCTGAAGTGCCTGCCCACTGCCCCATGGTTGCTGGCAAAAGCAACAACGAGCTGGCAAAGATTGCTGGAATCACACCTGCCATGTTTAGTTTTAGTGGCAAATGCGATTGTTGCTGCGCATAAACTTTACGGCCTTCTTGTTGTTTTTGTGCATAATTCACTGGCACGCGGCGTTGCGCTCGTTCAATATAAACGATGGCTGCCGTTACTGCCAATCCCAGCACCGCAAACAACAAAATGACAATCAAGTTTAGATTATCAGTAAAGGCTTGAGTAATCATACCCGGTGCGCTAGACACAATGCTTGCAAAAATCAGCATAGAAATGCCGTTGCCGATGCCACGCTCGGTGATTTGCTCACCCAGCCACATCAAAAACATTGCGCCTGCCACAAGCGATGTTACCGCAGGGATGTAAAAACCCAAACCGCTGGTCAGTGTCAAACCGCCAGAAATCAATCCAGCCGACATACCCACCGCCTGCACAAAAGCAAGTGCCAAAGTGCCTTGACGTGTGTATTTATTCAGCGTACGGCGACCTGTTTCACCCTCTTTTTTCAAGGCTTCCAAGGACGGTACAACCGTGGACATCATCTGCACCACGATAGACGCTGAAATGTACGGCATGATGCCAAGCGCCATGATGGACATACGCTCAAGCGCACCGCCTGAGAACATATTAAACATACCCAAAAAGGTATTTTGACTGCCATCAAAAAATTGCGCCAGACGCTCTGGATTCATTCCCGGAACAGGAATGTGCGAACCCAAACGATAAACAATCAACGCCCCAATTAAAAACAGCATTCTGCGCCACAATTCATCGTACTTTCTGATGAAAGCCAATGGATTTAGTGGAATATTTGATTTTGACGCTGATTGTTTAGACACGGAAAATTACTCCTCGACGCTGCCACCAGCAGCTTCGATTGCTTGTTTAGCACCTTTAGTTACTTTTACGCCTTTGAAAGTCAATGCACGAGTAACTTCGCCAGACAAGATGATACGCGCACGCTTCATGTCACCACGAATGATATTCGCTGCTTTTAGCGTTTCTAGCGTTACTTCGTTGCCTTCAATTTTATTTAGCTCAGATAGGCGCACTTCTGCAGTGGTCATTGCCATTTTGCTGGTAAAACCAAACTTAGGCAAACGACGGTAGATCGGCATTTGACCGCCTTCAAAACCTGCTGGAATGCTTGAGCCTGAACGTGAAGTTTGACCTTTGATACCGCGACCACCAGTCTTACCTAGACCAGAACCGATACCACGACCACGGCGTTGGGCTGTCTTTTTTGCACCAACGGCTGGCGACAATTCGTTTAGTTTAAGACCCATTACGCTTCCTCCACTTTAACCATGTAGTTCACACGATTTACCATACCGCGAGTTGAAGGGGTGTCTTCCACTTCTACAGTATGACCAATGCGGCGTAGCCCCAAGCCTTTTAGGCAAGCTTTATGGCTTGCTAAGCGATGGCTACTCGACTTAATTTGAGTAACTTTCATTGTTTTCATCGTAACTCACCTATTACTTAGCCCAAAATTTCTTCAACAGATTTGCCACGTTTTGCAGCAACTTGCTCTGGTGAAACCATATCACGCAAACCTTTGAAAGTTGCGTTTACAACGTTGGCTGCGTTGGTTGAGCCGTAGCATTTTGCCAAAACGTTTTGTACGCCAGCAACTTCAAGTACCGCACGCATCGCACCACCAGCAATAATACCGGTACCTTCTGATGCAGGTTGCATATACACTTTAGATGCGCCGTGACGAGCGTTGATTGGGTGTTGCAAGGTTGTGCCAGCAAGATCAACAGTGATCATGTTGCGCTTAGCGGCTTCTAGTGCTTTTTGGATTGCAGCTGGCACTTCACGCGCTTTACCACGACCAAAACCTACACGGCCATTACCATCACCAACCACTGTCAAAGCGGTGAATGAGAAAATACGACCACCTTTTACTACTTTTGCTACACGGTCAACAGCGACCAAACGCTCTACCAAACCGTCAGTTTGTTCAACTTTTGCCATGATTAGAACTCCAATCCGTTTTCGCGAGCAGCGTCAGCAAGTGCTTTAACGCGGCCATGATATTTAAAACCACTACGGTCAAATGCAACCTTAGTGATACCTGCTGCTTTTGCACGTTCAGCGATCAATGCGCCTACCGCTTTTGCAGCTTCAACGTTACCTGTCGCGCCAGAGCGTAGGCTTGCGTCAAGCGTAGATGCTTGTGCGATAACGATGCCACCAGTTGGAGAGATAACTTGTGCATAGATATGACGTGGAGTGCGTGTTACGGTCAAACGATTCACACCTAAATTACGGATATGTGCACGGGTTTTTTTCGCTCGGCGAAGACGAGCTGCTTTTTTATCGAACATGATGTCTCACCTTACTTATTTTTTCTTAGCTTCTTTACGAAGAACCACTTCATCGCTATAACGAACACCTTTACCTTTATAAGGCTCTGGTGGACGGAAGCTGCGAATTTTCGCTGCTGCTTGACCCAGCTTCTGCTTATCGCTTGATTTTAGAACGATTTCAGTTTGGCTTGGGCTTTCAGCAGTTACGCCTTCAGGAAGCGTGTATTCGATTGGGTGAGAGAAACCTAGGTTTAGGTTTACTTTGTTACCAGCAACTTGTGCACGATAACCAACGCCGATCAACTGCAAACGACGCTCAAAGCCGTTAGACACACCGTGAACCATGTTGTTCAACAAGGCACGCACAGTACCAGTGTGCATCCACGCTTCTTTGCTATCTACTACAGGAGCAAGAGTAACTACGTTTTCTTCTTGCTTTAGCTCGACCAAATCATGCAGGCGCAAAGACAAAGAACCGTTCTTGCCTTTAACTTCAACCTGCTGACCGTTCAAAGTAACGCTAGTGCCAGCTGGCAACGTTACTGGGGCTTTAGCCACACGAGACATAGGAATTTCCTTTAAAAATTAAACTGCCACAATGGCAGTAACCAAATACAATCAATTTAGACAACGCTTTAATGCTCAATATTAAGACATTAAACTCATGCACGGTGATTTAAATCGTCCTGCTTGGCTTTGGTTAAAAGACAACCAAAAGCTGCTTTGTCTAAAAAGCACGGCATTATAGCACAAAAAATCCTTGGCGTAAACCAAGGATTTTTCAATTTTTACAATTTTATAACCAAATCGCAAGACTGCAAATATTGATTTTAAATCATAAAAAGGACGAATCTTCGTCAGCGCGATTAAGCAACCAAAGCGATTACTTCGCCACCGATACCAGCTGCGCGTGCAGCACGATCGCTCATGATGCCTTTGCTGGTAGAGATGATTGCCACACCCAAGCCTTTTTGTACGCTTGGTAGCTCGTCTTTGCCGCGGTATTGGCGTAGACCCGGACGGCTGTAACGCTTCAATTGAGCGATAACGCCTTTGCCTTGATAGTATTTCAATTCTACGTTCAATACTTTATTACCATTTTCAGCATCTACCACTTCAGCAGAAGTTAGATAACCTTCAGCCACTAGCAAATCAGCGATTGATTTGCGTAGTTTTGATGCAGGCATAGATACTGATGGCTTGTTTCGTGATTGTGCGTTACGGATACGGGTTAGCATATCAGCAACAGGATCTTGCATACTCATTGCGAACTCCTTACCAGCTTGCTTTGCGAACGCCTGGAACGTCGCCTTGCATTACACGCTCACGCAATTTGTTGCGTGATAGACCAAATTTACGGAAAAAGCCATGTGGGCGACCAGTTAGACCACAGCGGTTGCGTAGGCGTACTGGTGATGAATTACGTGGCAGTGCTTGAAGGGCAAGCATTGCATCCAAGCGCTCTTCGTCGCTTGCATTCACATCGCTGATGATAGCTTTAAGGGCGGCACGCTTTTCGGCGTACTTAGCCACACATTTTTCGCGCTTTAGTTCGCGATTAATCATGCTCATTTTAGCCATAACGTTTACCTTATCTGAATGGGAAGCCAAATGCTTTTAGCAATGCACGACCTTGATCATCGTTCGCTGCTGTGGTGGTGATGGTGATGTCCATACCACGGATACGATCGATTTTGTCAAAGTCAACTTCTGGGAAAACGATCTGCTCTTTGATGCCTAGCGAGTAGTTGCCACGACCATCAAATGCTTTGGCTGAAAAACCACGGAAATCACGAATACGAGGAATCGCAATGGCAATAAGACGATCTAGGAATTCGTACATTTGCTCGCCACGCAGCGTTACTTTGCAGCCAATCGGCCATTCTTCACGAATCTTAAAGCCAGCAACTGATTTGCGTGCTTTGGTTACCACTGGCTTTTGACCTGCGATTGCAGTCATGTCCGCCAATGCACCTTCAAGTAGTTTTTTGTCTTGTGCTGCACCACCAACACCCATGTTTAGAGTGATTTTGGTGATTTTTGGCACTTGCATTACGTTTTCCAAGCCTAGCTCATCTTTGATTTGCTGCTTTAGCTTGTCGTTGTATAGAGATTTTAATCTTGCCATTACTGTTTACCCTTAGTCTCTTATGCAGTCGCCACTACTTCACCAGTAGAACGGTAGATGCGGACTTTTTTGCCCTCTTCGTTCACTTGGTAAGCAATACGATCTGCCTTTTGGGTTGCTGCGTTATAAATTGCAACGTTTGAAATGTGTAGGAAAGCTTCTTGCTTAACAATGCCACCTTCTTTACCTAACATTTGGTTAGGTTTTTGGTGTTTGGTTACAATGTTGATGCCCTCAACTTTTACACGATCTGCTTTCACCGCCAAAATTGTGCCTTGCTTGCCTTTGTCTTTACCAGCAATCACAACCACGGTATCGCCTTTGCGTAACTTTGCCATAAGATGCCTCAAAATAAGATTACAGTACTTCTGGTGCTAGTGATACAATTTTCATAAATTGTTCACTACGCAGTTCACGAGTAACAGGTCCAAAAATACGAGTTGCAATCGGTGCTTTGTTGTTGTTCAAAATAACCGCTGCATTGTCATCAAAACGCAGAACAGAACCGTCTGGACGGCGCACGCCTTTTTTGGTGCGTACCACGACAGCATTCATCACGTCGCCTTTTTTAACACGACCGCGAGGAATTGCTTCTTTCACGGTTACTTTAATGATGTCGCCAACAGAGGCATAACGACGATGTGAACCGCCCAATACCTTGATGCACTGTACACGACGCGCACCGCTGTTGTCTGCAACTTCCAGCATTGTTTCAGTCTGAATCATCGCATTACTCCATAAAAAATATACATAAAAGCCATGTTGCCAAAACCCACAAAATGTGAGTTTTGGCTATCACGCCTTAAAGACGCACTATTATACTAGTAAATGGCTTTTAATGCAAATAGCTTAAATTTTTACCGCAGTCTCAACTACGTCTACCAAAGTCCAAGTTTTGGTCTTTGAGATAGGACGAGTTTCTTTGATACGAACGATATCGCCTTCTTGACAAACGTTGTTCTCATCGTGAGCTTTTAGTTTGGTAGAACGACGAACTTGTTTGCCGTACATCGGGTGGCGAATTTGGCGCTCAACCAGCACAGTGATAGACTTATCCATCTTGTTGCTGACTACTTTGCCAGTTACAACACCAACTTCTTGAGTTTGGGTGTTCTCGCTCATGCGTCACCTCTTTGTTTTTCATTGATCAAAGTCAAGATTCGTGCGATGGTGCGACGATTTGCCTTAACTTCGTGAGTGTTACCTAGCTGACCAGTTGCTTTCGCCATGCGAAGACGGAATGCATCAAGCTGCTTTTCGTCCAGCAACTGCGCCAACTCTTCTACTGATTTTTCACGCAATTCGTTGGTTTTCATTACATTACCGTCCGTTTAACAATGGTGGTTTTGAAAGGCAGTTTTGCTGAAGCCAAAGTTAGGGCTTCGCGTGCCAGCTCTTCGCTCACACCTTGGATCTCGTAAAGCATTTTGCCCGGCTTGATTTCAGCTACCCAGTACTCTACAGGACCTTTACCTTTACCCATACGCACTTCTAGTGGTTTTTCGGTGATTGGTTTGTCTGGGAATACACGAATCCAGATTTTACCGCCACGCTTAATGCGACGAGTGATGGTACGACGTGCTGCTTCAATTTGGCGAGCAGTCATACGACCGCGACCGATTGATTTTAGACCAATTTCACCAAATGCAACGGTGTTACCACGTTGGGCTAGACCTGTGTTACGCCCTTTGTGCATTTTGCGAAACTTGGTACGTTTTGGTTGTAACATAGCTTACCCTCTGTCGTTGTTGCGGCGGTTGGTACGACCACGGCGTTTTGGCGCACGAGTCTTATCTTCAGCCACAGGATTGTAAACACTGTTCATGCCGTCTAGGATTTCACCACGGAAAATCCACACTTTCACACCGATGGTGCCATAAGTGGTTTCTGCACGAACTTCTGCGTAATCAATATCTGCACGAAGGGTGTGTAGTGGCACACGACCTTCACGATACCATTCGGTACGCGCGATTTCAGCACCGCCAAGACGACCAGAAAGCTCAACTTTGATGCCTTGTGCGCCAGAACGCATACTGTTTTGAACAGCGCGCTTCATTGCACGGCGGAACATCACACGACGCTCTAGTTGGTTTGCGATACCAACAGCAACCAAGCGAGCATCCAAATCAGGTTGAGTGATTTCTTGGATGTTTACTTGCGCTGGTACGCCCATGATTTTGGTCAGCTCTTTTTGAAGTGCTTCGATGTCTGCACCTTGCTTACCAATGATCACGCCCGGACGCGCTGATGAAATGGTGATTTTCGCTGCGCCAGTAGGACGCTCGATGCTAATGTTGCTCACCATTGCTTCTTTAAGTTTGTTGCGCAAGAAATCACGCACTTTAAAGTCATTTAGCAGATACTCAGAGTATTGCTTTGGGCTTGCATACCAGTTTGCGTTGTGCTTTTTAACAACACCTAGACGGATACCAATAGGATGTACTTTTTGACCCATGATTATGCTCCTACTTTAACAGTGATGTGACAAGTGCGCTTGCTGATGCGGTCAGCACGACCCTTGGCACGAGGCATAATACGCTTCAAAGTAATACCTTCATCAACGTAGATGGTTGAAACACGCAGCGTGTCAATATCCAAGCCATTGTTGTGCTCAGCGTTAGCAATGGCTGACTCTAGGCATTTTTTAACCAATTTAGCGCCTTTTTTGTTGCTAAAGGTCAAGATGTCTAGAGCGCGGTCAATTGGCTTACCACGAACTTCGTCCGCAACCAATCTTACTTTTTGTGCCGAAATGGCGGCACCACGTAATTTTGCAGTTACTTCCATGGTACACCTTATCTCTTAGATTTCTTATCAACGCCATGACCACGATATGAACGGGTCGGAGCGAATTCACCGAGTTTATGACCAACCATTTGTTCGTTCACGATAACTGGCACATGAGTGCGGCCGTTGTGAACAGAAATGGTCAAGCCAACCATTTGTGGTAGAATCATCGAGCGACGAGACCAAGTTTTGATCGGTTTGCGGTTGTTGCTCTCAAGAGCAGCTTCAACCTTTGCAAACAAATGTGCGTCAATGAATGGACCTTTTTTCAATGAACGAGGCATGAAACTTTTCCTTTATTTCTTGGCACGACGGCGACGGATGATCATACTGTCAGTACGCTTGTTAGAACGAGTCTTAAGACCCTTAGCTTTCTGACCCCAAGGACTGGTTGGGTGTTTACCAAAGTTACGTCCTTCACCACCACCGTGTGGGTGATCAATCGGGTTCATAGCCGTACCGCGAACGGTAGGACGAACACCACGCCAGCGCGCTGCACCTGCTTTACCAAGCGATTTTAGGTTGTTTTCTGTGTTAGAAACTTCACCAACAACCGCGCGGCAGTTTGCATGGATACGGCGAGTTTCGCCAGAGCGCAAACGTACGATCACATAAGCACCGTCTTTACCCAACAACTGAACCGCTGCACCAGCAGAACGTGCGATTTGCGCGCCTTTGCCGATTTTTAGTTCGATGTTGTGAATAACAGTACCCACTGGGATATTTTTAAGTGGCAAGCAGTTACCCGGACGGATTGGAGAACCTTCGCCAGATTGAACCTGATCGCCTACTGCCAATTTTTTAGGTGCGATGATGTAGCGACGCTCACCATCAGCATATTTCAAAAGCGCAATGTGCGCAGTACGGTTTGGATCGTACTCGATGCGCTCTACGGTAGCAATGATACCGTCTTTGTTACGTTTGAAGTCAATCAAACGATAGTGTTGCTTATGACCGCCACCAATATGACGAGTGGTGATACGACCGTTGTTGTTACGACCGCCAGTCTTAGCTTTTGATTCTACAAGCGGTGCATAAGGACGACCTTTATAAAGGTGTGGATGCACAACTTTTTCAACAAAGCGGCGACCTGGTGATGTAGGTTTTGCTTTTACGATAGGCATTTTCTATTCCTTATTCGTTAGTCGCTGTTTCACTGGCAGCTTCTTCACCAGCACCGATTTGTACGTCTGAACCTGCTTTTAGCGTTACATAGGCTTTTTTCACGTCAGAGCGCTTGCCTGTGATACGACCAAAGCGCTTGGTTTTGCCTTTAACGTTCAAAGTGTTTACTTTTACCACTTCTACGCCTTCAAACATCAGCTCAACAGCTTGTTTGATTTCACGCTTAGTCGCTTTGCTGTCCACTTTGAAAACTTGCACGCCAAGGCTATCGCCCAAACGTTGAGATTTTTCTGAGTAAACAGGTGCTTTTAGTACTTGATATAGTCGTGCGTTACTCATGCTAGTGACTCCTCAAATTGTTTTGCAGCATCAACTGTCATGATAACTTTGTCAAAAGATACAAGGCTTACAGGATCAACTTCACGCGTGCCAAGTACATTGACATGCGGAATGTTGCGAGCTGCCAAATATAGGTTTTCGTCCACTTCGCTGGTAACGATTAGCGCACGTGGTGCGTTCAATTCAGCAAGTTTAGCAACCAAACCTTTAGTTTTTGGGCTGTCTACTGAAATAGAATCTACCAATACCAAACGCTCTTGACGCACAAGCTCAGCAAGAATGCACTGCATTGCGCCACGATACATTTTGCGGTTCACTTTTTGTGACCAGTCTTGTGGTTTGGCAGCAAATGCACGACCGCCACCAACCCAGATTGGGCTACGAATTGAACCTGCGCGAGCACGACCAGTGCCCTTTTGACGCCATGGCTTTTTACCGCCACCAGATACTTCGCCACGAGTTTTTTGTGCACGAGTACCTTGACGAGCGCCAGCTAGGTAAGCGGTTACTACTTGGTGAACCAAAGCTTCGTTGAACTCACGACCAAAAGTGATCTCTGATAGCTCAACCGCCGCACCTGTAACAGTTTTTAAATTCACGTTAATCCCCTTTCACTAGGCTTTCACTGACGGACGCACGATGACATCGCCACCATTAGCACCTGGAAGTGCGCCTTTGATGACCAATACGCCTTTTTCAGCATCTACAGATACAATCTCAAGTCCTTGAACAGTAACACGTTTGTTACCCATTTGACCTGGCATCTTTTTGCCTTTGAAAACTTTACCTGGAGTCTGGTTTTGACCCGTAGAACCTAGCACACGGTGAGAAACAGAGTTACCGTGTGAAGCGTCTTGGGTGCGGAAGTTGTGGCGTTTCACACCACCTTGGAAACCTTTACCTTTTGATTGACCAGTTACGTCAACCAATTGACCCACTTCGAACAAATCTGCCAAGATGCTTGCGCCAACTTCACGACCTTCAAGCTCAGCAGCTTCAGCGCGAAATTCCCAAACACCACGACCAGCAGCAACGCCAGCTTTAGCAAAGTGTCCTTTTTGAGCAGCGGTTACACGAGACTCACGACGCTCACCTGTGGTGATTTGAATCGCGTTATAGCCATCGGTGTCCACTGTTTTGATTTGCGAGATGCGGTTTGCGTCAACCTCAACTACTGTTACAGGGATAGAAACACCTGCTTCAGTAAAGACTCGGGTCATGCCGCATTTTTTACCGACTAAACCAATCGCCATGTTAGACCTCATTAAATAATCTATCGTTGAATATTAAACCAGTGCGCTCAATTAGCCCAAGGCGATTTGAACGTCTACACCAGCAGCCAAGTCAAGCTTCATCAATGCGTCAACGGTCTTATCGGTTGGTTGCACGATGTCAATCATGCGCTTGTGCGTGCGAATTTCATACTGGTCACGAGCGTCTTTGTTGACGTGTGGTGATGTCAATACGTTGAACCGCTCAATACGAGTCGGCAACGGCACTGGGCCACAAACTTGCGCGCCTGTGCGTTTTGCAGTATCGACAATCTCTTGCGCCGACTGGTCAATCAGACGATAATCGAAAGATTTTAGTCGGATACGGATTCTCTGGTTAGCCATGCCAACAAGCTCCTAAATAAGTGCTTTTGAAACCTCTAACTTCACTTGGTGAAGGATTAGGTTCGCCATTTTTGTAAATTTTGTCTATCAGCATACGCTTTTAGACAAAACAATCCAATCCCTGCCCGCCAATCACTAAAAGTACGGCAGCAGGGGTGTTGTTTATAGTGCCAAAAACGATGCTTCGGCTGTGGCGTTGTCCTTTTTGTTCTCTACATCTGCCGTAGAGAACCGACTGTTCTTGCCGTATTTGCTGCTTTCACAGCTTGGCTTAAAATTCTGTTCTTTTTAACCGATATAGCGATCAAAAAGCGCAACGCTAAAACAATTTGTGCGCTTATTATACACTTTTTTTGGCGCAATGCAAGTATTTTCTTGGTTTTTTCGCCATAAATTTGCAAAAGTTTTGTTAAGTTTTGTCAAAGCGTTTTTGTGCATTCTTAACGTACGCCAATCACAACTTGTAATGACAAAATACATATAAAAACTTTACAAAATAGCTGAAATTTTATGCAATCTCATCAAAAATTTAGCTTAAAATCGGCAAAGTTTTGCTTGGATTTTGGCTAAAATTTAGTGAAATTGACAAGACTGCACACAAAATTTTACGCAAAAACACAGCTCGCTTGCCAATCCAGAATGTCAGCCCAGCACATCAATCCAACACAATATTGTACTGCTCTTGATGATAAGTCGGCTCAATTTCAAAACGCAGCACCTTGCCAATCAAATATTCTAAATCCGCCACCGTACCCGCTTCACTACCCAAAAGCAGCTCAATCACTGCAGCGCTTGCCACCACCGTCATCTGCTTGGGCGCAGCATAAGTGCGTGCAAGGCGCATGATTTCACGGAAAATCTCAAAACACACCGTCTCGCCTGTTTTCACCACGCCTTTGCCATCGCAGACAGGACAAGGCTCGCACAGCTGCTGCGGCAGGCTTTCGCGCGTGCGTTTTCTGGTCATCTCCACAAGCCCAAGCGCACTCACCTGCGTGATGCTGGTCTTGGCGTGATCAAGCGCCAGCTGCTCTTGCAACATGGCAAGCACGTCCGCCTTATGCTCAGGCTCGTTCATGTCAATAAAATCAAGAATGATGATGCCGCCCAAATTACGCAGGCGAATCTGATGAGCGATGGCGTGCGCAGCTTCTAGGTTGGTCTTATACACCGTGTCTTCTAGCGAACGCAAGCCCACAAATGAGCCTGTATTGACATCAATGGTGGTCATCGCTTCGGTTTGGTCAATAATCAAATAACCGCCAGATTTTAAATCCACGCGCCGTTTTAGGGCATTTTGTAAATCTTCTTCAACACGATACAAATCAAACAGCGGCACATCGCCTGAATACTGCGTGATGACAGGTGCAACGCTTGGCACAAATTCACGCGCAAAATCCAGCACTTCATGGTACACGTTTTCATCGTCAATCAAAATTTTGGCGGTTTTTTCGTTCACCAAATCTCGCAAGCAGCGCAGCGGCAAAGACAACTCTTGATAAATCAGCATGGATTTTAGCTTGGGACGCAGACGTGCGGCGGCGGTGCGTGCGGTAATCATGCGCCACAGCTGCAATAGATAATAAATGTCTTCTTCTAGCTTGGCGTTACTCACTTTTTCGGCGGCAGTGCGTGCAATCAGACCGCCTTGTAAGTTTGCCAGCTGCATAAATGCGCTAAGTTCACGCTTTAATCGCAGCCGCTCTTCGCTCTCTTCAATGCGCATCGACACGCCCACATATTCATCAGACGTGGGCATATACACCAAATAACGGCTGGGCAATGAAATATTTGTCGTCAGGCGTGCGCCTTTTGTGCCAAGCTCATCTTTGATGACCTGCACCAGCACCTTTTCACCTTCTCTTAGGCGATTTTGAATCAGCTCGGCAGGTATGATTTCGCTTTTTTTGGCAGGCAGCGGCACCATCGCCCCACTGCTTGCCATGCCAAGCTCGGCAATGGGCGTAGGCGCAGGCTTAATGTCATCGCTGTCGCTGGGTTTTTTGGGTTTTTGCATATCATTGACGTGCAAAAATGCCGTGCGTGATTGCCCAATATCCACAAAAGCCGCCTGCATTCCCGGCAAAACACGCACCACCGTACCCAAATAAATATTGCCCACCAAGCCAAGTTTTTGCTGGCGTTCAATGAAAATCTCGCTTGTAATGCCGCCTGTCAAGACCGCAACACGAGACTCCATGGGCGAGTGATTGATTAAAATTTCTTCTGACATGGCTGTTCTTATTTTTATGATTTTACGATGTTAAATGTTCATTTATCATGGTAAGCCAAAAAATACAAATACGCAACCGCCAAACATTCATGATGACGATTAAACAAACCAATCAAACTTTCGCTCAAATAAGTCTTTTTAAATTTTAAAAAATCGGCACGTCAAGCGATTTGCAAGCGGGGAAAATCATGCGCCTTGGCAAATTCATCAATCAATGCCAGCACTTCCACCAGCGGCAAGCCCACTACATTGGTATAACTGCCTTCAATAGACCGCACCCACGCCATCGCACCACCCTGAATGGCGTACGCGCCTGCTTTATCCAGCGGCTCGCCTGTCGCCCAGTAGCGCTCTTTTTGCGCTTCGCTGAGCGTGGTGAAATGCACGGTCGTGGCAACTTTAATGTGCTTTTGCGCCATGATTTGCCTTGATTGCACAAAACTTATCGCCACTGCCGTCCAGATTTTATGCGCACGCCCAGACAGCTTATCCCACATGGCAAATGCGTCCGCTTTATCCACAGGCTTTACCAGCACTTCGCCAGAATCCAGCACGCCAATGGTGTCTGCAGTGATGATGAGCGCTCGCCCATCGCACGCTTTGGCTGCTTTTTGCGCCTTGCCAAGCACCATACGCACGATGTACTCGTCCGCCGTCTCATGCGTGTGCCACGTCTCGTCAATGTCGGCACGCATGGTGTCAAATGCCACGCCTGCCGCCGCCAAAAGTTCACGCCGTCTGGGCGATGTGGAAGCCAAAATCAGTGTCATATTTTACCTTTTTAATGTCATTTGCCGTGCGTGGTTTGGGCAGTATAACTTGGATAAAGGCATCAAAATGATGGCAAATCTGCGCCAAATTCATGCAAAACCCATAAAACCCACCACAAACCACGCTTATTAAGACAATACTAAGCATTGCCCATTTTGTCAAATCGTAAGTTGTGCTACAATGCGCGTATCTTTGTCAAATTTTTCAAAACGCTATTTTAAGCAGTTTATTTTGATAGACTTTTTCGTATAATTTAAGAATGAAACTTTAAGGAAATCGTATGAGCGACCTTATTTCAAGTGGCGACGTGCTAAATGCCGCAAACTTATCACGCCTTGCTGTGGATACGGCGCAGGCAGAAAGCTACGCCAAAGACATCAGCAAAATTTTGGCGATGATGGACACGCTATCACAAGTAGACACCGATGGCGTGTTGCCGCTTGCCAATATCCACGAAGCCTGCCAAACGCTGCGCCCTGATGTGCCAAATGCCGACATTGACCGTGATGGCTTTCAAAAAGTTGCGCCAAATGTGGCAGGTGGCCTGTACCTTGTACCGCAAGTGATTGAATAATAAACGATTGATAACACAAAAATTAGGAAATTTTATGACTCAGTTTCACCATTTATCCGTTCACGACATCGTACAAGGCTTGGCAAACAAATCATTCAGCAGCCACGAATTGACCGAACATTTTATCGGCCGCATTGACAAGCTGGACGGACAAATCAACAGCTTTATCACCCGTGATTTTGACAACGCCATCGCCCACGCCAAAACCGCCGACAAACTGCGTGCCGATGGCGATGCTCGCCCTTTGCTTGGCGTGCCGATGGCGCATAAAGACAACCTTTGCACCAAAGGCGTACTGACCACTTGCGGCTCAAAAATGCTGCACAATTTCGTCTCGCCTTATAACGCCACCGTGGTGGAAAACATCGCAAGCGCCGGCTTTGTAAGCCTAGGCAAGCTGAACATGGACGAATTTGCCATGGGTTCGGACAACGAAAAATCCTACTATGGCGCTGTGCATAACCCTTGGGATACTACGCGCGTGCCGGGCGGCTCATCAGGCGGCTCAGCGGCGGCAGTGGCAAGCGGCTTTATCCCTGTGGCGACAGGCTCAGACACAGGCGGCTCAATCCGTCAGCCTGCGTCATTTTGTGGCGTAACAGGCATCAAGCCCACCTACGGACGTGTGTCTCGCTACGGCATGATTGCCTATGCGTCAAGCCTTGACCAAGCAGGCACTTTCGGTAAAACCGCCCTAGACTGCGCCTATTTACTTGAGCCGATGACAGGCTACGACAACAAAGACGCCACGTCCATCAATCGCCCAACCGACAGCCTAGTGGCAGACATCTTGGCAGCCGACACCACCAGCGACAAACCATTGGCGGGCAAAAAAATCGGCGTGGCGAAGGCGTATTTTGGCGCAGGACTTGACGGTGAAGTTGAAAAATCAATCCGCGCCGCCCTTGCCAAATACGAAGAGCTGGGCGCACAGATTGTGGAAGTAGACATCACTGACCCTGCCATCACCCTTGCGACTTATTATCTGCTCGCCCCAGCCGAAGCCAGCTCAAACCTATCACGCTTTGATGGCGTGCGTTTTGGCTATCGCTGCGAAAATCCTAAAGATTTGGCTGACCTGTACACTCGCAGCCGCTCAGAAGGCTTTGGCGAAGAAGTCAAGCGCCGTATCATCATGGGAACGTACGCCCTGTCGGCAGGCTACTTTGATGCGTACTACATCAAGGCACAAAAAGTGCGCCGCCTCATCGTGGAAGATTTCCTAAAAGCCTTTGAAAAATGCGATATCATCGCAAGTCCAACCGCACCTACGCCTGCTTACAAGCTGGGCGAAAGCCTTGACCCTGCGAGCATTTATCTGGGCGACGTGTACACCATTGGCGTAAACTTGGCGGGCTTGCCTGCTTTGTCGCACCCTGTTGGCATGGCAAACGGCTTGCCAGTGGGCTTGCAGCTCATCGGTAAACACTGGGCAGAAAGCGAGCTTTTGACCACTGCGCACGTTTATCAAGCGAATACGGATTTTCATCAAGCAAAGCCAGAGTTGGCGAAAGACTGATTGGATAAAGCCAAATGACGGATAGTACTTGCACATTGAGCGTAGAGATTGATGATGACGTTTATCAAGACGCCATCAGCATGATTGGCGAAAATAACATCAGCGATTTTTGCGCAGAAGCACTCACGGCTTTGGTGGATTTTTGCCAAAGCCACGACAGCCTAACCGCTCGTGATTTTGCTGACGGCTTGCCTGCAGATTTTAAGCCAATCATCGCAAACATCATCAATAAATACACCGCAAAATTCAACCAAACATCAAATTTAGGATAAAACATGACCCAACAAGCCCCTTTAATTGACGGCTACGAAGTCATCATCGGCATTGAGATTCATTGCCAATTAAACACAAACAGCAAAATCTTTTCAAACGCGCCCACAAGTTTTGGGCAAGACCCAAACACATCAGCCACCATCGTGGATTTGGGTTTTCCGGGCGCATTACCAGTGTTAAACGAGGGCGTGATTGAACGTGCGCTGAAATTTGGCTTGGGCGTGAATGCCGAGCTTGGCATGTACAACACCTTTGACCGCAAAAACTACTTTTACCCCGATTTGCCAAAAGGCTACCAAATCACCCAAATGGCAAACCCCATCGTAGGTAAAGGCTACATTGACATTTTGGTGAACGCAGGGCAAAAAGACGAATACACCAAGCGCATTGGCATCACGCGCGCTCACCTAGAAGAAGACGCTGGCAAAAGCGTGCATGATGCATTGCCGCAGATGACGGGCGTGGACTTGAACCGTGCTGGCACACCGCTGATTGAAATCGTCTCTGAGCCTGATATGCGCTCGGTAAATGAAGCGGTGGCGTACGTTAAGACCATTCACGAACTGGTAACGTGGCTTGGTATTTCAGACGCCATCATGGCAGAAGGCAGCTTCCGTGCCGACATCAACATCTCAGTGCATAAGCCGAACACGCCATTTGGCACACGCTGCGAGCTAAAAAACCTGAACTCGTTCCGCTTTATTGAGCGTGCGATTAAATCGGAAATTGAGCGTCAGATTGACGTCATTGAAGATGGCGGTAAAATCGTGCAAGCCACACGCCTGTATGACCCTGAGCGTGATGAAACTCGCGCCATGCGCACCAAAGAAGAAGCCAACGATTATCGCTATTTCCCTGACCCAGATTTGCTGCCTGTGGTTATCTCTGAAGAGACGCTTGCTAAGGTGAAAGCCGAGATGCCAGAGTTGCCACAAGCCAAAAAAGAGCGATTTATCAATGAGTTGGGGCTTTCTACCTATGACGCCAACGTACTAAATGGCAGCCGTGAATTGTCTGAATACTTTGAAAAAGTGGTAGAAATTGTCGGCAAGCCAAACGCCAAAATCGCCGCCAACTGGGTGATGGGCGAGCTGTCTGGTGCGCTGAACAAAAACGAGCTTGTCATCACTCAATCGCCTATCACAGCTGAGCTTTTGGGCGGCATGATTTTGCGCATCACGGACAACACCATCAGCGGTAAAATCGCCAAAGAAGTGTTTGGCTTTATGTGGGAAAGCGGCAAAACTGCCGATGATATCATTGCCGAAAAAGGCCTGAAACAAGAGACCGACACAGGCGCAATCAAAGCCATCATTCAAGAAGTGCTGGACAACAACCAAGCGATGGTGGACGAGTACAAAGGCGGCAAGGAAAAAGCCTTCAATGGACTGGTCGGACAAGTGATGAAGGCCAGCCGCGGCAAGGCAAATCCTGCACAAGTCAATCAGATGTTAAAAGAGATGATTGGATAAGATGGGAAAGAAAAAAGCCAAATCCTGCGGGGTTTGGTTTTTTTGCAATATTTGCAATACCAGTTAATCAATATCGTTTAAGACAAAATCAGCAAAGCAAGCACAAAGACGCAGGCAATGTCTCAATGGTAAACGCCAAACGATATTAACACCCATCACCACTGAGCCTTTGACAGCTGCTCACACAGCACACCATAAAAGCGTCTGGCAGCGTCAGTTTGCACGCGCCCACTTTGACGATACAAATAAGACGAGCGAGAAATTTGCGGATTGATGAGCGGACGCATTTGCAGACCATTTTGCTTAATGCGTGCCTGAGAATATGGCAAACAAAACGTCAGTCCCAAATTTTTGCTCGCCATCGCAAAAGCCGTGGTCATAAAATTCACACGGTGCGCCGCATTTTTAATCATTGCCGCCATTTCATCTGGCAACTCAGCCGCCAGCATATCCGAAAACGAACCCGTCAGCACAATCAATTTTTCATGGCGCAAATCGCTCCATGCCACTTGCGTCTTGGCAGCCAGCGGATGAGTCTGTGGCATGGCAACATAAAACGGCAAATTCAGCAACAACTCACGCATAATACCCTGACCCACATCACGCGCAGGACCAATGCCAAAATCCACCACACCTGCACCAACCAGCCCAATCACATCTTCTACCGCACAATCTTCAATCAACACATCAATATTTGGATACAAAGCTTCAAAATCCGCCATCACTTGCGGTAAAATCGCCGCCGCCAACTGCTGACTTGCCGCAATGCGCACCACGCCTTTTTCCAGTGCTTTTAGATGATTTAGCTCATTGGTCATCGCTTCTAAATCATGCAACACTCGGCTTGCCAAAGGATATAACTGCACACCAATGGCTGAAAGCGACAGCTGTCTGGTCGTCCGATCAAATAACTTCACCGCCAGCACCTTTTCTAGCTCTTTAATCAAACCGCTCAGCGTGGATTGCGATATGTGCAAATCATCTGCCGCCTGCGTAAAACTGCCAGAATCCGCCACCGCCAAAAACGCTCGAAGCTGGCGCAAGGTGATGTTTTTACTGTTAATTTTCATCTCACTTCCCTATATGTCTGATGTTTTTCTTGCGCTCATCAATCGCTTGATGGCTCTTTGACAAAACTTGATTTTGACTATCTTAGCAAACCACACATAAAAAACCCAACACCTTTACACCCACCGCGCGCCCATCTTTGTGCTACAATGTGCAAACCTGCCAAATACTGCCAGCGCAACTTTTTTACCAACACAACTTTTAAATCGCCATCACCATGATTTACCTACACCATCGCCCCACCGCCGTGCTGCTGCCAAACCGCACACAATCTCGCCTAACGCAAGATGACAGAACCGCACTTGGCGCACATCGTCTGGCGGTGCTGTCTTTGGCGTGCCGTGCGCACAAT
Organism: Moraxella caviae; assembly: GCF_002014985.1. Taxonomy (GTDB): domain Bacteria; phylum Pseudomonadota; class Gammaproteobacteria; order Pseudomonadales; family Moraxellaceae; genus Moraxella; species Moraxella caviae. The sequence continues at coordinate 48,160 of NZ_MUXU01000018.1, read as the reverse complement.
TTACCAGCACCCGTCATCATGCGCAGCAATCACGGCAAGCCTGTTTGTGCCAATGCGCCGCTGCATTTTAATCATTCGCACAGTCAAAAAAACTATGCGCTCGCCTTTGGTTTTGATGCTCAAACCCCCTTAAAAAACACACAATTTTACAACGCCAAACCAGATTTAGGCGCAAATCTGGGCGCAGGCGTGGGCGTGGACGTGGAAGATTTAGACCGTGCGGTGAATTTTTCGGCACTGGCAAACAGCCGATTTAGCGATGACGAGCGCAAACGCTGGCAAGCGAACGGTACGGCAGCGGCGTGGTTTGCGATTTGGTGCGCCAAAGAAGCGGTGCTAAAAGCGCATGGCTTGGGCATTCGGCTGAATTTGCGCGAGCTTAACACGCACGCAGCGGCTGATGACATGGCGGGATTTGCCCAGCACGCACGCATTGGGCGGTTTTATTATCGCTGTTTTTCGGTCAATCACGCCATGCTGGCAGTGGCTCATCGTGATGAAAAAACCCTTTGGGATTTGGTGTGGGTGTAAGGTTTGGGCTTAAACGGTGTAATTTGTTGGCAGCAAATCATTTGCCAAAACCTTTCAGCTAACACCGCCCAAACCACCAACATCACACCGCCCATCGCTCAGCATCATCTTTGCTATCCACATTGACTTAGCCACTCAATAATCAAAATCAGCAATCTAAACCCACCACTCTCACCGCTTGCAATACTTTCACTTCTGGCAACTCACCCATCATCAAAACAATTCTCACAGCAATCATAACGATTTTCACCCAGCGAATATACGTTTACAAAATTCTCGTTGATTTTTTAAAAAAGTGCTTGCGCTTAATTTGGTTTTTTGCTAGAGTATATTTGTCTATACAACTTCACCGACTTGCGCAACGCAAGATCATCTTTCACACAAGGAGCGTTTTATGACACTGACCACCCCAAACCGCACCGATACCACCCGTATCATCAAAGCCCCCACAGGCACGGAGCTGACTTGCAAAAGCTGGCTGACCGAAGCGCCTTATCGCATGATTCAAAACAACCTTCACCCAGATGTTGCCGAAAATCCCCAAAGCCTTGTGGTGTATGGCGGCATTGGGCGTGCTGCTCGTAATTGGGAGTGCTATGACAAGATTTTAGAGAGTCTAAAAACCCTTGAAAATAACCAAACTCTACTTGTCCAATCAGGCAAACCTGTGGGTATTTTTAACACCCACGAAAACGCCCCACGCGTGCTGATTGCCAACTCAAACCTAGTGCCGAAATGGGCAACATGGGAGCATTTTAACGAGCTTGACCGCAAAGATTTGTTCATGTACGGACAGATGACCGCAGGCAGCTGGATTTATATCGGCACACAAGGCATTGTACAAGGAACGTACGAGACCTTTGCCGAAGCAGGTCGTCAGCACTATGGCGATGGCAAGACCAAATCCACCGACAACTGGCGTGGGCGCTGGATTTTGACCGCAGGACTTGGCGGCATGGGTGGCGCACAGCCTTTGGCGGCAACTTTTGCAGGCGCAGTGTCGCTAAATATCGAATGCCAGCAGTCCAGCATTGATTTTCGTCTGCGCACAGGCTATGTAGATAAGCAAGCACAAGACCTTGATCATGCTTACGAGCTTATCAAAGAACACACCGCCAAAGGCGAAGCGGTATCCATTGCCCTGCTTGGCAACGCCGCTGAAATTTTGCCAGAAATGGTAAAACGTGCCAAAAATGGCGAAATTAAGCCTGATTTAGTAACCGACCAAACGTCTGCGCATGATTTGATTAACGGCTATCTGCCGATGGGCTGGACGGTAGAACAATGGAAAGCTGCCGCTGCCGATCCCGCTCAGCACGACACACTTAAAAAAGCCGCCGCTCAGTCGTGCGCGGTGCATGTGCAGGCCATGCTTGACTTTACCGACATGGGCATTCCTGCGACTGACTATGGCAACAATATCCGTCAAGTGGCTTTTGATGAAGGGGTGAAAAACGCCTTTGATTTCCCGGGATTTGTGCCTGCTTATATTCGTCCGCTGTTTTGTCAAGGCAAAGGACCGTTTCGCTGGGTGGCATTATCTGGCGATCCAGAAGACATTTACAAAACCGACCAAAAAATCAAAGAGCTGTTTCCTGACAACACGCACGTTCATAACTGGCTTGACATGGCAAAAGATCGCATTCATTTTCAAGGCTTGCCTGCACGCATTTGCTGGCTTGGACTTGGCGAGCGCGATAAAGCAGGTCTTGCCTTTAATGAAATGGTTAAAAATGGCGAACTAAAAGGACCTATCGTTATTGGGCGCGACCACCTAGACACAGGCTCAGTGGCAAGCCCTAACCGTGAAACCGAAAGCATGAAAGACGGCACGGATGCCGTGTCAGATTGGGCGCTGCTAAACGGCATGCTAAATGTCGCAGGCGGTGCAACATGGGTGTCGCTACACCATGGCGGTGGCGTGGGCATGGGCTACAGCCAGCATTCTGGCATGGTGATTGTGGCGGACGGCACAGACGAAGCCGCCAAACGCCTAGCCAACGTGCTGGTGAACGACTGCGGCAGCGGCGTCATGCGTCATGCTGACGCAGGCTATGAGCTTGCCATTGAGACTGCCAAAAACTATGGGCTAAATTTGCCGATGGTTAAATAGGTTATCCTAATAACTTTACCAGATTTGCCAAGCAAGCAAGGTTTTGTGAGCTTGGCAATACAGTCGTCAAGTACTACTTGCACTGACTGATGGCAAACGCCTGATGGCGGCAAGCACCCCATCAATCTCATCATCTTTGCACATCTTTTAATGCGTTGTTATGTATAAGGAAATAACATGACAGAAAAACCCACCCCCATCTCAAAAACCCGTGCCATCATTCAGCTTGTGCTGTTTAGCGCCATTGGCATTGTGGCGTTTTTTGTGCCGTTTACCATCGGTGGCAAAAGCACGATTTTGTTTGACCATATGGCAAGCTATTTGGTTAATGAACAACGCACACTGAGCATCACCTTGCTGTTTGCCATGATGATTTATGGCGTGGCAAAACCCATCATGTCAGGCGAATTTAAAAAGAGCCTGACCGACTTAATCCTGACGGTTTTTAAGGCGATTGGGCTGATTTTGGCGGTGCTGTATGTAACCAACACCGCCCCTGATGTCATTATGCAAAAAGATATGCTGCCGTTTTTGTTTGATAAATTGGCATTGACGGTGGGTATGATTGTGCCGATTGGTTCTTTGATTTTGGCAAGTTTGGTGGGTTTTGGACTGCTTGAAATGATTGGCGTGCTGATGCAGCCTGTCATGCGCCCGCTTTTTAAAACGCCGGGTTCGTCCGCCATTGACGCAGTGGCAAGTTTTGTGGGCAGTTATTCCATTGGGCTGCTCATCACCAACCGCGTGTACCTACAAGGACAATATTCCGCCAAAGAAGCGATGATCATCGCCACAGGATTTTCTACCGTATCGGCGGCGTTTATGGTGATTGTCGCCAAGACGCTTGACATCATGGATCATTGGAATTTATTCTTTTGGTCAAGTCTTGTCATCACATTTTTGGTTACTGCTATCACTGCACGCCTGCCGCCCATTCGCACAGCGGATGACACGCACCAACGCCAAGAAATTGACAGCATTAAAGGCAAGCGCCTTACCACTGCTTTAAATGTCGGTATCAGCACATCACAAAACGCAGGATCGGTTTGGCAAATTTTTTGGTCAAACTTTCGTGATGGCATACAGATGACCGCAGCGATTATCCCAAGCATTTTGGCGATTGGCTTGGCAGGATTGTTGCTTGCCAAATACACGCCCATTTTTGATGTGCTTGGACTTTTATTGTATCCGTTTGCTTATATCGTGGGCTTGCCTGAGCCGATGATGGCAACCAAAGGCATGGCAGCAGGACTTGCCGAGATGTTTTTGCCCGCACTACTGCTTGGCGATATGCCGATTTTGGTACGCTTTGTGGCGGCAGTGGTGTCTATCAGCAGCGTACTGTTTTTCTCTGGCATGATACCTTGCGTGCTTGCCACCAGATTGCCGATTTCTATCACTCAAATGCTGATTATTTGGTTTGAGCGCACCGTGCTAAGCCTAATGCTGGCAACATTGGTCGGTCATGCAGCGATTAGCGCAGGGCTGCTTTAACCAAACCCAACTTAAACTCATCAACACATCAAAAAAGGAAATTTTATGCACCAACTCACTCTAACTCCACGCCATCTCACTCTTGCTGATTTACGCCAAGTGTACGACAAGCCCACGCGCATTAGCCTTGATGATGGTGCTTGCGCCAAGATTGACGCATCTCGCCAAGCAGTGAACGCCATCATCGCCAAAGACAAATCCGCCTACGGCATCAACACAGGCTTTGGACTGCTTGCCAAGACACGCATCAGCGATGACGAGCTTGAATTGCTGCAGAAAAATCTCATCATCTCGCACGCTGTTGGTACGGGCGAAGCCTTGCCAGATGGCGTGGTGCGCCTGATTATGGTAATGAAAATTGCAAGTCTTGCCCAAGGCGTATCAGGTGTTCGCCGTGAAGTGGTGGACAGCCTGATTAATCTTGTCAATGCCGACATCATGCCGATTATCCCTGCCAAAGGCTCGGTGGGCGCATCAGGCGATCTTGCCCCTTTATCGCACATGACGCTTGCGATGATGGGGCTGGGCGATGTGCGTGTAAATGGCAAAATCCTGCCTGCCAAAGACGCACTGGCGCAAGCCAATCTTAGCCCCATCACCCTTGCCGCCAAAGAAGGCTTGGCACTGATTAACGGCACACAGACATCAACGGCACTGGCATTGCGTGGTTATTTTCACGCCTGCGATTTGCTCGCTGCAGCGACCGTAGTCGGCTCACTTTCCATTGACGCAGCGCGCGGCTCGGACGCACCTTTTGATCCGCGCATTCATGAAGTACGCGGCCATCACGGGCAAATCCAAATCGCCAAAACCCACCGTGAACTCATCAAGGGCAGCCAAATCCGCCTATCTCACCAAGACGATGACGACCGCGTCCAAGACCCTTACTGCCTGCGCTGTCAGCCACAAGTGATGGGTGCGTGTCTTGATTTGATTAACCAAGCAGGCAAAACTCTGCTCACCGAAGCCAATGCCGTTACCGACAACCCTTTGATTTTTAATGACAATAATGATCCTGTTGCCATCAGCGGTGGCAATTTTCACGCAGAGCCTGTTGCCTTTGCTGCCGACACACTTGCCCTTGCCATCAGCGAGATTGGCTCAATGAGCGAACGCCGCATCGCCCTACTCATTGACAAGACGCTTTCAGGATTGCCTGCGTTTTTGGTGGATAATGCTGGCGTAAATTCAGGCTTTATGATTGCCCATGTTACCGCTGCTGCCCTTGCCAGCGAAAACAAATCGCACGCCCACCCCGCAAGCGTAGACAGCATTCCTACGTCTGCCAACCAAGAAGACCATGTGTCTATGGCAACCTACGCCGCTCGCCGATTGTTTGACATGGCGCAAAACACTGCCACCATCGTAGGCATCGAGCTTTTGGCGGCAGCGCAAGGCGTGGATTTTCATCAACGTGATGGGCTTACCACGTCTGATTACCTTGCCAAAATTCACCAAACGCTGCGTGCGATTGTGCCGTTTTATGACAAAGACCGCTACTTCGCCCCTGATATTGAAAACGCCAAACAGCTGGTACTACAAGGCAAGCTGCTTGACAACTGGGCGAATTTGCGTGATGAATGGTTTACCAATGCCTAAAAACAGCCGGGCGTGAATACTGACGTTAATGACCGCCAAGCGCATTAACAAAAAGCATTCGTCAAAAATGCTTGGCAAACGCCCAGTTTTTTAACCCAAACCGCCAAATCTAAGTCGCACAGCCACAGCTTGCTTGATTGCATTTTCCACCCACAAATGCTAATCTTGCGCCCTTGTAAAATTTGCAGGAATTTTTATCAGGAACTTATATGTGGCTTGAAACTTTTTTGACAGGGGTGATGGTGTCGGCAGGGCTGATTATCGCCATTGGCAGCCAAAACGCCTTTGTGCTAAAGACGGCGCTGAAAGGTCAGCACATTTTTTGGGTGTGCTTGATTTGCTTTGCGTGCGATGTATTGCTGATGACGCTTGGCGTGATGGGCGTTGGCTCGGTGTTTGCCAACAATGCCACGCTCACCAAACTGCTTGGCGTGGGCGGCGCGGCGTTTTTGGGTTGGTACGGTTTTAATTCCTTCAAAAACGCCCTGACTTCAAACAGCACGCTGGTGAGCGATGACAATGCCAAGCCTGCAAGCCTAAAAACCACCGTGCTTGCGACTTTCGCCATTACACTACTAAATCCGCACGTGTATCTAGATACGGTGGTGCTTGTTGGCGGCATTGGTGCAACTTTGGCAAGCGATAGCAAACTGTCGTTTTTGGCAGGGGTGCTTTTGGTGTCGTTTGCATGGTTTTTTGGGCTTGGCTATGGGGCAAAGTATTTGTTGCCGATTTTCAAAAACCCTAAAGCGTGGCGCGTACTTGAATTCGCCATCGGCGTGATGATGTGGTGGATTGCCTTTAAATTGTTGAGTTTTGTGTTTGGCGGGGTGTAGTTTTTTGGGGATTTTTAGGTTGGCTGTGGGCTGATTTTAAGATAAATTGATCCAAATCAGAACCGTCTTGTTGGCTTGGTTTGCTTGTGCTATACTAAATGTAGTAACATCACTACAAATTATCCATAGCCATCATCAATCAACAAACATTTCATCAATAAACAAGGAATGCTTATGTACATGACCAGTCGTGAATTCAACCAACGCACCAGCTACGCCCAGCGCCAAGCCGACATCGCCCCTGTCATCATCACCAAACGTGGTGAGCCAAGCTATGTGCTGCTGCGTTATGATGATTATCAAAAAAACAAATTAAATCCAGCAGGTAGCAGAGAGTTTGTTTCCGCCAAAGATGCTTATCTTGCCTTAGATATTCCTGATGAAGTGGCGGATATTGAATTTGAGCTGCCGACTAGAAGTACAAACAATCGCCCACCTGTGGATTTTGGGGAGTTGTGATGTATTTATTAGACACCAATGCCGTCAGCGAAATTCGCAAAGTGCAAAAAGGCGTGGCAAATGCTGGCTTTGATGAATGGCTTGCAAGCATAGATTATCGTGATTTATATTTGAGCGTGGTCGTGCTGATGGAGCTTGAACGTGGCGTACTGGGCATGGAGCGTAAAGATGTCAAGCAAGGCAAATACCTGCGAACATGGCTTGAACAAAGCAAAAAAATGTATCAAGGACGCATCCTACCCATCACTGAACGCACCGCCGATATTTGCGCAAGCTTTCATGTGCCAAATAAAGCCCCTGAAAATGACGCATGGATTGCCGCCTGCGCCAAAGAACATGGCTTGATTTTAGTAACGCGCAACGTGGCAGATTTTGCCGATTTGCCTGTGGCGGTGATTAACCCTTTTACTGCCGAATAATCGTCAATTCAAATACGTCCATCATCACATTGACAAACGTCCATGACGACAGCCAGCACACAATAAGGAAATTTTATGCAATACACCAAAATCACACCGCACAACCCTACGCTTTGGACGGCGCGCCAAGAACCCTTTGAAAGCGCGCGCGCTTGCTATTGGCAAGAAATCGTCTCATCTGGCGAAGCACTTGCCAACCAAAACTTATCCGCCAAAATCGCCCTGCTGGGATTTTGCTGCGATCAAGGCGTACTGCGCAACCAAGGACGCATTGGCGCAAAACACGCCCCTGATAAAATCAAATCCGCCTTCGCCAAGTTGCCTGTGCCATCTGCCGTACTTGATGCGTTTGGCGATAATCGTCAGGCGTTGTCAAAATTGGTGGCGGACATGGGCAACGTCCATTGTGTTGATAATGACGAAATGCTGGCAAATGCTTTGGAAAACACCCAAACCGTCTTTGCTCAAAAAATCAAAAATTACTTAAATAACAATAGCTTACCTATTGGCTTGGGCGGCGGTCATGAGATCGCCTACGCGTCTTTTTTGGGCTTGTATCAGCATTTGCAAGACAAAGCAAGTCAAGCCCCATCAAAACAAACCCATTTACCAAAAATCGGCATCATCAATTTTGATGCACATTTAGACCTTCGCCAAAATGACGTGGCAAGCTCTGGCACACCTTTTCGCCAAATCAGTGAGCTTGTGGGCGCAGAGCATTTTCATTATTTGTGCGTGGGTGTCAGCCGTTTTAGCAATGCGGCAGCGTTGTTTGACCGCGCTGCATCGCTCAATGTCAGCATGATCAGCGATGATGACTGCAATCGCTTAGCATTTGATGAGATTGCCAAACGACTGCATACTTTTTGCGATGCGCTGGATGTGCTTTATATCACGCTTGATATGGACGGTTTTTCGTCAAGTCTTGTGCCTGCGGTGAGCGCACCTGCCGCCAAAGGTTTTAGTCTTGATTTTGCCGAGCAATGCTTAGATTTGCTGTTCGCCACAGGCAAAGTAAAAGTGGTGGATTTTGCCGAGATTAACCCAAAATACGACACAGACGACAAAAGCGTTAAAGTTGCGGCACGACTCTTGGCAGGCGTGATTGAGCGGCATTTATTGCATGGTTTTGGTGCATAATTTTGGCGCATAACGATACGGCAAATCAAGACAAAAACTTACCAAGAAAATTTTGCCAACAGATTAAGCGAACGGTAAATTAACTGAAAAATCCTTTTAATACAATCACTTACAAGGACTGCGCATGACAACTCAGCTTTATTATAATGTCAATCTTGCCACGATGAATGACGAGTTTGGCTATGGGTCAGACACGCCTTATGGAGCGTTACGCCAAGCCGCTATCGCCATTCAAGACGGCAAAATCATTTACATCGGTGATTATGACACGGCGTTGGCACAATTTACCGATACCAAGCGCACGGACTGTCAGGGCAAATGGATCACGCCTGCACTGATGGATTGCCACACGCACCTTGTTTATGCTGGCAATCGCAGTCATGAATTTGAAATGCGCTTAAATGGCGTGGACTATGCCACCATCGCCAAAAATGGTGGTGGCATACTCTCAACGGTGAATGCCACACGCCAAGCAAGTTTTGATGAGCTGTACCAAGCCAGCAAGCAGCGACTGCAAGCCTTCATTGCACAAGGCGTTGGCACGATTGAAATCAAATCAGGCTATGGGCTTGACTTGGACAGCGAGCGCAAAATGCTGCAAGTCGCCAAACAACTGGGGCAAGACTTTGGCATTACCGTCAAAAAAACCTACCTTGCCCTACATGCCTTGCCACCAGAATATCAAGGGCGGGCTGATGACTATGTAGAGCAAGCGTGTCAATGGCTAAAAACCCTTGCCAATGAAGGCTTGGTGGACGCAGTAGACGCATTTTGTGAGCATATCGCATTTAGCACCGAGCAAGTTGCCAAGCTGTTTGCCGTTGCCACCGAACTGGGCTTGCCTGTTAAGTTGCACGCTGAGCAGCTGTCTGACATGGGCGGAGCAGAACTTGTGGCGCAATTTGACGGGCTGTCAGCCGATCATATTGAATACCTAAATGATGACAACGTCGCTAAAATGGCGCAAAAAAACGTGGTGGGCGTACTGCTGCCGACCGCCTTTTATGTGCTAAAAGAGACCAAGCTGCCACCGATTGCTAAAATGCGTGAATGCGGCGTCAATATGGCAGTTTCCACCGACTGCAACCCCGGCACATCACCGTCTGCGTCCATATTGCTGGCGATAAATATGGCGTGTACGCTGTTTGGATTGACGCCAGAAGAAGCTCTGTCAGGCACGACACGTCATGCCGCGCAGGCATTGGGATTGCAAGACCGTAAAGGTCAGCTTAAAGTCGGCTATGATGCAGATTTGGCACTGTGGGACATTGAGCGTCCTGCGGATTTGGCTTATTTGATTGGGCAGAACCGCTTGGATAAATTGATATTGAGCGGTAAACCAACAAACCACTAAACATCACCCATCAACAACAACCCAAACTCGCATTTGGGTTGTTTTTTATTGTAAAAATCTGCGTGAAACATCATAACTTTCCCAAAACACCACTCTAACAACAACTTTTCTCTCGCTCATCACCTGCCAAATTCCCCAGCCAACTTTTCGCCCAACTCACCGCCAAGCCTTGCCATCATTAGCCTTGCCAAGCCTTTAAATTCTTATCCCCAAAATCTATGGATAACTTTGTGGAAATGGCATAAATTTATCCACCAAAGCCTTTATCGTTCGGTGCTTACAGCGTGATTTTTGCTTGCCATCATCATGACACATTGATAAATTTTATCTTTTAAAATCAATTAGTTATAAATAATTGATATTTTTTATAAAGACACAGAAAATCGTAATTTTTTCAAATCATCGCACGCATGATGTTCCACGAAATCAGCTTAAATTTATACGAAAAATCTGTGGATAACTTTTAAAAACTACTATCCAATTAATTTGACTACAAAACGACAAAGCGCAGATGGCATCAATAACACAACAAGCCAAAATCATAAAGCCATAAAAAACCACAAACCCTACGCCAGTAGAGCTTGTGGCTGATTATTTTCTTAAAAACAATCTTTCGTAAAAACAACCTTGTGCAAAAACAGTCCTATGCGCGCTTTAGCACTGCCATAGCAATGGTGGCAAGCAGCGCTGGAATGCCGATGGCTAGAAAATTGTAAGCGTGCGGCAAATTCATCGCCAAAATCGCCCCTGTCATCACAGGCCCAACAATCGCACCAACACGGCTGACCGCTGACGCACAGCCAATACCTGTAGTACGAATGTGCAGCGGATAAAACTGCGCCAAATAGCTGTACAGCAAAATGGACGTACCGATGGTGGTTGCGCCTGCCACCGCCACCAGCGTGTACAAAATCACAGGTGGCGAATTGATTGCCAATGCTGAAATGGACACCGCTGCCAGCGCACACATGGTAACAATCACAGGCTTAAGATGGAATTTATCCGCCAAAAAGCCGCCTGCAATCGCCCCAATCATCGCCCCAATATTCAGCGCAAACAAGAACAAAATGCTTGCACCCAACGAATATCCCGCTGAAAGCATCAGCTTAGGCAGCCAGCTGCTGAGCGTATAAGTCATGAGCAAGCACATGAAAAACGCCACCCAAAACATCAGTGTACCAAAAGCTCGCCCTTCGGTGAACAGCTGCACGAATGCCGATTGCTTTTTATCGCTCTGTGCAGACGCAGCTTGAGCTGGGATTTCATTAAGCACCAGTGTCGCATTTGCTGGTAAATTGGCGCTTGGTAAGAGCTTGCCAATGATGTGGCGCGCTTTGTCTTGCTGATTGTCCTTCACCAAAAAAGTTACCGATTCTGGCAAAAATTTCCAAATCAGCGGAAAGCCTAACAGCGGAATCCCTGCCAAATAAAACATGATTTCCCAGCCATAATCCTTGACCAAAAACGAACCAAGCAATGCCGAGATGATGCCACCCACCGCATAGCCGCTAAACATAATGGAAACCATCGTGGCACGCAGCTTTTTGGGTGCGTATTCAGAAGTCAGCGCAACCAAATTTGGCATCACGCCGCCAATCCCCAACCCCGCCAAAAAGCGCAAAACCGCAAATTCGGTGGGCGATGGCGCAAACGCTCCTAAAAAAGTAAAACCGCTAAAAAATGCCGTACACAGCATGATGGCTTTTTTGCGCCCAATGCGATCTGCCAAAGCCCCAAAAATCATCGCGCCAAACATCATGCCAGCCAGCGCAGAACTCGCCAGCATACCTGCTTCTACGGCGGTGAGCGACCATTGCTCCATCAAAAGCGGCAATGCCACGCCATAAATCACCAAATCATAACCATCAAAAATGATGATAAGCAAACACCAAAACAGCACCTGCCGATGAAAGCTGCCGAATTTGGCTTCATCAATCACGGTATTGATATTCACGGTTGGCGCATCGCCAGCTTGAGCGGACACATCGCCAAAAGATACACGATCTGTTGTCATACACACTCCTTGTTGTTCATTTGATCCGTCATTTGTTAACTGCGTTAAAATTTTACTCTTGCTGCACTCCTTTGTTGTCAATGCCTAATACCAAACCATCAGTCCAGCTGACGCACGGTCAAAATCTGCTCGCTATGTCCAAATACGCCTTGCTCATCATGCAGCACGCTGCTCGTTAAGCCAATGCCGTCATCGCCAATCTGCTGAATGGTTTCAAGTCCAAGCCAGCGCCCTTTTGGTATTCTTAGCAGATGAATCTGCAAATCCACATTTGGAAAAGCCCATTTGCCCTTATCAGGCGTGGCGCGCGGCACAATGCCATTGGCAGTATCCACCATGCCCATCAGACGTACAAAATCACTCACAGGCAGCGCTTGCCCTGATGAGTCATGCGCCATATCAAGCTCATTTGTTAGCCATACCACACCCTTGCCAGCCCTACGATTTATATCCGTCTTGGCACGAATGCTGCGAATATAACCGCCCGGCCATGCCGCCATACCGTCCCAATCTGGCATATCATCAGGCGGCGTGATGGCGGTATTTTCAAGTCCTGCCACCACCTTGGTGTCGCTGGTTTGCAGTCGCCACGCGCGCGCCACCACGCACGTTTTGCCTTGCGTTTGCATGACAGATTCAATCAGCTCAATGGTGCGCCCTGCTCTGATGGTTTTGGTGGTGATGCTAAATTCACCAAAGTGAATCAGCCCAAAAATATCAAAACTGATACGCGCAATACGCACATCATCACGGGGCGAAAAAGCGTCCAACTCAGCACAAATCACGCCTGCCACTGGCGCCATATGCTGCTCATTGGGATTCCAAGCGCCTTGTGCATGAATCGTGCAATCATAAATCGCCACCACGCCATCGTCCGTCTGCTCGCGTGATTTTAAAACATAATAACTGCCCGCCATCACTCTCTCCTTATCGCTTGCCAATCAAGACAAAATCTGCCTTGATTGACACTGCTAAATCACGCCAAATACACACCAATATCAATCATCATCAAGCGATATGCCCAAAACTTCGCACATCTGCTCACGCAGCTTGAACTTTTGGATTTTGCCAGAAGCTGTCATCGGAAACTCGGTAACAAAGCGGACGTAACGCGGGATTTTGTTGTGCGAAATTTTGTTTTTACAAAATTCACGAATGCTTTCGCTGTCGCATTCATGCTGATCATGAACGATGATACACGCACACAGCTCTTCGCCGTATTTTGGGTCAGGCACGCCAACCACTTGCACTTCGCCCACTGCAGGGTGTTTGTACAAGAAATCTTCAATCTCTTTGGGGAATAAGTTTTCACCGCCACGAATGACAATGTCCTTGATACGTCCTTTGATTTGCACATAGCCTTCATCGTCCATCTTGCCGATGTCGCCTGTGTGCATCCAGCCATGCTCGTCTATCACTTCGCGTGTTTTTTGTTCATCGTCCCAGTAGCCTGCCATCACCGAATAGCCACGCACGCAGATTTCGCCCAATGCGCCCACTGGCACGATGTGATTATTTTCATCTACGATTTTTAGCTCAACGTGCGGATGAATGCGCCCCACTGTACTCACACGCTTGTCAATTGGGTCGTCCACATAACTTTGGACGCTGACAGGCGAAGTCTCTGTCATGCCATAGCAAATGGTGATTTCGCTCATGTGCATACGCTCCATGACGCGCGTCATGATTTCTTTTGGACAAGGCGAACCTGCCATGATGCCTGTGCGCAAACTTGACAAATCAAAGTCGTCAAAGTTTTCTTGCTCTAGCATATTGATAAAGATGGTCGGTACGCCATAAGCTGCCGTGCAGCCTTCGTTGGCGATGGCTTTTAAGGTGTCTTGGGGGTTAAAGACCGCACTTGGATAGACCATCGTTGCGCCATGCGACACCGCTGCCAGATTGCCCATCACCATGCCAAAGCAGTGAAATAGCGGCACGGCGATGCAGATTTTGTCGCTTTCGGTAAGTTTAATGCCTTCACCGACAAAATAGCCGTTATTTAGGATATTATGATGGGTGAGCATTGTGCCTTTTGGGCTGCCTGTCGTGCCAGATGTAAACTGAATGTTAATCACATCATCAAATTGCAAAGAATCCGACAATGCGTGCAGCTCTTGCACCTGCTCGTGCGTAGGCGTGGTGAGCAAATCATAAAACGAATAGCAGCTTGGCAAGGCATTTTCAGACAGCTTAATCACCGTTTTTAGGTGTGGCAAGCGCGCGCACTCAAGCGATTTGTTCGTCTGCTGATAAATTTCAGGCGCAATCTCGCCAAGCAGCGCTTCATAATCGGTGCTTTTTAGCGGCTCAGCCATGACAAGCCCCTTGACCGCCACTTTATTTAGCACATATTCAATCAAATCTGTGGACTTATAAGACGGATTGAGATTCACCAAAATCAAGCCAGCTTTGGCAGCGGCAAATTGCGTTACTGTCCATTCCCAGCAGTTTGGCGACCAAATACCCAATCTGTCGCCTTTTTTAAAGCCGATTTCAAGCAGTTGGCACGCCAAGGCTTCTACTTTTTCTTTGAGCTCGTGGTAGGAAAGTCGCACATTTTGATGGCTGCTCACCAGTGCTTCTTTGTAGGCGTGTTCGGCGCACGCCTGATCAAAGATGTCGCCGATGGTTTGCCCGATGAGCGGCTGGCTGCTTGAGCCAGACAAATAGCTTTTTTTGAAACGCTGCATAAATCACACTCCTTTTGATTTTGCCGCCGTCTGTGCTTGCCAAGATTTGCGTTAAGAAAGTTTGGTTTTGTTTAGCTTGTTTTTGCCAAATTCACACACAAATCGGCGACCTGCTGACTAAATTGCACCCGATACTCATCGTCCAGACCTTGTGTCCGATGAGCGCTGAGCGCTTGGTTGGGGTTTACACTGTTTAAATCATCAATCGCTGCACCATCAGCGTCTTGCCTGCCTTCACGCTGCTGATATTCATAATAAAAAGGCTCAATCACCGAAAAAGTCATCGCGCCAACGATACACAAAGCAGCGGTATGAATATTTTCCACCGACAGCACGCCTGCCGCTTTGCCCTGCTGCAAAATCGTCTCAATGGCACGAGCAATGTCATGCTTAATGGCGACCCTTGCTTTTTCAAATTCAATGTCGTCCACTGGCTCAAGCATGAACGCATAAGCGGTGTGCGGACTGTTTAAGGCGCGCTTGACAAAGGTTGCAACCGCCTTATGCAACTTTTTATCAGGCGCAAGCTCACTTTTGGCGATGGCTTGTAAAATCTGAATCTCATGCCCTGCCACATCACGCAAAACCTGCACCATCAAGGCGCTTTTATTATCAAAATACCGATACACCAAACCATGCGACACACCCGCCATCTCAGCAATCGCCACAATCTGTGCGTGCTTAAATCCGCCATCACCCACCAGACTCTTGGCGGCAGCGATGATAGATTTTTTATTTTGCTCAATGCGTTTTTGCATGAGTTTTGAGCGTTTATAAGTATTTTTTTCGCAGGATTTAGTAATGTCAGTTTGCACGATGTTTTCTTTTTTAAAATTTAAATGAAGACTTTGCTTATTTATGGTTTTTTAATTTTTTAAAATTTTATTAACGGCACTATCTTTGACGTTATTTATCTTTGTCGTTAATTATCTTTGTCGTTATGGGTATTTTACCAGTTTAAAATGACTTGTAAACCATTTTTTGAATTTTTATTCACTTTTTTAAAAAAAGCGTGTATGATATACCCAAGACAAGCAAAAAACGCAGCACAACCGCGCGTTACCAGCTTGTCGTAGCGGACGATAGCGATGAGCCGCTTGTACCAACCCACTTGTTAAAAAGGATAGTAACATGAATCTAAGCACGCTTGATTTTGGTTTTGACGATACTTTAAGCGCTCTGCGTGATGCGGTGCGTGATTTTGCCAACAAAGAAATCGCCCCTTTTGCCAGCGAAATTGACGAAAAGAACGAATTTCCTGCCCATTTGTGGAAAAAATTTGGCGACATGGGACTGCTTGGCATGACCGTGCCAGAAGAATACGGCGGCGTGAATATGGGCTATTTGGCGCATATGATTGTCATGCAAGAAATCTCGCGTGCGTCTGCGTCTGTGGGCTTATCTTATGGTGCGCATTCTAATCTGTGCGTCAATCAAATCTACCGCAACGGCAACGAAACTCAGCGCCAAAAATACCTACCAAAACTCATCAGCGGCGACTATGTGGGCGCGCTTGCCATGAGTGAGCCAAACGCAGGCTCAGACGTGGTGAGTATGAAACTCAAAGCCGAAGACAAAGGCGATCACTATCTGCTAAACGGCGCAAAAATGTGGATCACCAATGGCGGCGATGCTGATGTGTTAGTGGTTTATGCCAAAACTGACGTCAATGCGGGCGCAAAAGGCATGACGGCATTTTTGGTGGAAAAAGGCATGGAAGGATTTAGTCATGGCACACACCTTGACAAGCTGGGTATGCGTGGCTCAAATACCTATCCGATTTTCTTTGACAACGTCAAAATCCCCAAAGAAAACGTACTCGGCGGCGTAGGCAATGGCGTAAAAGTGCTGATGAGCGGTCTTGATTATGAGCGTGCAGTGCTGTCTGCAGGCCCGCTTGGCATTATGGATGCGTGCATGGACGTGGTGATTCCATACATCCATGAGCGCAAACAGTTTGGACAAGCCATTGGTGAATTTCAGCTCATTCAAGGCAAAATCGCCGATATGTACTCCACGCACCTTGCCTGTAAAGCGCTTGTTTATGCCGTAGGACAAGCCTGCGATAAAGCCGACCACGACCGCAGCCTAAGAAAAGATGCCGCCAGTGCAATTTTATACGCCGCCGAAAAAGCCACATGGATGGCAGGCGAAGCCATTCAAATCCTAGGCGGTAATGGCTACATCAACGAATACCCAACAGGCAGACTGTGGCGTGACGCCAAGCTGTACGAAATCGGCGCAGGCACATCAGAGATTCGCCGTATGCTAATCGGTCGTGAGCTGTTTAACGAAACTGCATGATAAATTAAACCCAAAAGGACTTGTCCGCACGCAAGTCCTTCTCACAATCCAAACACCACAACACCATAAAATACAAAGGGAAGTGTTTATGAAGCCAATCAAAAGCCAAATCAACCCAAAAAGTGAGTCTTATCAACAAAACCACGCCGCCATGCGCACGCTTGTGGACGATTTAAAGCAAGTGGTTGGCAAAATCAGCTTAGGTGGCAGTGAATCAGCACGCCAAAAGCACTTGGCACGCGGTAAATTGCTTGCTCGCACACGCATTGATAAGCTCATTGACCACGGTACTGCATTTTTAGAAATCGGTCAGCTGGCAGGGCTTGGCGTATACGAAGACGATATTCCATCAGCGAGCGTGGTGGCAGGCGTGGGCTTGGTGCATGGCGTGGCGTGTATGATTGTGGCAAATGACGCAACCGTCAAAGGCGGCACTTATTATCCACTCACCGTCAAAAAACACCTACGCGCCCAAGAAATCGCCGAACAAAACCATTTGCCGTGCATTTATATGGTGGATTCAGGCGGCGCATTTTTGCCCATGCAAGATCAGGTTTTCCCAGACAGAGAACACTTTGGGCGAATTTTTTATAATCAAGCCAATATGTCTGCCAAAGGCATTGCTCAAATCGCCATCGTCATGGGCAGCTGTACCGCGGGCGGTGCGTACGTTCCTGCCATGAGCGATGAGACAATCATTGTGCGCAATCAAGGCACGATTTTTCTAGGTGGCCCACCGCTGGTCAAGGCAGCCACAGGCGAAGTGGTGTCTAGCGAAGACCTAGGCGGCGGTGATGTGCATACACGCCTGTCAGGTGTGGCGGATCACTTGGCAGAAAATGACGAACACGCCATCTTAATCGCTCGTGATATTGTGGCAAATTTAGGCAAGTCCGCCCAAGCGCTGCCCACCGACATCAAAGCGCCACTGTACGACCAAAACGAGCTGTACGGCATCATTCCTACCGACAGCCGCCAGCCTTTTGACATTCGTGAGATTATCGCACGCCTTGTGGACGGCTCAGAATTTCATGAATTTAAAGAGCGTTTTGGCACAACTTTGGTTACAGGCTTTGCCAAAATTTACGGCATGAATGTCGGCATCATCGCCAATAACGGCATTTTATTTTCGGAATCCGCCCAAAAAGGCGCGCACTTTATTGAGCTGTGCTGCCAGCGCAACATTCCGCTGATTTTCTTGCAAAACATCACAGGCTTTATGGTGGGGCAAAAGTACGAAAACGAAGGCATCGCCAAACATGGCGCAAAACTGGTGATGGCTGTCGCCACTGCGAAAGTTCCCAAAATCACGCTCGTGGTAGGCGGCTCATTTGGCGCTGGCAACTACGGCATGTGTGGGCGTGCATATTCGCCACGCTTTATGTGGACATGGCCAAATTCACGCATTTCAGTGATGGGCGGCGAGCAGGCGGCGAGCGTACTATCCACCATCAAACGTGAACAAATAGAAAGTCGTGGTGGCAGCTGGTCAAGCGAAGAAGAAGCCGAATTTAAAGCCCCTATTAAAGAGCAATACGAACGACAAGGACATCCTTATTATGCGTCTGCACGCTTGTGGGACGATGGCGTGATTGACCCTGCCGACTCTCGCAGAGTGCT
The DNA here is from genome assembly GCF_002014985.1 of Moraxella caviae. Classification (GTDB taxonomy): domain Bacteria; phylum Pseudomonadota; class Gammaproteobacteria; order Pseudomonadales; family Moraxellaceae; genus Moraxella; species Moraxella caviae. The sequence goes on along the minus strand of NZ_MUXU01000018.1, from coordinate 29,584 downwards.
GGCACTTAGCCTAATGAGTGCCATGAATGCACCGACCGAAGCCACGCATTTTGGCGTATTCCGTATGTGATGGTTTATGATAAATGGTAAATTCACACAGCAAATTACCAAACAATAAAAGGAATTATGATGAAATTTGACTATCTTGAACTCATCAAAGACAACCAAGTCGCCACCGTTTGGCTCAGTCGCCCTGATGTGCATAACGCCTTTAACGAAGGGGTGATTGGCGAGCTGCAAACGTGCTTTGATGCGCTGGCGCACGATGATGATGTGCGTGTGGTGGTACTGGCTGGACGTGGCAAGAGTTTTTCGGCAGGGGCAGATTTAAATTGGATGAAAAAAGCAGGCGAAGCCAGCGTTGATGAAAACATCGCTGACGCCAAACGCCTAGCCAAAATGCTCCACACCCTAGCCACGTTAAATAAACCCACCATCGCGCGTGTGCAGGGAGCAGCTTTAGGCGGCGGCATGGGGCTGGTCAGTGCGTGCGACATCTGCGTGGCAAGCACTCATGCCAAATTTGCCACCAGCGAAGTGCGCCTTGGTCTTGCGCCATCTACCATCAGCCCTTATGTGGTGCGAGCCATCGGTGAACGTCAAGCACGCAGATATTTTCTAACCGCTGAGCGCATTGACGCTGACACCGCCTTACACATTGGGCTTGCTCATGAAATCTGCGAGCCTGACGCACTTGATGAGACTTTGGATAAAATTATCCACGCCATCTTACAAGGCGCGCCTTTTGCTCAATGTGCGTCCAAATCACTCATTGACATGGTGGCAAATCGCCCTATTGATGATCAGCTGCTTGATGAAACCGCAAAGCACATCGCCACGCTGCGGCAAGGCGCAGAAGCCAAAGAAGGCTTGACGGCATTTTTAAACAAACGTACGCCAAATTGGATTGTTTAACGAGATCGTTTAAAACCATAAAACCAAACCCAGCACAAAAATAGATAAGGATTGCTCATGTTTCATAAAATTCTCATTGCCAATCGTGGTGAAATTGCCTGCCGTATCATTGCCAGCGCCAAAAAATTGGGCGTTGCTACAGTGGCGGTGTATTCAGACGCTGACAAAAACGCACAGCACGTCAAACTTGCCGATGAAGCGGTGTACATCGGTGCCAACCCCCCTGTCCAAAGTTATTTACAAATGGATAAAATCATCAGCGCCGCCAAAGCCACAAACGCAAACGCCATTCACCCCGGTTATGGTTTTTTATCCGAAAACGCCGACTTTGCCAAAGCCTGCGCTGATAATGACATCGTCTTTATTGGGCCGCCCGTCTCTGCCATTTTGGACATGGGTCTAAAAGCCACATCAAAAGCGCTCATGCAAAACGCAGGCGTACCTTTGACGCCCGGTTATCATGGCGACAATCAAGACCCGCATTTTTTGCACGCCCAAGCCGACCAAATCGGCTATCCACTGCTTATCAAAGCCAGTGCTGGCGGCGGCGGTAAAGGCATGCGCTTGGTAGAAAAATCTGAAGAGTTTTTGGAAAATCTGTCGTCTTGTAAAGCAGAAGCCAAATCCAGCTTCGGCAATGAAGACGTACTGATTGAACGCTATATCGTCAATCCACGCCATGTGGAGGTACAAATCTTTGGCGACACGCACGGCAATTATGTGCATTTATTTGAGCGAGACTGCTCGGTGCAGCGCCGCCACCAAAAGGTGATTGAAGAAGCGCCTGCGCCAAACATCAGCGAAGACAAACTTGCCATCATGCGTAAAGCCGCCATTGATGCAGCGCGTGCGGTAAATTATGTCGGTGCGGGTACGGTGGAATTTATCGCCGACCAAAGCGGCACGGCGTACTTTATGGAAATGAATACCCGCTTGCAAGTTGAGCATCCTGTTACAGAAATGGTAACGGGCATTGATTTGGTGGAGTGGCAGCTGCGTGTGGCTTTTGGTGAAAAACTGCCCAAAACCCAAGACGAAATCATTTGCCAAGGTCATGCCATAGAAGCACGCATTTATGCGGAAATCCCAGAAGATGGCTATCTACCTGCCATCGGCAAAATCACGCACTTATCGCCACCGACACCAAGTGCGCGTGTGCGTGTGGATAGCGGCGTAGTGGCAAATGACGACATCACCACTTTTTATGATCCGATGATTGCCAAACTCATCGTGTGGGGCGAAGACCGTAAAAACGCCCTAACCCAAATGCACCACGCCTTACAAGAATTTCACATTGCAGGACTTGGTAATAACGTCGCCTTTTTAGATCGCATTATTCGCTTGCCTGCATTTGCCGATGTGGCACTTGACACAGGGCTGATTGGCAAGCACGAAATCGAGCTTTTAAGCCGTGATTGCGCCACTGATGATGACATCATGACTGCAGGCGTGATTTGGTTTTTGTTAAATCTAAATCCAAGTGGCAGTGCGTGGCATGATCGCCCACTCTGGCGCTCAAACGTTGTGGCAAATCATGTGGTGGAATTTGAACACATGGGACAGACCCTAAGCGTGTCTGTGCGTGCAAATGGCGATGATGGCTTTGTGGTAAATTATCACGAGCATGAGCTGACGCTAAACGTCATCTTGACCAGCGCTACTACCGCGCAAATCACCCAAGACAGCATCCGCAAGCAAGTGGCGTTTTATCACGACACCACGCATCATGTGGGGCATTTGACTCTATTTAGCCAAGCCAACGCCTTTGCCTTCGCCCCAAAAGCCATCAACTACGGCACAAATGCTGACGACAACGCAGGCGGACTAAAAGCGCCAATGCCGGGCATGGTAACGGCAGTAATGGTACAAAAAGGGCAAAGCGTCAAAAAAGACGACATTTTGCTCACGCTTGAAGCCATGAAAATCACCTACACCATCAAAGCACCTGACGATGGCGTTGTCCAAGAAGTGTTCTTTGGTGTGGGCGATCAATTAAAAGCCGATGATGAGCTGATTGCCTTTGAAAAAGCGTAATGGCAAAATGCAATCTAAAAAAGAAAGCAACATGGTCTAAAAAAGTATGCCGATGTGGTTTTTCGTTTGCGTCAGCCTGCCAAAAGAAAGCAAAAACCGCCATGGCTCAAAGCTCACCACGAACGATCTTCTGATTTGGCATGCTTTTTAAACAACCATCTAAGGGAATGCTTATGAATGATTTTGTTAAAATTGTTGAAGTTGGCGCACGCGATGGATTGCAAAACGAAAGCGTGGTGCTAAGTCTTGATGATAAATTAACTTTAATTAACAACTTGGTAGACGCAGGATTAAAGGACATTGAAGTTGGCTCTTGCGTCTCGCCCAAATGGGTGCCGCAGATGGCGGGCAGCACCGAACTGTTCGCCCAACTGACCAAACCAACCGATGTCAATTTCAGCCTTTTAACCCCTAATTTAAAAGGTTACCAAGCGGCGGTGGCGGTAGGCTGCCGTGAAGTGGCGATTTTTACAGGCGCAAGCGAGAGTTTCACCCAAAAAAACATCAACTGCACCATCGCCGAAAGCCTTGCTCGCTTTGATGACATCATGGCACACGCCAAAGCCGATGGCGTAAAAGTTCGCGGCTATGTGTCGTGCATGGTGGATTGTCCTTATGAAGGGGCGATTTCCCCTGTGGCAGTGGCGGATGTGGTAGCGCGGCTTATCGATATGGGCTGCTATGAAGTGTCTCTTGGTGAGACCATTGGCACCGCAACACCTGATAAGGTAGAAGCTGTCTGGCACGAATGCCAAAAGCGTACCGACACTCATCTGCTTGCAGGGCATTTTCACAACACCTACGGCATGGCAATCGCCAATGTTTATGCGTCTTTAAACATGGGCATTCGCACCTTTGACTCATCCATTGCAGGGCTTGGCGGCTGCCCTTATGCCAAGGGCGCATCAGGCAATGTCGCCACTGAAGATTTGCATTATCTGCTTGACAAGATGGGCTATCAAACAGGCGTGGATAAAGACAAGCTCATGCATGCAGGCAAAGCCATTATGGAACGCCTTGGTAGAACCAGCCGTTCCAATGCCGCCATCGCCTATTGGCAATCCAAATAAGTCTGCCCAACAAACAACTAAACATCACCCATCAACAACCCAAACTCGCATTTGGGTTGTTTTTTATTGTAAAAATCTGCGTGAAACATCTTAACTGTCTCAAAACACCGACCTACCAACAACTTTTCTCTCGCTCATCACCTGCCAAATTCCCCCAGCCGACTTTTCGTCCAACTCAACGCCAAGCCTTGCCATCATTAGCCTTGCCAAACCTTTAAACTCTTATCCCCAAAATCTGTGGATAACTTTGTGGAAATGGCATGATTTTATCCGCCCAAGCCTTTATCATTCGGTGCTTATAGCGTGATTTTGACTTGTCATCATCATGACACATTGATAAATTTTATCTTTTAAAATCAATCAGTTATAAATCATTGATATTTTTTATAAAGACACAGAAAATCGTAATTTTTTCAAATCATCATACGCAGGATGTTCCACGAAATTAACAAAAATTTTATGCTAAAATCTGTGGATAACTTGTAAAAATTTCTCTTTATCGGATAATTCAATCTAAGCAATCACCGCCCTTGTTATGCAAATCACAAAACTCAAACCAACAAAAAACCGCCCCAAAATGGAGCGGCTAAAGCGTATAAAATACGGCTTATTTTTTGCCACGGTTGGCAAATGCACCGAAACGCTTGTTGAAGCTTGCCACACGGCCTTCGTTTGACGCTTTGCGTTGCTCGCCTGTGTAGAATGGGTGAGAAGCGCTTGAAATATCCAATGGGAAGTATGGATATTCTTTGCCTTCGTACTCACGAGTGGCTTTGGTAGCAACGGTAGAACGAGTCAAAAAGTACACGTCAGCGTTGGTGTCGTGGAACAAAACTTCTTTGTATTCTGGGTGAATGTCTTTACGCATGGTAATCTCTATCCAATAAATCTGAGCACTAATGTGCACCACCTTAGGCAGCCTAACGCAGCCACGCCATCACCAACCAACTTTGGCACAGCGCACCACGCTTTACGTTGCATTAGCCCACTCAGATGGGAAAATGAAAGCAAATTCTAGCAAATTTACAGGAAAAATTCAAGCTATTTTTGGCAAAATCACTCGCCTAATGCTGCTTATTTTCCATATCAATACGTCCACGCAGCTTTTGCCCCGCCTTGAACGTAACGACACGGCGCGCCTGCACAGGAATTTCTTCGCCTGTTTTTGGGTTACGCCCCGGACGTGATTTTTTGTCTTTTAGCTCAAAATTGCCAAATCCTGACAGCTTCACTTCTTTGCCATCGGCAAGGCTTTTGCTGATTTCATCAAAAAAATTCACCACCAAAAAACGTGCTTGCTGGCGTGTGAGTCGCATACGAATCACCAAGTGATTGACCATGTCTGCTTTGGTTAGTGCACTCATGAGTGTTCCTTATCATTTGAATGATGGCAAAAAAGCCTTGGGCAATTTACCATCAAAACACATAATCAAACCGATTAAAAACCAAATAAAATCAACTGCTTATAATGAATTTATAAAATCAAATTCAGCCATCACGCAGCTGTGCGTCAAATTTTTCGCTCAAGTGGCGTGCAACTTTATCCATCGCAGCTTTGATGGCATCGTCTTCTAAAGTGGCGTTTTGATCTTGGAAAGTCATGGCAAATGCCAAAGATTTTTTGCCCGCTGGCAAACGCTCGCCTTGGTACACATCAAACAAACGCACGTCCACCAAGAAACGCCCTGCCGCCGCACGCACAGCGTCAGCCACAGCTTGCCACGTCAAAGATTCGTCCACCAAAAACGCCAAATCACGGCGCACGCTTGGGAATTTGCTTGGTGCGCTCACCGATTTTGGCGCGCGATGCAAGGCAAGCAAAGGCTCAAGCGCAAACTGCGCCACCCAAACGGTTTTTAAATCCAGCGCCTTGGCAATGCTTGGGTGCAGCTGACCAAACCAGCCCAAACGCTCGCCACGAACGCTCAAATAAGCGCTCTGCCCCGGGTGCAAAAACGCCACGTCAGTGCGCTCAAACACCACATCACTGGCAGCAAGATTGGCTGGCAGCAAGGCTTCAACATCGCCCTTTAAGTCATAAAAATCCATCGCGCGTGCGCCATGCACTTCATCGCCCACCGCACCTGTCGCCACGATGGCAAGGCTTGGCGTCTGCGTCAGATTTGCCACATTTTCGCCCACAAAAGACAAACCCGTCTCAAACAGACGCACTTGGCTTTGCTGGCGGTTTAGGTTGTGCGCCACCACAGGCAAAAGGCTAGACAGCAGCGTACGGCGCATGACCGCAAGTTCAGATGAAATCGGATTGGCAAGCGGCAACACCGCACCCAAAGCCACATCATCAAACAGCGTCTCAATTTTCGCATCGCTAAAACTAAAACTCACCGCTTCAAAATAGCCTGCATTGGCAAGCGTTTGCTTAAGCGTGTGCGTCAAATCTGCCGTGTCGTCATAGCGCATATCCACCGCAAAATTTGGCAGCACAGGCGCAATGTTGCTATACCCATAGCTGCGCGCCACTTCTTCAATGATGTCTTCAGCAATGCTCAAATCAAAGCGATGGCTTGGCGGCACGGCAGTCAGCACGTCATTTTCAAGCGTAGTGGTAATTTCAAGGCGATTTAACCCAGCCACCACGTCATCGGCAGGCACAGCCACACCAAGCAGTCGCTCGATGCGCTCAAGCGGCAAGCTGATTGCGGCACGTTTTGGCAATTCATCGGCATTCACCGCCGCCGTGATTGCACCTGCTTTACCGCCAGCAATCTCTACAATCAAAGACACCGCACGGTCAATCGCAAGCTGCGCCAATTCAAAATCCACGCCACGCTCAAAACGCTGCGAAGCGTCCGTGTGCAAGCCAAAACGACGTGCGCGCCCTGCAATCGCCAATGGATCAAAATATGCCGATTCCAGCACGATGTTCACCGTGTCATCACTCACCGCTGAGCGTGCGCCGCCCATGATGCCCGCCAACGCCAGCACGCCTTCATCATCGGCAATCACCAGCTCATCGCCAGCCAGCACCACTTCTTGATCGTTAAGCAGGGTGAATTTCTCGCCTTGGTTTGCTAGACGCACCACGATTTGCCCTGAAATTTTATCCGCATCAAAGGCATGTAGCGGCTGCCCTAGCTCCAAAAGCACAAAATTGGTTACGTCCACCAAAAAATTATGCGTGCGCACACCAGACGCCACCAGCGCATCGCTCATCCATTTTGGTGTGGCAATGCTGCGGTTGATGTCGGTAATCGGCTGCGCCAGATAGCGTGGGCAAGCCTGCACCGCCTGTACGCTCACCGCCTGCGTGCGTGCGCTTGTGATTTCTGGTGCGGTGATGGCTGGGCGGTTTAGCGGCAAATGATTGATGGCGGCAATCTCACGCGCAAGTCCCAGCACACTTAGGCAGTCGCCACGGTTTGGGGTAATCGCCACATCAAAAATCTGCGCATCCAAATTCAGGTATTCACGCACATCAACGCCAACAGGCGCATCATCTGGCAACTCAAGCAAGCCATCAATCTCATCTACCAAGCCAAGCTCACTTGCGCCGCACAGCATACCGTGCGACTCCACGCCACGCAGCTTGCCCTTTTTAATTTTAAAATTCTCTGGCAAAACCGCACCGATGGTCGCCACCGCCACTTTCAAGCCTGTACGCACATTTGGCGCACCACACACGATTTGTAGCGGCTCGCCTTGTCCAATACTTACGGTGGTTACACGCAATTTATCCGCATCTGGGTGCTGCTCACAGCTTAGCACTTCGCCCGTCAGCACACCACTAAACGCAGGCGCAACGCTTTGCATACCGTCAAGCTCAAGCCCAGCCATCGTCAGCTGCTCGCCAAGCTCGGCACTGGATACGGCAGGATTTGCCCATTGTCTTAGCCAATTTTCACTGATTTTCATTGTTGGTCTCGTTGGTTAAATTTTGTTATTTTTACGGTTTTTTAGGTGGCTTGGCACTTCTTAAGCAGTGTTTGTCAAACGATGTTTATCAAGCGTATTTGACTTAACAAATGGTCGTGATGACTCAAATCCACCGCATTAAACACAATTACACAGCAAAGATTTTGTCAGCAAATTTCACCATCAAACAGCTTCGCCACTTCGTCATCATAAGCATTGATGTCATCAGGCAAAACCATTTCGCCCTGCATAAAACCAAGCTGTCTTTTGGCAGTGAGTTTTGGCAGCGCTTCATCAACCACCGTAATAATCACTTTGGCGTTTTGCGCCTGTGGCGGCGTATCCAGCCACATCACTTGTCCGTTGTGCAAAACGCTAGCAGCCCATCGCTTCATCATTTAATAACGTTGATACTACTCAAGCAAGGCTTAAAAATCAGCCGAATCGCTTTAAAAAACGCACGTCATTTTGGAAAAACAGACGCAAATCATCAATGCCGTAATACAGCATGGCAAAGCGCTCAATGCCCATACCAAAGGCAAAACCTGTGTATTCGTTCGGGTCAATGCCGCAGTTTTTAAGCACTTGCGGATGCACCATGCCACAGCCCATCACTTCTAGCCATTTGCCATTTTCTGCCAAGATGTCCACTTCGGCAGACGGCTCGGTAAAAGGAAAAAAGGACGGACGAAAACGCACGGTCAGCTGTCTGCCAAAAAACGCGTCCAAAAACTCATGAATCAAGCCTTTAAGCTCAGCAAAATTGGACGAACGCGAAATCATCAAACCTTCCATCTGATGAAACATTGGCGAGTGCGTTTGGTCGCTGTCGCAGCGGTACACACGCCCCGGGCAAATGATGCGAATCGGCGGCTCGCTGTTTTCCATCGTGCGAATTTGCACGCTCGATGTGTGCGTGCGCAGCAAATAATGCGCGTCAAAATAAAACGTGTCGTGCATGGCGCGCGCTGGGTGATGGCTTGGAATGTTGAGCGCTTCAAAGTTGTAATAATCGCTTTCCACTTCAGGGCCTGTGGCAATGCTAAAGCCCGCCTGCGTGAAAAAGCGTTTCATGCGCTCGGTGGTTTGGGTGATTGGGTGCAAGCCGCCTTTGATGTCTTTGCGTGCAGGCAAGCTGATGTCGATGGTTTCGCTGGCAAGTTTCGCTGCCAAAACCGCCTGTGCCAAAATCACGCCTTGCGCATCAAACGCTGCATTTAAGCGGCTACGCAGCTCGTGCAAATACGCACCGTAAGTTTTTTTGCTTTCTGCGTCCAGTCCGCCCATTTGCTTGGACAGTGCAGTTAAAGCCGCCTTTTTACCTGTCAAATTCACACGCAGATTTTGCAATTCTGCTTCGTCTTTTGCACTGCCAATCAATGCCGCTGCCGCATCGCCAAAAGCCGTCAGCGCTTCTGGAGTGATGTCCGCCAAATTTTGCGCCAAACTTGGCAAGGCGGTTTGTAGTTCATTTGTCATTATTCTAACCAATCGTTTCGTTAATCATTTCTGGCAAAAATCAGCCATCAAAATCAAAGAAAAATATCCCCACCATTTTAAAGCGTTCGCCAGATTTTGTAAATGAAATTTTGCAAATATATCAAAGGCTTTGCGTGATTTTTTGCAAAATTTAATATGTAAGGCGAGCAAATTTTATCTTTGGGTGAGTTTGGCTGTTTTTGGGGGCGATTTTCGGTTACAATAAAAGAAAAGATAAACAAGGAGCAAGGCTATGATTACACAACTTAGTCAGCTGGATTTAAACAAACGCTACACCTATGCTGATTATCTCTCTTGGCAAATCAAAGAAGGCATTGAGCTGATTTACGGCAAAATCACTGCCATGAGCCCTGCACCTGTGCGCTTACATCAAAAAATCTCCATGGTGCTTAGCGCCAAACTCTATCAACACCTTGAAGGCTTGGCTTGCGATGTGTATACTGCGCCATTTGATGTACGCCTGCTGATAGATGATAGCGAAAGCGTGGTTCAGCCTGATATTTGCGTGGTGTGCGACACCACTAAACTTACTGAGCGTGGCTGCGATGGCGCGCCTGATATTGTGGTTGAAATTTTATCGCCCAGCAATAGTAAAAAAGAGATGGGAGTTAAGTTCAACTTGTACCAAGATGCTGGCGTGCGCGAATACTGGATTATTGACCCAACATATAAAACAGTGTTGATGTATGTTTTACAAAACGGCAAATTTGTTGGGCTTAAACCTTTTGTCAGCGGAGAAACCATTCGTTCTACAGTATTGCCTGAATTTTGTCTTGCGCTGGATAAACTGTTTGACGACTGATAATTTACCAATCATTCACCAACCACCAACCAACCACCACCCAAAACAAAAACCCACCAAACACCTTGCGATGTTGGTGGGTTTTTCTTAAATTATGAAAATTTAAGATTATGCCAAAGCAGCTTTTGCTTTTTCTGCGATTGCAGTGAAAGCCGCTGCGTCATGCATAGCGATGTCCGCTAGGATACGGCGGTCAATGTCAATGTTTGCTTTTTTCAAGCCATTGATCAGACGGCTGTAACTTAGACCGTTCAAGCGCGCACCAGCGTTGATACGAGCGATCCACAGACGGCGGAAAGAACGTTTTTTGTTACGGCGGTCACGATATGCATATTGACCAGCTTTCATTACCGCTTGTACTGCTACACGATACACGCGTGAACGTGCGCCATAGTAACCTTTAGCACGAGCCAGAACTTTTTTATGACGGCGATTTGCCTGTACACCACGTTTTACACGAGCCATGATATTCTCCTAAAATCTTGCAAAGTTAATTAGATGTATGGGCACATACGACGGATTGAAGCCACGTCAGATGCGTGAACCATAACACAGCCGCGCAGTTGGCGGATACGCTTTGGAGATTTTTTGGTAAGAATATGGCGTTTGAACGCTTGTTTACGCTTAAAGCCGTTTGCGGTTTTTTTGAAACGCTTAGCCGCACCACGTTTGGTTTTTAGTTTCATAATTAGCCTCTTTAAAAACATCGGTTGCCCGTTGTGAACCTTTTTGCCACTCGCACGCCAAAGCATTGCGAAAGCGGAAGGTGGGATGCGCATTATACATTGTCTTGGCATAAAAAACAAGCAAATTATCGCCTTTTTCGCCAGCAAATTCACCGCCAAACGCACGCTTAATTTTAAAACCTAAATTTAAAAGCAGCGCACAAACCACACCAAAAATCACAAGCACACACCCATTTTTAAAATCCGCACATCAAACCAACAAGAAAGCAGCTTTACTTACACCACGCCAAGCGGTACAATAGCCGTATCTTGGCACGCTTGCGCCCACAAAAAGACGAAATATTAAAAAACATAAGACGAACCACTTTGCAATTTTTACACACTTTAGGGCTGTTTATTTTAACCGCCATCGCTGAAATTGTCGGCTGCTACTTGCCCTATTTGATTTTAAATAAGCAAAAAAGTGCGTGGCTGTGGCTGCCTTGTGCCCTAAGTTTGATGGCGTTTGTGTATTTGCTTAGCCTGCACCCTGCGGCATCTGGGCGCATTTATGCCGCTTATGGCGGTGTGTATGTGGCGTGCGCTTTGATGTGGCTTATGCTGGTGGATAAAGTGGCGCTTAGCGCATGGGATTTGGCGGGCGGCGCACTGGTGCTGGCAGGTGCTTTGGTGGTGATTTTACAGCCCAATGGCTTTAAATAGGTTTTGGCAAACAAATCAGTTTTAATAAGCCGCCCACACGCACGGTTTTATCGCTTGCCAGTGCAAATAACTTCACTAAATTAACCCAAATTAAAAACCAATTAACCCAAATAAAAACACAATCTTATGAGCTGGCTAGACCAATTAACTTTCAACGAAAACGGACTGATTCCTGCCATCGCCCAAGACAAAGACACTGGGCGCATTTTGATGATGGCGTGGCAAAACAAAGAAGCCCTAGAACTTACCGCCAAGACAGGTCAAGCGGTGTATTTTAGCCGTTCGCGCGGCAAGCTGTGGCACAAAGGCGAAAGCAGCGGACACACACAAATCGTCCACGAAATCCGCACCGATTGCGATGCCGATGCCATCACGCTCATCATCACACAAGTGGGCGGAATCGCTTGCCACACGGGGCGGCAGTCGTGCTTTTATCAAAAATTAGACGTGGCAACTGGCGAGTGGCACACCACCGAAGCACCCATCAAATCCAGCGAAGAAATCTACGGCAATGCGGCGCACAGCCATGCCAAAAATAGCCACGCACAAAGCGCCACGCAAGCGGCAAATTCAGCGGCAAATCACGCCCAAGCGGCAAACATCTTGGCACAGCTGGACAGCATTTTACAAGAGCGCAAATCTGCCGATAAAGACAGCTCTTATGTGGCAAGTCTGTACCACAAAGGGCTTAATAAAATCCTAGAAAAAGTGGGCGAAGAAGCGGTGGAAGCCATCATCGCCGCCAAAGAATTGCAGCTGGCAAACGCCACCAAGTCAGACAGCGACAGCGACAGCGAGCGTGGCGATGTGATTTATGAAATTGCCGATGTGTGGTTTCACAGTTTGGTTGCGCTGCACGCCTTGGATTTATCCAGCGAAGACATCTTGGCGGAGCTTGCCAGACGCTTTGGCTTGTCAGGCATTGACGAGAAAAACGCACGCAGCGCAAAATAACTCTGGCAGACAGTCAAAACGAGCGTTTGCGCAAAATTTGTCATCAAAGCGTCATCAAATTGTCAAAAGACGTTTATAAAACCGTCATACAATGCGCAAGTATTGGCTTGGACGATTGAACGAATTGATGGCGTGCAACTGGTGTACGGCTTAATTTATAGCATTACTTAGCTTATATTTGGCAAATAATCGCACACGCAAACTTATCAACTTTATTCTATTAAAATTTAACATTTTTAAAATTTAGCACAGTAAAAAAGGTAACATTATGGGCGGATTTTCTATCACGCATTGGTTGATTCTCTTGGTAGTGGTGGTTGTGGTTTTTGGCACAGCCAAACTAAAAAACGCTGGCAAAGACCTAGGCGCAGCGGTCAAAGGCTTTAAAGATGCCGTCAAAGACGAAGAGCAACCAAAACTAAACAGCAACGCAGACAGCCAAAAAACCACGCACGTTGTGGAAGAAGTCAAATCTGCGCCAAATAAAGACGCTTAAATTGAACGACCAAAAGGCTTGATGTGTTTAATTTAGGGCTGTTTGAGCTGACGCTGTTTGGCGTGATTGCGCTGATTGTACTTGGGCCAGAAAAATTGCCCGAGTTTGCGCGTACGCTTGGGCGATGGTATGGGCTGTTTCGCCGCACCACATCACGCCTACAAAACGACTTGATGAGCGAACTTGAGCTGATAGAAGCGCAAGCCCAGCTCAAATCTGAAATCGCCAAAATCCGTGAATCAGAAGCCGCCATGAGAGCGCAAATGGATGCCATGCAGCGCTCATTAAACGCTCAGCACGCCAAAACTGCGCCAGCTGCGCCAAGCCAAACCGTCAGTCAAACTGCAAGCCAAGTTGCAAACCAACTTGCAAATCCAGCGGTCAATCAAGTTGCACAAACCGCAAACGAGCCGCAACAAAACCACGCCGAACACACGCTGGAGACGGCGTTAAATCTGCCGCTGACAAATCGCTGGTTTTTGCTGGGTGAGTACGACAAACGCCGCCGCTTACCGCCTGCGCCTTTTTTGCCAAATTATCAAGCCGACCCACTTTTACACCAAATGCAGTCGTATTGATGGCGCTTTTAAGTTTGGCATTATCAATTTTGTGCAATAAATCAATTTGGCATGATAAATTTTACTTAAATTTTGGTCAAAATCCGCCTTAAAATTCATTTTTAATTTAAAAACCAAACCCCGCCCACAAACCCGCAACCAAAATCCATCACCATGAACGACACCCAAAGCACCGACAAGCCAAAAGACACGCCAAACGATGGCGATATGCCGCTGATGGCGCATTTTGCCGAGCTGCGCAGCCGCTTGATCAAGATTGTCGTGGCGGTGGTTGTGGTGTTTTTGGCACTGGTGGGATTTAGCCGTGATATTTATGATTTGGTGTCAAATCCACTGGTCGCCCTGCTGCCTGACAATGCCAGCATGATTGCCACCGATGTGGCGTCAAACTTTCTTGCGCCCATTCGCCTGACGTTTTTTGTAGCGCTGTTTTTGGTTGTACCGTTTGTTTTGTGGCAGATTTGGGGATTTATCGCCCCCGGTTTATATAAGCACGAAAAACGTGTCGCCACGCCACTGCTACTGGCTGCGACCGTGCTTTTTTATGTGGGCGTGGCGTTTGCTTACTTTGCGGTGCTGATGCCTGCGCTGAAATTTTTCATCAGTTTTGCGCCTGACAACGTCATTCCCATGACCGACATTGACAGCTATCTTGGCTTTGTGATGAAGCTGTTTTTGGTGTTTGGTGCAATGTTTGAAATTCCTGTGATTACGCTTTTGCTTGTGCTGATGCGCATTGTTACGCCGCAAGCGCTTGCCGACAAACGCCGCTACATCATCGTGGGCTGCTTTTTTATTGCCGCTTTGGTTACGCCACCAGACGGCTGGAGCATGATTATGCTGGCGGTGCCGATGTGTTTGCTGTTTGAAGCAGGGTTAATTTTGGCAAGAGTGCTTGTCAAGCCATCGCTTGATAATAAAACCGCTTGATTTTTCAGCAGGCGCAAAAAATGCAGTGCTTGTAGGCTGGGTGAGCGTAAGCGCAACCCAACATTCCGAGTGATAAGCCATCATGTCACATAAAACTGTTCAAAAAACCGTTCGTGGTGAGCTTGTCGAACCATGGGCGGTTTTTGGATTTAATCTTTACCAAATCCAAACTTCCGCCACGTTTACCCTTCGACAGGCTCAGGGCGAACGGGAAAAACCATGTCCGTAAGTTGAGCTAGCAAAGCAAAACTCAACGTTTTTTAAGACAACTCTTTAAACCCACCATTTAAAAACCAAATTTTTCCAATTTATCAAAAGCGGTGGTATAATGTGCGCTTGCTTGATAATTTTTACCAAGCCAAATTCAACCCAAAATCAGCCTGCCACACGCCAAGCATGAATCACGCCACGCCACACACCCCAACTGCCGAGCAAATTGCCGCCCTTGAGATGGCAATGACGGGGCAGTCGTTTAAAATCGTCGCCTATGCGGGTGCAGGCAAAACCACGACACTTAGCCTAATCAGCAACAATCTGCGTGGGCGTGGGCTGTATTTGGCGTTCAACAAAGCCATCGCCACCGAAGCGCAAGGCAAATTCCCCAGAAATGTGCGCTGCCAGACCTTTCATTCGCTGGCATATCGCCACGTCAGCCGAGATATCACCGCCAAAGTCAGCTTGCCACGCCTGACGCCATCTCGCTTGGCGGCGGATTTAGACCTAAGCGCCATTTCGGTAGAGCGCACGGTGGACGGCATTAAAAAGGCGGTAACGCTCACACCTGCCAAACTTGCCAACATCGTCAGCGAAGCGGTAACTAATTTTTGTAAAACTTCGTCCACTTATCCTGCGCCGCGCCACATCACGCCACCTTCTTGGCTAAGCGATGCCGACAGCGAGCGGCTGCGTGCGCATTTGTACCCTGCGCTTGAAAAACGCTGGCTGCAATCCATTGACCCGCGCCACCCTTCTGGCATTGGGCATGACATTTATTTAAAACTGTGGACGCTGTCAAATCCCATCATTCCTGCCGATTTTGTGCTGTTTGACGAAGCCCAAGACGCAGACCCTTTGATGATGGGCGCATTGATTAAGCAAGACAAGCAGACCATCTATGTGGGCGATGCACACCAGCAAATCTACGAATGGCGCGGCGCATTAAACGCCATGAAACGCCTGCCTTATCCGCAGACGCTGCTCACACAGTCGTTTCGTTTTGGCGAGCCGATTGCCGATGTTGCCAACGTGTTTTTAAAGGCATTACAAGAAGAAATTCCCCTAAAAGGCAACCCAAATCGCCAAAGCATGACCAGCCGCCGCATGACTGGCACCAAAGACGCAATCCTTTGCCGCACCAATGCCAATGCCATCAGCCATCTGCTGACCGGGCTAAAACTTGGGCATAAAGTCGCCCTAGAAGCCGACAGCGCACGCATTTTGCGCTTTTGCCACGCTGCCGAAAGCCTAAAAAACGGTAAATCCGCCTACGGCATTCCTGAGCTGGCGTTTTTTAACCATTGGGGCGAAGTCCAAGAGTTCAGCGAAACAGGCGAAGGCAGCGATTTAAAAACGTGGGTCAAACTCATTGAAGAGCACGGCACGCAAACCATCAGCCACGCCATCAATAACCTAAGCACGCCAAGGGCTGCCGACTATGTGGTGTCCACCGCCCACAAGGCAAAAGGGCTAGAATGGGGACGCGTGCAAATCAGCGATGATTTTTTGTACGATGTCAATCGCCACAGCGTCAAAATCACGCCAGAAGAGCTGCGCCTTTTGTATGTCGCCTGCACGCGCGCCAAAGACGTGCTGGACGTACACCACATTTACGATTTA
Organism: Moraxella caviae; assembly: GCF_002014985.1. GTDB lineage: Bacteria > Pseudomonadota > Gammaproteobacteria > Pseudomonadales > Moraxellaceae > Moraxella > Moraxella caviae. Next base: position 13,208 of record NZ_MUXU01000018.1, on the reverse strand, counting down.
TTAAGCGGTTTGACTTCTGAAGATAAAAAGCTGGTTTATGGGTAAAATTGGCAAAGTTGTGCACTAACTCATGCGCTAAAATGGCAAGCGAATTTGACTGATAAAATCCATGTTTTAGGCGGAATTTTTAAGCGGTGATTTTAAGACAACTTATTGAATTAAAAGACAAATCGTTGAATGAAAAGATAAATTACCGATTGCAACTGAACGCCCATTTAGCCAAGTTTGCCCACAAACCCAACCAATTTTTAGTCCAATTTCACCGATTTTCAGCCCACTTTTAACCCGATTTCCACCAATTTTCAACCCACTTTTAACCCAAATCCCTATCACGCCATGCAAGATTTTCACTCCCTTTTTGCCAAGCCTGTGCGCCTACTTGCGCCGATGGAAGGCTTGACCGACCCTTTGATGCGTCGCATTTTGACGCGGCTGGCGCAGGATTTAGGTGCGCCTTATGATTGGTCGGTGAGCGAATTTATCCGTGTAACGCATTATCCACTGCCTGCACACGTTTTTTATAAATATGTGCCAGAGCTGCGCACGGCTGGCAAGACCGCAAGCGGCACGCCCATTCATGTACAGCTTTTGGGCAATAATCCTGACACCATGGCACAAAGCGCGGTAACAGCGGTAAGTCTTGGTGCGCCTGCGATTGACCTAAACTTCGGCTGCCCTGCCAAAACCGTGAACAATCACAAAGGCGGCTCGGTGCTGCTAGAAGAACCAGAAACGCTGTACACCATCATCAGTGCAGTGCGTGCTGCCGTGCCTGCGCACATTCCTGTGTCGGCAAAAATCCGCCTAGGCTACACCGACACCAGCAAAATGCACGACATCGGACAAGCCGTGCAATCGGCGAACGCCAGCTGGCTCACCGTCCATGCACGCACCAAAACCCAAGGCTACAAACCGCCTGCTTATTGGGAGCTGATTCGTCCGTTTACCGAGCTTGGTTTGCCTGTGATTGCCAATGGCGAGATTTGGAATGCCGCACACGCCCAAACCTGCGTGGCGCAATCAGGCACGCCGCACTTGATGCTGGGGCGTGGGGCGGTTACTCGTCCAGATTTGATTGCCGCCATCAATCACGCCTGCGTGGCTGATGATTTGAATGGCGATACTCTTAACAACGCCAACGCTCAGCTGACGTGGGATAAACTTGTGGCAGCGCAAAAGCTGTTTTTGGCGGACAACACCGACAACCAATCAGGGCTGATTGGTCGCTACAAACAATGGCTGGGTATGCTGACAAAAGGCTACGCTGAAGCAGATGCACTGTGGCACGACATCAAAAAACTTAAGGATAAAGCGGAGATTGTTGAGAAATTGGAAAGTAGTGTTCGCCAAGCGTAAATGCTAAGTTTGCAAAATTGGCTTGGTGAAGTAAATTGGCAATTTGAATGGCAAAGTTGAATTGATAATCTAAATTGCAAAACCAAATTGATAAAGTTGTAATCAGCCAAACCTACCAATTAAAAAACCACAAAAAAGGCTTGGCAAAACACCAAGCCATCTTAATTTGCACAATTAACGCACTGCTACTGCATCACATCAACAATCACAGGTTTGCCATTATGTGTAAGTACAGTTACGTCCACATCGTACAGCGCCTTCATGGATTTGGCAGTCAGCACGTCCACAGGCGCGCCCACGCTCACCACTTCGCCTGATTTCATCATCACCACCGTATCGGCAAATTGCGCCGCTTGGTTGATGTCGTGCAGCACGATGACGACTGTCTTGCCCTGCGTGGTCAAGGTTTTTAGCTTGCGCATCAGCCGCCCAGCGTGATACATATCCAGATTGTTCAAAGGCTCATCAAGCAGCAAATATGGCGTGTCTTGGCACACAATCATCGCAATCAGCACACGCTGACGCTGCCCACCAGACAAATCCGACAAAAAGCGATCCGCCAGCGCCTCAAGCTCAAACGCATGGATAATCTCATTCACCTTATCCGTATCCGCCTGCGTGGGGCGACCTTGATGATACGGATAACGCCCAAACATCAAAAGCTCACGCACACGCAATCTGCCTTGCACATGGTTTTCTTGGGTCAGCATGGCAACGACTTTTGCCAAAGATTTTGCGTCTGTGGTGGCGATGTCATGCTCACCAAACGCCACTTTGCCAGATTGTAAAGGATTTAGGCGTGACATCAGTGAAAACAGCGTGGACTTGCCTGCGCCATTTGGGCCAATCAGCGCAATGATTTGCCCAGTCGGTAAAGTCAGCGACACATCATGCAAAATGGCAAAATCGCCCACCGCATAAGACACATTTTCAACCGCAATCATAACACTCGCCCATCTTTTAGTCTGTATTCTTTAAAAATCAGCAGCAAAAACACCACGCCGCCCACCAGCTCAATCACCACCGACAGCACGCCCGCCATCTTTAGCCCGTGCTCAAACAGCGCCTGCCCCAGCACCAAAACCAGCATAGAAACCAGCGCCACCAAAACCAGCCGCTTGGCGTGGTGCATGGAGCGTGTCAGCTGATTGGTGATGGCGCACACCAAAAGCCCCAAAAAGGTAACAGGCCCAACCAACGCCGTGGACACCGCCACCAAAAGCGCAATGATACTCAGCAGCGCAAGGCTTAATTTACGATAATCAATGCCTAAATTGATGGCGCAAGATTTACCCAAAAGCAGCACATCGCACTGATGGCGCAGCCGCCACATCATCACGCCTGCCAGTACGCACACGATGACGCTCACGGTGAGCAGCTGAGTGTTGATGGTGTTAAACTGCGCATAGCTTGCCGCCTGCACAGTGATGAAATCATCAGGGTTAATTAGCCGTGCCACAAGGCTAGACAGCGAACGAAACAGCACGCCAAAAACCACGCCCACCAAAATCAGCCGTGTCAAATCCTGCCTGTCTTTGGTGAATAAAAACCGAAACATCAGCAAAGACATACCCAGCATCAGCCCCACTTCAATGCCGAATTTAACAAGCGGATTCATGGTACTAAAATGCACCACGCCCAAAAACAGCACCAGCACGCTGTTAATCAGCACATACAGCGCATCAAAGCCAAGCAGCGCAGGCGTTAAAATTGGGTTGTGCGTGAGCGTCTGAAACAGCAGCGTGGACGTGCCGATGGCAAATCCCACCACACAAAGGGCGATGAGCTTTTGGCTGCGCAGCGGCAAGGCAAATTCCCAGCTTTGCACGCCCCACGTCAAAAACACCAGCGAACTTACCACCAAAAGCAAAAGACACACCCACTCAGGGCGTGCGCGCAGCATGGCAAAGGTGCGCAAAATTAAGCTCGGTGAGTCAGATGAAGCGTGGGTGGTGTGTTCTTGCATGGGTTTTTGCATGAGTTGTCTTGCATGAGCTGATTTTAAAATGTTGATAGATAGGCTTGGGCGGATTGATTTGGTTTTATTGGTTTTGGCGTTCAATTAGGCTGGCGAAATGGGTTTACTTGGTGAAATAAAATCAAATTTACAAGGTCAAACCCGCCAATCGGTTTAGTTGAGCAGCTTATCAAATCAGTTTTTGCCAAATCGGTTTTTTGTCAAATTCAATTTTTATCAAATCAATCTGACAAACTAACCCTTGCGAAACAGCAGCCACAAAAACACCGCCGCACCCAAAACGCCAAACACCGTTGCCACAGGCACTTCAAACGGATAACGTACGGTGCGCCCAATGATGTCGCACAAAAGCACCGCAGATGCACCCAAAAGCGCCACCGCTGGCAAGGTGCGCTTGAGTTGATCGCCCATCATACGGCTGATGATGTTTGGCACGACCAAGCCCACAAACGGAATCGCCCCCACCGTAATCACCACCACGGCGCTAATCATCGCCACCATGCTAATGCCTGCCCACAGCACCGCTTCTCGGTTCACGCCTAGATTTTTGGCAATGGTGTCGCCAAGCCCAACGATGGTGAGTTTATCGGCAATCACATAAGCGATGGCGCACAGCACGCCTGTCAGCCACAGCATTTCATAGCGGCCAGCCAGCACGCCAGAAAAATCGCCAAACGTCCATACGGATAACAGCTGCAGCGTCTCGGTTTGGTAGGCGATGAACGTGGTAATCGCTTCAATAATGCCGCTAAACACAATGCCAACCAGCGGAATCATCAGATAATCAGTCGCAGGCAAACGGCGAATCAGGCGCATAAAAATCACCATGCCGCCAAGCGCGCACAGCGTTGCAACCGCCATTTTCATGCTCAGTGTCGCAGTCGGCACCAGCAAACTGATGGCAAGCATACCAAAAGCTGCCGATTGCGTTGCGCCCACCATGGACGGCTCAACGAAGCGGTTTTTTAAAATCACCTGCATCATCATGCCTGCCACCGACATGGATACGCCTGTCAGGATAATTGCCAAAGTGCGTGGCAAACGGCTGATGAGCAAAAGCTCAAGGTCGCTGCGCTCTCCTGTCGCCAGTGAAAACAGCCCTTGCCAAGAAAAATCCGCCACACCCACCGATACACTCACCAAAATCAGCAGCAGCATGACAAGCAAGCTGCCAAAATTCACAACCCTAGGCGATAAGCGCCAAGGCTGTTTTTGGTTGGGCGTGGTGATTGCTGTCATGCTGATTGGTTTTACGAATGATTAAATGGATTGACAAATTGGCATCATCGCCAAAATAAAAAGCACCAAGCGCACATCGGCACGCTTGGCGCAATGGATTAGTTGCTTGCTTTATTAAAGGCGTCAGTGATGATTTTGGTGTCTTTTAGCCATTGATAATAGCCGCCAAACGCCAAATAAGAATCTGCGCTCAAATACACGATTTGACCTTTTTGTCCTGCAGTGGTTTGTTTCACCAATGGGTTATCCAGCACCACAGAAGCCGCTTCGCCTTCTTCGCCCACAGCCGCCGCACGGTCTAGTACAAAAATCCAGTCAGGGTTGGTTTTTTGAATGTATTCAAATGAAATCGGCTGACCGTGGCGTGCTTCTTTGATATGCTCGTCCGCCATCGGAATGCCAAGCGTGGTGTGCAAAAAGCCATAACGTGAATTTTTGCCATAGGCGCTGATTTTATTGCCGTTCACCAAAACCGCAAGACCATTGCCCTTGCCAGCGACTGCTTTTTTAGCTTCTTCAATCGCTGCGTCAATGTCGGCTTGTAGCTTGGCAGCTTCTTCTACTTTATTGAACACACGTCCAAAATCCGCCAGCTGCTGCTTGCTTGATTTGTACACATCGCTGGTGTCAATGGTCAAATTATACGTTGGCGCAACTTGCTTAAGCGCGTCCGCTTTTTCTGCCATGCGGCTGCCAAAGAACACTGCTTTTGGTTGTAAAGCGTGTAAATTTTCCAAATTCGGCTCGGTCAATGTACCAATATTTGCCGCTTCTGGTGCGTCCGCCACTTTAAAATTATAAAGCTCCATGCGCTCTGGAGTGATTTCTGGCAAGCCCTGCGCCACCACGCCAAGCGCGGTCAAGTTTTGCATGGCGGTCATGTCATACACCGCCAAAGGACTTGGATTTACCGCAATGCTTTGCTCACCTTCTGCGGTGGTGATGGTGGTCTCGCCTGCGTTAGCTTCTGCTGCGGTTTCGGTTTTCGCTTCGGTTGCCGCTTCACCAGCTTGCTCGGCTGGCTTGCTGCACGCTGCCATGCTCAATGCCAAAGCCGATACGCCCATCATCGCCATCAATTTTTTCAATGTCATTTTATGCTCCTTTTTTCAAGATGTTTTTAAAGTTGCTTTTAAAGTCGTTCTGGACTGATAGTTAAAGATTGGTTTTTTCAATATTCATTTTTGAGAATATTTGAAAATCGCCTTATCATAGCGGATTTTTGGCGAATTTGCAATGATAATGAGAATGTTTTTTGTTTAAATTTCGGATTTAGTGGATTTTTGCTAAAAATTTGGCGTGGTAAAGCAAATTTAAGCCAAGTTTTCAGGTTTTATTTTCCACAAAAAATCCCCATCGCATGACGGGGATTTTAAAATGGCGAAATGGCAAATTAAGCGATGAACGCAATAAAGCCTTGCAAAATCGCCACGTTCACGATGTCCACAAAGAACGCACCAACCATCGGCACAATCAAAAACGCCTTGTGCGATGGCAAATAGCGGTCGGTGATTGCCTGCATATTGGCGATGGCGGTTGGCGTTGCGCCCATACCAAAGCCGCAATGACCTGCCGCCAGCACCGCAGAATCGTAGTCTTTGCCCATGATTCGGTAAGTTACAAAAGTTGCGTACAGCACCATCACCACCGTTTGCACCAGCAAAATCACCAAAATCGGGCCTGCCAAATCGGCAAGTTCCCACAGTTTTAGCGACAATAGCGCCATCGCCAAAAACAACGACAAAGCAGCGTTGCCAAACACGTCAATCGCGCGGTCAAACATATCAAAATTAAAAATATTCGTCAACGCATTACGCAGCACCACACCGCCAAACAACGCCCAAACAAACTGCGGCAACTCAAACCAAGTGCCTTTTGCCACGCCCACCATGATGTCAGAAAACGCCAAACACGCCGCAAACAAAGCCAGCGTTTCTACCGCAGAAGTGGCGGTGATTAGGCGCACATTGTCCGCCTTTTCAAAGATTTCTTCACCTGAGTAGTCGTCATTATCGGTTTTGTTTGGTGCGCCATCTAGGCTGCGTGCGTTTGACGCAGTGGCAGTGGCAGCGGCTTCTTGGGGCTTCATGCCAAGTTTACCAATCAAACGCTTCGCCACAGGGCCGCCAATGATACCGCCCGATACCAAGCCATAAGTCGCACAAGCAATGCCCAGCGTGGTTGCGCCCACGACACCATAAGTGTCTTCAAAAGTTGCGCCCCATGCGCCAGCCGTGCCATGACCGCCTGTCAAAGACACCGAGCCTGCCACCAAGCCCAGCAATGGGTCAATGCCCAGTGCCATCGCCATGCCAACGCCCACCACGTCTTGCAAAATGATGAACGCCGACACCACGACCAAGAAAATCACCAAGCCTGTACCGCCTGCTTTTAGACGGCTAAAATCTGCCGACAAGCCAATAGACGCAAAAAACATCAGCATACACGCGGTTTGCAGCTCTTTTTGAAAATTAAAACTGTAGCCAAACATCACGTTCAATGCGTACACAATCGCCGCGCCCACAAGACCGCCAGCCACAGGTTCAGGAATGTTAAAATCCGACAAAAATTTAATGCGTTTTACCAAAAATTTGCCGACCAAAAGCACCAAAGTCGCCAAAATCAGCGTGTAATAACCGTTTAACGTAAATTCCATACGCCACTCCAACAAAATTTATCATCTTATCGCGCAGACAAATAAAGGCGGACTTTTCTAATTGTCCACCTTGCCTGTGCGTTTTTGCTGCGTATTTTGGTGTGTTTGCGTGTCAATTTGCACCATATTTAACCAAAAGGAATACGCAGCGTAACTTTAGGGAAATATTTTAGCATTTTCCATTTGTATAGTCAAAATGCGCAAATTTTATTAAAGGGCTAAAAAACCAAGCCATCGTCAGACAGCTTGGTTTTAATGTCAGCGGTGAGCTTCTTACACACGCTCAATAATGGTGGCAATGCCTTGACCCAAGCCAATGCACATGGTGGCAAGTCCCAGCTGGGTGTCTTGCTGCTCCATCACGTTCAAAAGCGTGGTGGTGATACGAGAACCCGAGCAGCCCAGCGGATGCCCAAGCGCGATTGCACCGCCGTTTAGGTTGACGATGTCTTGTTTGTCGTACAAATCCAAGCCTTTTAGCACCGACAAGCCTTGCGCAGCAAAGGCTTCGTTCAGCTCAATGGTCTGAATGTCTGACAAATTCACGCCAGCACGTTTTAGTGCTTTTTGAGTGGCTGGCACAGGCCCATAGCCCATGATGGCAGCATCACAACCTGCCACCGCCATGCCACGAATGCGTGCGCGTGGTTTTAGCCCCAAGGCTTTGGCTTTGGCGGCGCTCATCACCAGCATGGCTGACGCACCGTCTGACAGCGCTGAAGCCGTACCTGCCGTTACCGTGCCGTTTTTTGGGTCAAAGACAGGTTTTAGTTTTTCTAGACTTTCAAGACTTGCGTCAAAGCGAATCACTTCGTCCACCGTGCAGTTTTGCAAGCGGCCTGCTTCATCATGCCCTTCCACGCCCACGATTTCGTTGGCAAACTTGCCTTCTGCGGTGGCTTTGGCGGCTTTTTGGTGGCTGGCAAGCGCAAAAGCGTCTTGCTCGGCACGAGTAATGCCGTTTAGTCGTCCCAGCATTTCTGCGGTCAAGCCCATCATGTTTGACGCTTTGGCAATGTGCTTGGACGCAGCAGGGTTAATATCCACGCCGTGCATCATCGCAACGTGTCCCATATGCTCCACGCCACCGATGATAAACACATCGCCTTGGTTGGTCATGATTTGGGCGGCGGCGGTGTGCAGTGCTTGCATGGATGAACCACACAGGCGATTCACCGTTTGCGCAGCGACTTGCTTTGGAATGTCCGCCAGCAATGCGGCATGGCGCGCGATGTTCCAGCCTTGCTCTAGGGTTTGGTTCACACAGCCCCAGATGATGTCTTCAATCACATTTGGGTCAAGATTGTTGCGCTCAATCAAGGCTTTCATCAGCTCAGCCGATAACGCTTCGGCACGCACATGGCGAAACATACCGTTTTTGGATTTGCCCATTGCGGTGCGCACACCGTCCACAATTACGACATCTTTTGCACTTAGTGTTGTCATCTTAGTCTTTCCTTAAAATTAGTTTGCGACACATTCAATCATGCCATATTGCAATATTTTGCTGTCAGCAGTGATGAATGGCAATTTTTCATTCAAACTTTGTGCCATTAACAAGCGGTCGAAAGGATCATTGTGTAAATGCGGCAACCGCTCAAGCGTCCACAGATGCGATAGCTTGATTGGCAAAATCTGATACAATCCTTGCTTGCAAACACGGTTCATCGCTTCTTGGAGCGGTGTATCCAGTGTCAGTTTGCCGAGCTGGATTTTTATCTGCATTTCCCATAAAGACGCCATGCTTAGATAAATTGTATGCTTGGGATTTGCCAAAATTTCACGCACCTTTGGGCAAAGTTTATGAACCGCGTGATCCGCCCAAAGATAAACGTGCGTGTCTACTAGGTAGCTTGCCATGCCGCTTTTTCACTCAGATTATCCGTATCATCACCCAACCAAAAATCATCGCCCAGCTCGTCATCAAAATCATCACTCACATGAGTAACTCCAAGCGCATTCGCCCCAAGACGACTGGCACGGTGCGCTGGCGGATTTAATAAAAAGCTGGCAAGATATGCACGTTGCTCAAGATTTAGCCCTGCCATCATCGGCAGTACCGTTTGGATTTCTTGTGGCAAAGTTTGTGCTAGGTTTGGCATATCCGATCCTTTTTTTATTTAATGGTAATCAATAAAACGTCTTGCCTTCGCTTGCCATTTTACGCAGCAATGCTGGTGCTTCGTACGCTTTGCCAAGGTAGGCGTATTTGTCGCACAATGCCACAAATTCACTCACGCCAACTTGGTCAATGTAGCGGCACGCCCCGCCACGAAACGGCGGAAAGCCCACGCCCATAATCATCGCCATGTCCGCTTCTGCTGGCGTACCCACGATGCCATCTTCTAGGCAGCGCACGGTTTCGTTACAGAAGGCAAGCATCATGCGGTCAATGATTTCTTGCTCGCTAGCCTCTTTTGTGCCGTCTTGTACCGCTTTTAGCAGCTCATAAGTGGCAACGTCCGCGCTCTTTTCCGGCTTACCTTTTTTGTCAATTTCGTACTTATAAAAGCCTGCGCCGTTTTTTTGTCCCAAGCGATTTTGCTCAAACAAATGCTCAATGCTGCCTTTAAAATCAGGCTTCATGCGGTCAGGGAAACCTTGCGCCATCACGGCTGCGCCATGCACGCCCGTGTCCAAGCCCACCACGTCAATCAAATACGCAGGACCCATCGGCCAGCCAAATTTCTCCATCGTCTTATCAATGGCAGCAAAATCCACACCTTCTTTGACCAGCAAATCAAACGCCCCAAAATACGGGAACAGCACACGATTCACCAAAAAGCCCGGGCAATCATTCACCACGACAGGCACTTTGCCCATTTTTTGTGCCAAAGCCACAGTCGTGGCAATCGCCGCATCGCTCGATTTCTCGCCACGAATCACTTCTACCAAAGGCATACGGTGCACAGGGTTAAAAAAGTGCATACCCACGAAATTTTCTGGGCGTTTTAGCGCAGTGGCAAGCTCAGTGATAGAAATGGTGGACGTGTTTGACGCAATGATGGCATCGTCTTTGGCAAGCGCTTCCACTTCTGCCAGCACAGATTTTTTCACCGCTGGATTTTCCACCACCGCTTCAATCACGATGTCGGTGTTGCCAAAATCACCATAATTGAGCGTTGGGCGAATGCGGCTTAGGGTCTCGCCCATCTTGGCAGGCGTTAGTTTGCCGCGCTCCACTTCCTTGCCAAGCAGCTTGCTCGCTTCATTCATGCCAAGCTCAAGCTGCTCGGACTTGATGTCTTTCATGATGATTGGCAAGCCTTTGCTCGCTGCTTGATAAGCGATACCACCGCCCATAATGCCTGCGCCAAGCACCGCCGCTTCTTTGATGTCGCTTGCGCCTTGGCTGGCTTTTTTGGCAAGTTTTTTCACCACTTGGTCATTCAAAAATAAGCCCACCAACGCTGCCGCCTGCGGAGTAACTGCTGCTGCCGCGAAGTTTTTGGCTTCAATTTTAATGGCGTCATCACGTTTTAGATTGACGTGTTTTTCAATCGCTTCCACCGCCAGCGCCACCGCAGGGTACTGCTTTGGATTGGCTTTGGCGAAAATCACGCCCTTGGCAGAAGTGAACGCCATCGCTTGCTCAAGCTGCGACAGACGCACAGGGTTTAGCTTCTCGGCACGCTTGGCTTGCCAGTCAATCTCACCTGCGATGCACTTTTGTACCAAATCAATCGCTGCACTTTCTAGCACATCGTCTGCCACCACTGCGTCCACAAAACCGATTTTGAGTGCGTCCGCTGGCTTGTGCGCCTTGCCAGTAGCAATGGCTTCTAGGGCGTTGTCAATGCCGATGACGCGTGGCGTGCGCACACTGCCGCCAAAGCCCGGGAAAATGCCAAGCTTAGTTTCTGGCAAGCCGATTTGCCCTGACTGACCCATCACGCGGTATTCGCACACCAAAGTCATCTCACAGCCACCGCCAAGTGCCGCGCCATTGATTGCCGCCACTTTTGGGAATGGCAAGTCTTCAAAGCGGTTAAAGGTGCTGTTAATCTCCAAAAGCCACGCTTCAAGCTCGCTGGTCGGCTTTTGAAAATAGCCCACAAATTCGGTGATGTCCGCCCCTGCGATAAAAACTTTTTTGCCAGAAGTAACAATCAAGCCTTTGATTTGACTTGAGTTTTCTAGTGCGGTTACCGCTTCTTTAAATTCAGCGTTGGTCGCTGCGTCAAATTTATTCACGCTTTCATCGGCTGCGTCAAAATGCAGCTTGGCAATGCCGTCCGTGCCATCAATCAGCGCAACGCTTAGGTTTTTTCCTTGATAAATCATGATGTCTCCTCGTGGTTTTGTTACCAACTTTGCCAAAGCCGCTTGTAGCTTGCGACAGCTTTGGCACAAGTGCTTTTAATATAACACAGTGCGCATGAAAAAACCGTGAATTTTTGGGCAGAAAATGACTTTTCGGTCATTTTTGGGGTGTGCAAAATTAGTCATAATACAAATAACAGCAAACCCCTTAAAGATAACTTCAAGGGGTCGCTCTTAAACTTCAATAATCCATCAGGATTTGCAATCAATCAACACAATCTACTTTTGCTCGCCGCAAAAATATGAGCAAATTCTTGATTCTTGCCTTCGTAGCGCCAATGCCAAGATTCTACAGAAACGCCGCTGTACGCTTTATAGTCCTCGGTGAAAGTCTGATGCCAGCCATAACGGTGGGCATTTTGTTTCAGCCAACGATAGCCTGCAGATTTGGCAAATCCATGATCGATCGGCGTAAAATCAACCGCAAGCCCCGTATGATGCTCTGAAAACCCAGGGTGTGACGACGTGTAATAAATCTGTCTGGCGCTTTGACCTTGGTTCTTCTTGTTATTAACAATCTGTCTTTGGCGTGCTGAACTGCGGAAAATAGATCCCGGAGTTAGCGTTACGCCATCTTGCTTAGCAGCTCTGACAAGCTCTTGCAAGGCATCTTTTGCCTCACGATGTATTTTATATTTCGCATCGTTACGACTGCCATAGCCACTCCACACAAGATCGCTGCTTGACGCATCAGCGTATCTAAAATGCTTGATGCCTACCGCCAGCGCTTCAGGCGCGCATTTGGCTTCCGACACATGGCTTAGCTGTGGCGTATGCACAGGCATTTCAGTTACAGGCATCGGCTGCGTCAAACGATTCGCCGCTGGCCCTGTTGCAGAGCTGGCGGTATTTGTAAGGTTTGCAGGGGTTGCGAAATTTGCATTATTTGGCTGCTCATTTCTAAACTGCGCTTTTGATTGTTCTGTGGTGGCGCTGATACTATCCACGGTTGGTTGTTGAATTGTCGGGCCTTGCTCAGAGCTGACAATTTTTGGTGCAGACATCTTTGTATTAGCAGCAGGACCAAGCTCTTTCTTGCCATCCGTTACCACAAAGCCACTGCTTGCGTGTGCCAGCATACCTGCGCCAATCGCCATCAAACTGCCGCCAATCAAAAAATCTCGTGTGCGTTTTTGCATTATCACACCTATAGCAAATTATATATAATAAAAACTCCGAGCAGCCTTTCGAACCGCTCGAAGTGATAAAAAGCGATTAGCAAATGTAATCGTAACGCGCCCAGCCAGTGATACGGCCGTACGATACTCTGTACCACAAATTACCATCCGTGCCGTATTTTGAGCCACGAACGGTAACATAACGACCGTTTGGAACACCCCCAAGAATGCGGTAATTCGTACCAGCATTCGCGCGAATACGCACGCTACTGTTTGGATTGTGCGTGCAAGCATAGCCACCGCCTGTGGCAGCTGGTCCAGCAGCTACCGCAGTTGTTGTTGTCGCAGTTGCTGCCAATGCGCAAGCAATGATGCCAGAAAGAGCAAGTTTGGTGTGCATTTTTATTTCTCCAGTAAACACAAAATGTAAACATACTATATACATTAGTTTCATTATATTACGTAAACTAACACATATCAACCAAATTTCAAAAAAAATAAAAAATAAAAAAAGGGGCTGTAGTAGATTAGCCCTAAA
>NZ_MUXU01000017.1:25682-48381 GCF_002014985.1 Moraxella caviae | reverse complement strand
GGCGTGGTGATTGATGGCGTGGCACTTGTACAAAACAAGCATGTAAGGATTGGATAATGGCAATCGGTGTATTTATCTTGGGGCATTCAGGCAGTGGCAAATCTTTTAGCTTGCACAACTTAGACCCAGCCAATGTTGCTGTAATTAACGTGGTGGGCAAGCCCTTACCCTTTAAAAACGGCAAAAATTTTAAGATGGTAACGACTGATGACGCTAACTGGATTTGCCAAAAACTGCCAACCATCAAAGAGCCGATTGTGGTGATTGATGATTTTCAGTACATCATGGCAAACGAGTTCATGCGCAATTCAGACGTGAAAGGCTTTGATAAATTTACCAGCATTGGGCGCAATGCTTGGAATATCCTAAACACCATCAGCCACGGCATGAAAGACTATCAGCGTGTGTATATCTTATCACACACCGAAGAAACAGCGACAGGCGGCACTAAAATTAAAACCATCGGCAAAATGCTTGATGAGAAAATCACGCCCGAAGGCATGGTAAGCATTGTGCTACAAACCAAAGTTGATGATGGCAAAAACTACTTTTTAACGCAAAATAACGGTGCAAATACCGTCAAAACACCCTTTGAGATGTTTGATGACGCACTAATCCCAAACGATTTGAAATTTGTAGATGGCGCAATTTGCGACTACTACGGCATTACAGGAGAGCAATCATGAAACCAATCGTATTTAACCAACAAGAAGCCCTAAAAGTGGGCGCAAGCAACTTCATCGCTGGTAACACCAAGCAAAAGGTGAAAATTATCCGTGCTGAATTTGTGCAATCAAAATCGGGCGCACAGGGCGTTGAGCTAGAAATGGTGAACCAAGACAGACAACACGCCTTTCACACTTATTGGTACGAAAAGGCGAACGGCGAGATTATCGATTTTCAGTATCAGCAGTTGCAAGCGTTGATGGGCATTTTGGGCGTTCAAGTGCTTACGCCAACCCAAGGCGTTGCACCAAAGTACAATTGGGAAAGCCGCCAAACGGTGCAAGCACAAGGTGTTTATGCGCCAGAGCTGACGAACCGCATTTTTACCGCCCTATTTATCCGTAATTTTCAAGTGTACAACGGCGAAAAACGCACGAAAACCGAAATTTACGCCGCTTTTAGCGATGGCGAATTAAGCTACCGTGAAATCAATGCTGGTGTGCAAACACCGCAGGATATTGACGCAATTTACAAGCAAATGCTTGTCAAATCTGAACGCTTAGAAAAGCAAGCCGATGATGATTTGCATAACACAGTAGCAAATCAGCAAGCGAATAATCAATTTGCGCCACAAGCTGTAGCAGATGATGATGTGCCGTTCTAATCATCAAATTACGTCTTAGCAAGACCGACTAGCCCACGATACGGGCTTTCACACTGGCAACCTTTACCAGAACCGCCAAAGGAGCAGAAAAATGCCTAAACACATTCACGCAGACCTTAGCGTTGATTAAGATTAGCGGGGGAAATTATGAATAAGACTTACAAAGCACGGTTAATCAGCTGGCGAGAAAACAAAGACGTACATTTTGCCAATACGGGGCTGTCAAACTACCGTATCAGCTACTACGAAAAAGAGCGGTGTTATCGGCTGACGTATTATAACTTTTGCGAAATGAACACAGGTTGCAAGTTGTTTTACAGCGTAGACGAAGCCAAAGAATGGGCGCAGGATACGCATTATCCCGACCAAATCAAAAAGTATTTGCACGTTGAGATAAGCACGATTGACAGCATTACCGCTTGGTTTAAAACAATTAAGCCAAAACCTGCTAACAAATCAGTGCAATTTGGTGCGATGTGCGAAGAGTTTGGCGAGATTTTAAGGGCTTGCGGTATCCGTGATGAGCGATTGGAGCAAATCCGTGATAAGTTTTACCATGCAAAGCGTCCGCCATTTGAGCGCACGATTGATGATGTGGAGCTGCTGGACGCCATTTGCGATACGATTGTAACGCTCGTTGGCTTTGGCTATATGATGGGCTATGACGTTCACGGCGCATTAAACGAAGTCAATGCAAGCAACTGGAGCAAGTTTGAAAACGGCGAACCCGTATTCAACGAACACGGCAAAATCGCCAAAGGTGAGAACTACAGACCGCCAGAGTTGGAAAAATTTGTATAAGGATTGAAAATGACTGAAAAACTGATAAATTTGGCAGAAGTTGAAAGCATTATCGGCATGAAAAAAGATTTTATCTATCGCCTAATTAGAGCTGGCGATTTCCCAAAGCCCATCAAATTGGGCAGGTGTAGCCGATGGAAATTATCTGAAGTTTGTATGTGGATGGATAGTAAGCAATAAGGTATAATGGCTGTGTTTTTACATAGCCATTATTTTTAGTAGTAAGATTAGTAGTAGAAATTTTATTTTTACAAAAAATAATGTTTTAAATCAATAGTTTATATGAAAAAATTACATTTGACTGGAAAATGCAAGTATAGCAACAACTTCCATAATCTGCCCACAAACAAACCCCGAAACCATGATAGTTTTGGGTTTTGTTTGATTAAAAATTAGGTTAGATGATTTGGATTTGGGCGGTTTATCGTTAAACCTCTGCCATCACCCAAGCCTTCTTCTTTTGCCGCATTGTCGTCAATCCACAAAAAACCCACGTCATAAAACGTGGGTTTGTGGTTTGGCTTGCTAGGTTAGCTGGCTTTTAAGCCGTTCATTTCGCTGAGCAGCACAGACAATGCCGCAAGTCCAACTTTTTGCGCAGGGTCTTTTAGGCTTTCACGCTGTGTGGTAAGCGCAGCAAGTTTCGCAGCTTGTTTTTGCTGCCATGCGCCAAAGCCGTCCGCACCGTGCGCGCTTAACACATCGCCAACAAGCGCAAGCAATGTGCGATTCAGCTCAAGCGACAACGCCAAATTCGCGCGGCGATCCCAATAGCTTTGTGCTGGCAAGGTCTCAAGTAAGGCGTTTAGCTGCGCCATACCAAGTGCGTCCGACATCGCAAAATACACGCTCGCCACATCAAACAGGTTTTGCTGTTTTTGGTGCGCCAACGCCACCACGTCCAGCGCTTGCACATAAATTGGCAAACGTGCAAACACCGCCGCGGCATCAGCGTCCAGACTGGTCAGATTCAGCGTTTCAACTTGCGCTGCCATCACATCAGCAAAATGCGTCTGCACAAGGCTGTCATTTTCCATCAAGGTGGCGATTGCGGTTTTAAAGCTTTGTGCCGTTTGCGCCACATCGCTTAGGTCAGCATTGGTCAAGAACCACACCATGCCTTGTTTGAGTGCTTCACGCACACCAAGCTCAATGTCCAAAAGCAGCGTTGCATTTGCTTTATTGTCCAGCGCTTCTAACTGATTCCACGCCGCTTGTGCGCCAAACACATCACGCACCACCGCATAAGCACGGGTGATGTCAGCGATGGATTTGCCCGTCTCATCATGCAAGCGATACACCGTTTCCATGCCAAGGCGGTTCACCAAGCCATTCGTCAAATAAGTGCTGATGATTTCACGGTGCAAGCGGTGCTTCACCATTTCATCATAATAAGGCTCAGTCAGCGCATTCGGGAAGTATTTTTTCAGCTCATGTAAGAAATACGCATCGTCCGTCAAATCGCTTGCCAGCATTTCGTCATACACCCACATTTTGCCATAGGCAAGCAGCACCGCAAATTCAGGATTGGTCAAGCCACGCCCTGCTTTTTGACGCTGCGCAATCGCATCATCGCTTGGCAAATACTCAATCGCGCGGTCTAGGCGGTTTGCTGATTCTAAGAACTGCATGAAACGCTGATGCTCGCCAAGTCGCTGCGCTGCTTCACGAGCAGACAGTTCAATGGCTTGCGGCTGTAGGTAGTTTTGGCGCAATACCAGCTGTGCCACGTCGTCCGTCATGCTTTCTAGCAAAGCATTGCGCTGCTTGGTGGTCATATCGCCTTGCTCAACCACTGCGCCCAGCAAGATTTTGATGTTTACTTCGTGGTCAGAGCAGTTCACGCCGCCTGAGTTGTCAATCGCATCTGTATAAATGCGGCCGCCATTTTGCGCATACTCAATACGCCCTTTTTGGGTGCAGCCTAAGTTACCGCCTTCACCCACGACTTTCGCACGAACTTCGTTGCCATTGACACGAATCGCATCGTTGGCACGGTCGCCCACGTCTGCATGATCTTCATCGCTGGATTTGATGTAAGTGCCGATACCGCCATTCCAAATCAAATCCACAGGCGCTTTTAATAGCTTATTTAAAAGCTCGTTTGGCGTCAGCTCATCTTCTGCAATGTCAAAAGCCACCTGCATTTGTGGGGTGATTTTGATGGATTTATCGCTGCGGTTAAACACGCCACCGCCTTCACTGATGAGTGCGCTGTCATAATCCGTCCACATTGAGCGTGGCAAATTAAACAAACGCTCACGCTCAGCATAAGACTTGGCTGCGTCTGGATTTGGGTCAATGAAAATGTGCAAGTGGTTGAACGCCGCTTGCAAGCGAATGTGGCGAGACAGCAGCATACCATTACCAAATACATCGCCTGACATATCGCCAATGCCCACCACGGTAAAGTCGTCTTTTTGCTGAATGTCTTTATCCATCAAGCGGAAATGACGCTTCACGCTCTCCCACGCCCCACGCGCGGTAATGCCCATGCCTTTGTGGTCGTAGCCTGCTGAGCCACCAGAAGCAAAAGCGTCTTGCAGCCAAAAGCCATATTCTGCCGACAAAGCATTGGCGATGTCTGAGAAAGTCGCTGTGCCTTTGTCCGCTGCCACCACCAGATACGGATCGTCTTCATCATGGCGTACAGTGCGTGCAGGCGGCACAACTTTGCCGTCCACCAAATTATCCGTAACATCAAGCAAGCCACGGATAAAGGTCTGATAGCACGCCACACCTTCAGCTTGCCACGTCTCACGGTTGCCAGCTTTTGAGCGGTCTTTACACACAAAGCCGCCTTTAGAACCCACTGGTACGATGACGGCATTTTTCACCATCTGCGCTTTTACCAAGCCTAAGACTTCGGTGCGATAATCTTCCATGCGATCGCTCCAGCGCAAACCACCACGCGCCACCTTGCCACCGCGCAAATGCACGCCTTCAATGCGTGGTGAGTACACATAGATTTCAAACATTGGCTTTGGTTTTGGCAAATGCGGAATGCGGCTGGCAGCAAATTTAAACGACACACGGTCTTTGCGCTTGCCGTCTTGATCCAACTGGTAGAAATTGGTGCGCAACAGTGCGTCAATCAAATCCAAGAACCAGCGGATAATGCGGTCTTCATCAAGACTTGCCACGTTTGCCAATGCGCCATCAATCGCCGCTTTCACGCTTGCCATGCGCTCAGCACGCTCATCATCTGCCACATCTGGCGACATCTTGGCGATGAACAAATCCACAATCAAGCGTGCCAAATTGGCATTGCTGGTCAAGGTCTGATGGATATAGTCGCTAGAAAACGGTGCGCGTGCTTGTACCATATAGCGAGACAGCGCACGCAATACCAGCACATGATAAGCGTCCAAATCTGTGGTCAATACCAGCTCATTTAGGCGGTCAGATTCAATGTTGCCCGCCCAAATTTCTTTTAGACTCAGCTCAAATTGTGAACGCACCACCGCCAAATCAATGGCGTCTGCCGTGCGCAGTTTGAGTTTGTATTCTTGCAGCCACGCTGGTGTGCTGGTGGCAAATTTAAAGGTTTGCGAATTGATGACCGACACACCAAAGTTTTCCAAAATCGGCAATACATTTGACAAAGCCGATGGCTCGCCCAAGCCGTACAATTTTAGGCGCAGCTGATCCACGCTTTCGCCTGCCGATTGATACAAATGCCAAATCAAAGGCTCATCGTTTGACAATGCCAGCATTCTTTGGGTGTCTGCCACAGCGGTATGTACATCGTAGCGCTCTTGGTATGCCGCTGGAATGTGCGCCGCATAATCACGCAAAAGCTCATTGGCACGGCTTTCGCCCAGCACTTCGCCAAGCACACGCGCATAATCGTCCGTCCAATCTTGCATAAGCGCCGTCAATTTACGCTCAAGCGCAGGCAAATCCACCGCTTTTACTTGTCCCGGCACGGTGCGCACATGGATATGCACACGCGCATGGTGCAGCTCGTTAAATTCGGTAGTGAAGTTTGATGAAATACCGCCAAAGGCTTCGGTCAGCATTTCTTGCATTTGACGACGCAATGCTGTGTCAAATTTATGGCGTGGAATGTACACAAGGCACGACACAAAACGCTGATAATGGTCGGTGCGCGCCAAAAGACGCAAGCGGTTTTTGTCTTGTAATTGGGCGATGGCAGTTACCGCAGGATACAGCTCGTCAATGTTGGCTTGGAACAAATCATCGCGCGGCAAAGTATTGACAATGTGCGCCAATTTTAAATAGGCATGGCTGTTTTTTGGCAAGTTTGACAACGCCAAAATCTTTTCTGCTTTTTCACGCAGCAGCGGAATTTCACGCACGCTCATTTGGTAGGCTTGCGAAGTCAAAAGCCCCACAAAGCGGTATTCACCCACCAATTTGCCCGTTTCATCATATTTATGAATGCCTAGAAAATCCATGTACACAGGGCGGTGTACTGGCGATTCGTGGCTAGATTTTGATAACAGCAGCACGCGTGGCACAGTCAAAAGATGTTTTAGCTCATCTGGCAAGCGATGAAAACTTTTTGACAAGCCGTTCTCGCCATTTTCACGCAGCACGCCAAGTCCGCTACCGCCCACAGTGTACAGCTCTGGCACATCGCCGCTGCCATCTAGGCTGTATTCTCTAAAACCAAGGAAAATAAAGTGATCATCACGAATCCAATCTAAAAAACTGGTGATTTCTTCTTTAGAACTTTGCTCGGTTGGCAGTGGCAGGCGTGCCATATCCTGAATGATACCGTCCAAGCGATCACGCATTTGTGTGTGGTCTGCCACGACAATATCCAGCGTGGTAATGCGCTCAAGCAGCGCCTTTTGAATGCGTGCCAAATCACCATCGGCTTGGCGGTCAATCTCACAATGTAAAAACGAAAATTGCTGACTGATGGTGCTGTTGCTCTCATCGGTGCGCACCACGTCCGTCAGTGCGCCTGCGTCATCACGCACCGCTTTGATGATGTTGGTATAAATGCGGTGTACGCTGATGCCCAGCTTTTCAAGCCCCATCAGCATGGTATCTGTCAAAAACGGACGGTCAAGCGCCACCAGCTGCACCACCGTGCGCCCACTATGAAAATGATGCTCATCGCTCACAGGATTGATGACGGCGACTTTCGGATTTTGTCCGTTGTGGTGCTTAAGCAGGCTAAAATGGTGCAGCGCCATGCCCGCCAAATTCACATCGTCAATATTTGCCGCGTCATCAGCGTGCAGGTATTGATAATACACTTTGATGAACTCATCAAGCAATGCTGCGTCTTGGCTGGCAACGTGCGAGCGTGCGATTTTGGCGATGTTTTCTAAGCGTTTTTGGTCAATGGTTAAAGGTATCATAAGATGTCCATTTTTGGTTATTTCTTAAGTTGTTCTTAAGATTTTTTCAAGTTTGGCGTTCGTCAAATACTCGCTTTTAACGAACGCTTGTTTTATTGTCTTTTTGCGCTTTATTGGTACATTTTTAAACGCACCGACCGCTTTATCCAGACAAATTTAAGCATAAGATACTAAAGTGGCAAGCGAATTACAAATGAAGAATTTTTGTTTTATTATCAGAAAAAATGATAAATCTTGCATTTTTATGCTTGTTTCGTGATAAATTTTAATGAATGCGTGCTTTGAGTAGATAAATCACTTGGCTGTATTTTACGATGATTACGCCGCTGTTTTTGTTTTTCAACTTTTGCATTACGCCAAGCTGTGTTATAGTAGCTTTTAATTTGCAATTTGCCGCCTGATTTGTTGTAAATTTTGACAAATGGCAATCATCATTAAAATTGCCCTTAAACAAGCTTTAAAAACCAACTTTAAAACCACAAAACCAACATTCACCCAAACCAAAACCACCATGAGTACCCAGCGCCACCTTGACAAGCTGATGACTGCTGCTATGCACCTTGAGCAGTCTACCGCCGATGACATCACACGCCGCCACCAGCAAATCGCCGATGAACTGGCGGCAGATGACGAGCTGATGGCGATGAGCGCACAGATGGCAGACGTTCAGCTGTCGTTGAGCGATTATTTAGAAGCGGTAAAATTGGTGGTGCATGACACCTTTGATCATGATGTGTGGCTGCGTGCCGAAGTGCGTGCGGTGTCTGGCAAAGGCGGGCATTATTATTTTGAGCTTGCCGAAAAAGACGACACAGGGCAGATTGTGGCGGCAGCAAAAGCGACTTTATGGCGTTATCGTGCCAGCAGCGTGATGGCGAAATTCACCGCCAGCACAGGCACGCCCATCAGTGCAGGCATGAGCATTTTGGTGAAGGCGAACGCCACTTTTCACCCGCAATACGGCTTTAGCATTAACATCAGCGACATTGACCCAAATTATACGCTTGGCGCACTGGCGATGGCATATCACGCCATGCTAAAACGCCTGCAAAACGAAGGCTTAACCACGCTCAATAAATCCTTGCCCACGCCTTTTGATATTCGTGATGTGATTGTCATCGCACCAGAAAATGCCGCAGGTTTGGGCGATTTTCGTGCCGAAGCGGACAGACTTGCCAGCACCAATGCTTGCCGATTTTATTATCATCACGCCACATTTCAAGGCAATCACGCCCCCAGCGAAATTCGCACCAGCATTACCCATACCATGCGTGAATTTGTACAAAAATATGAGCGTTCGCCTGATTTATTGGTGATTATTCGTGGTGGCGGTGCGGTGGGCGATTTGGCGTATCTCAACGACTACGAACTGGCGGCACTCGTGGCAGAGCAGCCTGTGCCTGTGTGGGTGGGCGTAGGGCATGAGCGAGACCGCATTTTGCTTGATGAAGTGGCGCACACTCGTTTTGACACGCCATCTAAGGTGATTGCCGCCATTGAAAGCCATCTGCTGCG
The DNA here is from genome assembly GCF_002014985.1 of Moraxella caviae. GTDB lineage: Bacteria > Pseudomonadota > Gammaproteobacteria > Pseudomonadales > Moraxellaceae > Moraxella > Moraxella caviae. Next base: position 39,396 of record NZ_MUXU01000017.1, on the reverse strand, counting down.
TTTGGTACAATCCGCCAAAACCATCATGCAAAGCACACAGACAATGGCTTTACAAAGACTTCACAATGCACAGACAAAAAGTCAAGCCGCTATGACACGCAGTAAACTCATCGCCCAATCACGCCTGCTGCTGGCGGACAAAGACAGCCGTCATGCCATGACGCACAGCCAAATGCTTGTTAGACAGCGCATGAGTACAAATAAAACACGGCTTGATGCACAGCTAAAGCGTGTGCAAACCGCTGCCAAAGCACAAATTAGCACTGCCAAAGCGCACACCGCCACTCACTTAGCCACGCACCAAAGACTGCGCCCACGCCTTATCAATTTAAACGAACATTGCCGTCAGCTGTCTCGGCTGATTTTGGTGCAGCACCCAAAGCGCACGCTTGAGCAAGGCTATGCGCTCGTCAGAGATGGCGATGGTGCGCTTATCAGCACCGCCAAACACGCACAAGCCGCGTCTGTCTTGCAGGTGGAATTTAAAGATGGTGTGGTGCAAGCTGTGCCAAAATAAGCGTACTTGACGGATTAAAAATTTACAGCTTTAAAAATTATTAGTTTAAAATCAATAATTTAAAAACCAACGCCTTAAAAACAACGACTTAAAAATCAGCAACGCCTAAAAGGAATATTTATGAATGCCCAAACCGCCCAACAAATCGCAAACGCACGCCGCACTTGCAAAGCCTACGACCCTACTCGCCGCCTAGATGACGAAACCTTTGGCGCACTGCTAGAAGCCTTGCGTCTTGCGCCATCGTCCATCAATATTCAGCCGTGGCAATTTTTGGTGGCGGACACAGACACCACCAAGGCTCGCCTATGCACCAGCATGACAGGCGCAGACACGCACAATGTCGCCAAAGTCATGAACGCAAGCCACGTCATCGTGCTATGCACCCGCACCACGCTGGATAATGCGCATTTGGATGCGGTGATGGCTGCTGAAAAATCGGCGGGACGCTTTAAAGATGATGCCGCACTCACAACACGCAAGCAGCATTGCTTAAGTTATCTGACGCCGCTGCAGCAAGATTCGGCACGCCTGAATGTTTGGGCGGAGCAGCAAACCTTTATTGCGCTTGGGCATTTATTGATGGCGGCACAAATCGCAGGCGTGCAAGCAACGCCAATCGGTGGCTTTAATAATGCTGCGCTGGACGATGAATTGTCGCTGCACGCCCAAGGTCTAAAAAGCTCGGTGATTGTCTCACTGGGCTATGCCAGTGCCGATGACGCCAATCAAACTTTGCCGAAAGCACGCCTGCCAGCCGAAAAAGTCATTACTTTTTTGTAAATTTACCACGTTTATTAGCAACAAAAAAGACAAACCGATTAAGTTTGTCTTTTTTATTTTTAGTGTGGTTTGTGTATTAGTTTAAACAAAGTAAAAACTTAACGTTTGGCAACACTTACCCAAACCACCCATCTAAAACCCACCCACAGGCGCAAACTCAATACCTTCGTCAAGTTTGCCTTGCTCCATGATGTTAATCGCTTGCGACAGCCACGAGTCAATATTTGACGCAAAAGGCGCACCCACGCTGTCATTCGACAAAGCCGAAAATTCCACATCAGGCATCACGCCCACGCCATCAATCTGCTTGCCATCTGGGGTTAGATAGTGTGCAGTAGTCAGCTTGATGGCTTGCTCATCGCCAATCGGAATGATGGATTGCACCGAACCTTTGCCGTAGCTGGTCTCGCCCACCACCAGCGCACGCTTGGCGGTTTGCAGGCTACTCGCCAGCACTTCAGACGCTGAAGCCGAATAGCGATTTTGCAGCACGATAACAGGAATTTCGTCCAAAAGCGGTGAGCGATTGGTGCGTAAAATCTGCGCTTCTTTGCCGCGCCCTGCCACTTGCGTAACGATTTGATTGCGCATGAACAATGACGCCACGTCCACCGCCGACTCCAGCACGCCACCGGGATTATTACGCACATCAATGACAATGCCCTGCACCGCATTTAGCTGCGCAAGCCCTTGTAAAATCTGATCGCGCGTGGTGTTTTGAAAAACAGGCAACTTAACGATGACAATGCCACCATGCGTCAAAATCTCAATATTGCTTTGCTCTTCTTCGGTGCGATCCAGCGTGGCGCTGCGTTTTGAGCGCCCTGCCTTTGAAAACGTGATGTCCACAGTCGTGCCGACAATGCCATTTAAAAGCTGCACCACATCATTGGACGTTTGTGCGCCATCTAGCGTAATATCACCAATTTGGTGCAAATAATCGCCCATCGTAACGCCTGCTTTGGCGGCAGATGAATCCGCTACCACATCACTAATCACCCAGTGATTATCAGCCGCGCTCCACGTTGCCGTCAAGCCCACGCCTGCCACATGACCACTGGTAAACGACTGCAAATTTTCAAACGCCTTTGCGTCCAAAAACTCCGCATGGCGATCCACTTTTTGTAGCATGCCATTGATGGCGTGATAAAACAGCTTGTCATCGCTGATTTCATCAGGATATTCACGGCGCACCAAATCCACCGCCGCCACAAACGTTCTTAGTGTGTTTGGTGAAATGGCATTGAGCGGCACACGCCCTTGGTGCAAGCCATCAATACCGTGCAGCACGTTTGGCTCGCTTTCTAGTGCTTCAAGCGACACGCCACTGGTATCACCTTCTGCGCCGTCAGCGGTGTTGGCATCGTTGGCGGTGCCAGAAGCGGTGTCAGAATTGGCATTTGCACCTTTACTTGCCATATCACCATCTGCCAAATCTGGCACGCTCACTTGTGCAAAACGCACCGTTTGGGCAGGCGTTTTGGCGGCAGCAGGCTGATGAATGAGCAGATTTGCACCCAAAACCCCTGCCATCACCGCAGCCATTAAAGCGCTTTTGGTGATTGGCTGGGCTGGCTTAGTTGTTGGCTTAGCCATGCTTTGGGATAATGCCGTCATTTTGATTGCTGAAAAATCCGTCATTTTATTCATCGTCTCACTTGCCGCTTTGTTCATTGCCTTGTCAAGCTGCGCCACACGCAAGATTTTAGCCATGCTTTTGAGCTGTAACGCAGCCATAAGTAACGCAGCCATGCTTTGGCTATTACTTATCCACAAGCAGACTTTCGCCTGTCATTTCGGTAGGTTTATCCACGTTCATCAAGTGCAATAACGTTGGCGCAACATCGCACAAACGTCCGCCAGTACGCACCGACACATCACGCTCGCCCACATAAATAAACGGCACAAGCTCGGTGGTGTGCTGAGTATGCACCTGACCGCTTTCGTAGTCTTGCATTTGCTCGCAGTTGCCGTGGTCAGCGGTAATCAGCAAGTGTCCGCCAGCGTCTTGCACCGCTTTGGTGATGACACCGATACACTCGTCCACCGCTTCCACCGCCTTCACTGCCGCTTCAAACACGCCAGAATGCCCCACCATGTCGCCATTGGCATAATTGACAATCAGCACGTCAAACTTACCAGACTCAATCGCTGCTTTAAGTTTGTCCGTTACTTCATACGCGCTCATTTCAGGTTTTAAATCATAGGTGGTAACGTTTGGGCTATTCACCAAAATGCGCTCTTCGCCTGTGTACAGCTCTTCACGTCCGCCGCTAAAAAAGAAAGTAACGTGGGCGTATTTTTCGGTTTCAGCAATGCGCAGCTGGGTTTTGTTTTGGTTTTGCAAATATTCGCCAAGTGTGTTGGCAAGACTGGTTGGCTCATAAGCAATGCTGGTTTTGGCATTGTCCGCCAAGTCGTCTGAATATTTGGTCAGCATGACATAAGCTGACAACTCTGGGCAAACTTTGCGCTCAAAGCCGTCAAATTCCTTATCTACAAAGGCGTACGACAGCTCACGCGCACGGTCGGCACGAAAATTCATAAAAATCACGCCATCGTTGTCGCAAATCACGCCATTATCATCAATGATGGTCGCTTGTACAAATTCGTCCGTCTCATCGGCAGCATATGCCTGCGCCACTGCGTCCGCACCATCGGTGGCGGTGCGCACGGCCGCCGCTTGGGTGAGCAGCTCGTACGCTGCCTGCACACGATCCCAGCGCTTATCACGATCCATCGCATAAAAACGCCCAATCACGCTGGCAAGTTTCGCTTCGCCTTCAAATTCAGCATTCAATGCGTCAAGCGCTTTTTGTAAATCCGCCACATAGCCATCGGCAGATTTTGGCGGTGTATCACGTCCGTCCAAAAAGGCGTGGATAAAGACTTGCAATGCGCCTTTTTGTAGTGCCAATTTGGTTGCTGCCTTGATATGCTCAATGTGCGCATGCACGCCGCCATCAGACAATAGACCCAAAATATGCACCGCGCCTTCGTTGTCCAGCGTGTTTTGCACCGCTTGATTCAGCACTGCGTTTTCAAAAAATTCGCCCGTGCTGATGTCGTTCATAATGCGTGTGGAATCTTGGAACAAAATACGGCCAGCACCAAGGTTCATATGTCCTACTTCTGAGTTGCCAAATTGCCCATCAGGCAAACCCACGTCCATGCCAGAGCCTGAAATCAAGCCATTTGGGCAAGTGGCGCTTAGGCGGTCAAGATTTGGGGTATTTGCCGCCAAAACGGCATTGTCACGTGGGTCTTCACGATGCCCAACACCGTCCAAAATCATCAACACATGAGGGATTTTTTTTGTCATGGGAGTTTCCTTGTTAAGTTTGGATTAAACCATAAATCAGCCGCCAAAACAGCCAAAACACGCGCTATTGTAGCACAGTTTACATGGCAATGAAAAACTCAAAAACCGCCAGCCTGCCAGCAAATTCGCCATCAAAAACAGCGATAACTCACTTTTTGGGCGGCTGGTACTGCGCACAAATGGCGTGCGTATGGGTGTACAGCAGGTTTTGGTGTGCGCACCCAAGGGCTGCTGGCATAATACTCATCGTAAGTGGCGTTTATGCCTTTATTATCCCAAGGCTTCATCACACCCAAAAAATGCACCAATTTTATGCTCGCCCACTTATTATCAATCAGTGCTTCGTGGGTGTGCCATTGTTGCCAGTTGTATTGTGGCGGCACAAAAACCACGTCATTTTGCAAGGCAACGTTGAGTACGTCTTGGTCTGGGCATTCAAACAAACAATGATGCTTGGTTTGCGTCAGCACCGCCACGATTTTATCATTGATGCGCTTGGCGTGCCACGCTGCAATGTCAATCAACATCACGCCTGAATTAAAATACATATTTGTCGGCTGCAAACCAAACAGCCGCGTGTGCGCCGAATAAGCAAGATACTTGGTATTGATGCCAAGGTCAAGCACCACCGCCGCCACTTTGTCTTGCAAATCCATGCGATACAGGCTGTAAATTTCGTCCACGCACAGCACATCAGCGTCTAGGTATAAAACACGCTGCGCCACATCTTTTAAAATTTCAGCAATCGCCAAGCGGTAATACATGGCGGTTGAAAAATGATGCAGTACAGGCAAAGATGTGAAATACGCTGGATTAAAATAATACACATAAACGCTGGCTTGGGCGTTTTGGGCAAGTTTGATGAAATTATCTTTATCAAGCTGGCTGATTTCATCAACAAATAAATGAAAACACAGCGACGCACCTTGATGATTTTTTATGACAGAATGTGCGGTAATGCCTGCGTATTTAACATAAGTACTATCCACCGCAAATGCGATGTGCATGATGTCTGTGTCATCATTTATACTGTTGTTTTTATTGATAAAATCCGCCAGAATTTCTTTGCGTCTTAATAAAAGATCGCAAGAAAACAGCTCTTTTGCGCCTATCGTTTGCTGCACTGTAACACCTTTAAAAGCACGGCTAATTATAGGCGTAATTTTATCATTAAATCTGGCGTTTGGCTGGCGATATTGTCAAATTGTTACAATTATTGTAGAATTATTTAAACAATTCACCGACAATTCATCGAATATCCGCCACGCTCATCACGTCATTTTTACCGCCTTGCTATTTCAACCACTCTTTCAACGCCAGCAACTTATCACGGATTTTCATTGCTTCTTCAAATTTTAAATCGGCAGACAAAGTGTGCATTTGCTTTTCTAGGCGGCTGATTTCTTTGGCAAGCAGCTCAGGGCGGCGCAAAATCTCTTCGTCCACATCACTGATGGCATTTGGCACGGTCAAAATCTCGGTTACGACATTATCATCGCCCACGTCAATCTTATCAGTAACAGCACGCTTGGCAGACTGCGGTGTAATGCCATGTTCAAGGTTAAAGGCAATCTGCTTGGCACGGCGGCGCTCGGTCTCATCAATCGCCTTTTGCATACTTGGCGTAATGCTGTCCGCGTACAAAATCGCCTTGCCATTGACGTGGCGCGCGGCTCGTCCAATCGTCTGAATCAGCGAACGCTCAGAGCGCAAAAAGCCCTCTTTGTCCGCATCAAAAATCGCCACCAGCGACACTTCGGGCATATCCAGCCCTTCACGCAAAAGGTTAATCCCCACCAGCACATCATGCACGCCTGTGCGCAGCTCATGAATGATTTGCATACGCTCCACCGTGTCAATGTCTGAATGCAAATACGCCACTTTAATGCCGTATTCTTTTAGATAACTGGTCAAATCTTCCGCCATGCGCTTGGTCAGCGTGGTAATCAGCACACGCTCGTCCAAAGATTTTCTTAGGTTAATCTCGCCAAGCACATCGTCCACTTGTGTCAATACAGGACGAATTTCCAGCACAGGATCGACAAGCCCCGTTGGGCGCACGACTTGCTCCACCACTTGCTCAGCACGCTCAAGCTCATAAGCCGCTGGCGTTGCCGATACATAAATGGTGCTGGGCTTAATGCGCTCCCATTCTTCAAATTTCATGGGTCGATTATCCAGCGCACTGGGCAAGCGAAAACCGTACTGCACAAGCGTCTCTTTGCGGCTTCTGTCGCCTTTATACATCGCGCCAATTTGCGGTACGGTAACGTGGCTTTCGTCAATAAACAGCAGCGCATCAGGCGGCACATAGTCAAACAACGTTGGCGGTGCTTCGCCAGCGGGTCTGCCTGACAAATGCCGTGAATAGTTCTCAATGCCGTTACAATAACCCAGCTGCTGAATCATCTCAAGGTCGTACTGCGTACGCTCTTTGATGCGCTGCGCTTCCACCAGCTTATCATGCGCACGAAAATACTCCAGCTGCGTGGCAAGCTCATCTTTGATGGTTTCACGCGCCGCTTCTAGGCGGTCTCTTGGCGTAACATAATGCGACTTTGGATAAATGGTAATGCGCGGCACGGATTTGGCGGTTTTGCCTGTCAAAGGGTCAAACCACGCAATTTTCTCCACTTCATCATCAAACATCTGCACACGCACCGCAAGGCTTTCACTCTCGGCAGGATAAATGTCCAGCGTCTCGCCACGAATGCGATAAGTACCACGCGCAAAATCCATATCGCCACGGTCATACTGCAGCTCCACCAAGCGCTTAATCAGTGCCGTGCGATCCACCCTGTCGCCCACCACGATGTGCAGCAGCATTTTTAGATAACTTTCTGGGTCGCCCAAGCCATAAATCGCCGACACACTCGCCACGATGATGGCGTCCCTGCGCTCAAGCAAAGCACGCGTGGCAGACAGGCGCATTTGATCAATGTGGTCATTCACCGCCGAATCTTTTTCAATGAACGTATCACTCGCTGGCACATAGGCTTCAGGCTGATAATAATCATAATAAGACACGAAATATTCCACCGCATTGTGCGGAAAAAACGCCTTAAACTCGCCATACAGCTGCGCCGCCAGCGTCTTATTATGCGCCATAATGATGGCAGGTCGCCCACTTTCGGCAATCACCTTTGCCATCGTGTAAGTCTTGCCAGAGCCAGTTACACCAAGCAAGAGTTGCTCATTCATGCCTTGATTGATGCCGCTAACCAGCCCTGCGATTGCTTTTGGCTGATCGCCACTTGGCTCATATTCGGTCTGCATTTCAAAGGCGCGGCTGCTGATTTGCGTGCCTGACACATTCACGCCCGTCAGCTGCGCTTCGTCTTGGAGTTGTTTAGCAAGTTGATTGAGTTTGCGAGTTTCTCGCCCTTGGTCTGGAATGCGCATGTAAGTTTTATTCTAAATGGTTGTGGTTTTAAAAATTGTGGTCTATCAATGAAAAGAATCAATCCGCCAACGCCATCAACGCAGCCATCGGCAATACACCTTAATAAGGGCAAGGCGCGGCAAAATCAAGCCATGAGCAAATCTGCGTTTAATTTGCGCTTTTTGGTGTGTTTATCGGCAAATTTATCGCCAACTCATTACAAAAAATTGATTGAATGGATTGGCTAAAAACACGCCAGCCCTTGCACAATTTGGCTAAATTTCAACCAAACCCGCCACAAATCCACAAAAAATCGCAAATTTTTACAAATTACACTTGAACAAAAACCGTTACATCTGTAAACTTAAAAGGTTTTTACCAACTTGGTTAAGTTTGGCAAATTACGCTTAGCAATAAAGTAAAATTTCATTCTTATTTTATCATTTTTAATTTATTATTTTAAATCAAGAGAGCTGTTATGAAAAAATATCAATGCGTGGTGTGCGGCTGGATTTATGACGAAGCAGTGGGCTGCCCAGAAGAAGGCTTACCTGCTGGCACACGCTGGGAAGACATTCCAGACGATTGGACTTGCCCAGAATGTGGCGTGGGCAAAGAAGATTTTGAAATGGTAGAGATCTGATTTTGAACGAATTTTTTGCGCCAATGCCTGCCAAGCCGCCTGCCAGTTGGGCGAAATTTGGCAGCATTGACTGGCAGCCGTCCGACTTATCGCCGCACTTATACCAAGCCATCATTGACATCGGTGAAGGCCTGCATTTGTGCGTGGAAGCTGGCGGCAATCCTGACAATCCGCCCTTGCTGTTTATCACAGGGCTAGGCTCGCAAATGCTGTTTTGGTCGGATTCTTTGCTTGCAGAGTTCATCAAGGCAGGATTTTTTGTGATTCGCTTTGATAATCGTGATACAGGGCTGTCTAGCCAAATTCGTATCAACGGCTTGCCACGCCTAAATCCGCTCAAAATGATGCTAAAAATGCAAGCAGGACTGTCAAACCGCCAAGAACACACGCCCTACACGCTCATTGACATGGCAGAAGACGTGGCACGGCTGATTAAAACACTGCGCCTGACGAAAGTGAGTTTGGTCGGTGCGTCTATGGGCGGTATCATTGCGCAAATCGTGGCGGCACGTTATCCTAATTATATAGATAAACTAAACCTACTTTTCACCACAAGTAACCGCGCCCTGCTTGCGCCGCCCAACCCCAAGCAATTTCTCACCTTCATTCGCCGCCCAGAAAGCCACTCGGAGCGTGATATGGTGCGCCACAGCGTGTGGTTTATGACCGCAGTCGGCTCGCCGGGGCATTTGGACATCAAGCGCACACGCGAAATTGCCGAAAAACGCTATCAGCGCAATTTTAATCCGCTGGGTGTCAGTCAGCAGCTCACAGCAATTTTGGCGACAGGCTCGGTGCTGCGCTTTAGCAAGCAAATCCGTGCCAAAACACTCATCATTCACGGCAACAAAGACGGACTGGTCAAACCAAGCCACGGCAAGCTGCTCGCCAAAGCCATTCCCAACGCCAAATTTGTGCTGGTGGACGGCATGGGACATGATTTGCCTGCCTATTATCACCCACATTTGGTGCAGCTCATCAGCACGCATTGCCAGTCGGATTAGGTGGTTTTCAGGTGGTGGTTTTTTGAAAATTGGTTTGTGATTTAAAATTATGATTTGAAATCGGTTTGTGAAATTGCTTTACAAGATTGGTTTATAAAAAGCCACTTTACAAAACACCCACTTTATAGGAAAATCATTACCGCAAATCACATAAAAATCACATGAAAACCACACCAAAACCACGCCCTCAACCCCATCAAAGCCACGGAGAAATCATGACTCGCCCCAGCGTTACTTTCTACCCTGCTGATAATCATGCCGACAGCAGCGCCGCCCAAAACATTGCGGTAAACACCATTTATTGCCTTGGACGCAGCTATGCCGAACACATCAGCGAACTTGGCAATGCCACGCCTGATGAGCCGCTGATTTTTTTAAAACCGAACAGCAGCCTAAGCACGAGCAACACGCTGACATTACCTGAGTTTAGCCAAGACGTTCACCACGAAACCGAGCTTGTGCTTTTAATGGGTGAAAATCGCCAAATTTTGGGCGTGTCGGTGGGGCTGGATTTGACGGCGCGCGATGTGCAAAGCGTGATTAAAGCAAAAGGCTTGCCGTGGCTAAAAGCAAAAGGCTTTAAGCAGGCGTGCTGGGTGGGCGATTTCAAGCCTTACAAGCCTGCTGAATTTGAGCTGTTTTTAAGCGTCAATGGCGAAGTACGCCAACACGACACCACCGCCAAACTCATGTATTCGCTTGATGAAATCGTGGCGTATTTGGACGAACTTTATGGCGTGCAAGCGGGCGATTTAATCATGACTGGCACACCAAAAGGCGTGGGAAAACTTGAGCGCGGCGATCGCTTGGTGGTAAAATTGGGCGATGACAGTTATAATATTAACATCGTGTAAAATTGTCGTGCACAAGACGGCTTTAAAATAGCTTTGTTGTCAATGCACAAACCACACCTCCGTTTTATTTCTCAACCAAACACAGACGCTTTTTATGAAAATCAAATTTCATCACATTGCCCTGCTTGCCAGCTCGCTACTCATTAGCACCCTGCCAGCCATGGCAAACAATTACTCAACATATATCAAAAACAGAACTAAAATTAAAAATCAGCTGATTTCATGTTTAAACCAAGAAGATACGCTGCACTACTCTTCGGCATTTAACGGCTGCATCGTAGACGCAGGTGCAGAATTTCAAAAACTGGGAGATGCTGAATATCGTAAACTTGTAAGACGCGAGCCTGATGACTTAGAACGACTGACCCGAGATCGCAATCTATTTATACAGTATATTGAATATTGTGACAATTTTAGTGAATTGTCAGGATCGCATAGGGGTGCATGGACAACCCGTGCAATATGTCGCCTACAAGCTTCCCAATCCTATTATCAGTTCATACTTGACGTCAAAGAGGATGCCACTTTAGTCGACTCTTCAATCCCACAAAGAGTTGATAAAGCATTTTTATTAAAATAACCCTATTAAATCAAAATAATCTCTTTTTATTTAAGGAATTTTCCATGAACATTTTAGTACTTGGCACTGGCGGCCGTGAACACGCATTGGCATGGGCAGCAGCCAAAGATGAGAAAGTTGCCAAAGTTTTTGTCGCCAAAGGCAATGCAGGCACAGCGCTTGAGCCAAAATTACAAAACGTGGATTTGAACGTTGCCGACCACGCCGCTGTCATTGAATTTTGCCAAAATAATGATGTGGCGTTTGTCATCGTTGGCCCTGAAGCACCGCTTGTGGCAGGCGTGGTGGACGATTTGCGCGCCGCTGGCATTAAAATCTGGGGCCCAAGCCAATACTGCGCCCAGCTAGAAGGCTCAAAGGCATTCGCCAAAGAATTCATGCAAAAACACGGCATTCCAACCGCCTTTTATCAGGTGTTCACCGAGATTGACGCTGCCAAGGCTTTCGTGCAAGAAAAAGGTGCGCCCATCGTCATCAAGGCGGACGGCTTGGCGGCTGGAAAAGGCGTGATTGTGGCGATGAGCATTGATGAAGCAAATGCTGCGATTGATGATATGCTGGCGGGCAATAAATTTGGCGACGCAGGCAGCCGTGTGGTGATTGAAGAGTTTTTGGCAGGCGAAGAAGCGTCTTTCATCTGCATGATTGATGGCGACAATATCCTGCCGATGGCAACCAGCCAAGACCACAAGCGCATTTTTGAAGGCGACACTGGCGCAAACACTGGCGGCATGGGTGCGTACTCGCCTGCGCCTGTCGTAACTGCTGATGTGCATGACAAAGTGATTGAGCGTGTGATTCGCCCTGTTGTGGAAGCCATGAAGGCAAACGGCACGCCTTATACAGGATTTTTATACGCTGGTCTGATGATTGACGCAGCGAATGATCCGTATGTGATTGAGTTTAACTGCCGCTTTGGCGACCCTGAAACCCAGCCAATCATGATGCGCCTAGAAAGCTCGCTGACCGATTTGATTTTGGCAGGACTTGACGGCAACTTGCCAAAACAAGCCAAATGGAGCGACAAAGTGGCGCTAGGCATCGTGCTTGCCAGCAAAGGCTACCCAGAAAGCTCAAGCAAAGGCGATGTCATCACAGGCTTGCCAAGCACAGACGCTAACGCAGATGTGAAAGTTTTCCACGCTGGCACAAAGGCGGATGGCGATAACATCGTTACCGATGGCGGACGTGTGCTGTGCGTTACCGCCCTTGCCGACACCATCAAACAAGCGCAAATCAGCGCCCTAGAAGCGGTGGGCAGTATCAGCTTTGACGGTATGCAATATCGCCGTGATATTGGTTGGCGTGCGATTGAACGCAGCTAAGATGGCTATTTGGCGTTGATTTAATAAGATAAACCCTTGATTTTTCAGGGGTTTATTGCTATTTTGCCAAATATTTAAAATCAGCGGATAAGCATGGTTGGCTTGGCGGTCAAATCGTTACAAAAATTCACCCAAAATTTAACAAATTGTTTTATAATCAATCCAAGTAACCCACATTCAAATCCACAAACAATACAAATGCGGTAATTTATGAAAATCTTAGCTCAACTTAGCTTGATGACGTCTGCGTGTGTGCTGGCTCTAGCCGCTCACGCCCAAAACCTACCCACCGATGATAACGCACGCCTGCGCTTGGGTGCGGTTGCCAGCTTTAAATCTGGCGGCTATGACACTGATAATAACGTTGGTGCAGCACCACTTTTTCTGTATGACAACAACCGCGTGTACCTAGAAGGCTCTGAAGGCGGTGTGTACGCCTACAAAGACAACGAAAACTGGCTGCGTGCTGGCTTGGGCTTTGATGGGCGCAGCTTTGATCCAGACGATGCAAAGACTTCGCAATTACAGGGCATGGACAAGCGCAAGGCTTCGGCAAACGCTTATGTCAGCTATATGCGCATCACACCTGTGGGCGGCTTTGAAGTTAAGGCAGCAACCGACATTTTAGATCGCAGCGGCGGTCAGTCTGTGTCGCTTGCACACCGCTCCAAGTTTGACTTTATGAATGGCGATTTGACCGTGTATCCAAAGGCTGGCGTTACTTGGTACAGCGATGATTACAACCAATACTACTACGGCGTATCGGCAGACGAAGCGGCTCGCACAGGCGTGAGCGTCTATCAGGCGGACGCAGGTTTCTCGCCTTTTGTGTCGGCAAGCGCCTTTTACCAAATCAACGACCGTGTAAGCCTATTTGGCAACCAAAAATTTGAATGGCTTTCTAGCGAACAAAAACGCAGCCCATTGACGGATTCTTCGGTGGAATCCAGCACCAATTTAGGTTTGCTGTATCAGTTTTAATGCCCTTTTAATACTTTTTAAAACCAAACCGCCAGATTGAACGGCTTAAATTTAAGCGTTTCAATTTGGCGGTTTGAATTTAACGGTCTTAATTGATATAAACCGAACACAAAACCACTTTTTAAATACCTATCACCCTGCCGAATACATTTGACTGAATTTATTTAGGGGCTGTCCTAGATAACTAGAACAAACGCTCCCTAACTAATTGTTTTAAAATGGAAATTTGAGTTTTTAAGTCACTGTGATTAAAACGCCATTCGCATTCCTTTAAATAAAGCTCAAAATGCTCTTTGGGAATGCCATTAAACTTGCGTAAATGA
>NZ_MUXU01000017.1:0-25258 GCF_002014985.1 Moraxella caviae | reverse complement strand
CATTATCTAGGACAGCCCCTTTATTTAAGCATTGCTTAAAAATTTCTCTACTGCACGGTATTGACCTGCGGTTGTTTCTTCTTGGTACATGGCTTCACGAAAGGCATTAGAATTTGCCAAGCCACCTGTGTACCATGCAATGTGTTTGCGTGCAATACGGCAACCAGAATACTCGCCATAAAAGCGGTATAATTCGTCCAAATGCGCAAGTACAATTTGCTTAAGCTCAGGCAAATCAGGCTCTGGTAAAATCTCGCCCGTCTGCAAATAATGCTTAATGTCCCGAAAAATCCATGGTTTGCCTTGCGCTGCCCGTCCAATCATCACCGCATCCGCACCCGTGTATTCTTGCACCCATTTGGCCTTTTGCGGGCTGTCAATATCGCCATTGACAATGACGGGTATTGTTAAGTTTTGCTTAACTTCTTTGATAAGTTCATAGCGTGCTTCGCCCAGATATTTATCTTCTCTGGTGCGTCCATGAATGGCAATGGCGGCGATGCCAGCGTCTTGGGCGATTTGGGCAATGCGCACGATGTTTTCTTTGCCGTTTTCATAGCCCAGTCGTGTTTTTAGAGTTACTGGCACGTCCACCGCAGACACGGTCATTTCTAAAAGCTCTTGCACCAGCGCTTCGTTTTGTAACAATGCTGAGCCTGCCAACTTACGGCACACTTTTTTGACAGGACAGCCCATGTTAATATCCACAATCGCCGCACCATTCGCCACTTGAAATTGTGCCGCCTGAGCCAGCTTATCAGGCTCTGCGCCAGCAATCTGCGCTGAAATTGGCGCAATTTCCCCGTCAAAATTGGCACGATACAAAGACTTTTGGCGTGCGTACAGCGCGGTATCAGCAATAATCATCTCGCTGACAGCATGGCCTGCACCAAAGGATTTTGCAAGCCTGCGAAAAGGATTGTCGGTAACACCCGCCATAGGCGCAACCCACAATCTATTTTCAATTCTTAAGCCTTTGATGTATAAAGGTTTTAGTAGAATGTGTTGATTTTTAAGGGGTTTTTGTGATTCTGTCATGGTGTCGTATTAGTGCGTATTGTTGCATATTTTGGCTTGTTGCAACAGTAAGCGTGGTGCAATTCAAGCCTAAAAGTGCATATTATACGCCATCAATGCAATGCAAGCGAATGTTTTAATATAGCTAAAGTAATTTGCCCCAGATAATGGATTGGCACGAACTTACCATCGTGCGTCATGAAAGCTGAAAATAAAGCCTAAGCTGGCAAAGGCTTAGGCTTTTTTGATAAGCGACTTAGGTAAAGATGAGCGCAAAAATGATAAAAAATGACAGAAGCGGCGAGTTTAACCACTCCACAAAACCGTTGCTACCGCATAAAGCACAACCCCAGCAATCACCAAGAACGCCAAGGCAAAAAACAAATAAATAAGCCAAGTAAGGAATTCACCAAGCCCTTCAAAAATTTGTAGCAACATGAGCATGAGCATCAACAAAAACGATTAAATCAAACCGATAAAATGCAACAACAAAATACCAATGACAACTAAACCAAAACCAAAAAAGACAAATGCCAACATTGACCACGCACTAATAAAGGCATTGGCAAGGGTATCAGCAGCACTTGGGCGGTTGCGCTCCATTTGTTCCATTTCGTCAATGATTTGTTTTATTTCATCCGAAATGCGCTGCGCTCGGTCAAATTCTGCTCTGGTTTCTTGGCGGCGTTTTTGGTGCTCGCTGTTATTACGGGCGGCATCACGGGCAAACTGGCGTTTTAGCAATTCATCAAGCCTGTCTGTCATGTTTGCTTCCCATGGTGTGTATTTAATTATAGTAAATTTTTATTGAATGAAAGTCAAGGTAAGTCATGTCTACGGATTTTCGATAAGTTAAATTTAGCTGTAATAGCTGAGCTTTGGTTTGAATTTTATCTATCAGCACTTGACAAAAGGCATAAAAAAGCCAAGAACTCTACACCTTTACGGCTTAAGTTCTTGGCTTTTTTTCGTTGGTTAGCTTACAATATATACCAACAAGGCAAAGCGGTATCGCCTTGGAGGCGGTAGCAAGGTTGCGCCAACAACCAAGCTACTTAACACTAACCACCAGCAGAAAGAGAACAGCGATAAAACGTCTAGCACAAATCGCAATTGTCCTTGTGTTGATTATCTTACTTAAATCTAGCAGTTAAGTCAAGCATAATTAACACAACGGCTGCCACCGTATCGGTGGTAGTCTGCTAGGGCTCAAGGAGTAAATAAATGGCAAAAACACCCACCCAAATCCAAAAAGACAGCGACATCAAACGCGGTTTTAAAACCAAAGGCTTAAAAATGCACATTGATGATATTGCCTTGCTTGAAAGTTTGTCAAAGGCGCACAATATCCCGCAAAATCAGTTGGTTGCTGAAGCGATTAGGCTATGGCAGGCTCATAATTCATAAAAACCCGAAGTGTTGGATAAATATCAGGCGTGTCTTTGCTAGACGCACTGCGTGTACCGCCTGCCAATCGCCTAGAAAAACTGATTGGCGACCGTGAAGGACAGTACAGCATCCGCATTAACGACCAATACCGCATTTGCTTTGTATGGGAAAATGGTGCGCACGATGTAGAAATTGTGGATTATCATTAAGGAGCAAATTATGTTTAAAAATGGTATGCGCCCTGTTCATCCGGGCGAAATCTTGCGTGAAGAGTATCTTGTACCGCTTAATATGAGTGCCAACGCACTTGCCAAGACGATGCACAGACTTGGCTAAATTTACAAGCCACTCATGGGTTAAAACTTGCCGAAGAAAGCATGAGTGATACTTTGGCAGGCATTCACCCCTATCAAATGACTTGATGATTTTACAAAAATCCCTAAGCGCTGGATAATCATCAAGCGTATATTTCACGCCTGTTTGTGTATTGTTCATGCTTTGTTTATTTTAAGACAATTTCAAGTTTTGAACAGCGGTACGCTTATGGTTTGAAGTTTTATGAAAACCATTAAGTGCCAATACCAGCCCGTGTGGCGGTGTGTAATTTTGGTTGGCGGTTGTCCACTGCTTAGGGTCAAAATCCGCCAACTGTGAAATTCTTTGGGCGATTGTGCGAAAAATTGTGGTTGTGTTCATTTTTCATCTCTTTTTTATGGCGCATTTGACTTTTTCCCCAATTTATCTTAATATTGCAAAGAGCCACTCAAAACACGGTGATAATCTCCCAGCCGTAGCCTTTGCCTTGCAATGAGCGCGTGTAAGTGGTGTAGCCTAGACTGCACACGGGAGCCTTACTGAGTGGCTTTTTTTATTTGCCTGTAAAACTCTTTTTCGTCCGCCTGATAAATCGTCGTCAAATACAATTCCTTTCTGTCCTTGGTTGCCTTGACTACTACAATGTAGTTTTTGCCTTGCTGGCTAAAATAAACCACATTTAAATCATCTTTCTTAACAACCTTAGTTGCGCCATCTAAAATCCTTTGCACCGATGAAAACAGCGTCATATTTGCTTGTTCTGGATGATGAACAACCATTTTCATAAGCGTGTCATCAGACAGCCATACTTCGCCTGTTTTTGCGCCCAGTGTTTGCTGCACATTTTTAGATATGTTGGCAACCACCCATTTTTGACCAAGCGCATTACGTTTTCTAAAGCTCATGGACTGCGCTTTATTTGTACTATTTGCCGTCATTTGCGCCATGCGTAAACTTTCAGCGAATGTTGCATCTGAAATTGGTTTGGCGGTTTTAAATGCTTTGTCAAACCCCAAAGGCTCAATCTTTTTAATCTCTGCCAGTGTCAGCGGTCTAAAATTCTTATCCAGCTGCAAATTAGCAAAGTCTTTTGGTGTCAAGCCGCCATTTCTGAATAGTTCGGCTTGGGTTTTGCCAAGCACCCTATCTTGAAATGCGCTGTCTTGAGTAGCAAGCCATACCTTAACAACCATGCCTTAACGATAATCGCCATACTATCACCCACCCCTTAACCAGCACCAAAACACAATATTAAATACATCGCACTCATTAACAAAACTAGCCCACACTTTATTAACATTCACACTTAACAACCACAAATACATCACCTATAATAAGCAGACAGCATCAAGCAAACGCCCAAACAGTAACACACAACACCATTTAAAGAATAAAATGACGCTATTTAAGCATACCAAAACTGATGTTGAAAAACTAAGGGCTAAGACGGTTAAACCACAACAAGAAACCGGCTGCTATCCTAGGATAATTATTATTTCCGCCAGCATTGCTGCTGCCATCAATGTATTATTCATCTTGGTACAATGGATTTTTAAATAAACCTCAATCCTTGCGCAAGAACTTTTCAAAAATTTTATGAAACCAAACGCCCAAACTCACTACAACCCAGACCCTGATTATTTGCGCGAACTGGTTGCTATTACAGGGTTGTCGCAAAACCAAATCGCCAAACTTTGCGGCGTTGGCAACAGAGCTATGCGCTCATATCTTACTTTTACAGACAGTCAAAGCTACCAAAAAGCCCCTTATGCTGTGCAGTTTTGCCTTGAATGCTTGGCGCAGGCTAATCATTCTTTAAACACTCAAACGCTGGATACAAACCTTACAACCAAAACAAAGATGCTGCACCTTCCAATCGCCATCACCAAGGATGAAGGTATGGCAAATTATGGCAGCGTCGTGCCTGATGTACCGGGCTGCTACGGTTTTGGCGAGTCGCTTGACGAACTTTTGAATGAACACAATCGGTGGTGATCAGCCACATCAAAACCATGCTTGATTTGAATATGCCTTTTGAATTTACAACCACGCCACTTGAAGTCTTGCAAAACGACCCAGAGTATCAAGGCGTAACGTGGGCAGTAATTGCCATTGATAAAACGCTTTTTGACCGCTAAACGCTTTTTGACACAGCAAAATAAGCCCTTTAAAACACACAAATACCACACAATTTCCCTATGTAACCAGCCAACAATTTTAAAATAGCCATAAAAAATCCGCCCCAAAAGGCGGAAATTTTTTAAATCGATTTTGCTATCACAACGCAAAAAACTCAAACAAACCAAACACCACTACACACTAAAATCCTTGCCCAAGTACACATTTTGCACCAGCTCATTTGCCAAGATTTCATCGGGTGAGCCTTCAGCGATGATTGCGCCTTCAGACACGATGTAGGCTTTTTCGCAGATGGACAGCGTTTCTCGCACGTTGTGGTCGGTGATCAGCACGCCAATGCCGCGCGCCTTGAGTGCTGTGATGACGTCTTTGATGTCGCCCACCGAAATGGGATCAACGCCAGCAAACGGCTCATCGAGCAAGATATACTTTGGATTACTCGCCAAAGCGCGTGCGATTTCACAGCGGCGGCGCTCACCACCAGACACGCTCATGCCTAAAGACGCACGCACATGTCCCAGATGAAACTCGCCAATCAGCTTTTCTAGCTCCGCTTGCTGCTCAGATTTATTCAAATCCTTGCGTGTTTGCAAAATGGATAAGATATTTTCTTCAATGGTGAGCTTACGAAAAATGGACGCTTCTTGTGGCAAATAGCCGATGCCTTTGGCGGCGCGCTCGTGCATGGCTTTTTTGGACAAATCCTGCTCGCCAAGCAGCACCTGCCCACGATCCATCGGCACAAGCCCAATCACCATATAAAAACTGGTCGTTTTGCCTGCGCCATTCGGGCCCAAAATACCCACCACTTGCCCTTGGTTTACTTCAAACGATACGTCTTTTACCACCCAACGCTGACCGTAACGCTTGCCCAAATGCCGCATGGATAGCGTGTTTGCCATCAGCGCACCCCACGCAAACTGCCGCTTTCGCTCGGTGGGAAAATCAGCTCCACACGCTGACCGCCGCCTGCATTGGCTTCCACATCGCCCTTGCTTAGGCTGTAGCGAATGACGTTACCAGAAAAACTTGCGCCAGCTTGGGTTAATTTGGCGTTGCCTGTCAGCGTGATGATGCCTGTCGTGGTGTCATAATCAATGCGATTCGCCTGCCCTTTTGCCAAGCCTTTTTCCTTAGTAACAACTTGCTGCATGGTTGCAGGTCGCCCTGTCGCTACGGCATTTTTGATGCTGCGATTATTATCAAGATTTAGCGTGATGTTGTCGGCGGCGATTTTTAGCGTGCCTTGCTCCACCGTAACATTGCCCGAATAAGTAGTTACGCCTGTGCGCTCCACATAAGTCGCCTTATCTGCCAGCAAGCGAATCGGCTGCTTAGAATCAGAAGGCAGTGCGTTCGCTGTCATCACCCCAAAAGCAAGCACGCCATACACCACCATCGCCAGTTTGTTTGAAAAAATCTTTGCCATCATGGATACTCAAAAATACTAAAAATAATAAAAATCACACAATATGAAAATCAAAACCGCTTGGGAAATCCTGCCCATTTTGCTATTTAAACCACTGCTATTCAAACCTTTAAAACAGCGGCTTGTCCTTGCGTTCGGCGGCGTTATACAAAATTTCAATCTGATAAAATTCATACTCGCCCGACTGCAAATCAGCAGAAAAACGCTGCGCACTAAAGCGATCTTCGCCTTGCATCACCATCACTGGCGAATCGCTATGCACCGTGCGCGCTTTAGTATTGCCCACAAACACATCGCCTGTGATGACAAGTTCTGGCTTATTTTGCGTCGCTTTTCTGGTCAAAACCGCGCCATCAGCAAGCTGTAAATCGCCCGTTTCTTGGTCAAGTTTGGCACGCTTAGCACTGATGTGATAAGTCTCGCCTTCTGGCGGCGTCCACGTCATCGCAGCGTTCACCATCTCATCTTCGCCTGAGTGCGTCTGCACCAGCGAATCAGCCGTCAGCGTGTATTCAGTCTCGCCAGTTTCAGCACTGGTCTGCACCGCCTTGATTTCGCTGACTTCATAGCTGACTTCAGGCTTGGCAGGCACGGTTGGTGCAACTTCCACGTCTTCTTTATAAAAAAACCACACGCCTGCAGCCAGCGCCATCGCCCCAAGAATGCTTAAAATCTTAATATTCATCGCAATCAATCAATACTCTTACGCCTTGCAAATCCGCCACGCTTCGGCAAATCTTGCCCAGCTTGTGCATTTTATAGGAATTTGGCGATAAAATCATCGTAGCAGCCTTTAGCTTTTAGCACAAGCTCGCACGCTTCACGCACTGCGCCATTACCACCTGTGCGCTCGGTTACAAAATCCGCCACCGCACGCGTTTCGCTGCAGCCATTTGGCACACTCACGCCAAGCCCTGCTTCACGCACCGCCTTTAAATCTGGCAAATCATCGCCCATATAAGCGCACTCGTCAAGCAAAAGCCCCAGCTCGTCCGCCAATGCCGACAGCGCAACGAATTTATCGTCCCTGCCTTGCACCACATGATGAATACCAAGCTCACGCGCACGGCGTTCCACCATCGGTGATGTGCGCCCTGTGATGATGGCAAGCACCACGCCAGCGTCTTGCAGTGCCTTTAAGCCCACGCCATCTTGCACATAAAAGGCTTTGGTTTCAACGTCATACGAATTATAAATGATTTTACCATCTGATAAAATGCCGTCCACGTCCATGGCAAATAAGCGAATTTTTTTGGCTTTTTCGTACAAGGCGGTACTCATAATGTAACCTTTTAACTTTTTGATTTTATTAAAATTTTAAATTTTGAATGTGCTTTTTAAATTCAGCTTACGCCAGCTTGCAGCAAATCATGAATGCTGATGACGCCAATCAACTTATCAGATTCTAGCACCAATAATTGCCCAATGCTGTTTTCATTCATTAAAGACAAAGCATCAGACGCACGCATATCAGCCGTGGTGAATTTTGGCGTGCGTGTCATCAGCTCGCCAATCGGTGTATCAAGGTCGGTGCGCTGCGAAAGTTTGCGGCGTAAATCGCCATCGGTGAAAATCCCCACCACACGCTCGTCATCGTCCACTACCACCGCAAGTCCAAGCCGTCCGCTGGTCATGGCAAACAGCGCATCACCCAGTGCCACCGCTTCATGCACGGTTGGCAAATTGCTGGTGTGCATCAAATCTTGAACACGTGTGAGCAGCTTACGCCCCAACGCGCCTGCTGGATGCGACAGCGCAAAGTCATTGCTGGTAAAGCCGCGCGCGTGTAAAAGTGCCACCGCCAACGCATCGCCCAGTGCCAATGTGGCAGTGGTGCTGGACGTTGGCGCAAGTCCTAGTGGACAGGCTTCTTCAGACTTACCAAGCGTCAATGCAATGTCGGCAGCTTGCGGCAAGAAACCACGCTTATCACGGCTGATACTAATAAGCGGAATTTCAAGCTGCTTCACCACAGGAATCAGCGTACGAATCTCGTCCGACTCGCCAGAATTGGAAATGGCAATCAGCACATCGCCTGCCACCAGCATGCCCAAATCGCCATGCCCAGCTTCACCCGGATGCATAAAAAAAGACGGCGTGCCTGTGGACGCAAACGTGGCGGCAATCTTACGCCCAATATGCCCAGACTTACCCATGCCTGTAATCACCACACGCCCTTGGCAGCGCAAAATCGTCTCACACGCCTTAGTAAAACGCGCGTCCAGCTCGCCAATCAAAACGTCCAAAGCGTGCTGTTCGGTGCGAATCGCCTGCTTGGCATCGTCAATAAAATTGGTGTTATAATTGATGGTAGACTGTGCGATGTCGGTTTTCATGGTTATTATACTTAAGGTTGTTGCGTGCTGATTTGTTGGCTGATTTGTTATAAACGTTTTGGCTAACTGCAGCTTTTATCTTGACGCAGTTTTACCAACTTTAGCTTGTTATCATAGCACATTTATCTTAATTTGACGTTGTTTTTGGTGTATATTTGGTAAATTTTTCTACAAATCCACCAAGCACCCAAACAGCATAACACTTCCCACTAAATACGACAAAACCCATGCGCTACATGGGTTTTGGTTTGATTTTGCTATGATTGATGGTTATTTACATTCATCAATTTAAATCACAATCAGCCTTGATAGTCGTCATCTTTACCGAATTTGACATCAAAACCTTTGTCATTAAAAGCAGAGCGGTCAAAAGTTCGCTGCTCGCTTTTTTCAAAGTTTTTACCATCAAAGCCACGCTCTTCGTAGCCAGAGCGGTCAAATCCACGCTCAAAGCCTGTATTGCCAAAGCCGTTTTGCGGATAGCTGCCACGCTCAAAGCCACGATTTGCGCCAAAATTGTCATTCGGTGGCGTGCGTGTAAAACCGCCAGCAGGTCTTTGCGCGCCAAAACCACGATCAAAAGACTGCCCACCAAGCGCACCTTGTCCGCTCATATTTTGCGCACCCATGCCTTGTAGACCTTGCCCGCCCAAAGCACCTTGCGCAAAACCGCCCTGACCGCCCAGTGGTGGGTTTGGATAATTTGCGCCAGCAGGCTGCGTACCTGTGCCTTCGGTGCGTGGATTTCTGGTCGGCACAACGGTAGAAATGGCGTGCTTATACACCATTTGACTGACGGTATTTTTTAGCAATACCACATATTGATCAAACGACTCAATCTGCCCCTGCAACTTTATGCCGTTCACCAAAAAAATAGACACAGGAATACGATCTTTACGCAAAGCGTTCAAAAAAGGGTCTTGTAGGCTTTGTCCTTTTGACATAATTTCTCCAAAAGCGGCAACTGACCGCTGAATGTCGCACCGATGCTTGCTCGGTTTGTTGCTTAAATTTTGATTTTAATTGTTGTATTATCAACCAAGCCTATTGGTTCTTTTTATAAATCGCCAGCCATCTGACCGCCAACTTTAAGACAACTTATCATTAAATCATTACTTGGTATAATGATTTATCTTAACCGCCCCATTTGACGTTGTCAATGAAAAAATCACTTTTTATTGCATTTTTTTGCTAAATTTTTACCAATCGTTACGCATTTTAGCGACAAACTTTCTTAAATACCTTGCTCACCCAAAAGCTGCCGTACCAAAGTCTGTACATCGCCATACGCCACAATGCGTAAATTTGCTGCGCCGTCAGACGCCTTGTCAAGTTTTGCAAGGCTGCGCTGCCAAGTGTACTGGCGTTTGGCAAGCTGTCTTGTGGCGTATAGCGCGCGGTTTTTGAGCGTTTGGCAAGCGATTTGTAGTGGGCTGGCAACCTTATGACGACTCACAGGCAAATCCGCCAAGCGTAAAAATTCATTAGGATTATCAATCACCGCTTGCACTTGTGCGTAATGCGCAGCAAAAAAATCACGCTCATCACCACTAAGCATCTGCTGCACGCCATCGGTAAATTTCGCCAAGGCATCGGTGCGCTGCATGACTGGGTGATTAACCGTCGCCAAAAATTCCACCGCCTGCCGATAACCCACGCAGCGCAAAGACGGCATATCAGGATTAAGCGCATAATCGGTAAGCAAAGCCACCACTTCCGCCAAAAATCCCGCCTGCCACATCATGATAAGCCGCCGATCAATGCGCTCGTGCAGCCACGCCCTGTCAGGCATGACGGACGCTGCCAGCCACGTTTGATTTGGGCTGTGCGCCAAGGCAGTTTTTGGGGTGTTTTGCCACCAAGACATCGGCTTGCCTGTCTGCAAATACACTTCCACCGCGCGTGTGATGCGCTGCGTGTCGCTCACGGTCAGACGCTTGCAAATCACAGGGTCTTTGTCTTGTAAAAACGCATACAGCTCGCCCATGCCCGCTTCACTCCGCCACTTCGCCACCTGCTCTCGCACCGTTTTATCGCTGTCTGGCACGGCGGATAAACCTTCAAACAGCGCCAAATAATACATCATCGTACCACCGACCAGCAGCGGAATTTTGCCACGTCCGTGAATCTCGCCAATCAATCTTGACACATCTTGGGTAAACTGCGCCACGCTGTAGCTGTCTTCAGGACTGATGATGTCCACCAAATGATGCGGATAGCGCACCAGCTCATCACAGCTTGGTTTGGCGGTGCCGATGTCCATCGCACGATAAATCAGCGCACTGTCCACCGAAATCAGCTCAAAACGCCCTGTGTCATACAGCCGACACGCCAAATCCGTCTTACCGCTGGCGGTTGGCGCAATCAGCGACAGCACGGCATTATCAGGCAGTTTGGCATAATGTGGCAGATGATTCATGGGATTTTATGGTGTGATAGATGGGTGTTAAATGATAAGATGGATTTATTGGCAAGATGGGTTTTAAGATGAATTTGCTAAAAATTTAAGTGCTGAAAGTTTTTAAGTATCGTAAATTTTAAACGCTGCAAGATGTAAATACAACGACACCAAATCCATCACATCAATTCTGCAAGCGTCTGTGTCAGTGTTTGCGTCAGCGTTTGCAACGACTGCTGATTGCCATCATGACAAGTCAGCATAACGCTGCGTGCTTCATCGCCCTGCTTAAGAATGTCAATCTGCCAATCAGGCTTTGGCAGCACATCAAGCGCACGGCTCGCCCATTCAATGATAACCAGCGCATTTGGCTCATCAAAATACTCAAAAAAGCCAATAAATTCAAGCTCTTCTGGGTCTTGCAAGCGATACAAATCCGCATGATAGACAGGTTTTTCACCAAATGGCGTGGCCAAGCGATACGGCTCAACCAATGTATAAGTCGGACTTTTTACCGCGCCATCATGCCCAAGCGCACGCAAAAAATAGCGTGTGAATGTCGTCTTGCCTGCGCCCAAATCACCAGACAGCCACAGACTGCCCGCTGGATTTAGTGCAGCCAACGCCTCTGCAAATCTTTGAGTGTCGGCTTCGTTTTTTAGGCGCAAAGTGAGTTGAAAGGCTTGCGAATTGGCGGTATTCATGGCTTTTTATACATTAAAACTACAAGACTAATCACAACGCCACTTGACGCTGCGGCTTAGGATTGATGATTGCTTCGCCATTGATGAGCTTATCAAACATCAAAGAATCGCTCCACTCGGTACGCACTTGCTCGCTGAACTCAAAATCCGTCAGCCGAAGCTCGCCCATCTGCGGATTTTGTACGTCTTCTAAAAAGCACTGCGCATAGCCTGTGGCGGTCTCATGGACGATGACCGAATGCACACGCACGCCATCTTCGCCATTTTGCATGACGGTGTTTTTGAGCAGTGCGTCCGCCCAACAAAAAATCACACGGCTAAATTGCTCTGCCGATGGCGACACCGGCAAACTCACCCAGCGTGCGCTAAACGCCTTGCACGCTGCGATGTAGTCTTTGTCGTCCTTATCCCAAAAGGTGATGGCATGATCAAAGCTGTCAATCAGCTCTTTGATGTGCGATTTTAGCAAGCCAAAATCATACACCATCTGCCCATTATCAAGGCGGTGCGCTTCTAAAATCAACTCCACTTCATAGCTATGCCCATGAATTGAGCGACTGCAACGATCGGACGTGCAATTACGCACAATGTGCGCATTTTCAAATTTGAATAATTTACGAATTAGCATACTTGTATTTTCAATCGCTTAGCTAAATTCCAGCAAGCGATCGCCGTTGTCATCTTGAATGCGTGTGGTCAGTCCCATCGTATTCATTAGGTTAATCAAAGGCTTAGGGTCAAGCTCTTCTACGTTTACCATTATGCCTACGTCCCACACGCCATCAGCAATCAAAATCGCCGCTGCCACTGCTGGCACGCCTGCGGTATAAGAAATGCCCTGCGAGCCGACTTCTTCATGAGCCGCCTTATGATCCACGACATTATAAACGAAAATCTCGCTGGGTTTACCGTCTTTTTTACCACGCATTTTATTGCCAATGCACGTTTTGCCTGTGTAATTTGGCGCAAGCGAGCTTGGGTCTGGCAGCACCGCTTTCACCAGTTTTAGCGGCACAACTTCTCTGCCATCATCAAGCGTTACGGGCTTTTCGGATAATAGACCTAAGTTTTTTAGCACGGTAAAGACATTGATGTAATGATCGCCAAAGCCCATCCAAAAGCGGATATTTGGCACGTCAAGGAATTTTGACAAAGAATGCAGCTCGTCATGCCCCGTCAGATAGCTGTGCTGCACGCCCACTTCTGGCAAATCATCGG
This sequence comes from Moraxella caviae, assembly GCF_002014985.1. Classification (GTDB taxonomy): domain Bacteria; phylum Pseudomonadota; class Gammaproteobacteria; order Pseudomonadales; family Moraxellaceae; genus Moraxella; species Moraxella caviae. Next base: position 12,313 of record NZ_MUXU01000017.1, on the reverse strand, counting down.
TGCGCTTGATTTCAAACATTTGATTGGTTTGCCATGCGCTGTTTTGCCAAGAATACACCACGCCTGTAAATTCACGAAAATTGATTTCTGGGTTGAAATTGGTGGCGAAATATTGTCCGTGCGAACCTGCATTGATGTCAATGATGTCAATGTCCGTTACACTGCCAACGTCAAAAAACTCGTCCACACCCAATCTGGCATAAGCATTCACCACACCCGGATCAAAGCCGATTCCTAAAATGGCGGTGGTATTTGCCGCCTTAAAAGCGTCTTTTTTGCGCCATTCGTGATTGGCGTACCAAGGCGGGGTTTCGCACACTTTGTTCGGGTCTTCGTGAATGGCGGTGTCCAAATATGCCGCACCTGTGGCAATACACGCGTCCATCACGCTCATGTTAATGAATGACGAACCCACATTGATTACGATCTTAGCGTCAATCTTGCGAATCAACTCAGCCAGCGCATCCACGTCCAGCGCGTCCACACTGTGCGCTGTGATGGCGTCGCTTGGCAGATTTTTTTGTGCCAGCGTTGCGATGATGGCTTGGCATTTATCCAGCGTACGACTGGCAAGATGAATGCCGCCAAATTTATCCGCGTGCTGCACGCATTTGTGCGCCACCACTTGCGCCACGCCGCCAGCACCAACAATAAGAACGTTTTTTGGTGTGTGTGTCATTCGTTGCTTTCCTCCATCATCGCCTTGCGCGATTATTATTTGGGTTTTTGGATTTAGTTAAGTGCGTTTATTTTATAATTTAAATGCGATTTAAAATTTAAGACAAGCTGTCTTTATAATCATCATAATCAAAGGTGCGCTGAATGCTGATGGTGCCGTCCAGTTTTTTAATCACGATGGACGGCATATCCACGCCATTAAACCAGTTTTTCTTGACCATCGTATAAGCGGCGGCATTGCCAAACGCTACTTGATCGCCAATGGCAAGCGGCTGTTTTAGCGCGCCCAGCTGATATTCGCCAAAAATATCGCCCGCCAAGCATGATTTGCCATAAATGATGGTGCTGCCATCACTCACATTTTCGCTTAAATTCAGCGTTTGATGATTGATAGACACCAAAGGCGCAGGCGAACGATAAATCAACAAATCCAGCATATGCGCTTCAATAGATGCGTCCACCACCGCCAAATTTTTGCCGTTATGCAGCGTGTCAAGCACTGTAGTTACAAGCGCCGCGCCATTATGCACTGCCGCCTCGCCCGGCTCAAGATACACCTGCACGCCATGACGCTCGCTAAAGTCTTTAAGACGCTGCGCCAAAGATTCCAACGGATACTCATCACCAATAAAATGAATGCCACCGCCCAAACTCACCCATTCTAAGCAGGCAAACACATCGGCAAATTTCGTCTCGATGTCGTCCAAAGTCTTGCTAAACGCCGCAAAGTCATCATTTTCGCAGTTATAATGAATCATCACGCCGCTGATGTCATCGCACACGTCTAGGATTTTTGCCACGTCATGCTCGCCAAGACGACTAAACGGACGTGCTGGGTCGGCAATGATGAACGATGAATTGCTGACGTTTGGATTTAGGCGCAAACCCACAGGCACGCCAGCTGTTTTGGCTTTGTCTTTAAATACGTGTAACTGATTGAAAGAATTAAAAATAATCTTATCAGCATAGCTTAGCGCTTCGTCAATCTCGTGCGCAGCATACGCCACACTATAAGCGTGCGTTTCACCGCCAAATTTTTCCTTACCAAGGCGCACTTCAAACAGCGATGATGACGTTGTGCCGTGCAAATAAGGGCGCATGGCATCAAACACACCCCAAGTCGCAAAGCATTTAAGCGCAAGCAATGCCTTTGCGCCAGACAGTCGGCACAGACGGTCAATGCGTGTCAAATTATCAACGATCGCCTGCTCGTCCAGCAAATAATAAGGCGTTTGCAATCCTGTTAAAAATGATGAATGATCCATAAACCGCTCTCCAAAAATCTGTCGCCAAATTCACCAAACCATCGCCCACCGTTCACCATCTTTTACTGATGGTGCGCTTATCTATAAATACAAAACAGTCAATTTGATAAATTTTAAGCATAAACTTTCATTTTATCAAAAATCGAGCAAGAAAAACAGAGCATTTGCCAACTTGGCGTGATTTTCCTTTTGCATTGCTCTTTTAAACCAGCGCACACCCATACGTAGCTTTCAGGGATTTTGGCAATTTAGCCATGCTTTATTGAATTGACAGACGCCACAAAGGTGATACAATACAAAAATACAACATTTAAAGGAAAAAATCATGCTGCTAATGATTGACAATTTTTGTAGTTTTACTTATAACATTGTGCAATATTTTGGCGAACTGCAACAAGACATCAAAGTGCTGCGCAACAACGAAACCAGTATTGAAGAGATTAAAGCCCTAAATCCCAAAGCCATCGTACTTGGCCCCGGCCCTTGCAGCCCCACCGAAGCAGGCGTTACCGTACCGATTTTAACCGAACTGAGCCAAGAAATCCCAACGCTTGGCGTGTGCCTTGGACACCAAGCCATCGGGCAGGCGTTTGGCGGCAAAGTGGTGCGTGCTGGCGAAGTGATGCACGGCAGACTCTCACCTGTGCATCATCACGATGTGGGCGTGTTTAGCGGACTGCCAAGCCCTTTTATGGCGACACGTTATCATTCGCTGGTGATTGATAAAACCTGCCTGCCTGAATGCCTAGAAGTGAGCGCATGGACGCAAAATGACGATGGTTCTGTACAAGAAATCATGGGCGTGCGCCACAAAACCTTGCCGATTGAAGGCGTGCAATTTCACCCAGAATCCATTCTTAGCGAGCATGGTTATCAGATTTTTAATAACTTTTTACTGCGTTATGGCTTGGCGAAATTGGACAATCAGCATTTACCAGAAGTGGCTTAATGTCGCCAAAATCACACTTTAAAGGCGTGAATTTTGCACTCAAAACGATAAATTGCCACGATATAATTTACCACACCGTAAGAAGTATTTTTAAGAATTTCTACATAATAGCAAGTAAAACAACATTCACGACTAACAATAATTTCAAGGATTTTCATGACCACTGCCGACATTTCAACACTCAGCGATGACGAAATCTCCGCCCTACTTAGCAGCGCGCTAAACACCATTTTAGATGGCAAAGATTTAGACGAACAAGCCATGTATCAGCTCATGCTCATCATCATGCAAGGCAAATGCAGCGATGCCATGCTGGGCGCACTGCTTGCCGCGCTGCGTATGAAGGGCGAAAGCGTAACGGAAATCACCGCCGCTGCCAAAGCCATGCTTTCATTGGCGGACACCATCACTCTGCCAACGCTTGAAAATACGGTAGACATTGTCGGCACAGGTGGCGATGGCGCAAATTTATTCAACGTCTCCACCGCTTCAGCATTCGTGGCTGCCAGTGCAGGCGCGGTTGTCGCCAAGCATGGCGGGCGTGGCGTATCCAGCAGTTCTGGCTCATCAGACTTGCTTGAACAAGCGGGCATTCGTCTAAATTTGACAGGCACACAAGTTACAGAATGTATCAAAGCGTGCGGCATGGGCTTTTTGTTCGCGCCAAATCACCACACCGCCATGCGCCACGCTGTTCCTGTGCGCCGCGCCTTAAAAACACGCACCATTTTTAATATTTTAGGCCCGCTAACAAATCCTGCTGGCGTAAAACGCTCGGTGATTGGCGTTTTTCGTCCAGAATTGTGCGCACCGCTTGCCAAAGTTTTGCAAAATTTAGGCAGTGAGCAAGCCATGGTGATTTGCTCACAGGACGGCTTAGACGAATTTAGCCTTGCTGCGCCTACGCACGTTGCCGAATTGAAAAAAGGACAAATCACAAGCTACGACATCGCACCTGCCGACTTAGGCGTACAAGCGCAATCCTTGGACGGCTTGGCGGTTAGCTCGGCAGCGCAAAGCCTTGAGTTGATTGTGGCGGCACTTGGCAAGCCTGACATCAATGTGGATAAAGCCACCTTGCAAAAAGCGCAAGACATCATCGCCCTAAACGCAGGCGCTGCCATTTATGTTGCAGGACGTGCGTCAAGCCATGCCGATGGCGTGCAGCAAGCCAAAGCCATCTTAAATTCTGGTAAAGCCTACGAGAAATTTGGCGAATTTGTGCAATTCACCCAGTCTTTATGAGTGGCGTGATTTTATAAAGAAAAACTTAATAATCAGCACAAATGCAAATAATAGCGGACAATCATTGACGTCAAGCATACAATTATTGCAAACTTACATTAAAACCCATATTTAAAACCTATCAATCATGAGTACGCCAAGCATTTTACAGCGCATTGTCGCCACCAAACACCAAGAAATCGCCGCCGCCAAACAAAGCGTCAGCCTAGAAGCCATCAAGGCGCAAGCCGCCAATCGCAGCGATAAACCGCGCGGTTTTGCCAACGCACTGCGCACCAAAGCCGCCAATAACAGCATTGGCATCATCAGCGAAATCAAAAAAGCATCGCCATCAAAAGGCGTGATTTGCCAAAATTTTGACCCTGTGGCAAGCGCCATCGGCTATGAAAACGCAGGTGCAGCGTGCCTGTCAGTATTGACAGACCGTGAGTATTTTCAAGGGGCGGACGACTATCTACAAGCCGCTCGCAATGCCTGCGCCCTGCCTGTGCTGCGCAAAGATTTTATGGTAGATGAGTACCACATTTATGAATCTTATGCTCTGGGTGCGGACTGCATTTTGCTCATCATGGCGTGCCTTGATGATGAGACGGTGGCACACTTACACGCCCTTGCCATCTCGCTTGGCATGGGCGTTTTGATTGAAATTCACACCGAAGATGAGCTGCGCCGCGCCCTTGCTCTGCCACGCTCCAGCCACAATATTTACGGCATTAACAACCGTGATTTGAACACTTTTAAGGTGGATTTGGCGCACAGCCTGCGCCTATGTCAGACGCTGTTTGATGAGCTGGGTGCGGACGCGCTGGTGGTCAGCGAAAGCGGTCTGAACGATGCGCACGACATTCGCACCATGCAAAATGGCGGCATTCACCACTTTTTAATCGGTGAGCAATTCATGAAAACCGACAACGCAGGCGCAGCTTTGGCGCAGCTGCTTGATGATGTGACGGCATTAAAATAGCGCCTTTGCGCAGTCGTCAGTAAAATTTTATACTTAAAAAAAACAGCAAACGGAAATATCATTTGCTGTTTTTAATTATTTAGTTAAACTTAATAATAAATCTTGCTTTAAGTATCTGCTTGTCCGTTCATCTGCAGTGCCACGCTGATTGCTTGTAGTAAGCTACTACTACTTGCTCGCCCAATGCCTGCCAAATCCAGCGCCGTGCCGTGGTCCACAGACGTACGCACATAAGGCAAACCCAGCGTGATGTTCACCGTATCGCCAAAACCGTGTGATTTTAGCACTGGCAAACCTTGGTCGTGATACATTGAAATTACAGCGTCTGCGCTTTGTAAATACTTATCAGTAAACAGCGTGTCGGCAGGCATGGCAAGCGAAATATCCATGCCATCGTTAATGAGCGTTTGCAGCACAGGATTGATCACGGTCAGCTCTTCATCGCCCAAATGACCGCCTTCGCCTGCGTGTGGATTAAGCCCGCAAACCAAAATTTTCGGATTTTTAATGGCGAATTGCTGCACCAAGGCGTCATGCGTAATCTGCACCGTTTGGCGCACCGCTTCAGGCGTAATCGCCGCCGCCACGTCTTTTAAGGGCAAATGCGTCGTTACCAACGCCACGCGCATCTTAGCATTGGCAAGCATCATCACCACTTTATCGCAGCCAGCCGCCTGCATAAAATACTCGGTATGACCGCTGAACATCGCACCATCAGCAAGCGTAACACCACCATCAATCAGCACCGATTTTTGTAGCGGCGCGGTAACAATGCCTGCTACCACGCCAGCACTTGCCAAACGGTGCGCCAAATACAGCTGATTTGCCACCATTTTAGCGTTGGCGGTGTTTAATTGTCCCGCCACAACTTTTTCGGCACAAGCCACATCCACCAGCATCAACTTGCTATTATTGGCACTCTTTTCTTGCAAACTATTATTAAGTTTTTCTACAAAATTATCCCACTCGGATTTATTGGCAAATAAATCACTGCAAGACAATTCAGTAAACGCTTGCTTGCTCAATTTCAATACAAAAATTTCAGGCAAAACCAGCGTTTTATCCAGCGACTTTAAGCACTCAAAACGCTCAAAAAACGCCTGAGCGTCCGCCAAAATAATCAAGTCTGTACTGATGGCACTGCGATGTTTGGCAAGCACATCAATCACGATGTCCATGCCAATGCCAGCAGGTTCGCCTGTGGTGATGACAAGTGGTTTATTTTGCATAAGTTTTTCCAATTTGGTTGTCGTTTAATCGTTTGGTTTTTGGGTTTTGTTTTAAAATGATAGACGCTTTGGTACATTTTATCACATATTTTTGGCGCATTTACGGCGCATTTGTGGTAAAATTCTTAGGATTAAATCGCAGTTTGATTTATCATCAATTACACCAACTTGATGATGATTTGGCTGATTTGACGTTCACTTTTAATGAATGATTTTGGCTAAAAAATGTGGGAAATTTGCTTTTAATTTTAACAAACTGCCAATAAATTCGCCAAAACCAATCAACTTCCCAACCACACACAAACCCAATTACACTCATGAACACCGTTGCCAATCCCAATCCTGACAAAGCACTCAAAGCCGTGCAAAACGCCATAGAAAACGTGGCGGCAGGCAACACCAGCCAAGCCAAAGACAGCCTGATGAACCTTGCGCCGCCGCATAATATTGACATTGAGCGTGCGCTTTTGGCGTCCTTGATGGGGATTGATGAATCCTATGAAAAAGTAGATGGCGTGGTGAAAGAAGAAGATTTTTATGGCGAGCGTCATAAGCTGATTTTTCGTGCCATCACCCAGCTTGCCAGAGTCAATGACAAGCACGATGCGCTGATGGTGTCAGAATTGCTCACTCGCCAAAACTTACTAGAAAAAGCAGGCGGCGAAGAGTATCTCATCACCATCAACCAAAGCCCTGCCACGTTTTTTAACATCGTTTCTTATGCCGAGCGTGTGCGTGAATTGTCGGTGTATCGTCAGCTCATCAAGGCGGCGAATAACATGCTGAATCTCGCCTACCACCCAAAAGAGCAAAGCGTGAGCGACATTTTGGACACGGTGGAAGCGGACATTTTTCGCATCAATGAAAATTACACCAGCGGCGTGGGCAAGCAAGGCGCGCAGTACATTCCTGACATCCTACAAAACGTGGTGGAACGCCTACAAGAGCTTAAAGCCCATGACGGCATGATGATTGGGCTTGAAACGCCATTTGACGAGCTGAACAACAAAACCCAAGGCCTGCAAAAAGGCGATATGGTGGTCGTTGCCGCGCGCCCTTCTATGGGTAAGACCACTTTTGCCATGAATCTTGCCGAAAGCGCGCTGCTAAAGGGCTTGCCTGTGGTGGTGTTTTCTATGGAAATGCCTGCTGAAAGCATTGTGCAGCGTTTGATTTCATCGTTTGGCGCAATCAACCAAACCAACCTGCGCTCTGGCAACATGGACGAAAACGAATGGGCGCGCTTTTCTACCGCCATGACCACGCTGCAAAACACGCACCTGTATGTGGACGCGCGCAATAACCTGCCGCCATCAGAAGTGCGCTCCACCTGCCGTCGCCTTGCTAAGAACCACGAAGGCGGACTTGGCATGATTATCATTGACTATCTGCAGCTGATGAAAGTGCCGGGCATGGAAAATAACCGTGTGGGTGAAATTGGCGAAATCAGCCGCAGCTTAAAGGCTTTGGCAAGGGAGATGGACTGCCCTGTGATTGCGCTGTCGCAGCTCAACCGCAGCCTAGAAAACCGCCCAAACAAACGCCCTGTGATGTCTGATTTGCGTGAATCTGGTGCGATTGAACAGGATGCGGACTTGATTATGTTCATTTATCGTGATGAAGTGTACAACAAAGACAAAGCCGACAACAAAGGTTTTGCCGAAATCATCATCGGCAAGCAGCGTAACGGCCCGATTGGCACGGTGCCTTTGTCGTTCCAAGGCGAGTACACAAGATTTGTCAATCTGATTCAAAGCTCTGGTATGCCTGACGATTACGAGCCAGAATAAGCGGTTTTGACGGATTTTAGGGACGAATTTTTCTTGCCAAACCAAGGATTTTACCGATCAGTCGTCGGTTAATACACCAAAAAATCTTTGATGATATTTGGCGATTTTATTTAGTTTTTCTTAATAACTACAATCTAAGCTGACAGAAACTTTAAAACCTTAAAAGCCATTATTTTTACAACGTCTATCTTGGCAAACTTTAACCACTCAGATTGACGGCTTTAATTAGCTTATTTTTTACCACCATTTTATTACAATTAAAAACACCATGCGCAATACCACCATCACCATTGACACTAACGCCCTAGCGCACAATCTTAATATCATCACCGAGCAAACCCACATCAATGCCAAGCCTGCCAAGGTCTTAGCGATGGTTAAAGCAAACGCCTACGGGCATGGTGTGGCAAATGTCATCGCAGGGCTTGCCAAGGCGGACGGCTTCGGCGTGGCGTGCTTTGATGAAGCATTGGACGTCAAAAAAGCCTGCCAAGCGCACGGTTTGTCGCAGCCGATTGTGCTGATTGAAGGTGTATTTAGCAAAACCGAATGGCAAAACACCATCACGCAAAATTTCATGTCGCTGATTCATTGTGAAGCTCAGCTTAACTGGGCATTGCAGCATTTACCACCACAAGACAGCCATACACGCACCGTTTGGCTAAAATACAACACAGGCATGAATCGCCTAGGCTTTGACGCCGAACAAGCCACCATTGCCGCCCAAAAGCTGCACCAAGCAGGCTATCGTCTGATTCTAACCAGCCATTTTGCGTGTGCCGATGACGAACACGCACTTAATGCTGTGCAAATCGCACGTTTTGATGAACTTTTGCACAGTCTGCGCCAAACCGTCAGCCCTGATGTGCAAGGCTCACTGTGCAATTCGGCAGGCATTTTTAATTTTCCTAATCAGCACCACAACTGGGTGCGTGCTGGCATTGCACTGTATGGCTCAAGCCCCTTTGCCAACCGCTCAGCGCACGCACTAAATCTACGCCCTGTCATGACATTTGGCGCACAAATCATGGCGGTGCATGAGCTTAACGCAGGCGAATCTGTCAGCTATGGCGCGCTATGGCAAGCCGACAAGTCAGCATTCATCGGCATTGTCAGCGCAGGCTATGGCGATGGCTACCCTAGAGTGGTGGAAAACGGCGAAGTGCTGGTCGTGCTGAACGGCGCAGCCCACCGTGCGCCCATCATTGGACGTGTGGCGATGGATATGCTGGCGGTGGATTTGAGCGCATTTGACGATAAAACCGCCTTGCTGCACGCGCCTGTGATTTTATGGGGCGCACAAGCAAACGCTGTGCTGAGCATTGATGACGTGGCACGCACCGCAAACACCATCGGCTATGAGCTGATGTGTCGCACCACCATGCGCCCAGTGCGAAATGTGATTTAAAATTCGTCTAAAATCGGTAAAATTTAGCCAAAAACCAGTTAAAAATCAATCAAAATTGGGCAAATTGCATTAAAAGCCAACTAAACCACCCCAAATTTTTACAGCTCGCCAATGGCTAAATTGTGATTTTTTGTAATTTTTTGCGCAAAAACCACGCACTTTGACGCCCAATACTTGCCAAACGCACGCAAAACAGGTAAAATACGCCAATCCTCCTTAGGCGCTCTTTAAGCGATTGCAGCGTTGTGATTGCTGAGCGTCTGATGGCATGGGCAATCGTGTCTTTGGCTTTTGCCTATGATGATTTGTTGGCTGCAAAATCATCTCGCCCACACCATCATACTTCACTTTTTTACTGTAAAGTTGTATTTTCTAAGGATAAAAACATGGCAAACTCAGCCCAAGCTCGCAAACGCGCTCGTCAAAACGTAAAACGTCGTGCGCACAACGCTTCTCAACGTTCAATGGTTCGTACCTACATCAAGCGTGTGGTATCAGCTGTTGAAGCTAAATCTTACGAGCTAGCGACCGAAGCCTACGCCAAAGCAGTACCTGTGATTGACCGCATGGCTGACAAAGGCATCATTCACAAAAACAAAGCAGCTCGTCATAAGAGCCGCTTGAATAAAGCCATCAAAGCACTAAAAGGCTAATTAATCCTTTTCGCTTGATGAAAAACCCTTAAACGTCATGTTTAAGGGTTTTGTTTTGCGCCATTTACGGCTGGATTATTTGTTGTGTTGGTTGTCTGATTTTAGCTGCTTAAATCTTCTTTAATCAACCAAACTTAGCCCAGTCTACTTAATATTCAGCCATGCCAATCCAGTCTTTTAGCCTAGCCGCACTTGGCAAATCGCCCGAATTCACACACTAATCACCGCGCCATCTTCCAAGCGATACGCCACAAGCTCACCGCCCCACACGCAGCCGCCGTCCAGCGAACGCACGAATGGCGTGGCGACTTGCGCTTTTAATGCTGCCCAATGCCCAAAGAAAATCCGTCTTTTGCGTGGCACAACCCACGAAAACCACGGACGAAAATCCTTCGGCATTTTATCACTCAAACTTTCTTTAAATGAAAATTCCAGCTGCCCGTCTGCCGTACACAAACGCATTCTCGTCAGATAATTGGCAATGGCACGAAGTTTGGTTGCGCCACGTAAATCATCACGCCACACATCGGCAGTTTTGCTGTACAGTTGCGGCAGTAATTTATCCAATGATTTTAAATCACCGCTTAAATGAGATTGTAACAATTTGGCGTATTTTTTGGTGTCTTTGGTCGTCCAATGCGGTGGAATGCCTGCGTGCGTCAGCACCGAATGCGCATCTGGATACACCAAAAGCGGCTGGCAGCGCAGCCAATTAAGCAGCTCATCGCAGTCTTCTGCCGCAAAAATCTCAGCGGTTTTATCTTTTGGCTTGGCAGGCAGCACCCCACGCCACACTGCAATCAGCGTGATGTCGTGATTGCCAAGCACAGTTGTCAGCGCGCCCACATCAGATAAGCGCTTCACCTCGCGCAAAGTTGCCAAAGAATCCTCACCGCGCGCCACAATGTCGCCAGCAAGCCACAGCTTATCTTGGGTCTCGTCAAATTCAATCTTTGCAAGCAGTGCAGAAAATGCCGCAAAACAGCCCTGCAAATCCCCGATAATGTACTGATGACGATACGTTTTACTGTCTTTTTCTTTTTGTTTCATGTCAATGAGCAATCAATCAAACCAAATCGCAACTTTAAGCACTCGCCTTATGCGCTGCCGCCAAATCCGCCAAACGCACAAAATCCGCCACGCCAAGCGTCTCTGGGCGTGCCTGCGGATCAATGCCGATTTGCAAAAATGCGTCATCATCCAACGTCGGTAAAAGCGCCACACTTTTAAAAATCGCGCGCAACGTCTTACGGCGGTGATTAAACGCCTCACGCACCACCAACGCAAACACCGCTTCGTCTTTGGCGCAAATCGGCTTATTGACAAATGGCGTCAAACGAAAAACCGCACTGGTAACTTTTGGCGGTGGATTAAACGCACCATTTGGCACAGTCAAAAGATAATCCGTCTCACAAAAATACTGCATAATCACCGACAAACGCCCGTATTCCTTCGTTGCAGGCGCAGCAGTAATGCGATCCACCACTTCTTTTTGTAGCATAAAATGCATATCGGTAATGACGTCGCTAAATTCCAGCAGGCGGAACAAAATCGGCGTAGAAATGTTATAAGGCAAATTACCCACCACACGAAACGCACCCTTACCCACTTGCTCGGCAAGCGCACGATAATCAATGTGCATGGCATTGTCATTGATGATGGTAAAATCAGGGTGGCTGTTTGCGCCAATGTTGATTTTTAGCTGGCTTGCCAAATCCCGATCCAGCTCAATCACCGTCATGCCGTCCACTTCGGCAAGCAAAGGCTCAGTCAGTGCGCCCAAGCCCGGCCCAATTTCCAGCAAATTATCCGTACGATTCAGACGAATGCCGTCCACAATCTGACGGATAACGCTGGTATCGTGCAAAAAATTCTGCCCAAAGCGTTTTCTTGGGGCGTGCTTGACGTCTTGCGGGCGTTTTGGAATGTGCTGGGGTCGTTTTGGAATGTGCATATTTTCAACTAATAAATTTGCCTGTTGGCGTAAGTTTGATGATTTGTGGTAAATTTGGCGTATTGTAACATAAAAGCACAACTTACGCCCAACTTAAAACTGATTTTATCCAAGCCTTTTTAATCGCTCTGGCGTGGTTTTGACTTGCTTAAACTTACAAAATTTGGCTATTTTCAAA
>NZ_MUXU01000016.1 GCF_002014985.1 Moraxella caviae | reverse complement strand
TCTGTGTAGACAATGCTATCAGGCTTGATTTTACTTGTGATAATTGGCATTAGTGTATTTGTCTTAGTATCTTTAACAACAACAGTGTAAACTTTATCATTGCGTTTTAATAAACCAAATACAGCAGTCTTGCCAGCTGCACCACGACCACGTTTGCCTTTACGAATACCGCCGAAGTAACTTTCATCAAGCTCTACTTCACCGTCAAAAACAGTGTTGGCTTCAAGAGCTAAGTGATATTCTATCACAAGGCGGATTTTGTGGTAGAAAAGGACTGCTGAATTGTGTTGAATGTTTAACAAATCAGCCGCTGTTCTAGCGGTAACTTCTGCAATGAAAAACTCAAGTAGTCTTAATTGAGTTTTTCTTGATAATTTACAACGAGTTATCTTCATTTTTGTAGTATAACATATTTGTTATCTACTACAGCCCCAATTTTAATGTTTGTTGCGAATGATAGTCGTGATTAGCTTTATGGTGTCAATCGTCTAAAATTGCAAGTGTTTTTCGTAAAATATGGCGTTTATCCAGTCTTTTAATTTGGTAAGTTTTAAATTTGGTTGAGTTTTAAATTTGACTTGGTATCGGCAAAGAAATTTGATTGGGGTTTTTGAATGAATTTAGTTTGACATTGTCAAATAAAAAACAGCCGCCAAATTGACGACTGTTTTTTTGGGTTGTTTTGGTTATGAAATTGAACCAAATTTAACGAAAATCACGGCTGCGTTTCGCTCGGCGCAGGCTGAGTGATTTGTACGCCGCTTTCTGTGGTATTCGTGGCATTTGCAGCTGCGTCTGCCGACACTTGAGTAAGTGCAGCAGTGCGCATGGCTTCACGCTGACGATTAAATTCGGTGATTTGCTCTGCGCTTAGGCTTGCGCCGCCGCCAAGCGTTTGGTACAGCTGGATTTGGCTGACAACTTTTTGCTGCTCAAGTGCCAAAATGCTTTGCTGATTGGCAAACAATGAGCGTTCAGCGTCCAATACGTTCAGATAATCGTCCAGTCCAGCACGAAAACGCGCGTGCGCAATGCGGTAGGTTTGCTGGAAATTGTCTTGCAATTTGTACTGTGATTCTAGCTGCTGATTGAGCGTGGCGCGCGTTGCCAAGACATCGCCAACTTCTTTAAAGGCGGTTTGAATGGCTTTTTCGTAAGCGGTCAAGGCGCTTTGTTGGGCGACTTGTGCCACTTCGTAATTTGCACGGCGCAGACCAGCGTCAAAAATCGGCAGATTCACCGATGGGCCAAACGACCAACCAAAGGCGCTAGATTGCAAAAGATTGCTTAGGCTAGATGAGCTGTAGCCCAGATTGCCCGCCAAGCTGATGGATGGAAAGTAGGCGGCGCGTGCTACGTTGATGTTTGCGCCAGCGGATTTTAGGGCGTATTCTGCCTGCACGATGTCAGGGCGATAATACAGCAATTCGCTTGGCAAGCCTGTGCTAAACAGCGTTTGGCTGGTGATGTTATCCACCGCCAAATCAGGCACAAGCTCGGTTGGGATTGGTGCGCCTAGCAGTAGTTGTAGGGCGTTGCGGTATTGCAAAATGCTGGTGTCGGCATTATACACCGACAGTTTGGCACTCTCCAAAGACGCTTCGGCTTGAAGGCTTGATGAGCGTGCATCAATGCCTGCTTGATAGCGTTTTTGAGTGATGGCAAGCGAATGCTCACGCGTTTTTAGCGTTTCTAGGGCAAGCTGACGCTGCGCCATGGCATAGCTTAGGTTCACATAGCCTTGGGCGATACTAGAAATCAGCGAGATTTGCACGGCATCACGCGCAGCATTGGTGCCCAGATAATCGTACAGTGCGGCTTGTTTGGCGCTGGCGACTTTCCCCCATAAATCCAGCTCATAGCTGCTCATGGCAAGATTGACGTTGTAGCCGCTTGATGAGTTGCGGTCTGCTGGCGTTTGGCTGCGAGTTGCACCGCCGCCCACGCCCACGCTTGGCAGGGTGTTTGCGTCTGTGATTTGGTACTGCGCACGCGCACGCTGCACGGCAAGCACTGCACTTTGCAGGTCTTTATTATTTTTTAGACCCAGCTCAATGAGTGCTTGCAGCTTAGGGTCGGTATAAAAATCCTGCCAGCGAACTACCGCCACGCTTGGTGCTTCGGCAGTGCTGACGGTATCTTTGTCTAGGATTTCAAATTGGCTGTCCATGTCAATGTTTGGCATGGCGATGGGCGTTTGCGCTTTTTTTGGCAAACTGCTACACGCTGCCATGCTAAGTGCCAATGCAGAGACGGCAAAGACACGGACGGCAAGGACTGATTTTTTCATAATGATAAACTCTCTTTGGCTAAAATGGGCATTGCCTTAAATTTTAGCATTTTTCGTCAAGTGGCAAACGCCTAAGCATTGAACGCTGAGTTATTTAGCGGTATTGCCAGCTGGCAACTAGGCTTAAGCGTTTGACTTGACATTAAGATGAAGGCTCATCTTTTGGGTTAAGTTTTAGTGCGTAGAAGCGCTGTTTTGCTTGGCAAGCTGTTCTTTGGTGTACTTATGCGGGAACAGCGAGCGAATCCAAATGTAGAACATCGGAATAAACAGCACGCCCAAGAACGTAGAAGCAATCACCCCGCCCAGCACGCTTGTACCGACAGCGTTTTGGCTGCCAGAGCCTGCGCCATTGGCGATGAATAGTGGCACCACACCCATGCCAAAGGCAAGCGATGTCATGATGATTGGGCGCAAACGCTGACGAGCTGCGCGCATGACCGCATCTTTGAGTGTGTAACCTGCTTCTTGCAGTTCTTTGGCGACTTCAATAATCAAAATCGCGTTTTTGGCGGACAAGCCAATTACGGTCAAAAGACCCACTTGCAAGTACACATCATTATCAAATCCACGCAGGGCAGTAAAGGCAACCGCACCTAATACACCAAGCGGAATGATGAGCATGACCGAGAATGGAATTGACCAGCTTTCGTACAATGCCGCCAAGCACAAGAACACCACAATGATAGAAATGGCGTATAGGATTGGTGCTTGTGAGCCTGATTGCTGTGATTGCAGCGTCAAGCCTGTCCATTCATAGCCC
This sequence comes from Moraxella caviae, assembly GCF_002014985.1. GTDB lineage: Bacteria > Pseudomonadota > Gammaproteobacteria > Pseudomonadales > Moraxellaceae > Moraxella > Moraxella caviae. The sequence continues at coordinate 6,015 of NZ_MUXU01000016.1, read as the reverse complement.
ACGCCATCTGGCAGCTGTGCAGCGATTTGTTCCATCGCAGCGACTGCATCGCCTTCAGATTTACCCGGAGCAGCTGCACCTTCAATGCTCATTGATGGCAAGCTGTTGTAGCGTTTTAGCGTTGGTGAGCCGTATTGCCATTCGCTGTCGGAGAATGCGCCAAAGTTCACCATTTCACCGCTTGAGTTGCGCACATACCATTTGTTGATGTCAGATGGTACGGCACGCGCTGAAGCGTCGCCTTGCATATACACGGTTTTTAGTCGTCCACGGTCAATGAAATCGCCTACTTTGGCAGAACCCCACGCCATAGCAAGCGTGTTATTGATGTCGCCCATAGACAAGCCGTACGCCATCGCTTGTTCTTGATTGACGTTCACTTTTAGCTGTGGTGCGTCTTCTTGACCGTTTGGACGTACGCCTGACAGCACATCGCTTTGGGCTGCCATGCCAAGCAGCATATTGCGTGCTTCTAGCAGTTTTTCATGACCTACGCCGCCTGTGTCTTGTAATTCAAAGGCAAAGCCGCTTGAGTTGCCAAGACCTTGAATTGACGGTGGCGCAAGCGCATACACATTCGCTTCATTGATTTGTGTAAAGAAATAGCCCATCGCCTTGCCAGCCAAAGACTGTGCGTCTGTGCCGGGAGCGGTGCGCTCGTCCCAATCTTTTAGGCGGATAAACGCCATGCCCATGTTTTGACCTGAACCCATAAAGCTAAAGCCTGAGATGGTGAACACGCCTTCTACGTTGTCTTTTTCGACTTCACGGAAGTAACCATCTACTTTATCAAGCACGGCTTGGGTTTGGTCAAGCGTGGAGCCTGCTGGTGTTTGCACGATGGCGAACAGCTGCCCTTGGTCTTCTTCAGGAACGAAAGATTGTGGCAAGTTTGTAAATAGCCACGCAAATAGGGCGATGATGATGGCATAAGCCACACCAAACAACGCCTTCATGCCAAAAGATTTGCCCACAAAACGCTCATAACGTGAGCTTAGTGAGTAAAACAGGCGGTTGAACCAACCAAAAAAGCCTTTTTGGGTATGAATGTCTTTGTGCTGTGCGCGTTTTAAGATGGTAACGCACAAAGCAGGCGTGAAAATCAGCGCAACAACGGCAGACAATGACATGGCGGTGATAAGCGTGATGGCGAATTGACGATAAATCACGCCCACTGAGCCACCAAAGAACGCCATCGGTACGAAAACGGCAGACAAAATCAGCGCAATACCAATCAGTACTTTACTGATTTCATTCATGGATTGAATGGTGGCGTCTTTGACCGAAATGGTAGGGTTTTCTTCCAAAATCCGCTCTACGTTTTCCACGACAACAATCGCATCGTCCACCAAAAGACCGATGGCAAGCACCAGTGCAAACATGGTGAGAATGTTGATACTAAAGCCTGTCGCCAAAAGCACCGCAAACGTACCTAATACCACCACAGGCACCGCAAGCGTAGGAATGATGGTGGCACGCCAGCTTTGTAAGAATAAGAACATCACCAAGAAAACCAGCACAATCGCTTCAATCAGCGTCTGCACCACTTGCGTGATGGATAGACGCACAAACGGTGTGGTGTCATACGGCACAAATGCAGTCAAGCCTTGTGGGTAGCTTTTGGCAAGCTGATCAAGACGTGCTTGTACGGCTTCACGCACCGCCAGCGCATTTGAGCCTGAAGCCAGCATGATGCCAATACCTGCAGCAGGTTTGCCGTTATAATAGGTTTCAAAACCATAGTTTTCCGAGCCCATTTCCACTCTTGCTACGTCGCTTAGGCGAACTTGTGCGCCAGTAGCGTCCGTTTTTACTAGGATATTACGAAACTCTTCTGGTGTTTGTAGGTAGCTTTGTACGGTAACGGTGGCGTTAATCACTTGCTTGTCAGTATCTGACGGCATATTGGCAAGCTGACCTGCGGATACCTGTGCGTTTTGTGCGTTGATTGCCGCCTGAACGTCAGATGGCATGAGTGAATAAGCACGCAGTTTTTCAGGGTCTAGCCAAATACGCATGGAATAAGACGAGCCAAACACATTCACCGCGCCCACGCCATTCACACGGCTGATTTGATCCACGATGTTGGTGTTTAGATAGTCGGCAATGTCGGTTTTATCCATGCTGCCGTCTTCTGACAAATAACCCACCACCATCAAAAAGTCTGATGATGATTTGCTGACAGTCAAGCCTTGCTGCTGTACCACTTCTGGCAAAGACGATGTGGCGGCTTGCAGCTTATTTTGTACTTGCACCTGTGCGATGTCGGGGTTGGTGCCGCTTTCAAAGGTAATCTCAACGGACGCTGAGCCTTGCGATGATGAGCTTGATGACATATACATCATGCCATCAAGACCTTTCATCTGCTGCTCGATGACTTGCGTTACCGAGTTTTCTACCGTTTGCGCATCAGCGCCGGGATACACGGCACTCACCGATACGGTTGGCGGTGCAATTTCTGGGTATTGTGATACGGGCAATTTGGTAACGGAAAGCACGCCCACCAGCATGACCAAAATCGCCAGCACCCACGCAAAAATGGGGCGTTCAATAAAATATTTTGACATACAAACCTCGCTTAGTTGGCGGCGTTTTGGCTGCTTTCGTCAGCTTTCATCACGCTGTTTTTGCCAGCTTCACTGCTTGCGTCCGCCTGAGCTTGTGGCTCTTGGCTTGCTGGTGCTTGCTCGGTTTGTGCACTGTTTGCTTGCGCACCGTTTGCTGCAGGGTTTTGTTCGGTGGTGGCAGGCAATTCGCGTGTTTGCACTTCTTGCTCTGGCTCGACTTTCGCACCGCCAATCACCACAACCACATCGCCATTATTTAGCCCATCGGTTACAACCCATTTGCCGTCATAAGTGCCATTAATGGTAACGTTACGCACTTCTACTTTATTTTCAGCGTTCACCACATAAACTTGGGTGTCGCCTTTTGGTGTGCGAGTAACGGCGCTTTGTGGCAGCAGGGCGGCATTATGCACGACAGACAGTGCCATTTGCGCATTGACGTACATGCCCGGCAAAAGCACATCGTTTGGATTTTGGAAAATGGCACGCACGGTTACTGCGCCTGTGGCTTCGTCCACTTTTGAGTTTGATAAAGCCAAGCGACCAAGCATTGGGTAGATGGTGCCATCTTCAAGTACAATGCGCACTTCTGGGCTGCCTTGTGAAGCTGCGCCAGATTCAAGCTGCTGGCGTAGGCGCAGCATTTCGCTTGATGATTGGCTGATGTCCACATACACCAAGTCAGTGCGTGAAATCGTGGCAAGGGCGTTGGCTTGGCTGGCAGACACCAGCGCACCGCTGGTTACGGCTGAAATGCCGATTTTGCCAGAAATTGGCGCACGCACTATAGTGCGGCTTAAGTCAAGTTCGCTTGCGCTTAGGCTGGCTTTGGCACTGCCGATAGAAGCGTCCGCGCTTTTAATGCTAGAAACTGCTTGGGCAACGGTGGCTTCAGCGGCTTTGGCATTGGCTTCAGCGGTGCGCACGGCAGTTACGGCTTGATCGTAAGTTTGCTGTGCGATGGCGTCAGCTTCTACCAATCCTTGTAAACGTGCCAAATCCGCACGCGCCTGTGCTAACGTGGCACGTTGGGCAGTTAGGTTGGCTTGTGCTTGAGCGTGGGCAGCGCGCGCATTTTGGGCGGCGGCTTCAGCGTTGGCAACGGCAGCACGACCAGACTCAATCGAGCTTTTGTAATTGTCAATGTTAATGCGATACAAAGGGTCGCCAGCACGCACATAGCTGCCTTCACGGAACAGCACTTGGTCAATAATGCCTGTAACTTGCGGGCGGACTTCTGAAGTCTCTACCGCCACCACGCGGCCAGACGCTTCTTGAATGATAGGAACTGCGCCTAGGCTGATGGTTTGTACATCAACAACGGCAGGCGGCATTTGCTGTTCGGCGGCGGCTTGCTGTTCGGCTTGGTCAGATTTGCCGCAAGCGGTAATCAGCGTTACGCCCGATAAAATCGCCATCACAGAAGCGGTGCGAAAATTTAGTTTCATTGAACACCTAATCATGTAGTTTGGTTAAAATTAAAATGAAAATTTTTACTCAATAAACGGCAAGGTTCTACAATTTTGCTTTTGCGATGGCAGGTGCAATCAGGAAAGCAAAATTCTAAAACATTGCCAGTCTATGTATTGCCAAGGTTTAAAATGTCCGCAAGTCAAATTTGGCTTGAGCAAGGGACAAGAACTGCGCAGAAAAAACGTAATGCTTTGTAAGGTTTGTAAAAGTGTGCGTCTTTATTTTGCGTCTGATAAAGATTTATATCTGACAAAAGTCGCACGCCAAACCAAAAACATACAAATGTTTACTAAAAATCTGCTAAGTCAACCGCCTATTATATCGTAAAATCAAGCAAAAAACCGCAGAAAAATGCCGTTAATTGTAGGTTTTTATTGTCTGTGATGACAAAATTTGACTTGATTTTTGGCGAAAACTGTGTACAATGCAGACAAATTTTAGTAAAAATCTTAAAAAATAAGATTTTTTGTGAAATTTTTAAAAATTTTGCTTGCGTTTTTAAAATTTTTTGGTATTATAGCAAGCCACAACCCAAGGCTGGGTGGCAGAGTGGTCATGCAGCGGACTGCAACTCCGTGTACGCCGGTTCGATTCCGACCCCAGCCTCCATATTTTAGTAGTTCGGCGTGTTGATGTTGTCATCGCACGCCGTTTTACAAATTATCAAACTACTCTCGTAGTTTTAAAAGCGTTAAGCGTGCGCTTAGCACATTGCCCGGATGGTGAAATTGGTAGACACAAGGGATTTAAAATCCCTCGCTCTTTGAGCGTGCCGGTTCAAGTCCGGCTCCGGGCACCATTTAGCATTCTATCAAAGTCTATTTAAGTCTACAAAACCCCCGAACTGTAAAGGTTTGGGGGGTTTTGTTTTTGGTGGTTTGTTAAAGTTTACAAAAACAAACAATAGGAATTGAAGTTAATAAGGTTTAAGTTCTACGTCATTTGCGCTTCATAAACCAAATACAGTGATTTTGCTAGCAACACCATGGTTATGTTTGCTTTTGTGAACATCATCGAGGTAATTTTCATCCAGCTTTATTTCATTACCAAAGAGTGTTCGGGCTTCTTGGGCGAAATGATGCTCAGTATTTTTATAACATCATGCACAAAAGAATTTTGTATATTGTAGGCCATTTTTCTTATATGTGTTCTAGCTGATATTTTGAAACGCAAGATGCTTTTTAGGTATGAAAAATTTATTGCATTATGATTAAACTTTAGTATAATAAGGATATTGATTTTTAGGTGTGTATATGACAGTTGTAGTATTCGGCAGTGTTGTTTGTAAGGCTGCTTTGACATGAATGATGTACTTGCAACCTTGGTAAGAGGTGTTGGCAATTTTTGGTCTTTGTTGGCGTAATTAAGAGTGGTAAAAGTAAGGCGTTAATAGATTGCACATGACTCGTTGAAATTTTTTTATCAAAAATCACGCATTTATCACATCTGTGGGAATTGATAAACATGGACAATCAAAGCGTATTAATTGACCAATTAGATTATCGTCATCTTTTTATGAGCTAGGCATTTATTATGAAGACATACGCCTGTATAAACATACAGATGCGCCATCCTACTATAGTGAAGACGACGAATGAAAGGCTTATTGGTTGATGAAATGCTGGTTTTAATGGGGTTGTACAATGCCAGACAGTTAATTTGTTTTAAAAAAATAACTTGATAAGCGAACTTATCAAGTTATCTTGGGGATAATATCATACGCCAATATGATATATCAAGCGCAGTTCTCCATCCGCTGCACTGCAAGCAGAAAAAGACTACAATACTGAGAAATGCTATTGTACTTGAATTTTTCAGCCTTGTCCATATTTTTAAGTGATGGCAACTCATCTTACGAGGTGCTTTATGTACACTGATGAATATGGCGTATTCATCCTGCGCTGGACACGCCGAACCAAAACAGGCAAGGTTATCCGTGCGGTAGGTAAGCCATTTAAAATTTAGGGGCTGTCCT
>NZ_MUXU01000015.1 GCF_002014985.1 Moraxella caviae | reverse complement strand
TCTGTGTAGACAATGCTATCAGGCTTGATTTTACTTGTGATAATTGGCATTAGTGTATTTGTCTTAGTATCTTTAACAACAACAGTGTAAACTTTATCATTGCGTTTTAATAAACCAAATACAGTAGTCTTGCCAGCTGCACCACGACCACGTTTGCCTTTACGAATACCGCCGAAGTAACTTTCATCAAGCTCTACTTCACCGTCAAAAACAGTGTTGGCTTCAAGAGCTAAGTGATATTCTATCACAAGGCGGATTTTGTGGTAGAAAAGGGCTGCTGAATTAGGGTGAATGCCCAGTAAATCAGCTGCACTTCTGGCAGTAACTTCAAGTACAAAAAATTCAAGTAGTCTTTTTTGAACTTTTTTACTTAGTTTACAATGGGTTATCTTCATAAAACTAGTATAACATGGTTGTTATTCTAGTACAGCCCCAAAATTATTGAGAAAAAATTTGCCAAAAAGCAATTAAATTTCTTGTGCATTTTTGGCGAAGAAATTATTTTTATATTTAAGAAATTATAATCAATTTGGCGTGTTTTTTAGCTGTGTTTTTAGCCGTAGTTTTGTGAGAATGTCATGCGCATATCAAGGACGATGGATTGGCAAATGTGCCGTGCTGCCACAAGGCGGACGCAAAGTTTTGGCGTGGCGAATGATTTGGTGCGCAGAGTTTTGGTGGCTGGTTTTGCGCTGAGTTTGGGCGGTGTGGCGATGACAGCGCAAGCGGCGCAGTGCTATGCCGACCCTGTGCTGGCGTACGAAGCGATGATTGCTGAGCGTGTGCAGGCGCAAAAAGTGGCGGCACGCATTAACATCAACACCGCCACCGCTGCGCAATTTGCCACCCTGCAAGGCGTGGGCGTAAAAACCGCCGAAGAAATCGTGCTGTATCGTGAGATGTTTGGCGAGTTTGCACGCATTGAAGATTTGATGAAAGTGCGTGGCGTGGGCAAGGCGACACTTGAGAAAAATCGTGCCAGACTTGCGGTGCTGGATTGATGTTGTGTGCCGATTTGGTGCTTGCTTGGCGTCAATCGGCTGTCAATGGGTGAAAAATTTGGTGAATTTGGCGCAAAACTTGCACAAAGTTTGCGTAAATTTTGCCCAGATGACACAAATTTATGAAAAATTGCCCAGAAAACCTTGGTGTGATGTCGCTTTTTTGGGCAATAGCGGTTAAAATAGTAAGTTTAATTTAAAGGTCTGTGCTTGGTAAGTGATTGCATTAAATCGCCGTGAAAAGGTGAGTGGTTAAAGCCAGATAATGAAAAACCAAGCGATTAGCAGCGGAGCGATTTAAAGTTGGGTAATTAAAACCAACCTGCCAACAACCAAGACCTGACAGATTTTCACATAAAACGGTCTGGCTTTTGCTTGTTTTAGCAAAGTGTGAAACCGTAAAAATGTAGACAGTTTTAAGGCAAACTGCCGGGTAAGACTTGGCAAGCGTTTGTCAATAATCGGAGATCGGCATGGCTCGTAAGCCAGCGAAATCAAAAAAACAAACCATCACGCCTGTGGTGCATGACGCGCGTGCGCTGGGACTTGTCAAATCGGCATTGCCGCACAGCATTGTGGAAGTGATTGGCACGCTACAAAAGGCACGATTTGAAGCATACATCGTGGGCGGTGGCGTGCGTGATAGCTTGCTTGGACTTGCGCCAAAGGATTTTGACGCGGTAACGGCAGCACGTCCGCACGAAGTCAAGGCGGTGTTTGGCGGGCGTTGTCGCATCATCGGACGACGTTTTCAGTTGGCGCACGTCTATTCTGGGCGTGAGATGATTGAAGTGGCGACATTTCGCGCGCCGCCTAAGGACGACACGCACACCACAGACGAAGGCATGATTACGCGCGACAACGTGTGGGGGACGATTGAAGAAGACTTTGCACGTCGTGATTTTTCCATCAATGCCTTGTATTATCAGCCTTTGACGGGCGAAGTGCTGGATTTTTGTGGGGCGCTTGACGATGTGCAGCAGCGGCGTTTGCGCCTGTTGGGCAATGCGGCGGTGCGCATCGAAGAAGACCCTGTGCGCCTTTTGCGTGCGCTGCGTTTTAAGGCGAAATTGGGCTTTGATTTTGATAAGGCATTGCATAAGCAATTTCATGCGCAAAATTGGGCGCTTTTGGAGCAGGTGTCTGCACACCGTCTTTACGATGAGACACAAAAAATGTTCTCTGGCGGCTATCTTGCGCCTTTATTGTCGCTGTTGTTTGATTATGGGGCGATGACAAGTTTGATGGCGTATCCGCCAAAAGCACCAACCGCCTTGATGACGCAAGTTGCCATCAATTCAGACAAGCGCATCAATGACGGCAAGACGGTCAATCCTGCGTTTTTTTATGCGGTGCTTTTGTGGGAAAATTATCTGCACCAGCTTGCCAAGTTTAAAAAGCGTGGCTTGCCATTTCACGAAGCGCAAGCCAAGGCGGCGGCAAAAGTCGTGGAAGCGCAGCGTGCCAAGACCGCCATTCCTAAGTTTACTGAAGATTTCATTGCGCAAATTTGGCTCATGCAACCAAAACTTGCCAACCCACGCGTGCGAGACATCGCCAATCTGGAAAAAAGCCCGAAATTCCGCGCGGCGTTTGACTTTTTGGCGTTGCGTGAGCGTTATGATGACTGCGCGCTTGCCGAGCCGACCAATCAAATGGCGGCATGGTGGCAGGCTTATCAAGACGCCAGCAGCGCTCAGCGTGCGCAGATGATCGAAGATTTTGCCAGCGGTGAAGGCGTGGTGGGCATGAAGCGCCGCCGCAAGCGTGGTATGAATGCGAGCGATGAGCTGCACCAGCTGCAGCAGCTTTCCATGCGCCCTGACGTGCCTGACAATACGCCAAAACCGCTATTTGTGGTGGAAGGCGTGGACGAGCTGCTGCCACAAATGAGCGAAAGCGACGCTGCTGCGCCTAAAAAACGCCACAAAAAAGACGATGCACTCACACCAAGAAAGCGTGCCGTGCCTGTGCCAGTGTTTGAGCCAGTGGCTTATACCGAAGATGATTTTTTAGCTTTGCTTAATAATGATGAGCCGTACATTCCAAGCCAGCGTTATCGTAAGCGCGCGCCATCATCTGCGCTGTCCATCAAAGAGCGTGAACTTTTAGCCGCGCAAGGCATTGCCGATGAGCAAAGTGTGGCAGGCGAGCAAGGCGTGCTTGGTAATGCACCTAAAAATACGTCTGGCGATACACTTGAAAGTGCGCCAAAAAAACCACGCCGCCGTAAAAAGCCCGTGAAATCGGCTGATAATTTGGTTGATGATTTGGCTGGCAAAGCGGCTGATAAAACCGATAAGCCAGCCGATGTGATGAGCGATGTTGGGCTTGATGATGCTTTGACAACTAAAGCCAAAACCACCCAAAAACCACGCCGTACTAAGACTGCCAAGCAATCTGCGCAGGCGAATGTAAACGAAGCTGCTCCAGAAAGTGAGCCTGCCAAGCCCAAAAAACGCCGCAGCCGCAAATCCAACGCCAAACCAAAAGCAGACGAAGGTGAATGATGGCGGATTGGGTGCAGATTTATTTGGGACTGGGCGGCAACATCGCCAATGAGCTGGGCGATCCAAAAAGCCATATCTTGGCGGCGGCAAACGCTTTGGCGCAGCACGAGAATTTTCGCCAAGTGCGCCTGTCGTCTTTGTATTCGTCCAAGCCCTTTGGCGTAACTGACCAGCCGGATTTTGTGAATGCGGTGCTGGCAGCGCAGACGAATTTGGCACCGCTGGCATTGCTGGATTTTTGTCAGTCGCTTGAGCAAAACGCAGGGCGTGTGCGCCTAAGACATTGGGGCGAGCGCAGTCTGGACGTGGATATTTTGCTGTATGGCAATCAGACGATTGACAGCGAGCGCTTGGTTGTGCCGCACGCTTTTATGTGGCAGCGTAATTTCGTGCTGGTGCCGCTTTTTGAGCTTGATGAGCATTTGATTGTTGATGATTTGGCATTAAAAGATGTGTCACTTGCCAAAGACATGACAGGACTTATCAAGCTGCCAAACACTGCTGATTGACGATAAAACGGCTTGATAAGCGCAAGTTTTCGCTGATAAGCCAAAATAAATTTCAAAATCTAATTATAAAGAAAAACTTAATAATATTACCCAAAATCAAGCCAAAATCAAACTGAAATGAGCTTGGTTTAACCATTTTGATTGAACCACCCAAAACCAACCTAAGTCGTGCCATAAGGAATCGCCATGACCTACGCCACCAACGCTGACAACCCGCCCATCACACTTGCCACGCTTGCCAAATACAAAGCGGCAGGCGAGAAATTTTCGTGCTTGACGTGCTATGACGCAAGTTTTGCGCACGCCATGAAGCAGGCGGGCATTGAGAGTATTTTGGTGGGCGACAGCCTAGGCATGGTGGTGCAAGGACACGACAGCACATTGCCTGTAACGGTTGCCGACATCGCTTATCACACCGCCGCCATCAAACGCAGCAATCCTAATGCGCTGATTTTGGCGGATATGCCGTTTTTGAGCTACGCCAGCGTCCAAGACGGCATTGATGGCGCACGCACACTCATGCAGGCAGGGGCGAACGTGGTGAAGGTGGAGGGCGGTAGTGAGCTTGCCGAGCTGATTGGCGTGCTGGGCAAGGCAGGCGTGCCAGTCTGTGCGCATTTGGGGCTGACGCCGCAGCTGGTCAATGTGTTTGGCGGCTATAAAGTGCAGGGCAAAACCGCAGAAGCTGCCGAAAAACTTTTTGCCGATTGTCAGACGCTGGTGGCGGCAGGTGCGGCAATGCTGCTTTTGGAGTGTGTGCCAGCCACGCTTGCCAAGAAAATCACCGCCAGCGTGCCTGTGCCTGTCATCGGCATTGGCGCAGGCGTGGACACGGACGGTCAAGTGCTGGTCATGCACGACATGCTGGGCGTTTACACCAGAAAACCTGCCAAATTTGTGCATAATTTTCTTACCGACACTGCCAACGAAACGCACGACATCATAGGGACATTCGCTGCGTATCACAGAGCGGTAAAAGACAAAACTTTCCCAAGCGAAGCGCATAGTTTCTAATAAGTGTTCGTGAAATTGTCATAAATAATGTGCAAAATACGGATAGAAATTTTAAGCATTTGGGATAAAGTTTTTGGTAAATTATTAAGAAAAACTTAAAAGGAAAAAAGTAGTTTATGCAAATTTTTACCACCATTCATGAGTTACAAACCGCTTTAAACGCCAAGCGTCAAAACGGTGCGTGCATCGGACTTGTGCCGACCATGGGCAATTTGCACGCAGGGCATTTGTCGCTGGCGCACTTGGCAAAACAAAACAGCGATGTCGTGGTGGTGAGCATTTTTGTCAATCCGACCCAGTTTGGTGTGGGCGAAGATTTTGAAAGTTATCCGCGCACGCTGGATGCAGACGTGGCGGCTTTGGACGGTGTGGCGGACATCGTTTTTGCGCCATCGGTGAGTGAAATGTATCCAAAATTGCCGACTTCGGTGCAGGTGCTGTCTGGCGATATTGCCAAGATTTTGTGCGCCAAAACCCGCCCCACGCACTTTGATGGCGTGGGTTTGGTGGTGAGTAAACTGTTTAACATCGTGCGCCCTGATGTGGCGGTGTTTGGTAAAAAAGACTATCAGCAGCTTGCCATTATTCGCAGGCTCAATGATGAGCTAAACTTTGGTATTGACATCATTGGCGGTGAGATTGTGCGTGCCGATGATGGCTTGGCGCTGTCGTCTCGCAATGGCTATTTGAGCGCTGATGAGCGTAAAATCGCCCCTGTGCTAAACCGTGTGCTGAATGCGCTGGCAAAAGATGTGGCGGCAGAATTTACTGGCAAAGCGTTATCCGCCGAGCGTTTAGCAGCATTAAAACAAGCCGCCATCACACAAATCAACGAATCAGGTTTTCAAGTGGATTATTTAGAAATTTTAAATAATAATCTGGAAAACCCTGCGCCAGAAGATAAGCATTTGGTGATTTTGACGGCAAGTTTTTTGGGCAAGGCAAGACTTTTGGATAATGTGGAAGTTTTTCTATAAGTCTTTGATTTTACGGTAAAATTTATCCATTTTAGACATCAATTTCATAATATCAATAAAAGGGCGTTTATGACAGATACGCAAACCACACCGCAAATCATCATCGTTTCAGGGCGTTCTGGCTCGGGCAAAACGTCCGTGCTGAATATCCTAGAAGATTTTGCTTATTATGCGATTGATAATTTGCCGTTGTCGCTGGTGGTGGACGCAGTGGCGAAATTGACGGCAGAAAATATCCATAAAATTGCGTTGGGCGTGGATGCGCGTGCGCCCAAGGCGGACTTGACGAATTTTCCTGTCATTTACGACAGTCTCGTGGCGACTTATGGCGCAGATGCCATCAAGATTTTGTACGTTACCGCCCAAGAAGGCGTTCTGGTGGCACGCTTTGGGGCGACCAGACGTGTTCATCCGTTGATGGCGACCAAAAACAACTTGCCGAACGCCATTCACAGCGAGATTGCGCTGCTTGAGCCGATTGCCACGCGTGCTGACATCAAGATTGACACCAGCACTTTAAATATCCATGAACTCAAAGAAAAAGTCGCTGACCATCTGGGCGTAGACGGCATGGTTCGGGTGAATTTGCTGTCGTTCGGCTTTAAATATGGCACGCCGATTGACGCAGATTTTGTGTTTGACGTGCGCATTTTGCCCAATCCGCATTGGCGTGAAGATTTGCGCGCGCAGACGGGCAATGACGCAGCGGTACGAGAATTTTTCGCCCAATATCCTGAAGTGGACGCCATGGCAGAAGACATCGCACGCTTTTTGAACGACTGGCTGCCAAACTTTTTGTACAACAACCGCTACTCCATCACCGTAACCATCGGCTGCACAGGCGGCAAGCACCGCTCAGTCTATGTAACAGAAAAAGTCGCCAAATTGCTTGATTTGCCTGCCAATATGCCGATTGTCGTCAAGCACCGTGAAAAACGCTATTGGTGATGACGCCATTGCGGTGTGTTTTACGATATATTATATAGATTTTCTAAATAATTTATTGTAAAAATGACATTTGCAAAAATGATGACAGTAGTGATGATTGGCAAGATTATCGGGTGTAAATTTGCCAAATCAGATTTTATAAACGTAAAAAACACGCTCCAAACTCGTGTAAAATTTCAACCCAAAACCTAATAAAACCTAAACATAAGAAAGCACAACCATGAATATTGATTGGTCAAAAATGGATATGCGCGTGTCGCGTACCGAGATTAAAAAAGCCCACGAACGTTTGCAGGCGCTTGCCACGCCATTGGCAAATTTATCCAAAAAAAAGCTCGCCAATCTGCCTGTGAGTGAGTTTTTTTTGGACGAATTAAAACATTTATCCGAGATTAACGCTGCCGCCGCAAAGAACCGCCAAATCAAGCGTATCGGCAAGTTAATCGTAGAAGAAGATCGTCATACTTTGACGCAGGCACTGTTTGAATGTACTTTCACGCCTGAGCAAATCGCCAAGATTGACGCATGGCGCACACGTCTTAGCTTGCAGGACGAAAGCACGCTCAAGCAATTCGTCAAGCAATTTAAAGCCAGCGAATTTAACAGTATTTATCAGCTGCTTTTGTGGATTGAATACGCCAAATTCCAAAACGATGATGAGCTGTTGGCAGAGAGCGTGGCGGATTTTGAAAGCTATGTCAAAGAAGTGGCGATTTTATCACAGGTGTGAAAACTGTACGGCAAACGCTTGGCTGATTGATAAGTTTTTCTAAAATATTGAGCTGAGCATTTGTCTTAAATGCCGCTAAAAATCTAAAGCAAAAAGCCCAAAATAAAAAACACAAAAGCGATAAATTAAGCCAAAAAAAGACCGCTACGATGAGCGGTCTTTTGATGAGTGCTGTGGTGAGATTATTTTTTCTCATCACGAACTTTATTTACAAGAAAATCAACCACTTGTGGCACTTTTTCATCTTCACCAGTTACGATGTATTTGCCGTGTACCACCACTGCAGGCACGCCAGTTAAGCGATGGCGAATGGCGTTTTGTTTTGAGCGTTCAATCTTGGTAGAAACGGCGAATGAGTTGTAGAAGTTGTTGAATTTCGCCTTGTCCATGCCTTGGGTGGCGTACCAATCCGCCAGCGTGGTTTGTGATTGTTCTACGCGGTTGCGCTCTTTGTGAATGGTGTCAAATAGGGCTTGGTGGGTTTTGTGCTGTGCGCCAAGCTGCTGTGCGGCATAAAAACCGCGCGCGCCCACTTCCCACATTGGGTTCATGGCGGCAGGCGTTTGGAAAAATGCCACGTCTTTGGCGCGCGTTTTCGCCCATTTTTGCATGTGCGGCTCTAGCGCGTAGCAGTGCGGGCAGCCGTACCAAAAAAATTCACGCACCACAATGACATCGCCTGCGATATTTTCAGGGTTTGGCGAGACGGTGTAGTCTTTGCCTTCAACGAAATCGGCAGCGTTTGCCAAAGTTGCCAAGCCGACAGCGGCAGCAAGAGCGGTGATTTTCAGTGCGTATTTCATGCGGATATCCTTTGAATGTGCGCAGCCTTTGGCGTACGCCTGAGGGTGAATGTTTCGGTTGAGTGGTTTGTTCTTGTTATGCACAAAGTTATACACAAAATTTGTGCATAAGTTTTGTGCGCAAGATGTAAATGTGTATAGTTTAGCGCATTTTTGGGCGATTGTGGCAAATTATTCTTAAATTTCCGTTGTAAAACGGTTGCTTTTCTTGCTGATTGCTAAAAATGGTGCAAGATTTGCCCTGCTGATGCTTAAAAATTGGGCAAAATTCGCCTTTTGGTGCGTTTTGGCGTTTGGGCAGATTGTGGATAAAATTGTAAAGTGAAATTTGCCAAATTTTAAACCAAGCCAAAGCCAAAGCGGATTTACAATTTCAGCGGTGCAAAAACTTGCTCAAAACACGCCAAAATCATGGGCGAAACGTGGCGAAAACTCTTAAAAAATGATAAGATGGACGCTGATTTTTAAAAGTTCAGCAAATGAACGGCGTGCGTCTTTTAAAACTAAAAGTAAAACCAAAAGGTGTGTTTTAGGCGCATTTTAAAAACTAATTGTTATTCTAATTTTTTCATCGTTGTTAAAACTTGACAAAACACGGGCAAATCGCCCAGCGAGATTGATATGCAAACCCAAACTTACACGCCCCCAACCAATGCCGACTATGACGAAATTGGCAAATTTACCCGCTTGGCAGACGAATGGTGGGATAAAAATGGCGCATTTAAATCGCTGCATGACATCAATCCTTTGCGTTTAAATTGGATTGAAGATCAAGTGGTGGCGCACCTTGGCACGCCTTTGATGGGTAAGCGTGTGCTTGATGTGGGCTGCGGCGGCGGTATTTTGGCGCATTCTATGGCGGTGCGTGGCGCGGATGTGCTGGGCGTGGATTTGGGCGAAGAAAACTTGCAAGCGGCAAGCATTCACGCCGCCAAAACAGGCATGGCAGACACGCTCAAATTTCGCTGCGTGCCTGTGGAGACGCTGGCTGCCGAGCAAAAAGGACAATACGATGTGGTAACGTGCATGGAAATGCTTGAGCACGTTCCTGACCCTGCGCCGATTGTGCAGGCGTGCTTTGATTTGCTTAAGCCCGGCGGCGTGTGCGTGCTTTCTACCATCAACCGCAACCCAAAATCGTATCTTTTTGCCATCGTGGGCGCAGAATATGTGCTGCGTTTGGTGGATAAAGGCACGCACGATTGGCACAAATTCATCACGCCAGCGGAGCTTGACAGCATGGCGGTGGGCGCAGGATTTAGCCGCTTTGACATGACAGGACTGCATTATCAGCCAATCACCAAGCGTTTTTGGCTATCCAATCGCAACGTGGACGTAAACTACATGATGGCGTTTGTAAAGCCTGAGTGAGTTTTAAGTCAAGCCAAGTTTAATCATTGACGGTAAATTTGCAAGCCGCAACCAATAACAAGGAGAAGGTTATGCTATCTATCACCAATCCGACCGCCATACAAGCCCTAAATGCCAGTCCGATGATGATTGCTGAAGCGGTGAAAAAATCACCTGTACTCATTACCAATGACAGTAAGTCGCTATTTTATTGTGTGGATCAAGCGGTATTTGCAGATTTCTTGGCATGGCAAAAAGAGCGAGATTTGGCGCAAAATAAGCCAGATGGCGCAAAAAAGAAAAAACGCATTGGTGATTTTGCGGGTGCATTGCGCACAAAAACCGATGTTCGTTTAACCATACAAGAATTAAATTTGGCAATTACGCAATCGGCAGAACAAGGTAGTAAGCAGGGATTGTGAAGGGGCGTTCATGACAAGTGTGACGGTTGATACGAACGTTTTGGTGCGTTTGTTTGTTGATGACGATGGGTAAGGACAACAACAGCTCGCTGTACAAGTTTTGCAAAATGCTGATAAAATCATCATACCAACATCTGTTTTTGTAGAAACGGTATGGGTGTTATCATACGCTTATAAAATTGCCAAACAGGACTTATATGACCTTTTGTCGGATTTTATTTTTGGTGTTGATAATTTGGTAATTCAGCAAGATGAAATTGCAAAAGGCTTGCAAATGTTGAAAATTGGCGGTGATTTTGCAGATATGATCAATGCCTATGCGGGCAATTTGGCGGGCGGTCAAGTTTTTGTAAGTTTTGATAAAAAAGCCTGTCAAAAACTTGAACGATTAGGTCTAAACACTTGGCTGCTTGAGAGTGAGTAGGATTGTAGGTTTGCGCACAGTTTGAGTTGAATGTAGATGAAGTGATTGGGCTTGAATTAAGTGTAAGCCAAAACATAAATAAACGCAAATGAAAGAAATATGACAACAACCACAACAAAAGCCGTGCTGTTTGATTTGGACGGTACGCTGATTGACACAGCGCCTGATTTTATTCGTATCATCAAGCAAATGTGCCAAAATTACGACCATGCTTGCCCAAGCGATGCCGCCATTCGTGAGCAGGTGTCGGCAGGCGCGCGGGCGATGGTGCGCTTGATGTTTGGTGCGGACAGCGATTTTAATGATGAAAAATTGCTTGCTTATCGCCAAGAATTTTTAGACTTGTACGAAGCGGACATTTGCGTGGACAGCCGTGTGTTTGCAGGGTTGGATTCGCTGTTGCTTGCGCTTGAGAAAAAGGGCGTGGCGTGGGGCATTGTAACCAATAAGCCACGCTATCTTGCCGAGCAGCTGCTTGCCAAGATTTCCTTGGGCGGCAAGCCACTTGCCGAGCACTGTGCGGTGCTGGTATGCCCTGATGATGTGGCAAATACCAAGCCAGACCCAGAGCCGCTGTTTTTGGCGTGCCAGCAGCTTGGCATTGCGCCGCAAACCGCCATTTATGTGGGCGACCACATTCGCGACATTCAAGCGGGCAACGCAGCAGGCATGACGACTGTGGTGGCAAAATTTGGCTATCTTTCCAAAGACGATCACGCCACGCTTGATGGCTGGCAAGCGGATGTGGTGATAGATACGCCAGATGAGCTTGCGCAGTTTGTTTTGACGCAGCTTTCGTAAAAACTGCTTAATTTTCAATTACTTATTAAACAAAAGCCATAATTTTTATAACACAGGACGCACCATGACCACCTCTCAAGACCACGCTTTGCATGAGCAGATTCGCGCTTTTTCGCCTGCCGCTGACTGCCTAAAAGATAAGATTATCTTGGTAACGGGCGCAGGCGCAGGCATTGGGCGTGTGGCGGCGCTGACTTATGCCAAACTTGGCGCAACGGTACTTTTGCTTGGGCGCACGCAAAGCAAACTAGAAGAAGTGTACGATGAGATTGAAGCGCAAGGCTTGCCAACGCCTGCGATTTTACCGATGGATTTGGAAAAAGTAACGTTTGCGCAGATGAACGAGACCGCGCGCCTGATTGAGCGTGAATTTGGGCGACTGGATGGCGTGCTACACAATGCCAGTATTCTAGGCGCATTGACACCGCTTGAGATGTACGATCCCATTACCTTTGAGCAGGTGATGCGTATTAACACCACGTCCGTTTTTATGCTGACACAGGCGCTGTTTCCGCTGCTGATGGCTGCGCCTAGCGGTTCGGTGGTGTTTACCAGCAGTGGCGTTGCCAAGCCGCGCGCATTTTGGGGTGCGTATGCGCTGTCCAAGCAAGCCACCGAAGGTATGTGCGAGCTGTTCACCCAAGAAACCCAAAATCACACCGCCCTGCGCTTTAACGCCATCAACCCCGGAGCGACACGCACCAATATGCGCGCGCACGCTTTCCCCGGCGAAGACCCAAATACTTTAAAGACACCTGAAGACATCATGGCGGCGTATGTGTATTTGATGACGGACGCTGCCAGCGGCGTAAAAGGGCAGGTGATTGCTTGCCAGCCGAAATAAAAATTGAAATAATAAACCAAAGCAATTTAAGCGGATACGCTATGCGCTTAAAATCGCCTTTTTGGCTGGATTTTGGGCGCTTTTTAACGTTTTGTAGACAGTTTTTACATTCGTCATCTTGAATTTTGGGCGCACACCTTGCTAAACTAGCCACATCTTTGACAACCAAATACTTACCGTGGAACTTGCTCAACATCTTTTTTTAATCCTGATTTTGATTTTGGTATCCAGTTTTTTCTCGATTTCCGAAATCGCCTTGGCAGGCGCGCGCAAAATCAAACTCAAACTTTTATCCGAATCTGGCGATGCGCGTGCAGATAAAATCCTGCATTTACAAGAACATTCGGCGGATTTTTTTGCCACATCACAAATCGGGCTTAATGCCGTTGCCATCTTGGGCGGCTCGGTCGGTGAAGGGGCGATTCGTCCTTATGTGGCGGCATTTGTTGGGCAGTTTTATCAGGGTGCATGGCTTGATAACATCGCCTTTTTCACGTCATTTGTGGTGGTAACGCTGCTGTTCATCTTATACGCTGACTTGATTCCTAAGCGTGTGGCGATGATTAACCCTGAAAAAGTGGCGCTGGCGGTCATCAATCCGATGCTGCTGGTGATTAAGCTCGTCAAGCCTTTGGCGTGGTTTATCAATGCCATTGCCAATCTCACCTTTCGCATTTTTAAAATCAACACCGTGCGTGAAGACAGCATCACTTTTGATGACATTTCTGCCATCGTGGATGCAGGCGCACAAGCGGGCGTGCTGCAGCAGCAAGAGCATCATTTCATTGAAAATGTGTTTGAGCTAGAAGAGCGCACCGTGCCATCGTCCATGACCACGCGTGATGATGTGGTGTTTTTCACCTTGCAAGAATCCGAAGAATCCATTCGTCAAAAGATTGCCGATTATCCGTATTCTAAGTTTTTGGTGTGCGATGAGCATATTGACCAAGTCATCGGCTATGTGGACACCAAGGATATTTTGGTGCGTGTGATGAATAATCAGTCGTTCATTCAGCTTAATGAATCCAGCATTCGCAACGTGCTGATTATCCCTGACACGCTGACTTTGTCTGAGCTGCTTGACCGTTTTCGTGCCAGCAAAGAAAAAATTGCGGTGGTGATTAACGAATATGCGCTCGTGGTGGGGCTGATTACGCTGTCGGATATTATGATGACGGTGATGGGCGATTGGGTTGTGCCAGAAGCCGAAGATTTGCAAATTATCCGCCGTGATGAGCGTTCTTGGCTGATTGATGGTATCACGCCGATTGACGATGTGAAGCACGCGCTGGACATTCAAGATTTTCCTGATTGGGACAATTATGAAACGCTGGCGGGCTTTATTATGTATCGCTTGCGTAAGATTCCGCGTCCTGCCGACTGGGTGGAACATGAAGGGTATAAATTTGAAGTGGTGGACATTGACCATTATAAAATTGACCAATTACTCGTTACCCGCCTTGATGCGCCAAGCGTTGATAAGAGCGTCAAGCCTGACGATGAAGTTGAGCGTGATTGGATGTAAGGCGATAACAAACCCCAAGACGATAAGTTTTGGGGTTTTATCTTGGGTGGATTTGGTGGGTTTCATGTGGAACGTGGGTTAGATTGTGGTTGGTCGGTGGCGGCATTCGTAGGTTAGCAAAGTGCAACCCAACATTTTTTAAAATAACCTCTTGAATTTATTGGGTTTTCGTTCCAATCAACCCAGCTTACAAATCGTTCTTTAATTTAATGTGTGGATAAATTGATGGAATGGCTGTAAGTTGGGTTAGCGAAAGCATAACCCAACATTTTAAAGTGAGATTAAAATCATGTTGGGTTTTTGTTTTGCCAAACCCATAAAAAACGCACCATCATCGGTGCGTTTTAGGTTTCATGTGGAACATGGTGTGCATTATTTGCGGTGTTCTTTGATGGCGGATTTGATTTGCGGTAGGGCAGCATTGGCAGCATTGCGACCTGCGTCCATCAAAGCGGTGCGCTCGCCTGTGTCAAACACCAAAAATGCCGACAAATCAGGCGCAATCACCACATCACTTGCGGCAAGGTCGGCAGGATTGGTTTTGGCGTTGGTACCGATATTGGCAAGATTGATGAATTTGGCGATGTCTTGCTTGCTGGTTGGCAGATTTTCTGGTGCGCCTTGCGGCAGCGGAATGCTTGCCTTTTTAGGAATGAAAGACAGCAATTTTTCCACATTGATACTGATGGGCAAATCTTTCATTTGCTTGTTCAGCCCATCAAGGTTAATCGGCAGCTCAAGCGTATCCTTGCCCCACGCCAATTTCACGCCTTTATCGTTGCGCTCAATTTCCACGCTGGGTGTGGACGCATTTTTGGCAGGCGCATATCCCATCAAATCCACCGAAATCACGACATCCGCACCAAGCGAGCGAGCAACACGCGCTGGCACAAGGGCGCTTTGACCGCCGTCCACATAGCGCACGCCATTGATGCTGACAGGCGCAAACAGCTTTGGCAGGCTTGATGACGCCTGCACTGCAAAGCCTGTGTCGCCTTGGCGGAAAGTGGCGGCGGTTTTGGTGCGGCTGTCGGTTGCCACAGCGACAAAGCGCATGGGCAGTTTTTCAATCGGCTGATTGTTCACGTTGGCATTGATAAATTCACGGATTTTATCGCCATCAAGCAAGCCGTCTTGGCTGGGTTTGATGACGATGACGTCGTTTTGGTTGAAAGACTGCGCCAGTTTGCTAAGTTCTTTGGGTGATTTGCCAGACGCATACAGCGCACCGACCATCGCCCCCGCGCTGGTGCCAACAACCATATCAGGGCGAATGCCGCTGCTTTCTAATGCGTCAATCACGCCAATGTGCGCAAAACCGCGCGCGCCACCACCGCCCAGCACGAGCGCAACGGTGGGTTTGTCGGCAGAAACGCTGGCGGCAGGCGCAGCAGGCGTACTGGCGCAGCCGCTGATAAATAGCGTGGCGATGAGTGCAAAAACGCCCATCAAAGCGTAATAAACTTTGGCGGTGATGGGGCGTGCATTGACAAAAAAGGCGGTATTCATGGCAATCTTTTCTTTAAAATTGGGGGAAATGGTTGTAAAATCACACCATTGTAAAGAAAATTTTGTGTATAAACCACCACAAATTGTAACCAAGTGCCGTTTTTCGCAGGATTTGTTTAGACTTGTCAAAATTAAACCCGCCGCCAAGCTGACAAAAGCCAGCAAACTCATTTGAAAGCCCAAATTTTAAAGCTAAAATTTAAAAACCCAAACGCCATGACCAAGACCGCTTCTCGATTCATTCACCCTGCCAATCTCCCCATCACTGCGCTGTCTGGCGTGGGCGGTGCGCTGGCTGGCAGGCTTGCGGATATTGGCATTCATCGGGTGTTTGATTTGCTCATGCACTTACCACGTGATTACGAAGACCGCAGCCGCCGTGTGGATATTCGTGATGTCAGCCATGGCGCAAGCGTGCTGGTGTCTGGCGTGGTAACGCACGTTGAGAATAATCGCACTGGGCTAAGCGTGGCGCTGGAAGACGACACAGGCACGCTGGTTTTGCGCTTTTTTAAGGCGTATGCAGGGCTAAAAAACACCATGCAAATCGGTGCGAACATCACGGCTTTTGGCGAGATTAAAATCAGCCGCTACGGCGTGCAAATGGCGCACCCAGAATTTCACATCACAGGCACCAAGCAATTTGAGTCTGGTTTGTTGCCGATTTATCCTGCGACCAAGGGCTTACACCAAAATAAGCTGCGCCAACTGGTGCGCCTTGCCATCGCCGCCATCAAGCCAAAGGGCTTGTACTGCCTAAGCCCAGCCGATTTACAAGCGGCAGGCGTGGCGGATACAGGCGCAGATTTGTTGGGTGCGCTCATTCAGATTCATTTGCCTGATAGTCAGGCGGATATTTTCACCCAAACCGCACTGCTGCAAGGCTTAAAAGAGCGCACGCACCCTGCGTGTCAGCGCATCATCATTGAAGAGCTGGTGGCGCATCAGCTGAGTTTTTTATACCGCCGTAAAAACGTCTATCAATACAAAGCGCCACGCTGCCAGACGGACAGTGAACTTGCCGATAAGCTCATAGCAGGCTTGCCATTTGGGCTGACGAATGCCCAAAAACGAGTGATTGACGAAGCGGTGGCGGACATGGCGACATCTCGCCCCATGCTGCGGCTGATTCAAGGCGATGTGGGCGCAGGCAAGACGCTGGTGGCGGCACTGACCGCTTGCCGTGCGATTGACAGCGGCTGGCAAGTGGCAATCATGGCGCCGACCGAGATTTTGGCAGAGCAGCACGGTGCGAATTTTGAGAAATGGTTTGCGCCTTTGGGTGTGGGCATTGGCAGGCTGCTTGGCAAGCAAGGCAGCAAAGAGCGCCGAGAAATGCTGGCTGCCATTGCCAATAATGACGTGCAGATTGTCGTGGGGACGCACGCTTTATTTCAAGATGAAGTGGCGTTTGCCAAGCTGGGACTGGTGATTATTGATGAGCAGCACCGCTTTGGTGTGGAGCAGCGGCTTGCCTTGACCAATAAAGGCGTGGCAAATTCTACGCCGCACCAGCTTGCCATGACCGCCACGCCCATTCCACGCACGCTGGCGATGAGTATGTATGGCGATATGGACGTGTCAGTGATTGACGAGCTGCCGCCCAATCGCACGCCCATCACCACAGTTACCATCAATCGTGATCGCCGTGATGAAGTCATTGAGCGCATTTCGGCAAATTGTAAAGCGGGCAAGCAAGCCTACTGGGTGTGTCCTTTGGTGGAAGAATCCAGCGTGCTGGATGCGCAGTCGGCTGAGCTTTTGTATGAAGATTTGTGCGAGCGGCTGGACATTCGCATTGGGCTTGTGCATGGCAAAATGAAAGCTGCGCAAAAACAAGAAACGATGGCGCAATTTAAAGCAGGCGAGATTGACCTTTTGGTGGCGACGACCGTTATTGAAGTGGGCGTGGACGTGCCGAATGCGTCTTTGATGGTGATTGAAAACGCTGAGCGGCTGGGATTATCACAGCTGCATCAGCTGCGTGGGCGTGTGGGGCGTGGTTCGGCAAAGTCGTTTTGTGTGCTTTTATACCAAACGCCATTATCGCCCACGGGCATCGAGCGGCTCAATGTGCTGCGTGATAGCACGGACGGCTTTGTCATTGCCCAAAAAGATTTGGAGCTGCGTGGTGCAGGCGAGCTTTTGGGCAAGCGGCAAACGGGCGATATGGGCTATTATCTGGCGGACATTGTGCGTGATGAGACGCTTTTGGTGGCGGCAGAGCGCATTGCTCATCAGTTGATAGAAGACAGCGCACGCCAAGATTTGGCGCACCAAATCGTCAGCACTTGGCTGCCTGATGCGAAAGAGTATGTGAATGCTTAGCCCAAGTGTATCGCCGTGTATCGTTTTGCCGCTGCGTGATTGAGCTTGCCATCAGCAGATTTTGATTATAAAATCGCCCACACACCCAAAAAAGAAAACAACATGACCTACACTCACCACGAAAAAGCCGATGAGATTTTACAATTTTGGTTTGTGGGCAGCATAAAGCCAAATTGGTTTGCCAAATCTGATGAATTTGACGGCACAATCCGTGAGCGTTTTGCGCCATTGATTGCGCAGGCGGCGACAGGCGAGCTGTGGGCGTGGTAGTCGTGCAGCTTTGGCGGATTGGCGCAAATTTTGCTTTTGGGTCAGTTCACACGCAATGCGTACCGTGATTCGCCAGCGGCATTTGCCCATGATGGCATTGCTTTGGTTTTGGTGCAAGAAGCCATCAAAGCGCCAGAATTTGCCAATTTGCCCACGCAGGCGCAAATTTTCACCGCTATGCCGTTCATACACTCAGAATCTGCCATCATTCATGAGCAGGCGGCAGTAATTTTTGATAAAATTGGCGATGCGCCCACTTGTGGGTTTAAAGTGCGCCATAAGGCAATCATTGACCGCTTTGGGTGTTATCCGCACCGCAATGCGATTTTGGGGCGTGAATCCACCGCAGAAGAAATCGCCTTTTTGCAGCAGCCAAATTCTGCGTTTTGATTTGCCAAGCGTACGTTGATTTGCGCTAAACTTTGAGCGAAACTTGAGCGGCAATTTGAACAAAACTTGGCGAAATTGAGCGAAATTTAGGCAAAACTTGATATGACACACCCACTCACCATTGGCGTAACAGGCGGAATCGGCAGCGGCAAAACCGCCGTAACCGATTGGTTTGCCAGCCAAGGCATTGACGTGATTGACGCTGATGTCATCTCACGCACCATCATCAAAAAAGGCAGTGCGCTATTAGCCAGCATTCGTGCTGAATTTGGCGATTGGGTGCTGACAGCGCAAGGCGAGTACGACCGTGCCGCCATGCGCGCGCACATCGTTGCCAATCCGCACGCCATCGCGCGCCTAAACGCACTGACGCACCCTGCAATCCGTGATGAAATCATGGCGCAGCTTGCCGCTTCTACGTCCGTGTATCGGATTTTATCCGTGCCGCTTTTGGTGGAAGGTATGGCAAAATCGCCCAATCTTGCCGAGCTGTGCGATAGAATTTTGGTGGTGAACGTCAGCCGCCAAACGCAAATTGAGCGTGCCAGCCGCCGTGATGGGCAAAGCGTGCAGGCGATTTGCGCCATCATTGATAAGCAAGCCACGCCCCAAGAACGCTTGGCGGTGGCGGACGATGTGGTGGATAATGAAGGCAGCTTGGCGCAGTTGTACGCTGCTTTACAGCCTTTGCACGAGCGCTATTTGGCGTTGGCAAAGGCGCGGCTTGGTTGAGAATTGGACTGGGAATTTGACCAAAAATCAGGTTGGAAAGCTTTCAAGCTTCACCGCACGGTAATCTTTTTACACACCCAAATACCAACGCCACACTACATCGCCCCACAGCAGCACCGCCACACCACCTGCCGCCAAATAAGGCCCAAAAGCAAAAGCGCTTTTCATTCGCCGCTGCATCAGCCCAGCCGCCACACCGCCCATTGCCGCAATCAGCACAATCAGCGGCAGCGACTGCACGCCAAGCCACGCACCCAGCGCCGCCAAAAGTTTGGCATCGCCAAGCCCCATGCCGTCTTGGTGGCGCAGCACACGATACATAAAAGCAATCGCCCACAGGCTAACAAATCCTGCCACCGCCCCAAAAATGGCAAGTGCAGGCGTGGTAAAAACCCCTTCGGCATTCAGCAAAAGCCCCATCATGCCAAGCGGCGCAACGTAGCGGTCGGGCAAAAGCTGCACACGCCAATCAATCCCAGACAGCAGCACCAAAAACCACACAAACACAAGCCCAGCCACGCCCTGCACGCTGACACCAAAATGCCAAATGACAAGCACGCTTAGTAAAGCTGTGGCAAGCTCAGTGGTGGGATAAATCAAGCCGATGGGCGCATGACATTGCCGACAGCGTCCACGTTGGCATAAAAAACTGATGATGGGCAAGGTTTGGATAAAGCGAAGTTTGGCGTGGCAATGCGTGCAGTGATTATGGCGAGCCAGCGTCAATGGCGCAAACGCAGGCTGCGTATGATTTTGGGCGTGCGAATCTGTGCTGTGGGCGAGAAATTCAGCCACGTCTTGTTGCCATTCGTGCTGCATGATGAGCGGTGTGCGATAAATCAGCCGAGTTAAAAACCTGCCAACCCACAGCCCAAGCAGTGTTGTGGCGCACAGTTGCCAGTGCGTATCAAGCATTTGTAAGTGATTGATTATCATCATAAAAATTTATCGCCATCATAAATTCATCATAAACCAAGCCAAATACCGCAAGAATTTTGCATTAAGTTTAGGTCTTACACCGCTTGCCCCAAGCTAAAAATCGGCAAATACATCGCCACCACCAAACCGCCCACCAGTAGACCCAGCACGACAATCATCACAGGTTCAATCAAACTTGTCAAATGTTCGCTGGCATCGTCCACTTGCTGTTCTTGGTATTCGGCGGCTTTTTCTAGCATTTCTTGCAGTCTGCCAGATTCTTCGCCAACGTGTACCATGTGCATGGTCATCGGCAAAAACACCGTCCTGCCTAGGCTGTCGTTGGCTTTTTGCATGGCGGTGTGTAGGCGGCTGCCTGCTTGAATGTCGGTGGCGATTTGGCTTGCGGCACGCTCAAAGACGGCATTGTCCGCGCTTTTGCCTGCGCTGATGATGGCGGGTACGAGCGTGATGCCTGCGCCAAAAGTGGTTGCCAAAGTGCGAGCAAAACGTGCGTTGATGGCGTGTAAAACCAGCTTGCCGATGATGGGCGCACGCAAAAGCCAGCCGTCTTGGCGTGTGCGAAATTCTGCGTGCCGCCTGCCCGCCGTCCACAGCGCAAAACCGCCAATCACCACCGCCAAAAGCCACGCCCCATAAGCGATGACAAATTCTGAAAGCGCCATCACAAGACGCGTGGGCAGCGGTAAACTTTCGCCCATGGTGGCAAACATTTCACTAAAAATCGGCACGACTTTGGCAAGCAAAATTACCGTAACCACCACAGCGGTAAATAGCACGATGGCAGGATAGCGCACGGCTTGGCGGATTTTTTGGGTCAGGCGCGCGCTTTTTTCGCCATAGTCGCTGATGCGTGCAAGCATTTCGTCCAGCGTGCCAGACGTTTCGCCTGCGTTGACGAGCGCTATGGTGAGTTTGGAGAATTTGGCAGGGTGGCGAGCTAAGCTGTCGGCAAAGGTTTGCCCTGATTCGATGTCGGCTTTGATGGCGTCAATGACGGCTTGAAAGCGTGTGTCGTCCGTGGTTTGGCGAATGATGCCAAGGGCGTGCGTGAGCGTGATGCCTGCGCCCAAAAGCGTGGTGAGTTTACGAAAAAACAGTGTGGTTTCTTGGCTGTGTTTGCTGCGTACAAGCCGCGCTAGTTTTGTGCGTTTTTGGCGCACGATGAGCCTGCTGAGCCCTTGTTTTTGCAAGTTTAGGCGAGCAAGCTCAAGCGTCGCTGCGTCAATTTCGCCTTTGACGAGCTTGCCTGTGCGGTCAATCGCCTGATAACGAAAGGTCTTAGACGTGGGGTTTGGTGCTTTCATGGTTTTGGTGGAGCGAAGGTTTGGTTATTTAGATTGCTATTTAAAAAAGTGCGCCAAATTAAAAATCTTTTGTGACAAGAAAACCACATCTTAATTCGTTTATCTCATCAATTTTGCCATCACAATGTACTGACACGGTGCAGCTCTTGCAGGCTGGTCATGCCTTGGCAAACTTTATCAATGGCGGCAGCGTGCAGCGACATTAGCCCTTGATTTTGCATGGCTTGGTGGAGTTCGTTGCCGCTTGCGCCTGCCAAAATTCGCTCGCTCATCGGTGCATCAATCGGTAAAAATTCGTACACGCCCACACGCCCTTGATAGCCGTCTTGGCAGCGGTGGCAGCGGTGGCAGCCAGTAGGCGCAAAGATGGTGGCACGGCGAATGTCATCAGCGCTAAAGCCCAGCTCATTTAGGCGTGCATCAGGTACGCTGATGGGTGTTTTGCAGTGATTACAGAGTTTTCTAAGCAGTCTTTGGGCGATGACAAGGCTTAGTGAGCTTGCGATGTTAAACGTTGCTATGCCCATGTTTTGCAGGCGTGTGATGGCATCGCAGGCACGGTTGGTGTGCAGCGTGGACAGTACCAAATGCCCCGTTTGTGCAGCTTTGATGGCGATGTCGGCAGTCGTGGTGTCACGGATTTCGCCCACCATGATGACATCAGGGTCTTGGCGCAAAAAACTGCGCAGCACATCGGCAAAATCCAGCCCAATTTTCGGATTGATGTTCACTTGATTGATGCCGTCCAAATGCACTTCCACAGGGTCTTCCACCGTCTGAATGTTGATGGCGTCATGGTTTAGCAAGGATAAAGCCGTGTAAAGCGACACCGTCTTGCCAGAGCCTGTCGGGCCTGTGATAAGAATCATGCCTTGGGGTTTTTGTAGGGCGGATACAAACATTTCTTGCTGCGATTTACTCATGCCAAGCATTTCCACGCCCATCAAAGACTGCGTACCGTCCAGCGCGCGCAGCACGATTTTCTCACCAAAAACCGTGGGCGTGGTGCTGACACGAAAGTGCATGATTTTGCCAGTGGGCAAGGTGAAGCTGAGTCTGCCGTCTTGGGGTTTTCTGCGTTCGGCAGTGTCCAGCTGCGCCATCACTTTTAGGCGTGTGGCGATGGCGGCGCCTGAGTGCTTGGGCGGCGTGGCAAGCGGACGCATGACGCCATCAATGCGCACCCGAATGCGCAGCCGCTCTTCAAATGGCTCAACGTGAATGTCGGACGCACCAAGCCCCAAAGCGTCCAGCAAAATTTGATTGACAAATTTCACCGTGGGTGCATCCAGTGTGATGTCATCGTCTGGCGCATCGGTGTGCTGACTGTCTGGCAAGGCGGCAAGGTCGTACTGCGCACCCAAAAACAGCTTGCCCAGTGCCTTGGCGAGCTGACTTTCATCAACGAGCGCAGGCGTGATGTGCTTGCCTGCATGAAAGCGCAGTTCTTTGAGCATTTCTTGGCGCGTGGGGTCGCTGGTGGCGATGACAAGGTGCGTGCCTTTGTCCGCCAGCACCAGCACATGATGTTTGGCAAGCAGGCGTGGCTCAATGGCGGTTTTTGGCAGGCTGGTAAGGCTGATTTCGTCCAAATCCACCACCGATTCGCCCAAAGTCTTGGCAAGTAAAGCGGTGATGGTGGCTGACGGCACAAGGTTTTTTGCCACCACATAAGCAATAAGCGGCACGTCGTGCATAGCGGCAGTGGCGACAGCTTGGGTGAGCGTGCTTTCGTCCAAAAGATTGGCGGCGTGCAGCAGCGTGGCAAGTTTGTCAAACTGCGCTGCGCCCAAGTGCGTAGGGTGAGCGGTGTGTTCAAATCCTTTGACAGACATAAATTATCCCTAACTTTTTAAGGTTAAGCGTTTTTAACTTGAAATGCTTATAAAATCGTGTTTTATCATCACAAATTTTTTGGCAAATTGCAAAGGATTTTTGTTGGTAAAATCATCGGCAAAGCTGTTGGCGAAATTATCGGTAAAGTCGCAAGCCAAGCGGTAGGCGAATTTTTA
The DNA here is from genome assembly GCF_002014985.1 of Moraxella caviae. Lineage (GTDB taxonomy): Bacteria > Pseudomonadota > Gammaproteobacteria > Pseudomonadales > Moraxellaceae > Moraxella > Moraxella caviae. The sequence continues at coordinate 24,799 of NZ_MUXU01000015.1, read as the reverse complement.
CGCATTTATGTGCGCTTAAAATTTTTAAAACGCCTTCGTCAAAGATTGAAAGAATTTGGCGAGACGCTAAAAATTTGCTATAATGGAGCGTTTATGATTTTTTGATAAGACTTATTTTGCTGTGCTTGACGCTTGACTTGGCACGGTATTCATTTATTGGCAAACTCAAGGAATTTGGCGATGAAGGCTTCTTATGTCATTGGCAACTGGAAATTAAACCCCGCCACGCTTGGCGATGTGCAGGCTTTGGCAAGTGCGTTGACGGCTGGTACGGGGCGTTGTCAAGTGGGCGTTGCACCAAGTTTTGTGCATTTAAGTGCCGCAAAAGCCGCCTTGAGTGCTGGCATTTGGCTGGGTGCGCAGGACATCGCCCACAAAAGCACACAGACAGGCGCATTCACTGGCGATGTGTCAGGCGCACAGCTTGCTGATGCAGGCGCACAATTTGTGATTGTGGGACATTCAGAGCGCCGTGCGTATCATGGCGAAAGCGATGCAGTGCTGGCACAAAAAATCACGCACGCCTTTGCCAGTGGCTTGTCGGTGGTGTTTTGCATTGGCGAGACCAAAGACGAATATCAAGCAGGCAAAACCCTAGATGTGCTGGCAGCGCAGCTACAAGTGGTGGCGGATTTTGCCAGTCAAATCACAGCGGATACTGATGGCGCATTGCCAAAACTTTTGATTGCTTATGAACCTGTGTGGGCGATTGGCACGGGTCTAACCCCGACATTTGCAGAAGTGGAAGCGGTGCATCGCTTTATCAGCGAGACGCTGGCTGCCATGCAAGTATTTTCACCGATTTTGTACGGTGGCAGCGTGAACGACACCAATGCCGAAACCTTTGTCAAATCGCCTTTGATTGATGGCGTGCTGGTGGGCGGTGCGTCCTTGAAAGCAGACAGTTTTGCACGCATTGCGGCGGCGTTTGCTTGATTTTAGTGAGATTTTAACTATGTTTACTTTTGTTTTGGCGATTCATATCATTGCGGCGATTGCGATGGTGGGTTTGATTTTAATCCAGCATGGCAAGGGCGCAGATGCAGGTGCTTCTTTTGGTTCTGGCGCAGCTGGTACGGTATTTGGTGCGGCAGGTTCAGCCAACTTCTTGACACGCGCCACCGCCATCTTGGCAACCATCTTTTTTATCACCAGTCTTGCGCTTGGTTGGTATGCTCAGCGCCAAGCCGCCGATCAGCTGCGCCTTGATGTGCCGGCTGCTGCCAGCGCACCAGCGCCAGCACCTGCTGAGTAATAAAGGCTTGCTATTTACACGCTTTATTGCTAGAATAGCCGCCTAATTTGCGATCGTGGTGGAATTGGTAGACACGCTATCTTGAGGGGGTAGTGCTTCACGGCGTGAGGGTTCAAGTCCCTCCGATCGCACCAAATTTTAGCATTGCAGTCATTATGGCAGTGGCGTGCATTGTCTGATTTGATGAAGTTTACCAAATTTTTTAAAATTTCACTTGACAATGCGGCAATTTTTGCTATAATGAGCGCCTAAATTGATGCGGGGTGGAGCAGTCTGGTAGCTCGTCGGGCTCATAACCCGAAGGTCGTTGGTTCAAATCCAGCCCCCGCTACCACTTTTTAAAATCCTTACCATGCTTAGTTGTCGTATGATGGCTTGGGTTGTAAGGTTTCATGATTGGCTAATGCCAGTGATGAATACAGGCTGATTTTGACATAAAGCCCGCTATTTTTTGTGGGCTTTTTTGTATTTGTCGTTTACCGATTTGGCGTGGCGATGTGATACAATGAAGCAATCAGCAAAGCGATACGCTCGCTAAGTTTAGGAAGAAAGTTAGGAAGTTTATAACTGACATGAAACCATCAAGCAAAATTGCAGAACTCACCGAATTGATTGCGCCTGCGGTGCGCGCGTGTGGCGTTGAGCTGTGGGGCATTGAGTTTATGCCGCAAGGTCGCAAATCGTTGCTGCGCATTTATATTGAAGTGCTGCCAGACGCCAAAGCGGCAGGCGAGCATATCACCATTGAAGATTGCACTGCGGTGAATCATCAGGTTTCTGGCGTGCTGGACGTGCATGATCCGATTGCAGGCGAGTACATTTTAGAAGTGTCATCGCCGGGCTTTGATCGTCCATTATTCAGCCCAGAGCAGGTGGCGCAGTTTATTGGTGAAGTGGTGAGTTTGCGCCTGATTCACGCCATCGGCACAGGTGATGCCAAGCGCCGCAAGGTAACGGGACGCTTGAGTGCTGCCACTGACACCACGATGAGCGTTACCACAGACGATGCACAAGTGTTTGACATTGAATTTAATAATGTGGACAAGGCAAATTTGGTTTATACTGATTAATTTGCCCATCGTTTGGCTGATTTGTTCATTCAAATCGGTAAAATGTTCATCATTGAATGCTGCATTCATCATTTTTATCAAGATTTAAAATTTTTAACACCTTGTCAGGCGGATAAATCCAAGCCAAATTGCGCTTGTTAAATCCGCCATCAACCCAAAGGATACGCAAATGAGTCGTGAGATTTTGACCGTTGTTGAGACCGTCAGTAACGAAAAAGGGCTAAATCCTGAAGACATCTTTGAAGCCATTGAGCAGGCGCTTGTGGTTTCTACCAAGAAAAAAGTCTACACCGAGCAGCCAGAAGTTGCCATTCGTGTGGCGATTGACCGCAAGACGGGCGATTACGACACTTACCGCTACTGGACGGTGGTGGCGGACGAAGACCACGAAATGCCAGCTTGCCAGCTTGCCATCAGCGATTTGGACGAAAACGAGTGGAAAATTGGCGACATCAAAGAAGAGCAGATCGAATCGATCGAATTTGGTCGTATCGCTGCCACGCAAGCCAAGCAAGTGATTATCCAAAAAATCCGTGAAGCTGAGCGTGCCTTGGTGGCGGACGCTTTTGAAGCACGCGTGGGCGAGCTGATCACTGGCGAAGTGAAAAAGCAAAGCCGTGATGGTTACATCATTGACCTTGGCGATAATGCCGAAGGTTATTTGGCAAAAGATCAGACCTTGCCAAGAGAAATGCTGCGCCCAAAAAGCCGCGTAACTTCTATTTTGTATCAAGTGAACCGTGATGGTCGTGGTTCGCAGCTTTTGTTATCACGCACCAACAAAGATATGCTGGTGGCGCTGATGACCAAAGAAGTGCCAGAAATCAGCGAAGGCATCATTGAGATTCGTGATGTGGCACGTTTGCCGGGCTTGCGTGCTAAGATTTCTGTGAAGACCAACGATCACCGCATTGACCCTGTGGGTGCGTGTATCGGTATGCGTGGCACGCGTATCCAAGCGGTACAGCAAGAGCTTGATGGCGAGCGCATTGACGTGGTGGTGTGGAGCGATGACCCAGCGCAGTACATCATCAGCGCCCTAGAGCCTGCAGACGTATCAAGTTTGGTGCTGGACGAAGACACCAAAACTGCCGACATCATCTTTGCCACCAACGACCAGCTGGCGCGCGCCATCGGTTCACAAGGGCAAAACGTGCGCTTAGCGTCTGATTTGACAGGCTATAAGCTAAACATGATGTTAGAAAGCGAATATCAAGAGCGCCAGCAATCGCAGCTAGAAGCGGTGATTGAGCTGTTTTATGAGCGTCTGGAAGTGGATCGTGATTTGGCGCAAGCCTTGGCAGAGATTGGCTTTGAGAGCATTGAAGAAGTGGCGTATGTGCCTGCCGAGACCTTCTATGACATTGACGGGCTGGACGATGATGCCATCGCCATGATTCAAGAGCGTGCCAAAGAAGCGGTGATTGCCGATGAGCTTGCCAAGCAGCAAAACGTCAAAGAGCCGTCAGCTGAATTGCTTGCGCTTGAAGGCATGACCACTGCTGTGGCGTACAAACTTGCCGAGCGCGACATCATCACGCTTGATGATTTGGCAGAGCAAGCCGTCTTTGATATTGAAGACATTGAAGGCTTGGATGCAGACAGCGCAGGTCAGCTGATTATGAACGCGCGCAAATCGTGGTTTGAATAACCATGTGCGCGCCACAAAAGAGCGCATCGTAATGGGTGCGCTGATTCGCTAAGTCTTACCAATCATGCCGTTTGGTGGTTGTGATTTGGTAAGACGACACAAGATTTATGCGCTTTGGCGTTAAAAAAGTATCAATAAACTTAAGCAGTTGGTAAATTTTAAGCACAGCAAATTTGCAGCATAAAAAACGCCACAAAAGCACGCCAAAGCCGCATCACCAAACACAAACAACCTACGTAGGTAAGAAATCCAATGGCAGATAAAAGCGTCAAAGAATTAGCAAAAAACTCAAACACCACCGCTGAAACCATCTTAAAACAGCTGGTAGATGCAGGATTGCCTGCGCGCGGTGCGGACGACACCGTCAGCGAAAGCGAACAAGAACGCCTAGTGGTATTTTTAAAACAAAGCCACGGCGAAACCCAAAAATCACGCATTAGCTTAAAAGCCAAAACCACCTCAACCGCGCAAGTTACCAGCACCTCAGGCAAAGCCAAAACCATCAACGTGGTAAAATCTAAGAAAAAAGTCTTTGAAAAGCCTGATCCTGCCAAAATCGCTGAAGAAATCGCAGCGCAAGCCAAAGCTGCTGAAGAAGCACGCCTAAAAGCCGCCGAAGAAAAACAAGCTGCCGAACGTGCCAAAAAAGAATCGGCAGACCGCCAAGCTGCAGCGCTTGCCGCCATGCGTGCTAGCAGCCAAACCTCTGAAACCAGCGAAGCACGCACCGCAGCCGCTGTGGTGGTGAAAAAGAAAAAAGATGACGAGCCAAAAGCTGAAGGCAAAGCCGAAAAAGCCGCTGATAAGAAAAAATCAGCCGCCAAACCAGCTGCAGCTAAGACTGCCAAAGCAGAAACTGCCGAAGAAAAACAAGCCCGTCTGGCGCGTGAAGCCGAAGAAGAAAAACTGCGCCAAATGGAAGCAGAAACTCGCCGTAAAGCCGCTGAAGAAGCCCAAAAACGCACGCTTGAGCAGATGAAAGAAATGGCGAGCCGCTACAGCGACAAAGACGATGCAGCCAGCGTCATCGTGCGCAAAGACGAGCCTTTGGCAAAAGGCTTGGTGGGTGCAGCACTTGAAGAATCTTTTGAAAAAGAACGCCGTGAAATCAAGCGTGGCGCAAGCACCACATCAAGCCGTTCAAAAGGCGGTAAGCGTGGCAAGTCGCAGCAAGAAGAGCGTGAGATTCGCACCAAACAGCGTGGCTTAAAATCATCGCAAGCCAACAAGCACAAGTTTGAAATGCCTGTTGAAAAAATCATCTACAACGTAGAAGTGGGTGAAAGCATTGTCGTGTCTGACTTGGCGGCAAAAATGGCGGTCAAAGTGCGCGAAGTCATCAAAAGCCTGATGAAAATGGGCGAGATGGTGCGTGAATCTGACACCATTGACCAAATGACCGCTGCTTTGGTGGTGGAAGAATTTGGTCATAATCTGGTGATGGTGAGCGACACCAAACTAGAAGATGACCTACAAGAAGCTGTGGACGAACGCTCTGGCAACGTCCAAGCACGTCCGCCAGTCGTTACCATCATGGGTCATGTTGACCACGGTAAGACATCGCTGCTTGATAAGATTCGCACCACGAAAGTGGCGTCAGGCGAAGCAGGCGGCATTACCCAGCACATTGGCGCATACCATGTGAAAACAGAGCGTGGCGTGATTACTTTCCTAGACACTCCGGGACATGCCGCCTTTACCGCCATGCGTTCGCGCGGCGCACAAGCGACCGACATCGTGGTGCTGGTGGTGGCAGCGGACGATGGCATGATGCCACAAACCGAAGAAGCGATCGACCATGCACGCGCTGCAGGCACGCCGCTGATTGTTGCCATTAATAAAATGGACAAAGACACTGCCGATCCTGACCGTGTGATTAACGAACTGGCGGTAAAAGAAGTCGTGCCAGAAGCGTGGGGCGGTGATGTGCCGATGGTACAAGTGTCTGCCAAAACTGGCATGGGCATTGACGAGCTGCTAGAAACCATCAGCATTCAAGCGGAAATCATGGAGCTAGAAGCCCCTGTAGACGGCGCAGCGCAAGGCGTGGTGATTGAATCGCGCGTGGACAAAGGGCGCGGCGCAGTGGCGAGTCTTTTGGTGAAAAAAGGCACGCTAAACCAAGGCGATTTGGTCTTGGCGGGCGAATATTATGGCAAAGTGCGTGCGATGACGGACGAAAACGGCAACCGCATCAAGCACGCAGGCCCATCTATCCCAGTGGAGATTTTGGGCTTGCCAGAAGCGCCAGCAGCAGGCAGCGAATTCCTTGTGGTATCAGACGAGAAAAAAGCGCGCGAAGTGGCAGATTTCCGTGCGGCACGTGAGCGTGAGCGTGTGCTTGAGCGTCAAAACAAAATGCGCCTTGATACGCTGTTTGAAAGCATGGGCAATGAAGTTGCAACGCTAAATATCATTCTAAAAACAGACGTTCGTGGTTCACTAGAAGCCTTGCTAAGCGCCTTGTACGAGCTGTCAACGGACGAAGTGAAAGTGCGTGTCATCAGCTCTGGCGTGGGCGCAATCACCGAATCAGACGTGATTTTGGCAGAATCGAGCGAAGCGGTGCTGCTTGGCTTTAACGTGCGTGCCGATACCGCAGGCAAGCGCAAAGCAGACGAGATGAGCATCGACATTCGTTATTATAGCGTGATTTATGGCTTGATTGACGATGTCAAGGCGGCGATGAGCGGTATGCTTGCGCCTGAACACCGTGAGCAGATTTTGGGTATTGCTGAAGTGCGTGAAGTGTTCCGCTCAAGTAAGTTTGGTGCGGCGGCTGGCTGTATGGTACAAGAAGGCACAATCCACCGCAACAAGCCAATCCGTGTTTTGCGTGATGACAAGGTGATTTTCACAGGTCAGCTGCAATCTTTGCGCCGCTACAAAGACGACGTGAACGAAGTCAAGGCGGGTATGGAATGTGGTCTTGCGGTGAAAGGCTACGAAGTTGCGGTTGGCGATTTGATTGAAGTGTTTGAAATCCATGAAGTGAAGCGTGAGCTGTGATTGCGCTGTTCATTCAAACAAAAGACCCTGCAATTTGCAGGGTCTGCATTCATTCACACACAGCTAATTAACAAGCACGCCTACGGTAAAGCCACCGTATTTAAAACCACTAAAATTATCGCGTGGTAAATTTAGCTTGGCTTACTGCATGGTGTATTACGCCAGCGATAAGCAGTCCAGCCGGCATAAAAATAATTGGGCTTGTAGCGGATAACAACTATGCTATGTTACAAAAATGAAAATAACTTGTTGTAAGCTAAGTAAAAAGTTCAGCTAAAATTGCTTGGATTTTTTGTTGTTTAGGTTTCTGCCACCAGCGCGGCGGACTTACTGAAAATTTACCCTAATGCAGCAGTCTTATTTTATTGACAAAACTGCTGCATTTGGTCTTTTAAAACGCAGGGGCAGGGTTTATACTGTTGTAAAAGATGTTAAAAAACACGCTTATGTTTGTCATCATGAGCAGAATCAAGCCTAATAAAATTGTCTGCACAGGCGCTATCAAGGTTACAATGCGCTTGATGTCAGTGATTGTAAGCGTTTTAGAATTAGCCATTCCAAGGAATTTATCCATAAAAATAATGTCAAAACCACATCAACGGCATACCACTACAAAAAACTAAAAACTTTTAAGAAAACGGTGTGGGATTTAGAGCCAATCTACCACAGCCCAAAACAAATCAAAACAAAGAGAGACGCTATGAACCAACGCCTACAACGCCTTGCCGATCAGATTCAGCGCACGCTGTCGGCATTGATCCGTGATGAGATTAACGACCCACGCTTGACGGGTTTTGTAACCATTTCTGGGGTGAAAGTCAGCCCTGATTTGGGTTATGCGGACGTGTACGTTACCGTGCTTGAGCCGAATCAAGGCACGGGCATGAATATTGACAGCCACCGTGAAAGCGTGCAGATTTTGAACCGCGCGTCAGGATTTTTGCGCACAGAGCTATCACGCACCATGAAAACTCGTACCACGCCGCGCCTACGTTTTCATTATGATGAAGTAACTGCGCACGGCAATTATATGATGAACTTGGTCAGCGAAGCCATGCAAAAAACCGCCCAAAGCGACACCAGCGACACAGACGCAGCGGACGAGCCACGCTGATGAAAGACGTCGTTTCTGGGGTGCTGCTTTTGGATAAGCCTGCCGACATCAGTTCGCATTCGGCATTGGCAAAGGCGAAGTTTTTATTAAAATCGCCCACCACCGACAGTAAAAAAGCAGGCCACACAGGCACGCTAGACCCGATGGCGACAGGGCTTTTGCCGCTGTGTTTTGGCGAAGCGACCAAATTTAGCCAGTACGGACTGGACGCTGATAAGGGCTATGAAGCCATCATCAAGCTCGGTGCTGCCAGCGATTCTGGCGATAAAGACGGGCAAATCACCGCTGCCGCAGACGTGCCAGAATTTGACGATGAGATTTTGGCGGTGGTTGCGCGTAAATTGACAGGCGCGCAAAACCAAATTCCGCCCATGTATTCTGCGCTCAAAAAAGACGGCAAAAAGCTGTACGAATACGCGCGTGCAGGCATAGAAGTGGAGCGCGCGCCACGCCCCATTCGCATTGAGACTTTGACGCTAAAAAAGCGGTCGGCAGATGAAATTGCGCTGTCGGTGCGCTGCTCAAAAGGCACTTATGTGCGTGTGCTTGGTGAAGATGTGGCAAAACAGCTTGGCACGCTTGGGCATTTGACGACATTGCGGCGCACACAAACGGGCGGATTTTCGCTTGCGCAGGCGGTGTCGCTTGCGCAGTTTGAAGCGATGGAGTTTCATGAGCGTATGGCGCAGCTTTTACCCATTGATGTACTGATGGCGCATTTGCCGATTTTGCCTGTGTCTGCCCAAGAAGCTGCGCGCCTACGTCAAGGTCAGCGTCTAAACGCCAAAGACCGCTTGGCAAATTTCACCTTTGATGATGCCGCACAAGCGGTGCGACTGTACGCTGATGATGCCTTTGTGGGGCTGGGTATGCTTGAGCCAAACGGACGTTTGCAGCCTAAAAAATTGGTGGTGTGAGGGTAATTACACCTTCGGTCAAATTTTTTTTCCGTCAAGTGAGCGCTTGGCGGATTTTTATCGTCAAAATCCGCTTTGACAAATTTTGTAACATGATTGCGCAATTCTTACAAAAATGCTTGACAGAGCCTTGCGGGGGGGGGTAGAATGAATTTGCTCTTAGCGGAGCTTTATTTACTCTTTAAGATTTATTCTTTCAGTACTTTTAAGGACGTATCATGAAAAAGTTGGTTTTGGCGGCTGCATTGGCAGGCGTATCTACTTTGGCGGTAGCAAACACTGGCTACTATGTGCAAGGAAATGTGGGTTATTCTAAACTTGAATTTAAAGATTCAGAGTTTAAGCTAAAAGACAGCGGCGCAAGCTACGGCGTGGCTGTGGGTAAAAAAGTTGGCGATATGCGTTATGCGCTGGACTACACCAACTTTGGCAAAATCAAAGTATCTGAAAACGAAGAGCGTGTAGAAAACTTTATTGATACTGGCGTGAATAACGTTACCGAGCATTACAAGGGTGAAGTAACAACGCATTCTTTGGGTTTGTCAGCGATTTATGACTTTGCGCCAGTATCAGGCTTTACACCATATGCAGGCGCACGTCTTGGTGTAAACCAAGTGAAGAGCAAAGACTCAACCGTAATCCATTATCAATCTGAAAGCGGCACTCGTACTTTTTCTGATTTTGACAGCGCAAAAGAAACCAAAGTTGGTGTAGGCGCGCTGGCTGGTGTGCAATACGCCATCAACCCAAATTTGGCGGTGGACGCTGGTGTAGAGTACAACTACCTTGGCAAGTTTGATGGTGTGAAAGGCAACCAATACGGTGCAAAAGTTGGTTTGCGCTACAGCTTCTAAGCACTGGCATTGCCATAAAATTTGAGCCATGCTCAAATGCTGCCCATCGGTCGCTCTCCACGCCGATGGGTTTTGTGTTTTTGGATTTCAAATGTGTTCAATGATTTTTTTGGCGGTTGGTTTGGGTGATTTGAGAGAAATTTGCCAAAAATAGCTGACATAAGGCGAAAAAATTGGTATAATCAGCATTTAACCGCCAATTTATTGATTGGCTTAGGCAGGCTTTAGCAATGCAATGCTTGCCTGAATTTTTCTTGCATTGCTCATTTAGGAATCTAGTTATGCTAACTAACAAAGACCGCGAAGAAATCATCGCAAAATACAAGCGTGGCGAAAACGACACAGGCAGCCCAGAAGTACAAGTAGCGCTATTGACTGCTCGTATCAACGACCTACAAGACCACTTCAAAGCGCACAAAGCTGACCATCACAGCCGCCGTGGTTTGATTCGCATGGTAAACCAACGCCGCAAACTGCTTGACTACCTAAAAGGTAAAGACCTAAACCGCTACACCGACCTAATCGGTTCGCTAGGTCTGCGTCGCTAATTTTTGGCTGGCATGGAGCTTTGGACAGCGATGACTCAAGTTGCGATGTCAAATCATGGCTTCATGCTTTGCTAAAGAATACGGCATGCCTTAGGGTGTGCCGTTTTTGTTGTTTTGGTTCAGTTTGGTGCGATTTGGTGAGATTGGCAAAGGCGGATAGATTTGGTGAATAAAAACCAAATACTTGGCAAACGCCAAAAACACCAAAGGACAGACGCTTGAACTCTAAGCCAAGTTTTTAACGTTCACGATGAACATTTTCACGATGAAAACTTCGCTTAGGGCTTTAAACGGCTGTCGTACGGTGGCTTTTGTTGCCAACACAAAACGCAACCACACCGCCAACAACACAAAACCCTATAACTCATTGAATGAAAAGGAAAAATTATGTTTAACACCATTCGTCAAGAATTTCAATACGGCAATCAAAAAGTCGTCCTAGAGACTGGCCGCTTGGCACGTCAAGCCAACTCTGTGCTGGTACACATGGGCGATGTAACCGTGCTTGTGGCTGCCGTTGTGCGCCCTGAAGCAGTCGCTGGACAAAACTTCTTTCCATTGACCGTAAACTACCAAGAAAAAATGTACGCATCGGGTAAAATCCCGGGTGGCTATGGCAAGCGTGAAGGCCGTGCCAGCGAGTTTGAAACGCTGACCAGCCGTCTGATTGACCGCCCAATCCGTCCGCTGTTCCCAGAAGGCTACTACAACGAAATCCAAATCACCGCCACCACCATCTCATCGGGCAAAACCCAAGATGCGGACATCGCAGCGATGATTGGTGCGTCTGCGGCACTTGCCATTTCTCCAGCACCGTTCAACGGCCCGATTGGTGCGGCGCGCGTGGGCTTTATCAATGGCGAATATGTGCTAAACCCAACGCTTGCTGAGCTTAAGCAAAGTGAACTGGATTTGGTGGTGGCAGGCACAAAATCTGCCGTGCTGATGGTGGAATCTGAAGCCAAAGAGCTGTCAGAAGACCAAATGCTGGGTGCGGTGCTGTACGGCCATGGTCAGCAGCAAATCGTGATTGACAACATCAACGCCTTTGCCGCAGCGGTCGGCGTAGAAAAAGCAGAATTCATCGCCCCTGCGGTGAATGAAGAGCTTGAAAGCCAGCTAAAAGCTGCGTTCACCGACAAAGTGAGTGAAGCCTACACCATCACCGTAAAACAAGACCGCTATGCACGCCTTGATGAGCTAAAAGCCGAAGCCTTGCTATTGGCTGGCGATGAAGCGGCAGAAGAATACGCTGAAAAAGTTGAGCAAATCAAAGAGCTGTTTGAGACGCTAAAATACCGCACCGTGCGTGATAATATCCTATCAGGCAAGCCACGCATTGACGGCCGCGACCTAGAAACCGTGCGTGCGCTGGACGTACAAGTGGGCGTGTTGCCATTCACACATGGCTCAGCGCTGTTCACTCGTGGTGAGACGCAGGCTTTGGTAACTACCACGCTAGGCACCAGCCGTGATGTGAACTTGGTGGACACGCTGGCTGGCACCAAGCAAGACCACTTCATGCTGCATTATAATTTCCCGCATTATTCAGTGGGCGAAACTGGTCGTGAAGGCGGGCCAAAACGCCGTGAGATTGGTCATGGTCGCCTAGCACGTCGTGGCGTGCAAGCCATGCTACCAAACCCAGAGCGTTTCCCATACACCATTCGTGTGGTGTCAGAAATCACCGAATCAAACGGCTCATCATCGATGGCGTCTGTGTGTGGTGCAAGTTTGTCTTTGATGGACGCTGGCGTACCGCTAAAAGCCCCTGTGGCAGGCATTGCGATGGGCTTGGTAAAAGAAGGCGAGCGTTTTGCGGTATTGTCGGACATCTTGGGTGATGAAGACCACTTGGGCGATATGGACTTTAAAGTGGCAGGTTCGGTAAACGGCATCACTGCCCTACAAATGGACATCAAGATTGAAGGCATCACTGCCGACATCATGGAGCAAGCGCTAAAACAAGCGCACGCTGGTCGTATCCATATCCTAGGCGCGATGAATGAAGTGATTGCTGCTTCTCGCACTGAGATTAACGCCCACGCGCCAAACTACGCCACCATTGAAATTAATCCAGAAAAAATCCGTGATGTCATCGGTAAAGGCGGCGCAACCATTCGTGCGCTGACTGAAGAGACTGGCGCGGTGATTGACATTGACGACAACGGCGTGATTCGCATTTTCGGTCAAGACCGTGCGTCTACTCGTGCGGCAATCGCCCAAATCGAAGCCTTGACCGCAGAAGTGGAAGTTGGCACGATTTATGAAGGTACGGTGGCGCGCATTGTGGACTTTGGTGCGTTCGTAACCATCTTGCCGGGTACTGATGGCTTGGTGCACATCAGCCAAATCGCTGATGAGCGTGTAGAAAGCGTAACTGACTACCTACAAGAAGGTCAGCGTGTGAAAGTACAAGTACAAGACATCGATAACCGTGGACGCATTAAGCTGACCATGAAAGGTGTTGCGCAAGACTAATTTTTTGCACCGCTTTGCAAAACCGCCCAATCGTGGCGGTTTTGTTTTGGCTAAAATGTGGTAAAAATCGTGGCGAAAATATGGCAAGGGCGGTGTTTTTTATGCCAAGTTTTATTCAAATTGACGAAAAATCGGTTAAAATAGCCGCTTTGAATGCCGTTTGAAATAGCCGCTTAAACAGCCACTTTGTCAAAGCGAAAAAGCTGTTTTTACTGATTTTAAGTTACATCAAATTCATGATTTGAACGCATTTTTTAGCCTGATTTAGCCGAATTTAAAAGTTCATTCATTGACCATTTTACTCTTATAAACATCATGAACAAGCCCATGCACCACACCGAACCAACCCTAGAAAACAGCGCCATCATTGATGAAATGCGCCGCCTGATTGCCGTACTTAAAAAGCACAACCACGCCTACTATGTGCTGGACAATCCGACCATCAGCGATGGTGAGTATGACGAACTTAGAAAGCGTCTGCTGGCGCTGGAAAATGCACACCCCACGCTCAAGCAGGACGACAGCCCGACTGACAGCGTGGGCGATAAGCCTTTGCCGGCTTTCACGCAGGTAACGCATGATATCGCCATGCTGTCTTTGGGCAATGTGTTTAGCTTTGATGAGTTGGCGAGTTTTATGCGCCGTGTCAATGATCGCCTAGACTTGGCGAGCCAAAACCCAGAATACGAGATGGAGCTTAAGCTGGACGGTTTGGCGGTGTCCTTAAAATATGCGCACGGCAAATTTGTGCAAGCGGTAACGCGCGGCGATGGGCGTGTGGGCGAAGACATCACGCATAATGTCAAAACCATTCGCAATCTGCCTTTGGTTTTGCCAAGCTGTGCGGACATTGCCATGCTGGAAGTGCGTGGCGAAGTGCTGATGCCCAAAGCGGGATTTGTGCGCCTAAATCGTGAAAGCGAGCAAAAGGGCGAAAAAACCTTCGCTAACCCAAGAAACGCTGCGGCAGGCTCATTGCGTCAGCTCAACCCTGCCATCGCCGCCGCACGTCCGTTGGCGTTTTTTGGTTATTCGGTGAATCAAGGTTTGCCCACGCACATCACCACGCAATCAGGCGCGCTAAGCTGGCTTGGTGAGCTTGGATTTGAGACTGCGCCTTTTGCCACGGCTGCCACCGCCAAAGACGTGCAGGCGTATTATGAAAAAGTGGGGCGTGAGCGTGCCGATTTGCCGTTTGAGATTGACGGCATGGTGATTAAGGTGAATGCGCTGGCATTGCAGGACGATTTGGGCTTTTTAAGCCGTGAGCCACGCTGGGCGACCGCTTATAAATTCGCTGCCGAAGCTGCCGTTACCAAACTTGTGGCGGTGGAATGGCAAGTGGGGCGCACAGGGCAGCTGACGCCTGTGGGCAAACTTGAGCCTGTGGCGGTGGGCGGCGTTACTGTGAGTAATGTAACTTTGCATAATTTTGGTGAGATTGGGCGGCTGGGGCTGATGGTGGGCGACATGGTCAGCATTCACCGCGCAGGCGATGTGATTCCAAAAGTGGGCGGCGTGATGACGGAGCTGCGTGGCGATGACGCTTTGCCCATCAGCTTGCCGAGTGCTTGCCCTGTGTGCGCATCGCCTGTGGTGCTGCCAGAAGGTGAGGCTTTGGCGCGCTGCACTGGCGGGCTGTTTTGTGCCGCCCAAGCCCAAGAAGCGCTGATTCACTTTGTCAGCCGCCGTGCCATGGACATTGATGGATTGGGCAAGCAGTGGCTCATCAGTTTTCATGATTTGGGCTTGATTAAGACGGTGGCGGACATTTATCGCTTGCATGAAATTCGTGAGAAATTGACCGAGCTTGAAGGCTTGGGCGAAAAGTCGGTAGAAAAAATGCTTGCCGCCATTGAAAAATCCAAAGCCACGACCTTGCCACGCTTTATTTTTGCGCTGGGCATTCGTGGCGTGGGCGAGAGTACCGCGGCAAACTTAGCAAGTGCGTTTGGTGAGCTTGCCAATTTACAAGCGGCGAGCCTAGAAGCCTTGCTTGGTGTGCCAGACGTGGGCGAAATCACCGCACAAAATGTGTACGATTTTTTCCGTGCAGCGCATAATGTGGAAGTGATTGATGCGCTCATCGCAGCAGGCGTGCATTGGCAAGCGGTGGTGGCAAGCGAGCAAGATTTGCCACTGGACGGACAGACGTGGGTGGTAACAGGTACACTTGGTGCGATGGGGCGTGATGAAGCCAAGGCGCATTTGCAGGCGCTGGGCGCAAAAGTGTCTGGCAGCGTATCCGCCAAGACCAGCGTGCTTTTGGCAGGCGAGAAGGCAGGCTCAAAGCTGGATAAGGCGACTGCGCTTGGCGTAAAAATCGTGGACGAAGCTGAGTTTATGGCGCTGCTGGCAGAATATCAGCGTGTGATGGTGTGATGGCAAGGCTGGATAATTATCAGTGCAATGATTGCGTAAAATTATCCAGCAAAATTGCCAAACGCCCTTGAAAAATATATATCATTCCCTTATGTTGGCATTTATATAAGATTGATAACTTAATTTTTGTATTTTTATTGAAATGCTGGTGGCTGGGCGTGGCGTTGGGGCTTGAGAACTGTTTGTTGGTAAATTTCCCACTTGGCAAGGCGGACAAACCCACGCCATCAGTAAAAATCAAGGAATGACGATGACAAAGCGTAGCAGCGGTGATTTTATGTCCATGTTTGGGCTGCTTATCGGCTGTATTTTGTTTGGGCTGGGCAGTTTGATTGTGGCGCACGTTGAGAGCGTGGGTGGTTTTGCCATGGCGTTTTGGCGGCTTTTGATTTCGGCACTGATTTTTTGGGTGCTGGCGCTGTTATTTCGCCAAAAATTTCCCACGAATAAAAAAGCCACCCTGTTTGCGCTGCTGTCAGGCGTGGCATTGGGTCTGGATTTGGCACTGTGGCATGAGAGTATTTATGCGGTGGGGCCGGGGATTTCCACGCTGCTAAATAGCTTGCAGATTTTCTTTTTGGCGTTCATCGGCTTTGTGTGGTTTGGCGAGCGGCAGACGAAAATGCAGCTGCTAAGTCTTGTGTTGGCGTCTTTGGGCGTGGCTTTTATTGCCAGTCCTGAATTTGCGCATAACAAAGCGGCATTGTGGGGCTTTGTGTCTGGCATTGCTTCTGGTGCGTTTTTGGCGCTGTCTATGGCGTTCATTCGCCGCACGCACGAGACGGTGTCTGTGCCGATTTTGCCGATGATGACGATTGTCGGTGCTGGCGGTGCGACATCGCTATTACCCATGATGCTATTATGGGATTGGGGCAAAATCATGCCGACCACGCTGTCAGAAGTGGGCTGGATTTTGGTGTATGGCGCGGTCATGCAGTGCTTGGCGTGGGGCTTGATTGCGTTTTCTATTCCGCGTTTGGCGCTGTCTTTGACGGGGCTTTTGCTGCTGTCTGAGCCTGTGGCGGCATTGGTGATTGATTATTTTTGGCTGCATAAACCCATCAATGGCTTACAATGGGGCGGTGCGTTTTTGGTGATGGTGGCGATTTATTTGGGGTCGTTAAAGGCGAAAAGCGCAAAGAATACTTAAGTAATTCAAATACTTATAAAAACCATACAAACAAAAAAACGGACGAAAATTTTTGTCCGTTTTTTATTTTAGCTCTTTTTAGCTTTGGGTGCGTTTTACGGCGTATCTTTTGGTGCGATGACGATTGGCAATACCAAACCCTTGCCAAAATTATCCGCAAAGACGTATTCGTGCGTTTCGCCCACCACGTCAGCTGTGGTGGTGATGACAAGCGACATTTTTTCGCCATCGGTCAGCGTGTGGCCGATGTATTTGCCGTCCGCCAGCTGGTCTAAGATTTTGCCAAGTGCTTCAGGGGCTGCCATGCCCACGACAATGCTGTGCTGGGCGGCTTTGGGGCTGATGTTGTAGGCTTTGGCATAATTGGCGACCGCTTCGCTGTCAAGGGCGATGGGGTAGTCGTAGTTTGCGGTGTCGGCGCGTGGTTCGCTGGTGTCAATGTATTGCCAGTCAATTTGCGCTTTGCCATCGCTTGTGATGATGGGCTTGGCTTGGATTTCGTCTGCTGGGTGCGTGCCATCGTCAAGCGTGGTGAGCAGTGCGTCCAAATCTGCCGTACCGTGCGCCGCTGCTACGTCCGCTTGTGAAATTTCGCTTGCGTCTTGTGCAGCTTCGCTTGTGTCTTGTGCGGTTTCGTTCGGCTGGGCTGGCGTGGTTTGGCTGCAGCCTGCCAGCAAAGCGATTGCCAATAAAGGATAAAAAATTCGTGCTGTCATGATGTTCTCGTTAAATTTGGGGTTGTGATGCGGTAATTTTTATGTTTTGTGCGTCAGTTTGCCAAGTTGTCGGTTCGCTGGTTTGATTTGCCAAGCCGCTAGTTTACCAAGTCATTGGGCAAAATCAAGCTAATCTAAGGTGATTTTTGTGCCAGACTTGATGAAATTCATCGCAAATTGGCTGTTGAACTGCGCCACGTTATTTTCGCTCGTCAGCCATTGACGTGTAAACGCATGATAATCCTGCATATTTTTGCTATTCACCAGCAAAATAAAATCATAATCGCCAGAAATTTCATAGCAACTGGTTACCGAATTTTGCGCTGCCATCAGCCGCTCAAAACGCTGCTGCATAGACGTATTGGAATGCAGCATTTTCACCATCACAATCACCGTCAGCTGATGACCGACCTTCACAGGATCAACGATGGCGACTTGCCGTGCGATGATTTTTTGGGTGGTTAGGGCGTTGATGCGTCTTTGGGCGGTGGCGGTGGAGATGTTTAGGCGTTCGGCAAGCGTTTTTAGCGGCAAGGTGGCGTCGTCTTGCAAAAGATTGAGCAGCTGTTTATCGGTATCGTCAAGGGTGTGCATAAAATGGCTGGCAGTAAAATGATTGATGGCAAAATGGGTGAAAACGGCAAAGTTTGGGAAGTTGCCAAATTATGAGAAATTTTATCATAAATTGGCAAAATATGAAAAATAAACTCAAAATTTTACCAAAATTGGTGAAATTTCATCAAACAAACTGCGTAAAATACGCCAAATCATTAAGCGATTTCATGCTTATTTTTAAGCGACTACCCATTTTTAAAATCCACCCAACGACCACAAGTAAAACCATGACTACGACCACTTTTGCCCAAACGCCAGCACGCACGCAGACACCAGCAAAGCCTGCGCCAACTCATGCAGCCAACACCACCAAGCAGCGCCTGATGTGGGGCGTGGGACTTGCTGTGCTGTCAAATGTGCTGTTTGGCGTGCTGTACGCTTATGGCAAATGGCTTGCGCCTTTGACGGGGACGTCTGTGTTTTTGTGGCGCATGGTGATGATGTGGCTGTGCCTTGCGTTGGTGCTGGGTTTGACAGGTCGCCTTACGCTTGTGCTGCGTGATTTGCAAGGCGTGCGTGGCGTGAAATCGTGGGCGTGGCTTTTGATTCCTACGCCAATTTTCGCCAGCCAGCTGTGGCTATTTATGTGGGCGCCATTAAACGGACAAGGCGTGGCGGCAGCGATGGGCTATTTTTTATTTCCTTTGGTGATGGTGCTGTTTGGCGCAGCGATTTTTAAGGAAAAATTAACAAAACTGCAGTGGCTGGCAGTGGGTTTGGCAGCGATGGGCGTGCTGGCGGAAATCGTGCGCACAGGCAGTATCAGCTGGGCGACGTTTTGGGTGTGCGGCACTTATCCGATTTATTACATCATGCGCCGCAAGCAAGGCATTCGTGCGCTGACGGGCTTGTTTTTGGATTGCTCCATCATTGCGCCATTTTGCTTGGCGTGGCTTTTGTGGCAGCAGGCAGACGTGGCGATGATGGTGCTTGGCGATGTGCCGCTGATGGCGAAAATCGTGGGGCTTGGCGTGCTGAGCGTGCTGGCTTTGCAGTCTAATTTAGAAGCCAATCGCTTGCTGCCCGTCAGTCTGTTTGGTATGCTTGGCTATCTTGAGCCTGCGCTGCTGTTCGTGCTTGCGGTAACGGTGCTGGGTGGTGCGTTTAGCATGGGAATGCTTGCCAGTTATGGGCTGATTTGGGCGGGCATTGGCTGTTTGATTATACAAGGCGTGATGGCAAGTCGCCGCCGATTTGACCCAAGAGCAGCATGATTTGGCGTGCGTTTTTGGCAAAAATTTCAAAAACTATTGTTAATTTATTCTAAATAATTTTACGCACTAAAAACCATCAAAAACCGCTGCCAACACGACAGCGGTTTTATAGCATTTGCCAAAACGAAATTTTCAAACGAAACTTAGATAAAGCAAACTTCGCCAACTGCAGCAAAAATCAGCGCATATCTGCCTTAAAGCCACGTTTTTTGTCCATTTGCCAATCACGTTCTTTAAGCGTGGCACGTTTGTCGTGCAGTTTTTTACCCTTGGCAAGGGCGATTTCGCATTTGACGCGCGCGCCTTTCCAGTAGCAAGACAGCGGCACGACCGCATAGCCTTTTTGGTTCACCATGCCAAACAGCTTGTCAATTTCACGGCGATTGAGCAGCAGTTTGCGTGTGCGAATGTTGTCAGGATTGACGTGCGTGGAGCTGGTCAAAAGCGGCTGAATGTGCGCGCCGAATAAAAACGCTTCGCCGCCTTTGAAAATCACATAAGCGTCCGTGATTGCCATTTTGCCTGCACGAATGGATTTTACTTCCCACCCTTCAAGCGCAAGCCCCGCTTCGATGGTTTCTTCAATGAAATATTCGTGGCGGGCTTTTTTGTTGGCGCAGATTTGATTGCTGGGTTTTTTTGCCATGATGGTTTCCTAATGTGTTTTGCGCCATTATATAGCAATTTTGCCAAAGAATAAAACCGCTTTTGCTGGCGGCGGCTTGGCTGCTGGCGGATTACGCCCATGAAATCGGCAGGTTTGGCAAGTGGCGTTTGCTTTTGCGTCAAAGAATTGCTAATATGCAAAGATTGACAAGGCGTGGTTTGCACCAAGTTTGCATGACGCTTGGCGGTGATGATGGGTTTGTTTGCCAGTCATTTACCAGCCAAAAAACCGCCTTGCGAGTTTAACCGTATTTTAAACCACATTTAACGTAGGATAATTTTAAGGAATTTTTATGCTAAACAGCGCCCCAACCATTGAAACTTTGCTTAATCACCGCTCAATTCGCAAATACACAGGCGAGCCGATTTCTGAAGAAATGCTTACCGCCATCTTAGAAGCAGGACGTGCGGTGTCCACGTCAAGTTTTTTGCAAGCGACCAGCATCGTGCGTGTTAGCGACCCTGCCAAGCGCACGGCATTTCGCCAGATTTCTTGCGACATGACGGCAGACGAATACGCTCAAGCGCAGGCGGACGGCAAGCGTTTGGGGCATGGCTATGTGGAAAGCTGCGCAGAATATTTGGTGTTTTGTATGGACGCCAAACGCCATCATCAGCTGGCTGACGTGAATACAGACTGGACGGAAGTAACGCTGATTGGGGCGATTGATGCGGCTTTGATGGCGCAAAACGTGCTGGCAGCCGCAGAAAGTTTGGGTTTGGGCGGCGTGTACATCGGTAGCTTGCGTAATGACATTGCCCGTGCCAGCGAGCTGCTTGAGTTGCCAAAACACGTTGTGCCGCTGTTTGGTCTGTGCCTTGGACACCCAGACATGACATCAAAAATCAATCAATCGCAGCGCCCACGTTTGCCGCTGGACGTGCTGGTTTCTACCGACACTTATAAGGTGGCAAGCGAGAGCGATTTGGCAGAGTATAACGAAAAAGTGCGTGAATACTACAATGGACGTGGCTTGGATTTGGATTGGAAAGCGCAAATCGCAGCGACTTTTGGCGGTGATGTGCGCCCATTCATGCTAGAATATCTGAATGCACAAGGTTTTGCAAAACGCTAATCCAGCGATATTGTAAATCACCTGAAAAAATAAAAAGCCAGCCGAAATTACGACTGGCTTTTTTATGCGTTTAAAAACTTTGATGGGTTTAAAAACTTATCTGCGCCACATCAAAACGCCGTGCCAAGTTGCACGAATGCGCCTGCGCCTTTGTCATCGCCTGTGCGATAATTTACGCCAGCTGCGGCATTGATTTTAGCAAAATTGCCTTGTACGCCCAGCGCAAAGCGTGCGCCGCTGGTGTCTGGCGATGATACTGGTAATGAGAAACTATTTGCATTTGTCAAACCTGCAATGCGTGCGCTGATGGTGGTGTCATCGTCATCGGTGAGCTGGTGGGTGTAGCCAGCTTCGGCAAAGGCGTTTGCGCTGTCGTTGATGGCGAATTTACCACGCACGCCAAGACTTGCGTTCACATCGCTGAATTCTTGGCGTTCAAAGTGCATGGCGCTGGACGCTTTGCCGTTTTCGCTCAGGCTGGTTAGGCTGGTGCGCACGGCATTTAGCCCCACATAAGGCGATACGGTGCTGCGCCCAAATTGGTAATGTTTGGCGTATTTGGCGGAGGCGTTCAGCTGTGTGCCACGACCTTCAGCTTCGTGCGTGTGTACGGCTTTACCGATGTTGGCGTGGCGTGTGCTGTCGGTGTGTAGGCGGTCTGCGCCCAGCACGAGTGTGAGTGTGCTGTCGTTGCCGTAGTGTTGGTTGTGGTACACGCCAAAGCCTGTGCTTTTGCTTTCAAATTGACCTTTATTACCCCAGTCTGGCTTGATTTTGCTGTGATTGGCATAAAAGCCTGTGGTGCTGTTTTGGCTAAGTAAATTTGAAACGTCCACACCAATCAAGGCATTTGGTGCGGTGTGCTTATCGCTTTCAAGGCTTGCTGTGCCAAGCGTTTCGTGCTGGTGCGCCGCGCCAAGCAGCCAAACATTAGCACGTTTTTCATCATGTTTTGGCTTGTCCAGCAAATCCGTGTGGCGCAGGACATCGTCTTGGCGAGCGAATGCAGCGTGATGCGTCAAGGCACGAGCAGCGGCGATTTGCGTTGGTGCTTCAATCACCGAACGTGCATAGTCGGCAAGCGCTTTGTGCGTTGCGCCTGATGGGTGAATGTCGTCAGCGAAAAGATACGTCTGGTTGGCGTTCGACTCTACCAGCGTGTTTGGTGTGCATAGCAGCGAATTGACAACGGAGCAAGCTGTACGAGTGGTGTGACTAAAGCCGTATTCGCTTGGATTTGCCGCCACTTCTTGTAGCAGGCTAAAAGTATCCAGCGCAATGACGTTTGCACCGCTGGATTTTAGCTGCGCCGCCACAAGATTATTAAAGGTGTTTGCAGCTGTGGTGGCTTGTGCTTGCGTGCCGCCTGCGATGGCTCTTGGTGTTAAGCCCATGTCGGGCAAATTTGGCACTACAATGTATTTTGCGCCATGTTCGTGTAAGGTTTTGACCGCTGCAGCGGTGTCATTGGCGGCTTGCAGTACGGTTCTTTGCGCACTGGCGGTGTCGCTTTCAGTGGCGGCAAGCAAGTCGTTTGCTCCAATCCACACGCTGTACAGCGCATTGCTGTCCACGCCACGTTCGCTGATGTGCTTGTCAATTTGTGCGTGTACAGAAGGTGCGTTTAGTCCATAGTTATTCACTGCGGTATTCACTCTTGCGCCGCCTGCTGCGTAGTTGTTGCCAGCGTCTGACAAGGCGGTGCTGTCAGCGTTTGAGCTGTAGGATTTTGCCAAATGCTGCGCCCAAACTTCATCAGGATTGGTGGTGAATTTGGCTTCTGAACCGCCACCAAGCATTTTAACAATCAGGCTTTCTTTAAAAGTGCCGCTGTCTGTTAGGCTATCGCCAAAAAACACCGTTTGGCTAAAATCGGCAGCAAAGGCAGGCGTGCTGGCAATCGCAAGGCTAAGCGCAAGTACGCTGGGAGAAAATTTCATAAACGCTCCTTGTTTGCAAAAGGCGTAAGGTTGGTGAAGTGAGCCAAATTGATTAAAAATGACTAATTGGTCATCAATAATACTCAAATCATCAAATTTTGGCAAGCGTTTTGTGTATGAGTGTACGCTAATTTTGGTGAATTGCCATAAATTTACCGTCATTTTGCGACTATTTTACCGCCCATTTGCCACCGATTTGCCGTTAATTCATCAAATTGCGTATAAAATTGGCGCAGTTTTGCCAAAATTCTTTTAAATTTAGCCAAAATTTGATAGCATAGGCGGTTGGTGAATTTGCTGACGTGTAAAAAGCTTTGCCAAACTTAAGTCGGCAGCACACCAATATTCAACAAAACACAACAAAAGTTTCTCGCATGAGCAGCCACACCCCAACAAAAGCCTTATATCCCGGCACATTTGACCCAATCACCAACGGACACATTGATTTGGTGCAGCGTGCGCTCAAATTATTTGACGAAGTCATCATCGCGGTGGCGTTTGCACACCACAAAAAACCGCTGTTTAGCTTTGATGAGCGTGTGGCGATGGTCAAGCAAGTTTTTGCCGATGATTCACGCATTTCGGTGGTGGGTTTTGAAGGGCTGCTGGTGGATTTCGCCAAAGAAACGAGCGCCAGTGCGGTGATTCGTGGGCTGCGTGCGGTGTCGGATTTTGAGTACGAATTTGGCTTGGCGAACATGAACCGCAGCCTTGATGAGAATTTTGAAGCGATTTTTCTAACGCCTGCCCAAGAATATTCGTTCGTGTCGTCCACTTTGGTGCGAGAAGTGGCGAAATTGGGCGGTGATGTGTCAAAATTTGTCCCGCAAGGCGTGCTGGACGGCTTTGCCCAAAAATTCGCCAAATAATCTTTAATCATCCATTTATCTTAAAATTTAGCTTATAAAGGTGGCAACATGGCACTAATCATCACTGACGAATGTATCAACTGCGATGTGTGCGAGCCTGTTTGCCCAAACGAAGCCATCTCAGCAGGCGATGACATTTATGTGATTGACCCTGCGCTATGCACCGAATGCGTGGGGCATCACGATGTGCCGCAGTGCGTGGAAATTTGCCCTGTGGACTGCATTCCAAAAGACCCAAACCACCCAGAAAGCGAAGCTGAATTACTGGCAAAATATCAGCGTCTGACGGGCGGCGCGTGATTGCTATTATAAGGATAGCTTTGCAGCTATTTATAAGTATAAAAGTCATAAACATAAAAGCAGTTTGATTTACGCAAATTTTTCAAACCAGCCATGCGCTGGTTTTTTGCTATTTTGCTAAAGTGAAAAGTTTTGCCAGAAGTGGTTAAAAGGCATTGGTAATGAAATAGTCAATCAACGCACAAAATAAATGCACGAGTAAATTGTCGTAAGTGCAAAAAAGTGTTATAATGAACTCTTGGCAAGCCAGACAATCGCTGCCCGACCACTTAATCTAAGGATTTTTAGCAAACGGTGTTTTAGATGTTTAGATTAAGTGGTCGGGGAGAGGAAAGTCCGGGCTACACAGGGCGACGTGCTAGCTAACGGCTAGGGGGCGCAAGCCTACGACCAGTGCAACAGAGAGCAGACCGCTCCGCTACCTTTTGATAATTTGCTGATTATAAAAGCATTAAAGTTGTTAAAAGGTAGCGGAGTAAGGGTGAAAGGGTGCGGTAAGAGCGCACCGCATGGCTGGCAACAGTTCATGGCAGGGTAAACTCCACGTGTAGCAAGACCAAATAGGAACTCAATCGGTTGCCCGCCGAGAGTTCGGGTAGGTTGCTTGAGCGTGTTGGCGACAGCACGCCTAGATGAATGATTGTCCACGACAGAACCCGGCTTATCGGTTTGCCAAAAATTTTAAAAAATTATCAAAAATGTTATTGACGAGTGCAAATTTTATCTGTATAATGCGCACCCTGTAACGGCGATGTAGCTCAGCTGGTTAGAGCGTACGACTCATAATCGTAAGGTCAAGAGTTCAAGTCTCTTCATCGCCACCATTTTTACCATAAATTTTATGAAAAAATGCTTGACATTCAAGCAATAATAAAATAGAATGGCAAGTCCGAGCCAACAAAAAGGGTTCGGAAAGTGAAAAGCAAAAAATTTTAAATTTTTTAAAAATTTTGCTTGACACCCTAAAAAATC
>NZ_MUXU01000014.1 GCF_002014985.1 Moraxella caviae | reverse complement strand
TCTGTGTAGACAATGCTATCAGGCTTGATTTTACTTGTGATAATTGGCATTAGTGTATTTGTCTTAGTATCTTTAACAACAACAGTGTAAACTTTATCATTGCGTTTTAATAAACCAAATACAGCAGTTTTACCAGCTGCACCACGACCACGTTTGCCTTTACGAATACCGCCGAAGTAACTTTCATCAAGCTCTACTTCACCGTCAAAAACAGTGTTGGCTTCAAGAGCTAAGTGATATTCTATCACAAGGCGGATTTTGTGGTAAAAAAGGGCTGCTGAATTAGGGTGAATACCCAGTAAATCAGCTGCACTTCTAGCAGTAACTTCAAGTACAAAAAACTCAAGTAGTCTTTTTTGAACTTTTTTACTTAGTTTACAATGGGTTATCTTCATAAAACTAGTATAACATGGTTGTTATTCTAGTACAGCCCCTAAACTTAAAAATGAAATTGATGGTGGTAATAGACCAGAAGAACAATCAGCCAATCATCTACTGGCTCATGCCATACTAGGTGCTGCAGTAAGTTATGCCACGGGCAATGACATCACAACAGGAGCAATATCAGGTGCAACCAATGAAGCTGTCGCCCCAGTACTGTCAAATTACCTATATGGAACCAAAGACCCAAGTGAACTTAGCCAAGAGCAAAAAGATACTATAACAAGCATTCTAAGCTTAGCCATAGCAGCAACCACCTATGGTGCAACTGGTGATGTTGGTAGTGCATTGAGTGCTGGAGAAGTGGGGAAAGTGGGGATTGAGGGAAATGCTTATGTTCCCTTGTCAGCCATGCAGGGTAAGTCGCGATCCGAGGTAAAGCGTCTTTATGATAGCAATATTTCGTATTTTAATGCTAATTGTATTCAGACTTCTGCAAACTGTAATAGCATCGTTGATAATATGATAAAATTTGCAGATAGTGGTTATGTTGCACTAAACTATCCAGATCTTAGAGATAGAACTATTATACTCTTAAGAGACAATCCTGCAGTTTTGGAGAGATATTTTAACAACAAGGTTGCTCAGTTTAATGCAAAAGACCGTAGCATCTTAAATATGTATCTTTTGCCAGCTTTAGAAGTAGCTGGTGGAGTGGCTGGTGCAGGAGGATCGATTGCAGGAACGACTTATGCCTGTGCTCAAACTGCTGGCTTTGGCTGTTATGCAGCAGCTGTGGCGGGATCGGCAGGTTTTACAAGCTCGGTAGATCATATTGTAACTGGTTCGGGCAATATTGGAAGACCATTAAGCCAACAAGACCCAACTGCATTTGTTAAGTTTTTAAAATCACAAGGGTTGTCAGAAGCCACTGCCACCAATCTGCAATTAGCGATTGATGTGTTTGGGACTGGTGGAATTGGAGTTTCGGTTGGAAGTTCAACAAAGGGTGTAGGGACATCTGCACAGGCAGTTAAGCAGGCTAAATCACAAGTTACCGCAACACCCAAAGCCACCCAAACCAAAGCCACCTGTAGCAATGGTACCGTCTGCTTCACCGCAGGCACACTCATTGAGACATCCGAAGGGCTAAAAGCCGTTGAAACCTTTACAGGAGGTGAACTGATTTGGTCTCGTAATGACATCACCTTAGAATATGGCTATCACCCTGTCATTGCCACCAAAGCCACCCCTGACCAACCGATTTTCCAAGTAACGGTTAAGAACAACCAAGGAGACATAGAAACCCTAGAAACCACAGCAGAACACCCATTTTGGATTAAAGAGACTGGCTGGCTAAAAGCTTCCTTACTAGAACAAGGCATGATACTGCTTGATAGAAACAATCAAGAAGTTGAAGTACTAAGTCAATACCTAATTCCAAACCACACCGACACCGTCTACAACATAGAAGTAGACAACTTCCACACCTATCATGTAGGCAGATTGGGTGTATGGGTGCATAATGCACAGTGTTGTGATCTTAATGTGGGTATTTGGGGAAAAGGAAGTTATAATGATAGCATGGCTTCATTGCAGGCACATTTTAACAAACATGGTGCAGAAGTTGGAGCAGAAACCATAGAGCAATACCTAAGAAAGGCAGAGGCTTTTAAACAAAACTTAAGAGGTGCTACCAAATCACCTGTTGCTGGAGAAACTAACGGCGTTATTAGATATAAGAAGAATGGTAAATATATAGATATAGCTCCTGATGGTAGCATTATTTCTTTTGGAAAACAATAGGATTGCACATGATAGATTTTAATTTTTACACATCCAACAAACAAGTTGGCGGATTAAATTTTCAAATTTGCTACTCAGTTAACAAAGAGATTATTTATAAAAAATCGTTAGTTATAAATGAGGATTTATTTTCATTAATTCAAGATGACTTTAGTTTGTGCTATTGTGATAATAATGAAAAATATAATTATTATCATTGGGGTGTTAACTTTCATGATAAACAAGATATTGAATGTATAATAAAAAGACTAAATTATAGACTTGATAAAATCAATCAAAATAATATAAATAACTTAAATTATTCTTGGTTAGATGAGGATTGTGTTGAATTTTTAAATACTAATAAAATTAATTTCAAAAAATTTATTGAATATGTTATTGATTTTATAAACATATTTCAAATTAATGAATATGATGGAATATATGTAATTGGAGTATAAAATCATGAAAATTAAATTATATTACAATTTATCTATTTAGTTAAATTTATTTTTATAAATAACACTATAATAATAAAATGGATATTTTTATGGTGCAATTATTCTGAATATAAAATAATTATTTATTATAAACCACACCGACACCGTCTACAACATGGAAGTAGACAATTTCCACGCCTACCATGTCGGTAGATTGGGTGTATGGGTGCATAATGCGGAGTGTTGTGCACCAAGTGGCTGGGTAAATAGGGCTATATGGAATAAACCATCTCCTGATATACAAAAGAAGTTTAACAACGCGATTGCAAAAGGTGTTGTTACTCAAACAGGGCAACAACCCAACCAACCCCGCCACCATCTTTTTTGATGGTGGTTTTTGTTCTTGATAAAGCGGTTTAGGGATACATGTCTCTTAGCTTGGGATCTTCATTGATATATGCCTGCACTCTAAAGCAGACATCCCGATAGCCGTGCCAGTAGTAATCCGCACCTTGTTTATCAAATGTATGTCGATCCCAGATGTCATCCATCCATGGAGTAAAGGTTGCTCGTGCAGTCAGCTTAAGTGGATGCTCCACACCTTGTTTTAGCTGTTCACAGACAGCTGCGTCAAATAGGTAGCTCATGGCTTGGTGTTTATACTCACCATGTTTACAAATATCTTTGAGTGCCAACACAAACAAAGCTTGTATTCTAGCACCTGTAGCACCAACCACATTACTAAGATGAATATTGGTAGTGTACACCTGGGCATGCTTGTGGCTAAACTGCTTGATGATCAATACATCACCAGTAGCACTGTCATTTCGAATAAAAAATACCTTTTGAACTGCATCAAACCCCACTTCCGGCTCAAAACAAAACTCCACAATAGACTGGACGGTATCAAAACGGCTCATGTCTTGGTTTTTGATTGGATAAGGCTTTTTTTCATCAAACATTAGCCATTCGGCATCGCATCCTAGATAGTCCGCCAGTTGTTTAAGCTGCATAAAAGTTGGCTCAAGATCACCATCAAACCAACGAATCACTTCATCAGCTCTTTCATAACCCAAATCATAAGCGATACGCGCAGGCGATAGCTGTCGCACCATTGGCACCTTGCTCAATTCAAATAAGGCTGTGTTTAATCGTTCTTGAACTGCACCTAATCGCTTGGTTTTATGATGGCGAGCAACAATTTCATCTAGCTTTTGCATGATGTCTGCATAGCTGTCATTGGGTGTGGAGAATGAATTGACCAAGCGATAGTTCATTTCTAGGTTTAAAGAACGCCCATTAAACTCTGCTTGCTCTAAGAGTTTTTGTTTCAGATCGGGCGGAATGCGTAGATTCACCTGAATATCACCAGCCATAATAACTCCTTT
>NZ_MUXU01000013.1 GCF_002014985.1 Moraxella caviae | reverse complement strand
ATTTTTTGTTGGTGGATTGACAATGTATCACAGCGGTTTTTGATGCGCAAGGCGGTTGTGCGCTTTTTGATGAGTGCTTGTTTTTTGCTGGGTGTTTTGGCGTTTATTTTTATAAAATGGAGAGAATTATGCGATTAAATTTCACTAAAAGCGTGCGAAAAAGTACGTTTAAAAAGTTTGGCGTGGGTTTGTTAATGGCGGCATTGGCAACGCCTGCATTGGCTTGCACAGCATTACCACCTGCGCAAGGTTTTGTTTTTACCAATGACAAAAACAGCGATGGTGTGCTTAATTTTTGGGAATGGCGCAAGGCGAAAAGCGATGATTTTTTGCTCAAGCAGCAGGGCGAAGAATTTGAACTTAAAATTGGCGGTTTGCGGACGTTTCGTGCGCTGGATGTGGATAACAACTGGAAAATCAGCATGGACGAAGCGGCGCAGCGTCTTGAATATCGTGAACATCCTTGCGCCAGCTGGGAGCGTGCGATGAATGAAATGCTTAAAAATCAAGCGCTTATCAAGGAATAAGCCAGCCTATCAAAGCAAAACCTTGTAATGAAAACTTTGTAATAAATCCAGCAACAAAAAACTGCAACAAAAAACCGCTCACCATTGCCCAAGCGTAAGCCAAGCATGACGAGCGGTTTGTTTTTATGATTAGCAGTTGTTTAAAGTTTGCTGTGCGCTTGCCACCGCAGTCGCCAAATCATCTGCCATCACGGTGATGTGTCCGATTTTACGCCCATCACGTTCGCTCTTGTGGTAGTGATGATAATGCGCGCCACCGATGCTAAGTAGTTGATTTTCATCAGGATACTTGCCGATGATGTTTAGCATGACAGATGGCTTGACGATGCTGGTATCGCCAAGCGGCAAGCCTGCCACCGCGCGAATGTGGTTTTCAAATTGGCTGCAATTTGCGCCTTCAATGCTCCAATGCCCAGAATTATGCACGCGTGGAGCGATTTCATTGGCAATCAAGCCGTTATCCGTCACAAAAAGCTCCAGCGTCAATACGCCCACATAGTTTAGATTTTCTAAAATCTTAGCAATGCTTTCTTGGGCGCTTTGGTTTAGGTTTTCCACGCCTTGTGCTGGGGCGATGGTTTTGGCAAGAATGCCGTTTTGGTGGTGGTTTTCCACGAGCGGATAATAGCGAATGTTGCCTGATTGGCTGCGCACGGCAATGATGGAAACTTCACGGCTAAAGTTGATAAACCCTTCAGCAATCAAGGGCGCTGGCATAGCACCGCCAGTGATTGCACCGCCAAGCTCTGCCCAAGCCTGTGCGATGTCGTCTGTGGTTTTGATGACGAATTGCCCTTTGCCATCATAGCCGCCACGGCTGGTTTTTAGTACCAATGGCAAGCCGAGCGTATCGCAGGCATTGTGAAGTTCATCTAAAGTATTCACCGCTTGATAAGGCACGGTGGTTACGCCAAGCTCGTTAAACAAGGCTTTTTCTGCCAAGCGGTCTTGGGCAACTGACAACGCCTTGGCAGGCGGGAACATACCGCCTTTGTCATCAAGATTTGCCAAGCGTTCGGCAGTGGCGACTGGCGTATTTTCAAATTCTAGGGTGAATACGTCCGACGCCTTGATGAAATCGTCCAGCTCGCTGGTGGTGTAGACTTGACCGTACAGGCTGGCAGGTGCGTTTGGTGCGTCTTCCAAAAATACGCAGCGCAGCCCAAGTTTGAGTGCTGCTTGTGCAAGCATCATGCCAAGCTGTCCGCCGCCCAAAATGCCGATGGTGTGAATGGTTTTCATAGCAATCCAAATCAGTGATGAATAATCCGCTATTATAAAATAAAAGCTGTAAAAACAAAAGGCGGTTTGCAGATGGTTTGGCTGTGGCTTACGTTCGTGCGCTTACCTTGCTGATGAAATTTGGCGCAAAAAAGTGAGTTTATTTGCCAAAGTTTAATTGCTAAAACTTTAATTCTCAAAATCCAAACATCGCAACTTTAATTACCGCAACTTTAATTATCGCAATTTTAATTACCGCAATTTTAATTACCACAACTTCAATCGCCACAAAACAAAACCCCAAATCCAAGGCAGATTTGGGGTGAGTGAGCTGTAAGGATAAGTCAGCCGATAATGCCAGGCGTTGGGTTTGCCAGCACGGTGTCGGTTTGTTTGGCACGAAATGCGTCCAGTTGCGCCGCCAGCTGTGCGTCATGTAGTGCCAGCATTTGAATGGCGAGCAGACCTGCGTTAAACGCGCCAGCCGTACCGATGGCAAGCGTACCCACCGCCACGCCTTTTGGCATTTGCACGATGGATAACAGACTGTCCCAGCCGCTTAGGGTGCTTGATTTGACAGGCACGCCAAGCACAGGTAGCGGCGTTTGGCTTGCGCACATACCTGGCAAATGCGCCGCACCGCCAGCCCCTGCGATGATGATTTGTAGTCCATTTGCCTTGGCAGATTTGGCAAAGTCAAACAGTTTATCAGGCGTGCGGTGTGCTGACACCACTTCGCAAACGAAAGGCACGCCAAAATCTGCCAAGATTTGCGCAGCTTCGCTCATTGTTGCCCAGTCGGACTGGCTGCCCATGATGATGCCGACTTTCGGTGCGCCAGCAGGCGAAGCGATTGGGGCAGGTTGGTTGGTTTGTGTCATGATGAAATCCTTGTGATTAAATCCAAATGAAAAAGTCTTATTGTAGCAAAATTTACACCAAAATACAGGTAAGTATAAAAATACAAGTAGGCGTACGCTTAAAATTCGTCCGTAAATTGCACAAAATTATCTGCACTGAGCGTAGGATTGTCGGTGTCAAATTGATAAGCGGTCAAAAATCCGTCTTTGCCAGCCGAATAATCCACGCACACCACTTGCTTAGATAAAAGGCGTGGCGCACCGTCCAGCCAATAATGCCCAATGAAAATCGGCTTGTCGGTGGCGATGTGAAAATTCGCCAGTTCATCATTGAGTGCGGTCAGTGGTGTATTTGGCAAGTTGTCGGCAAACAGCGTCTGGCTGATGGGGTGCGTTTGCCAAGCGTTTAGCCACCATTTGACGCGCGCATTATGGCGGACAATGCCCATTTTATCAGTCATGCTGATACCGTCTGGCAAGGGCAAATCAATGCCGTTTAGAAGGCGTCTGATGGCGCTAAATTCAGGCGTGGCAGGCTGTCCCATGCGCTGTATGGCGTGCGGATTTAGGCGATTGCCATCGTCAAGCAGTGGCATAAGGCGAGCGATACTTGCCGTATCATAGCAAGCGTGAATAAAAATGGCTTCAGGCAGCTCAATAAACAGCGGCAATTCATAAAACCTGCCAATCCAATGGCGGTGTGCGTCCGAGCCAAATGGCACTTCGTCCAAAAAGGCTTGGTGCTGGCGTGTGTTGTGCGCGGTGTGTGGGCGCAAATACGAGCCGTCATTGCTTAGGGTGTTTGGCGTGGCATAGCCGATGGCGTTGTATTCGTGATTGCCCATGATGGCAAGCGCTGCGCCGTGATCGAGCATATCAAAGACGATGTTTAGCGTGGCGATTTCTTCGTTGCCACGATCCACCAAATCGCCAATGAACACCGCTTGGTGATTGGCTGGCGGTTCATAAAAACGCCCATTATGGCGATAGCCGAGCTTGGCAAGCAGTCCTGTCAATTTGTGTGCTTGCCCATGCACATCGCCGATGATGTCATAAATCATGCCGTATCCTGTGGCTAACCGTGTGGCGAATTAAAATTTTAGATTGCCAATGAAAAGCTTGAGTTGTCAATCAAAACCTTGGAATTTAAATCAAAACCTTGGGTTAAGCAGTGCATTGATAAAATGCAGCACCAGCGTAGGCTCAATGATGATGGACGCCACCACGCCAAACGCTGCGCCAAATAAGTGCGCCGAATGGTTGGTGCTGCCTGTGCCGCGCCGCTCAGCGTACACGCTGTAGGCGGTATACAGCACCGCAAACACGATGGCAGGAATGGGCAAAACGCCAAAAAAGTACAGCGTTTGCCAAGGCGCAAACAGCACAAACGCAAACAACACCGCTGACACGCCGCCAGACGCACCAAGGCTTAAATAGCGTGAGTTGTGCTTGTGTTTTAGGTAAGTGGGAATCATGGCAACAATGATTGCCAGCACATAAAAAATCACAAAACCCAGCGAGCCAAAACGCTCAATATAAAACCGCTCAATCACCCGCCCAAAAAAGTACAGCGTAAACATATTAAACAGCAAGTGCATACCATCAGCGTGGACAAAGCCATGCGTGACGAAGCGGTCAAATTGCTTGTAGCGATTGACACGAATCGGATCAAAAATCAGCCGTCCCATGATTTTGGGATTTTGCCAAGCGGCAAGGCTAATCAGCACGGTGATGATGATAATGGCTGTGGTGTGATTTAAATCCATGGCGGTTTGGGTGATAAATTTGTCGGTAAAGTGAAAACGTAAATTTAAAAATTTCGTAATTTAAAAATTGGCAACAAACCAAGCGGTCAAATCCAAGCAGTCAAACTCTGGCAATGTCAAAGCAGTGCGTTTGGTTTTTAGCGACTGGTTTTAAAAAATTGCACCGTTTTTGGATTGTTGCAGGTGTATTACAAAACTGCCAGTATAGCAGTTTGTGGGCAAATCGCCAACCGCTTTAGCCAAGTTTATGGTATTTTTGTAACTAAAAGGGCGTTTCGCGTAAGATTGCTTAATGTTTTGTTGAACTATTGTTGTTTGGGCTTTTATATTTGCGTAAAATCGTTCACAATAGACGTATTCTTGAAATGTGCGCTAGGGCAGCCGAAGTTTGCTTGAGGATTTAAGCCAAATTTGGTTTGCGCACGTATTGGCAAGCGTTTGTTTGAATGGCGTTTGTCAAGGCAAGAACAAGTTTGTATTGCACTTTAATATTTTTAAGGAAATTTTCATGCAACTGATTGAAAAACTAAGCGAATTGGTAACGCCACACGTTTTGGCGGCAACTTCTGCGCACGCAGGCGACAACAGCGTAAAATCTAAGCTATTGTCAGCGTTTTATCCGCTGTTTGCGGCACGTTTGTCGGACGAATCGGCATTTAGTCGCATCAGCGCCTTGCCAGCGGACGCTTTTGCCAATGGTAAAAATTTGCTAGACGCATTGTTTAACGATGGCAACGGCAACAGCCAAGTGGCGCAAATCACCGATTCGCTTGCCAAAGAATTTAATTTGCCAGCGACCACCGCTACCGCACTTTCTGCTGTATCAGCACCGCTGATTTTGACAAAAATCAAGGAATTTGCAGGCGCACAAGGCGTACCAGCTTTCCTAAAATCGCAAGCAGGTGAGCTGTCAAGCGCATTGCCTGCGTGGGCGCTTGCACTATTGCCAGCAGGTTTGCTTGGCGGTGCGGCAGCGGTAGGCGCAGCAAATGCAGCCACTGGCGCAGGTGCGGCTACTACAGCAAGCACAGCAGCCACAGGCGCAGCGGCTACGGGTACGGCAGCAGGCGCAGCGGCAGCAACACCAAAAGCAGCCACCATTCCTGCCAAAGAAGAAGAGAAAAAAGGCGGCTTTTTAAAGAGCTTGTTGCCGATTATCGGCTTGATTATTTTAGGCGGTTTGGCGTGGCTATTACTGCGTGGTTGCCAAGACAATCCTGCACCAGTGGCAGCACCAAACGCACAATCACAAGCGGACGCTAACGCTGCTGCAGGAGCAAATGGCGCAAATGCTGACGGCGCAAATGGCGAAGCAGGCATGGCTGATGGCGCAGCGGCAGCAGCTGTGGCAGCCACGCCAGCGGTGCTAAACGTTGCCGTTGATGAAACAGGTCAAGCGGTGTATTCGTGCCGTGCCAATGCAGGCAGCGAAGGCGTGATTGCCAGCATTAACACCGCCATCGCAGGCGTGTTTGGTGTGGATAAGTGCGAACTACAAACAGACGACAGCCACGCTGCCACCATGCCAGCGGCTGAGCATTTGCCAGCGGTATTGGGCTTGATGAAAGGCGTACCAAGCTCAAGCGTGTCTATCAGCGATAAAACCGTGCGCTTTAACGCTGCCAACGAAGCAGACATCGCTAAGCTAATTGAAGGCGCAAAAGGCATCTTGCCAGCGGATTTCACGGTGGAAGCTGAGCCTGCACTTGACGTGGCGGCGGCTGTGGCTGGCAGCATCGATTCTGCCAAAAACGCCATCAATGCCTTGGGCGATAACGTAAGCGCCGATGAATTGGTGCGCGCGCTGAATATGCAAATCATCAATTTCGCCAGCGATTCAAACGCCATTCCAGCGGAAAATCAAGCCATCTTGGATTTGGCGGCTGAAAAATTGGCGGCATTGCCTGACGCCAGCCTAAAAATCATCGGTCATACCGACAGCCAAGCATCACACGAGTATAACCAAAAATTGTCTGAAAAACGTGCCGCTGCCGTGCGTGATTATTTGGTGTCAAAAGGCGTGGCCGCTGAGCGTTTGCAAGTGTCTGGCGCAAGCTATGACAAGCCTGTGGCTTCAAACGCCACCGAGCAAGGCCGCTTCCAAAACCGCCGCATTGAGTTCACCGTACTAGAAAACGGTGAGAAAGTGGCGAGCGTTGGCGCAGCAGACAGCGAACAAGCCAAATAATCCAAATTGTAATTTTAAAAATTGCACAAGCAAGCCTGCACTTTGGTGTGGGCTTGTTTTTTGGCTTAAAATTATTTAAGTGATTGATTTTAATGTATTTTTAGGATTATCATCTATCGTGCTTTGGTGAAAAATGGCGGCTGTGTTATACTGGCATGGTTTTTCTTTTAAGTCGGTTTTAAACCCATGCCAACGCTGATTTTATTTAACAAACCTTATGGCGTGCATAGCCAGTTTCGCAAAGACAGCACCGAAATGCGCACGCTTGCCGATTATTTTAGCAATCCTGATTTGCGTGTGGCTGGCAGGCTGGATAAGGACAGCGAAGGCTTGCTGCTTTTGACCGATCACGGCGGACTAAATCACGCCATTACTGCGCCAAAAACCGCGCGCACCGCCAAAACGATGGGCAAAACTTATCTGGTGCAAGTGGAAAATACGCCCACGCCAGCGCAGATTACGCAGCTAAGCCAAGGCGTGGTGCTAAAAGACGGCAAAACTTTGCCAGCGGTGGTGCGTGTGCTTGGCGATGATGAGCTGCCGATTGCGCTGTGGCAACGTGAGCCGCCCATTCGTGAGCGCAAAAGCATCCCGACAGCGTGGCTTGTCATGACGATTTTTGAAGGTAAAAACCGCCAAGTGCGGCGCATGACGGCAAGCGTGGGTTTGCCGTGTTTGCGTTTGATTCGGATGCAGATTGGTGAGTGGTCGCTTGTCAGTCAAGTGCTGGGGCAAGCAGCAGAACAAGCGACAAAACAAGTGGAGCAGACGCAGCTTGGCGTGGGCGAGTATCGCAGTATCACGCTTTCGCAGGCGGATTTGGTGCGT
Organism: Moraxella caviae; assembly: GCF_002014985.1. Classification (GTDB taxonomy): domain Bacteria; phylum Pseudomonadota; class Gammaproteobacteria; order Pseudomonadales; family Moraxellaceae; genus Moraxella; species Moraxella caviae. The sequence continues at coordinate 16,862 of NZ_MUXU01000013.1, read as the reverse complement.
CTTGGCGTGAGCGGTGCGCCTGATGACAAGAAAAGCACGCCAACAAGACAGCCGAAACCACGCACAGCAGGGCACGCACAACCCACGCACACATTCAAATCAAAATCCCACCCACAAAAACGCTTTAGCACCCATCGGCAAGGTGGTAAAAATGGCGGTGCTAAGCGGTAAAGTTGGTTGGGGTTTGTAAGCTAAATTGGCAAAACTTAGCCTATCAACTAAAAAGTGAGCCAAAAATCAGCCAATTTGGCAAACCGCCACTCGTTCAACCAACCACTCAACCAACCACTCAACCAACCGTTCAACCACTCACTCAAACAAACACATCGTCCAGCCATTTGCCATCAGGCAGCGACAAAATCTCAAGCGTGCGCAGGCTTTCTTGGGAGAAGCTATCCGTTGGGCGGTGCAGCACGGTTTCGTTTGTGCTTGGCTGATTGTCCATGTTTAGCACGGGCAAATTGATGGTGAATTGCTGCAGCATGTCTTGGCGAAAGGCGTGAACGATGATGGGTAGAGCGGTGCGACTTTGGAAATGATAAGCGGCTGCTAGCACGTCGTTGGTTGCGCGCATACCATCAATGGCGACAATCACATCGCCTGCCGACAGTCCGCTTTGGCTTGCCGTGCTGTGGCGGCGCAAGTGCTTGATGCTAAGTCCTGCGCTGGTTTGCTCGGTTTGCATTCCCCATGGCGTGCGTTTTTGGTTGGTTTTGATGATTGCGCCAAGTTCACGCAAGGTTTGCTCAATGGGCAGCTGTTTTGTACCGATGATGTAATGGTGATAAAATTCTTGCCATACCGCGCCATCAATCATTTGGCTGATGATTTCGCCAAGCGTTTCGGTGCTGAGTCCAAAGCGTTTATCCGTCTTGGTTTTGGCGATTTCATAGCAGTGTTTGATGACGTCAAACAGGCGGTATTTGCCGTCTGAGTGCGTCAATAACAAAACGTCCAACAACCACGCCACGAGTGCGCCTTTGTTATAGTAGCTCACGCCTTGGTTGGTGCTGTTTTCATCAGGGCGGTACAGCTTAATCCACGCATCAAAGCTGGATTCCGCCACGCTTTGGTGCATACGCCCATCGGTTTGGTAGTAGCGGTTGATTTGTGCCAGCAGCAGTTTGGCATAGTCGTCCTTGCCAATCACACCCGCTTGCAGCAGCATAAAATCGTCCACATAGCTGGTAAAGCCTTCAAACACCCACAAAAGCGGCGTGTAGGCTTCGTCTTGCAAGCGTGCGCTCATCATTACATCAGGGCGCACGGTTTTCACCCACCAAGCATGAAAATATTCATGGCTGCACAGCCCCAGCAGGCGTTGATAATTTTCGCTTGGTTTGTCCGCTTCGCCAAATTTTGGCAAATCGCTTCTTGGGCTGACTAAGGCAGTGGAATTGATATGCTCAAGTCCGCCGTAGTCGCTTGCGGTGGCGTTTAGCATGAAAGTGTAGTCATTAAATGGCGCATCACTCAGCCAATCCACATAGCACTGGCAAATGCGTGCCACGTCATCGGTCAGTCTGTCCACATCGCCAAAATGTCTGCCGCTCACAAAAAAGCGGTGCGCAAGCGGCTTGCCTTGGCGGTCGTGAATGGTGAAATCGCTGCAATCTTGGTCGCTGATTTCAAAAGGATAATCGTAGCTTTCAAAGGCAGGCAGGCAAGGCAGCTGATAGCGTGTGTAGGCAAGTGTGCGTTTGCCGTGCGCTTTTTCGTGGCGTGTGGCGGTGTGCATAAGCCCACAAGCCAAGACGGCGTGGGCGTTGGCAGGATTTTCTGGCACGTCAAGCGTGATTTGACACAGGGCGTTTTCTTGGTTTTGCACCATCAAAAGCAGCGAAGTGAAATTGCCAAAAATGCGCTGATGATCCACATAAGCGGTGCGCACTGATGTGTCGTAGCAGTACACTTCATAGCAGACGGTGATGGTGTCGCCTGCTTTGGCGTGGGGCAGTTGCCATGTGTTTTTGCTTGTTTTTTCGGCACGGTGAACGGCTGTATTTGCGTCTGTGCTGTAGGCAACTGTCGTGATGTTTTTGGCAAATTCACGAATCAAATAACTGCCGGCAATCCAAGTGGGCAGCCATAAACTCGGTGTGTCATTATCCGCGCGAAAGCTGATGGTTACGTCTGCCAAGTGGTCGTTACGGCGAGAAAAATCCACCTGATAAGTGATGGCTGGGGTTTGTGCGTTGTGCGTTGGTGTGGCTGATGGGTTCATGATTTTTATGCGTTAAAGTTGGCCAAATTTCAGGTGATAGGTTTAAAGACAAAAGTTTAAAAACGATACAGTTAAAAGTGATAAAAATAGATGAAATTTAGTGTACCATGCTTGCTGGCGTGGCGCAATCGTTTGACCACGGTGAGAAATGTTGTGTAGTTGTTAAGATTTTCGCCAATCCGTGCAAAGTCTGTTATAATGGCGGACATGGCTGCAGGTAAATTTGGCGTGCGGCTTTCATTCACTGACATTTAAGGATTTTTCATGACTGTTATCGCAAACGATACCGTTGTTAAGTTTAACTACACATTGACCAATGACGCTGGCGAGACGCTGGACAAATCAGGCGCTGAGCCACTGGCGTATTTGCACGGACATCACAACATCATTCCGGGTCTTGAAGCGCAGATGGCTGGCAAGTCAGCAGGCGATAAATTCACCGCTACCGTTGCGCCAGAAGATGCGTATGGCGAGTTTGTTGCTGAAGCGGTGCAATCTGTGCCACGCGCCAATTTTCAAGGCGTGGACAACATTGAAGTAGGCATGCAATTTCAATCACAAACTGACGATGGCCATGTGATGCTGGTTACCGTTAAAGAAGTGAATGACGAAGAAGTCATCGTGGACGGCAATCACCCATTGGCTGGTCAAACACTAACTTTTGACGTAGAAATCGTGGAAGTGCGTGCTGCCACTGCGGACGAAATCGCGCACGGCCATGCGCACGGCGTAGGTGGTCATCACCACTAATTGTTAAGATTATCTTAACAAAATACCTAATCAAACCCACTCACGAAGGCTTGCTTTGTGGGTGGGTTTTTGGTTGGGCTACTCCCCACAAACACCTTGCGCCACTGACTCGGACTTACTTCAAACTTTGCCTTAAAATGCGTGCGGAAACTCACCGCACTTTGAAAGCCGATTTCATCTGCGATTTGCTCAATGGAAAGTGTGGAGCTTTCAAGCAGCTCAAGGCTTTTTTGCAGGCGGGCGTTGATAAGCCACTGTGTTAGGCTTTGCCCGGTCATTTTATAAAAATGCCGTGTAAAAGTGCGGCGGCTGATGTGCGTTTTTTGTGCCAAGCTGTCAATGCTGTGTGGCAGGTGCAGATTGGCGTGCAGGTAGTCAAGCAGGGCGTTTAGGTGCTTGTCTTTGTTTGGCTCGGCAAGCGTCTGCTCAATAAACTGTGCCTGACCGCCCTCACGGTGGGGCGGCGTAACCATAATGCGTGCGGTGTGGTTGGCGATTTTCGCCCCGTAGAATTTTCGTACCAAATACAAACAGCAATCAAGTGCCGCACTCGTCCCTGCCGATGTGATAATCCGCTCATCTTCTAAATATAACGCATTGTTATCCAAAGAAATTTTCGGAAACCGCTCGGCAAAATCCTGCTCAGCAAGCCAATGCGTCGCCGCCGTTTTGCCGTCCAGCACGCCCGTATAAGCCAGTGCATACGCCCCGTAACACAGCCCCACCAAATACGCCCCGCGTGCGTAGGCGGCTTGTAAGGCTTTGGTTATTTTAGGCGTGGGCGGTGTGTTCAAATCCGCCCAGCCAGCCACGATGATGATGTCTGCTTGTGCCAAATAATCAAGCCCCACATCTGCCATGTATCTCATTGTTTTTGAATGAATTTTGGGGCTTTGTGCCACTAATTTTACGTCAAACAAATCAGGCGGCACCGCTTCGGTAAAAATTGCATACGGCACGGAAAATTGAAACACGGGGATGTCGGGGTAGAGCAAAATGGCGACTTTTTTCATAGCGGTCTAAAAGTGAAGTTTTACGCCCATACAAGCGGTTGATTTTAATAAAAAGTTTGCCCTTATTTTAGCGGCAAAATGCACAAAAACAAAGCCTAAAAAACTGACTCAATTCTTATGCTATTTGTCCTAAAAGCCAATGTTAAGCCACGCCAAAAACCACTACAATACGCCTAAATTTAATCAACCAACCAAAGGTATTTTATGAAATTTTCTAAACTTTTAACCGCACTTTGTGCCACTTTGACACTCACCCTTACAAGCACGCTTGCTCTGGCGGACGTGAGCTATCAGCACATTCGCAATGCCACCGCCAAGATTGATTACAACGGCACGACCTTTTTGCTTGACCCTTATTTGGCAGAAAAAGGGGCGTATGAAGGCTTTGCTGGCACGCTTAACAGCGAAAAACGCAATCCGCTAATCCCAATGAAAACAACGGCAAAAGAGGTGATTGACGGCGTGGATGCGGTGATTGTTACGCACACCCACGACGACCATTGGGATAAAGCCGCCCAAGAATTATTGCCGAAAAACCTGCCAATCTTTGTGCAAAACGCAGGCGATGCCGCCATCATTCGCTCGCAGGGCTTTAGCGATGTGCGTGTGCTTGGCATTAACACCGACTTTAACGGCGTAAAACTCACGCGTATCAAAGGTGGTCAGCACGGCACGGACGAGATGTTTGCCGCACCGCAACTGGCTGAATTTATTGGCGATGCGATGGGCGTTATCATCAAGGCAGACGGCGAAAAAACGCTGTATATCGTGGGTGATACGATTTGGAATGCGTCTGTTTCACAAACGCTTGCGACCGCCAAGCCTGATGTGGTGGTGATGAACACAGGCGACGCACGTTTGCAGGGCTTTGACGGCGGTATCATTATGGGAGTGGTAGACGTGGCAAGAATGGCAAACACCGCACCGAATGCCGACATCATCACCGTGCATATGGACGCGGTCAATCACGCCACAGTGAGCAGTGAGCAAATGCGAGACTTTGTCAAACAAAACGGCTTGAAAAAAGTTGCCGTACCTGCCGAAGGCGAAGTGCTAAAATACTAATCTTTGCTGACTGAATTTATCAAGACACCGTTTGATGTTATCAAGCGGTGTTTTTTTATGTAAGCGGTGAAAAATGCGAGATAATTTACCGATTTCTCTGCCAATACGCACAGGATTTTCATTGCTTGAATGCAGAAAAATTATGATAAAATAACCGTAAAGTTAAATTAAGTGTGGATAAAATGAGCGAAAAGAAAATCAATATCGTCTTTGTTTTGCATAATATGTATGTTTGGGACGCATTAAGTCAGGTTTATCAAGAGTGTCTGGCACACCCCAAAATTAACACCTATGTGGTGATTGCGAATGACGAACACTCAGCGGTTGGAATTAGTCAAAGGGCATATAGCACCAAGCTCACAGAGTATTTATTGGAATTGAAAATCCCTTATTTTAAAATTCCACGCAATGATCCAGCATTATTACAAAAATTCTTTGACGACATCAAACCCGATTATGTGTTTCGGCAATATCCTTGGGAAGATGACTATCCAGAAATTTTTCAAACACCAAGCCTGTCTCGTTATAAAATGGTGTACATTCCTTATTTTGCGGTGGATTTGACGCATTTTGTGATGAATGGCAATCATATGGAAGTGAATTTGCCGTTCCATCACGGTTGCCATCGCATTTATTGTAATAGCCCTGAAATGCTTGAAGAGTCCCAGCGTTCTTATACAGGGGGGGGTAAGGATAAGTTTGTCTATTTGGGTAATACCAAGTTGGAACATATTATCAGTAGCCATAAGCCTTTGCATAATTTTGAGCGTACGGGCAAAATCAACATTTTATGGTGTCCGCATCACAGTATTGACGGAATGCTTAATTTGGGAACTTTTGTACAAAATTGTATGGACTTTGTTTGGCTTGCTCGACAAAATCCACAACTTTTGCATATTAAGTTACGAGCTCACCCATTTTTATTTGTGAAATTAGAAGCGATGTATCCCGAATTAACCGCTAGATTTAAGCAAGAATGGGCAGCTTTGCCAAACACATCCGTTGATGAAAATTGGGATTGTGTGGCATCGTTTAGTTGGTCGGATTTACAAATCACTGACGGACTTTCGTTTTTGGCGGAATACCCAGTCATCGGCAAGCCAAGTATTTTCATTGAAAAAGAAGGGCATATGCCATTTAATGCTAATGGTGAGCTGGCGGTGGCGTGTAATTATGTTGCCAAAAATATGCAAGATGTGGTGGGTTATTTACAGGATTTTCTTAAGAACAAATTGCCAGTCAAACAAGAGCAGCTCACGACATTTCGCAATCAGATTGCGTGTGAAGGTGTTGCTAAGAAAATTGTTGAAGATTTATTAAATCAAGCGAAGCTGCAAACTGGCGTTTAACGCATTGCAGTACGCATAAGCCAGCCTTGCAATGCGCCGGCTGTTTTGTGCGACACAATGAATTTTGTTGTAATAACGTACGAAAGCCCACAAACCTTGCCAAAATTCGCTATAATAGAGCTTTTAATTAAACGAACTTAAAATACCATGTCTACCATTTGCCTAAATATGATCGTCAAAAATGAAGCGGCGATTATTGAAGAAACACTTACCAATATCCTTGAGCATATTCCGCTTGACTATTGGGTGATTGCCGATACTGGCTCGACAGACGATACACCAGCTGTGATTCAAGAATTTTTTGCCAAAAAAGGCATTAAAGGCGAGCTTGTTCATCACGAATGGAAGCATTTTGGGCATAACCGCCAGCTGGCGATGGAGGCGGCGCATGGCAAGGCGGATTATCTGTTTTTCTTTGATGCAGATGACAGAATTGTCGGCAATTTGGGTATGCGCGCAGGTATGGAGCTGACTGCTGATGCTTACTTTTTTAAAATGCGAAATCAGCACGCCACCGACCGTTTTTACACACGTCGCTTGCTCATCAAAAACGATCCTTTGTGGCGATGGCGTGGGGCGGTGCATGAGCAACTGCACATTGAGCGACCAAGCGTGCAGGCGTTGATTGAAGGTGATTATCACGTCATTTCTGGGCGTTTTGGCGCAAGAAATAAAAATCCACAGAAATATTATGATGATGCTTTAATGCTGGAAAAGTATTTTGACGAGAACGATGAAAAAAGTTTATGCGCTCAAAATGCGTTTTTTTGCGCGCAGTCATACCGTGATGCTCGAATGCATGACAAAGCTGCTGAGTGGTATGCCAAAAGTTTGGGCTATACGGAGCATGGCTCAGAGCAGCGCCGCTATACGCTGATGTCTTTGGCGAGCGAATATGTGCGTCTTGAACAAATAGAAAAGGCGGTTTATCAGTGGCAGCTGGCGTTTGAGAATTCGCCGAAAAATGCTGAATCTTTGGTGCATTTGGCTGAGCATTTTTTGAATAAGCAATCCAATCATTTGGCGATGATGTACGCTGAGCAAAGCCTGCCTTTGGCGCTGCCAAATTTGTCGCGCACCATTGCTGTTGATGAAGTGGTTTATCGTTATGGGCGGCATAACGCTTATTTGCGAGCAGCGCTTGCGCTAAACCAGCTGGATAAAGCGTATTTGGCATTAAGGCATTTGTTGCAATTACCTGAATTACGATCAGGCATGAATGCGTATTTATTGGAAGTGTTGCTGCTTGAGCCGATGAAACAGCGGTATCTAAAAGACACGCCAGAAGTACAAACCAAAATCCGCGAGCAAATTGCTGCCATGCAAAAGTTTGATAGTGATGAGATGAAGGTGTGGAAAGACAAGGCGTTGGCGTGGGTTGAAGCAGTGCAAAAATAATTATAGGAGCTGTACTAGAATAACAACCATGTTATACTAGTACAGCCCCAAATAAAAAATTGAAATTTATCACATTATAAGACGTTCTAAAGACTGAAATTTGCTATAATCAATGGTCTTTTTGTATTTTTAATTCATTTGTTTGTGTGTTTTTATGCCGAATTCTATTAAAATCACTACCGAAACAGCAAGCCTACTCTTTGATTGCCTATCATCGCCTGTGCGCCTGTCTGTATTTCAGACGCTGACTCGTGTGGGTTCAGAAGGTATGGTGGCAGGCGAGCTTGCTAAGCGCTTGGATATTGCACCAAACAATCTGTCTTTTCATCTAAAAATACTCAGTATGTCGCAACTGGTGTGCAGTAAACAAGAAGGGCGGTTTATGCGTTATTATGCCAATTTGCCGCTGATGATGGCATTGACGGCGTTTTTGTCTGAGCAGTGCTGCGTTGAAAGTATGGGCGAGGATTGTGCGCCCAGTGCAAAAGGCGGCTGTTGTTAATTGCTAAACACACATGAAATAAGCCTGATGACAAATCAGGTTTGTTTTTGCTATAATTATTCAATAATACTTGAAATATTGAAAATTTAAATCAAGGAATCAAAAATGACGGTAACCATTTACCACAACCCCGACTGCGGCACATCGAGAAATGTTTTGGCGTTGCTGCGTCATTTGGGCATTGAGCCAAACATTGTTCATTATTTAGATAATCCGCCCGATGAAAGCACTTTGCGTGATTTAATCGCCAAAACGGGTGTATCGGTGCGTGAGATTATCCGCACCAATGTGCCGCCGTATCAGGCATTGCAGTTGGATAATCCTGATTTGGACGACGAGGCGTTGATTATGGCAATGCTTGCCGAACCGATTTTAATCAACCGTCCGATTGTTGTGGGGGATTTGGGCGTGGCGTTATGCAGGCCGTCTGAAAAAGTACTGTCGCTGGTCTCCACGCCTTTAACTGTGCCATTTCAAAAAGAAGATGGTGAGTGGATTTATCCTTAAAAATTCAAACCATTACGACTGATAAATTAGGAAAATAAAATGGGCATTTTCGAGCGGTTTTTAAGTGTTTGGGTGACGCTCGCGATTATCACTGGCGTCGCATTGGGCGTGGCATATCCGCCATTGTTTCAATGGGTGTCGGCGTTGGAAGTGGCACAAATCAATCTGCCAGTGGCGGTGCTGATTTGGCTGATGATTTATCCGATGATGATTCAGATCGACTGGTCGGCGATTAAAGATGTCGGCAAAAAACCGCAGGGGCTTTTGCTGACGGTGGTGGTGAATTGGCTGATTAAGCCGTTTACGATGGCACTCGTCGGCTGGCTGTTTTTCCGTGTGTTTTTCGCAGCGTGGGTCGATCCGCAATCGGCGCAGGAATACATCGCCGGTATGATTTTATTGGGCGTTGCACCTTGCACGGCAATGGTGTTCGCGTGGTCGCAACTGGTAAAGGGCGATCCGAATTACACGCTGGTGCAGGTGTCGGTGAACGACATCATTATGATTTTTGCCTACGCTCCGATTGCCGGCGTGCTGCTTGGCGTGAGCGATATTACTATCCCTTGGGCAACGCTGGTTTACAGCACGGTTTTGTATGTGCTTTTGCCGCTGATTGCAGGCTGGCTGACACGCAAGATTTTGCTGAAAAACAACCGCTCCATCGCCGCCTTTACCGCCAAACTTAAACCGTTTTCCATCGTAGGGCTGCTGCTCACCGTGGTACTGCTGTTTGCTTTTCAAGCCGAAACGATTTTGGACAAACCTCTGGTGATTGTGCTGATTGCTATTCCGCTTTTGGTGCAGACCTACGGCATTTTCTTTTTGGCACACGGCTTGGCAAAATGGCTCAAACTGCCGCGTGAAATTTCCGCTCCCGCCTGTTTAATCGGCACGAGCAACTTCTTTGAACTGGCCGTTGCGGTAGCGATTTCGCTATTTGGCTTACATTCAGGTGCGGCATTGGCAACGGTGGCGGGGGTATTGGTGGAAGTGCCTGTGATGCTGTCGCTGGTGTGGTGGGTGAATAAGAAATAGTCTTCTTAATTTAGCCTGATACTTCGTTGGCTTGCCTTGTCTCAGGCTAAATTGCTTTGACTAAAACAAAGGGCGACTGTTTAAATAAAACAGCTTGAATGATTTAAAAACTGCATTTACATCGCATTTTTTCGCCAAACATTGAAAAAGTGCGGTGTAAATATATGAAAATTTTGTATAATAGTCGTTTAGTGATTTTATCAATCGTCAAGTACAAAACCGCACCAACGCTATGAACATCTTCCAAATTTATTATTCGTCAGAACAAATCAGCAAATTAGACCCTGAGTTTATCCCCGTTTATAACGCACCCAATCCGCAAGAACGCTGGTTTGAATATGGCGTGATGCGTCAGCTTTGGCAAAATCATCATCATTATTTTGACGATTTTGTGGGTGTGCTCAGTCATAAATTTTATGAAAAAACAGGGCTGACCGGCAAAGAAGTTAAGGCACACATTGCCAAGCATACCGCTCAAAATCCACAGGGGGGGGTGGACGTTTATTTGTTTGACCCCATCACTGCGCCGAGTAATTTGTTTGTCAATCAATGGGCGCAAGGCGACAGCTTCCATGACGGCTTAAGCCACGCCATGCAAAATCTGCTAGGCGCACTAAAAATTCCTGTGCGGCTTGATGGTTTGATTGATTATAGCGATACGGTGGTGTATTGTAATTATTGGGTGGGCAGTCCACGCTTTTGGCAGGCGTATATGGCGTTTGCCGATGAATTTTACCGCTTGATTGAAGAGGATACCGACAACCAACTGGGTGCACGCAGTTTTGTGGCGCATTCACATTCGCAATATCCGATGACGCCTTTTATCATGGAGCGGCTTCCGACTTTGTTTATGCGTCTGAATCCGCAGTTTAAGCGTATGGTGTACGAATATCCTGAAGAGCTGCTCAAAAAGCGTTGGGGCGTGGCGTATGATGACATCACTGCGCTTAAGCACGCCAAAAACGCCCAAGACCGTGCGGCGATACACCATCATATGCAGCAGCTGTTTGCCAAGCTGACAAGGGAGCAGCTGACTTCATTGTATATGTATAACATTTGTCCGTAGCTTCGTCTGTAACTTTGTCTGTGGCTTTGCCTATAACTTTTCCATAACTTTGCCCATCAAAGCATTTGCGTTTACAAACCCTTGCACAACACCGCCAAACTTGCTAAGATTGGGCGTTTTATCAAAAAGAGAATCGCATGATTAAATTGATTGTAGGCTTGGGCAATGTGGGCGTGCAGTACACCGACACACGCCACAATGCTGGGTTTTGGTTTGTGGATATGCTGGCGAGCCAATTTGGCATCACGATGGCGCACGACAAAAAATTCCATGGTGATGTGGGGCGTGGTACGATTTTTGGGCAAGATGTGCGCCTATTAAAGCCTGACACGCTGATGAATCGCTCTGGTCAGGCAGTGGTGCCGATGGCGAACTTTTATAACATCGCGCCTGATGAGATTTTGGTGGTGCATGATGAGCTGGACATTGCCGCTGGCAGTATCCGCCTAAAAAAAGGCGGTGGACATGGCGGACATAATGGCCTGCGTGATATTGTACCGCATATTGGTGCTGATTTTTATCGGCTGCGTGTGGGCATTGGACACCCCGGTCATGCCAGTAAGGTGAGCGGCTGGGTGCTGTCAAAGCCAAGCGCAGACGACCGCACGAGCATTGATGGTGCGCTAGAATGTGCAGCAGACGCACTAAAGCTACTCATGCAAGGTGATGTGGCAAAGGCGACCAGCCAAATCAATGGCTTTAAATTGCCAGCGTGATTTTTTAGGGTTGATTTTAAGGTAAATCATTGAATTTGTTGGTTTTTTATTCCACTCAACCCAACTTACAATCTGTCCTTTAATTCAAGCTGTCATTCATCATTAAAACGCTTTCACAACCCAAACCGCTTGTTTTTGCAGGCGGTTTTTTGCTGGATTTTACCGTCAATTTGTATAATTTTACCAAAATTACACAGTTATTTGGTTTGTGGTGGCGTTGGTAAATGATAAAATAAGGCGCTTTTCAAGGGCGTTTGAAAGGTTTTAAGGGGTTTAAAATTTGACAAGATGGCAAAGATTGCTGCCTTTGTTATGCCAGCCGCCTTGTCCGAACGCCCCAAAATTTTAGTAAAATTTCATCAAACAACCACCAAACTTCTTATGATACTTGCTTTGATTGCCATCGTGATTGGCATTGCGCTGTTGGTGTATAGCGCGGATTTTTTTATTGATGGTGCGTCTGCGTTGGCGCATAAATTTGGCATGCCGAAATTTTTGATTGGTATGCTGGTCATCGGCATTGGTACGTCTGCGCCTGAGATTGTGGTGTCGGTACTGTCCACCATCAATGGTGCACCGGGGCTTGCGCTTGGTAATGCCTATGGCTCAAACATTGTCAATATCACGCTGGTGCTTGGGGCGACAGCGCTTATTAGTCCGCTGCTTATCCAAAAATCTTTGGTGCGTACAGATTTTTTGATTTTGCTTGGCGTAACTGCGCTTGCGATTTTTCAGCTCATTGATGGCGATGTCAGCCGTGTTGATGGCGTGATTTTACTGGCGGTGCTGGCGGTGTTTTTGGTGGCGCAAATTTGGCTTGCCAAGCGCGCCAAATCACAAGCACAACCGCTGGAAACAGACGCAGCCGATGTGCCAGCCATGCCGATGGGGCGTGCGCTGATAAAGCTGATTGGCGGCTTGGTGGTGCTGGTGGCAAGCTCACGTCTTGTGGTGTGGGGTGCAGTGGAAATGGCGCAGCTTTTGGGGCTGTCCGAGCTTGTCATTGGGCTGACGATTGTGGCGGTGGGAACAAGCCTGCCTGAGCTGGTGTCGTCCATCATTGCCGCGCGTAAAGGTGAAGACGAAATGGCGCTTGGCAATGTGATTGGCTCAAACATTTTTAACACCTTGGCGGTGGTAGGTGTAGCGTCCGTGATTGCACCAATGAGCGTTGCCCAGCAGGTCATCAGCCGTGATATGTGGGTGATGGCAGCGGTAACGGCATTGCTGTTTGTGCTGTGCTTATTTGCACTGCGTGGCAGTCAAAAAATCGGACGTGGCGCAGGTGGTTTATTGCTCACGATTTTTGTGGGCTATACGGCGTGGTTGTTTGTGGGTAGCTAATTGTAGGTGGCTAAGTTTTGATGAGTTTGCAAATTGAGTTTATAAGTTAAACTTGCAAGTAAAGCCGTGATGAGATGTGCCAACACGAAAATCTCATCGCAACTTTAAAAGTGTGCTAAAATAGCGCAGATTGACGGGTCTGTTTGATAAAAGCAGACCTTAACTATTCTTAATATTTCAGTCTTGTTTAAGTTGGTTGGCGCAGTGCCAAGCCAAATTGATTTGACTGTGCGTGAAAATAAAGGGCTGCGATGTCGGTTGTGGATTTTGCCTTAGGCTTGGTGGATTTTATCTTGCACATTGGCGATCACTTGCAAGAGCTGGTGGATGATCACGGCAAGTGGATTTACGCCATTTTGTTTTTGATTGTGTTTTGTGAAACAGGGCTTGTGGTTACGCCATTTTTGCCGGGCGATTCCATGCTGTTTGCCGCTGGGGCGATTGCGGCGGTGGGTGAGATGAATGTGTGGCTTTTGATGGCACTGCTCATCGTGGCAGCGATTATCGGCGATTTTGTCAATTTTGAGATTGGCAAGCATTTCGGCAGACGCTTATTTTCCAATCCAGATTCTAAGATTTTTAAGCAAAGCTACCTACAAAAAACCCAAGAATATTACGCTAAATATGGCGGCCGCACCATCATTATTGCCCGTTTTGTGCCGATTGTGCGCACTTTTGCGCCATTTGTGGGCGGCATGGGCAATATGCCGTATCGTGAATTTGCACGCTACAACATCATCGGTGCGGTGCTGTGGGTGGTGTCGTTTACGATGCTGGGTTATTTTTTTGGGCAATTACCGTTTGTCAAAAAATACTTCACGTTTTTTATGATTGGGATTATTGTGGTGTCGGTTGCGCCAATGCTTGTGGAAGTGTGGCGTGCGCTGCGTGAGAAAAAGCAGGCATGATGCGTTTATCGTGTGAGATGTGGGTTACGCTTTGCTAACCCAACTTACGGGCTGTTGCCAACCCAACCTGCAAGCTCTGTCCCGTTCGCCCTGAGCCTGTCGAAGGGTCGAACTGGTGAAAGATTGAGTCTAAAAAACCGTCAGGCTTAACAAGTTCGCCACGAACGGTTTTAAAGATAACTTCTTGATTTTGTTGGGTTATGCTTTACCAACCCAACCTGCAACACCAACCTAATTTACAATACCGCCAAGCCCAATTTATAACGCCATTTAAAAACCAACCCTTAAAAAACAACCGCCAAAACCACCATGCTAAGCTGTCCGATTTGCCAAACGCCACTTGTGCTAAACTGCACTCAAACGCCAAAAACTTACCAATGCGCCAGCAAGCACAGCTATGATGTCGCCAAAGAAGGCTATGTCAATTTGCACGTTGTCCAGCACAAAAATTCTAAGCGTGCAGGCGATACGCCAGAGTCGGTGCAGGCACGCAGACGTTTTTTGGCGCAAGGTTTTTATGAGCCGCTGCGTACCAAAATTGGCGAGATATTGTCCGATTCTGCGCTGTTTTTTAAGCCTTTTAGCGTGCTGGATATTGGCTGCGGTGAAGGCTACTACACTGCGCGCCTTGCCGAGTGTGCCAAGATGGTTTTTGGGCTGGACATCGCCAAATCTGCCGTGCAAGCGAGCGCCAAAGCGCATAAGAATACCGCAAACATCACTTGGGTGGTGGGAACTGGCGCAGTTTTGCCGATGATGGATGGCAGCATTGATGTTTGTACAAGTTTTTTTAGCCCTTTGCCCAAGCGTGAAATGTGCCGTGTGTTAAAGGCGAACGGCTATCTTTTATTGGCGACCCCTGCGCCAAACCATCTGTTTTCGCTGCGCAAGCGGTTGTTTGAGCAGGTGGTGCCACATTCGCCTGATAAATTTCTTGATGAGCTTGCGCCTGAATTTCGCCTTGTGCATTCGTGGCAAATTGACAGCGAACTTTCACTTGATGGGCAAAGTTTGAGCGATTTGATTGACATGACGCCTTATACTTACAAGGCGCGCCTAGAAAATAAAACCGCGCTAAAATCGCTTGCAGAGTTTAAGACGAGTGCAAGTTTTATGCTGTATTTGCTGCAAAAGTCGTGAAAGTTTGTTTTTAAAGCCGCTTGTGATGAGCGGTTTTTTATTTGTGCGGCTTGGGCGATTTGGCGGCGTGCGCAAACCATCTTTTAAAATCTGTGATTTTGT
Organism: Moraxella caviae; assembly: GCF_002014985.1. GTDB lineage: Bacteria > Pseudomonadota > Gammaproteobacteria > Pseudomonadales > Moraxellaceae > Moraxella > Moraxella caviae. The sequence goes on along the minus strand of NZ_MUXU01000013.1, from coordinate 1,743 downwards.
GCTATTTTAGACGGTTTAGATGATTGTAAATTTTCTAACCGTTTTTTTTAATTTTTGATTTTATCATTTGCTATTTTTAGCACAAAATTGACAACAAGGCAGTATTATGGCAAGCCCGCTTAGTAAAGATGATTTTCTTGCGCTAAAATCGCAAGGCTACACGCACATTCCGCTGATTAAAAAACGCTTGATGGACGACCAGACGCCTGTGTCGGTCTTTGCCAATTTGCGCAAATTTTTCCCATCGGCATACCTGTTTGAATCGGTGGTGGGCGGTGAGCGTTGGGCGCGCTATTCGATGATTGGGCTTGGCGATGACGTGGTGCTGGAGTACGAAAATGGCGAGCTTGCCATCAAGGATAATCGCCACGGACACACGCACATTACCAAAAACGCAGGCAATCCTTTTGACACACTGCGTGATTTTATGGCGGATTTTCGTGTGCCAAGCGCAGAGATTATGCCTGATTTGCCGGTGTTTCATGGCGGTTTGGTGGGCTATTTTGGTTATGATTTGATTCGTGTGATTGAGCCGAGCGTGGGGCAATCAGACGCAGCCAATCCGCTGAATTTGCCTGATATGTGGCTGACTTTATCCACGCAGGTGGTGGTGTTTGATAATCTAGAGCATACGCTATCCATCGTGGTGTTTGCCGACGCCGCCCAAGATGACGGCTATAAAAAGGCGGCAAAACAGCTGATGATGATTGAAAATCTTTTGTCGCACAAGCCTGATTTGTCGGTGGTGGCACGCCAAGCGCCAGCGTTTGTTTCGCAAACGGGCGAGCAAAAATTTTGCGCTGACGTGGATAAAATCAAAGAATACATCTTGGCAGGCGATGTCATGCAAGTCGTACCAGCTCAGCGTTTGACAGCAGATTTTTCTGGCGATGCGCTGGCGGTGTATCGTGCGCTGCGTTATCTAAATCCATCGCCTTATTTGTTTTTGGTGCAAGGCGAGCGCATTGATGAGAGTGATTTTCACATCATTGGCGCATCGCCAGAGATTTTATCACGCATTGAAAAGACGGCAGACGGGCGCAAAGTTACCGTGCGACCGCTGGCAGGCACACGCAGACGTGGGCGAGATGTGGCAGAAGATTTGGCGCTAGAAGCAGAGCTTTTGGCGGATCAAAAAGAAATTGCCGAGCATTTGATGCTCATTGATTTGGGGCGTAATGACATTGGCAAAGTGTGTAAAATCGGCTCGGTGAAGGTTACTGATAAGATGTTCATCGAGCGTTATAGTCAAGTCATGCACATCGCCAGTAACGTAGAAGGCGAGATTGCCGATGACAAAGACGCGCTTGATGTGTTTTGTGCGACTTTCCCAGCAGGCACGCTGTCTGGTGCGCCAAAAATCCGCGCCATGCAAATCATTGATGAAGTAGAGCCTGTGCGCCGTACGGTGTTTGGCGGTGCGGTGGGGTATTTGGGCTTCGGTGGTAATATGGACACCGCCATCGCCATTCGCACGGCGGTGATGAGAGATGGGCAAATCCATGTGCAGGCGGGTGCAGGCGTGGTGGCGGACAGTGTGCCTGTGGCTGAGTGGGACGAAACCAACAAAAAAGCGCTTGCCATCGTCAAGGCGGTGGAAATGGCGTGCCGTGGATTGGATGTGTAAGTCGGTGTGCGAATTTTGGTGTGTAAAAAACTGACTGCCAAAAAATCGCTTAGTGTAAGCAAACCGCTTGGCGCAAGTTTGGCGGTTTGCATTTAATAAAGGCTATTTTCAAAACC
>NZ_MUXU01000012.1 GCF_002014985.1 Moraxella caviae | reverse complement strand
TGATAATAGGCATTAACGTGTCTGTTTTGGTGTCTTTAACAACAACGGTATAAACTTTATCGTTACGTTTTAATAAACCAAATACAGCAGTCTTGCCAGCTGCACCACGACCACGTTTACCTTTACGAATACCACCAAAATAGCTTTCGTCAAGTTCAATTTCGCCATCAAAGAGTTGATTGGCTTCAAGAGCTAAGTGGTATTCTATCACAAGGCGGATTTTGTGGTAAAAAAGGGCTGCTGAATTAGGGTGAATACCCAGTAAATCAGCTGCACTTCTAGCAGTAACTTCAAGTACAAAAAATTCAAGTAGTCTTTTTTGAACTTTTTTACTTAGTTTACAATGGGTTATCTTCATAAAACTAGTATAACATGGTTGTTATTCTAGTACAGCCCCAAATTTATAAAAAAGTTGATAGTTTTCTCTTGTGTTGCGCAAATTTTTGTTTTAAGATAAGCCAAGCAACACACTTTGTTACGATTTTATGCTTGCAAGGCGAAATCCTGCAGGCGCACAAAGGGTTCACAAAGGGTTGTAGCCACCGCCACGACTTGCCTTGACTTATGTTTTGGGTTTGGCAAGCGTTCAGGAAGTTAATGTATTATTTTAGGAGTATCGTATGCACGCTACCAAAATCAAATTGCTTACGCTTGCCATCGCTTCTGTTGGCGCAGCGACTGCCGCAAACGCTGCAGGTTTGGATCGCTCTGGTCAGGACATCAGTGCGTTTTTGCAAGACGGCACTTATGCTGAAGCGGTTTATACTTATATTGATGCTGATGTGTCCGGCAAGGACAGTAATGGCAACGACACAGGCGATGTAGCGGAATCTTATGACTTTTTCCGCTATGGCGTAAAAACTGACATCAACGACCGCTTTAGCGTGGGCGTGCTGTATGACGAGCCATGGGGTGCAGCAGTAAAATACGGCAAAGACAATAATTTTGCATCTACAGGTTCTGCTGGTCTTTTATATTCAGCAATCGGAGAGGAAGGCAGACAAGCTCTTGCAGCTCAAGGCATTACCAGCGTTGCTACTGCCGATGCAAGATTGAAAGCGATTAATACAGGCATTGAACAACTAGAGGCTGGCATTAAACTCGCCGAATCTTTAGGTATTGATACAACAGACTTAACAAATAGACAGAATGCACTTCAAGAACAATTGGATCAAGCCAACGCAGGAAAGGCACGAATTGAACAAGCAAAACCTTTGCTTGCCGTAGCTGATGGGCTTGAACATCAAAAAGGCGAGGTAACCAACGTTGAAATCCGCACCAACAGCCTAAGCCTTATCGGCGGTGCAAAATTTGGCGCAAACCGTAATTTCCAAGTGTATGGCGGCCCTGTGGCTCAACGTCTAAACGGTGAAGTGCATTTGCGCGGTATTGCTTATGAGACCGCTGCTGGCTATGACGCCAAGATTTCATCAGATACCGACATTGGCTGGCTTGCTGGCGTGGCGTATTCTAAGCCAGAAATCGGTCTTAAAGCTGCTTTGACTTACCGTTCTGAAATTGAGCATAACACCAGCATTGCTGAGACTTTGCCAGCCGCTCCGCTAAGAAAATTGCCAACGAACGCCATGCAAGATTTTAGCGTAAAACTACCAGAATCTTGGAACTTGGATTTCCAAACGGGTCTTAACCCAACCACACTGCTGACGGCAAAAGTACGCTATGTGCCTTGGGCGGATTTCCACATTGATACACCGCTGTACAAAGAAGGTGTAAAAAGAAGAGATCCAGCCGCTTATCCTAACGGCTTGCCAATCGCACGTTATGCCAAAGACCAATGGTCTGCTGAGCTGGGTCTAGGCAAGCGCTTGAATGACAAATTGGCGGTGTCAGGCTCTGTGGGCTGGGACAGTGGCGCAGGCAACCCTGTAACCACGCTAGGGCCGATTGAAGGCTACTACAGCGTAGGCTTGGGTGCAAAATATGACATCACGCCAGAATGGTCTATTTCTGCAGGCGCGAAATACTTCATGTTTGGCGATGCCGATGTGCAAATCCCAACTCAAGTTGGCACAAGCGACACATCAGGCAAGTTTGAAGACAATGACGGCTATGCCATTGGTGTAAAACTTGCTTACCACAAAAAATAAGTATGTAGCTAAACTTAGTCAAAACAAAAACGGCTTACCGATGTGAGCCGTTTTTTTTGTGGGTGGTGGTTTGTTTTAGGGGTTGAAATAACGTTGAAATATGAAAGTTGGAACGTTAGCCCGTGGCGAATAATGCACGCAACACCGTATTGACACGCTGTCTGTCGTGTTCGTTGTTGTGTTGGTTTAGTGCTGTAATAACATCATCATCAAAAAAGTTTGCACTAAGCAGGCCGGAGAATTTGGATTTTGCGGCATTGGCTTGAAAAGTACGCACGGTTTTTGGCGTGATGTGTTCTTGGCGAGAAAACTCAAAGTCTTGATATTCCAAAGCAAAATCTTTATCCATGGGTATATCCTTTGATTTGTTTTGCGCTGGGCTTAAAAGCGGTAATGATGGCAATGCTGTCATCGCTGGTTTCAAACCATACAACGACAAGCAATCTGCCTTTGTTTGACATACCAAGCGTTACCATTCTTAGCTCATCGTAGTCAAAACGATTGTCAATGTTGGTGATGTGATTTCAGTCATTAAAAACTGAAACAACTTCATCAAATTCTATATTGCGTCCATCATAAACCAGTTTAAATTTGGTATCGTTCCAATAAAATAGATGCCATTTTTAAAGATTGAAGGCATGATGCAATCCTGTGTATATGATTTTTCATTATATAATTGATACCAACTTTGTCAAGTTTTGTTCCGCTGATTTTTGCTTGGCGATATAAGTAAATTTGCTACTTTTGCCAAAAATTTGCTATCATAACGCAAAACCATCAACCGATACGCCAAACGCCTTGATTAGGCGGTTTGGCAAATGCCATTGGATACGATTATGATTTTACCTGAAAAACAATTTTTGATTGCGCCGTCTATTTTGTCGGCGGATTTTGCACGCTTGGGCGATGACGTGCAAAAAGTGCTGGACGCTGGGGCGGATGTGGTGCATTTTGATGTGATGGACAATCACTATGTGCCGAATCTGACCTTTGGGGCGATGGTGTGTAAGGCGCTTAAAGATTATGGCATTAGCGCACCGATTGATGTGCATTTGATGGTGTCGCCTGTGGACGGCATGATTGAAGAGTTTTTAAAGGCTGGGGCGGACATCATCACTTTTCATCCAGAAGCCAGCCAGCACATTGACAGAAGCCTGCAGATGATTAAAGATGGCGGTGCGAAGTGTGGCTTGGTGTTTAATCCTGCCACGCCGCTGCATTATTTGGATCACACGATTGATAAATTGGATCAAATTCTTTTAATGAGCGTGAATCCCGGCTTTGGCGGACAAAAATTCATTCCAAGCACGCTACAAAAGGCGCGCATGGTGCGTGAGCGCATCAATGCCAGCGGACGAGACATTCGCCTTGAGATTGATGGCGGCGTAAATCCAAGCAATATCCGTGAGATTGCCGAAGCAGGCGTGGATATGTTTGTGGCGGGTTCGGCGATTTTTGGCAAGGCGGATTACCGTGCGGTGATTGATGAAATGCGCCAAGAATTAAGCCTAGCGAACAGCGTGGCGGTGTAAAATGAGCGGCAATTTTGAACAAGCCAATCGCCCTAAAAAAACCGTCATCGTGCCGATGGGCGTTACGGTTGCGCTGTTTTGCTCGTCTTTGGTGTTGGCGCTTGCAGGCTATGGCTTTCGGCTGATGTTTGGCGAGCCTTTTATGGCGGTGGCACGTCATGCCATGGTGGTTGTGCCTGCGCTGGTGCTGGGCATTCCGTTTTTGATTTGGTTGGGCAGTTTGCTGCTCAATCGCTTGGGTAACACACACATTCACCCACGCAACGCATGGACGCTTGGCTGGCTTTTGGCGACCGTTGCCATGCTTTCCATCATGGGAGTGTACAGCTGATGTGGCGTGCATTGTCTAGGCTTTTTGGTGCGCTTTTGCCCGACCGCTGCGTGCCTGATGGCATTCCAAAAGGGGCGGTGCTGCTACTGCTTGCCGTGGTGATGGCGACAGGGCTGAGTGCGTATCGGCTGGGCGATGGCAATGCGTGGCAGGGCTGGCTTCATGTGTTTGAGACGTGGGTGCTGACTTTGGTGCTGATTCCTGCGTTTACGGCGCTTGTGAGTATGCCCTTAAAGTGGCGAGACCCTGAATTTGACGTGCGCATGGCGTATTATTTGGGCGTGTTTGTCAGTTTGCTGTTTTTACTTGCCAAGCTGCGGTATTGGCGATAAGTTATTGATTTTTTAATTAAATTTACGAAAGTAAACTTGAGAAATTGTTTTTAGCCAAAGCCTTGCAAATCCCCTTGAAAAATCGGCACATCATCGCCATTTATCAAAGAATGAGAGATTTGGTTTGTCGCCAAATTTTACGATTTGCAAAAAATAACAAAGGGCAACCATGACCAAAGACGAACTGATTGAACGCTTGATTGCTGAAGCAAGCGAGCTGGTGCAAGAAGAGCTTGCCAGCAGAATGCAGGCGGACGACAATCACGCCAAAAGCCATGCAGATGCGGACGATTCTGATGACGCACCAAGCGATGATGAGCGTGCGGATTTGGATAAGGCGGAGCAAAAATTCGGCATTCAAGAAGCCTTGCTGGAATTTGTGGAGCAAGAAGATGGCGTGATGGTGCTAAGAGACACCAAAAGCCAAGACGATCCGCTTGTTACCATCAGTTTTTCGCCAAAGGTGAAAGAAATGGTTGGTGGCGATGTGGCGTTCATTGGGCAGCAGATGATTCACGCGGCGGTGGCGAGCGTCATGCAGCGGCAGATGAATTTTTGGCATGCGCATATTTATGATGAAGAGCCTGAGCATTACAGCTGATGGGTTTTGTCCAAATGTTAAACATGAATTTCAAAACATGAATTTCAAAACATAAATATCAAAAACAAAAACGATGGCTTGGCTGTCGTTTTTTTGTGCTGATTTTTGGGTGGTTTGATGATGGTTTATGGCGGCGGCTTGCGGGCTGAAATTTTGGGCTATTTTCAAAAC
>NZ_MUXU01000011.1 GCF_002014985.1 Moraxella caviae | reverse complement strand
GGGGCTGACGTAGATAAAGTTTAAACCCCACACCATTTTCTCAATACTTTAAGTTGATTAGATGGTGTACCGTTATTAAATCTAAACTCACATTCTTTGATAAAAAGATGGAAGTTTTTCTTGTCGATGCCATTATATTTGCGTAAAACACGTTTGGCTTGCGACCAGAAGTTCTCAATTCCGTTGATGTGGTTTTGCTTGTTTTCTTTGTCAGTAAACTCTTTAGAATGATTTATTCTAAAGTGCTTAAAATTACTTACATCAAGCGCATTGTAGCTTGCATAACAATCGGTATAAACCACACTGTCAGGCTTGATTTTACTTGTGATAATTGGCATTAGTGTATTTGTCTTAGTATCTTTGACAATAACGGTATAAACCTTGCCATTGCGTTTTAATAAACCAAACACAGCAGTTTTACCAGCTGCGCCACGACCACGTTTGCCTTTACGAATACCACCAAAATAGCTTTCATCAAGTTCAATTTCGCCATCAAAGAGCTGACTGGCTTCAAGAGCTAAGTGGTATTCTATCACAAGGCGGATTTTGTGGTAAAAAAGGGCTGCTGAATTAGGGTGAATACCCAGTAAATCAGCTGCACTTCTAGCAGTAACTTCAAGTACAAAAAATTCAAGTAGTCTTTTTTGAACTTTTTTACTTAGTTTACAAT
>NZ_MUXU01000010.1 GCF_002014985.1 Moraxella caviae | reverse complement strand
TGGGGATGGTATCTACAACCGTCTCATAACCCAATCCATCAAACCCCACCCACTCCCTACCATTTTCCGTCAAAATATGCGAAAATAAAGTTTAGTCTGCGTGATGATTTGCCGCCAAAAATATGGGAAAAATTTTCGCCAAAATTCTGGCGATAAAATTTTAAAAAATCATTAAAAATCATATATTTACTTCACAAAATAATAGGGAGTGTGCTATAATGCCAACAGCCAACAGCCGCCAAAGTTCTGCCGATTTACACGCGCGCTACGAACAAGCCTTTTTAGCCGAGCTTGACAAAAAACTCTGGGACGCCGCCGATCGCCTACGCACCAGCGTTGATGCTGCCGTTTATAAATACCCTGTATTGGGCTTGGTCTTTTTAAAATACGTCTCCGACAGCTTTACCGCCTGCCAAGAAGCCATCAAGGCTGAGCTCACCGACCCAAACAGCGACTACTACCTAGACCCTGCCGACTTTGACGAGCAAAGCTACCAAGACGAGATAGACGCAGAGCTTGCCGACCAAGACAACTACACCGCACGAAACGTCTTTTGGGTAAAAGACATCGCTCGCTACGACACAATCCAAAAAATCGCCCGCTATCAGCTTGGGCAGCCTTACACCGTTGATGGCAAAGAAGCCAAATTTGGCGGCGTTGCCAAACTCATTGACGATGCCTTTGAAGCCATCATCACCGACAACCCAGCCCTAAAAGGCGTGCTGCCAAACATCTCTGCGCTAAATATTGAGCCGGATATTTTGACAGGCTTGATTGACCTATTTGCCGACACCAATTTTAACAAACCTATCCACAACGGCATGACGCTGGATTTATCGTCCAAAGACATCTTGGGTCATGTGTACGAATACTTTTTGGGGCAATTTGCCGCCGCCGAAGGTAAAAAAGCAGGGCAATTTTTCACGCCAAAATCCATCGTCAGCTTGATTGTAGAAATGCTTGAGCCTTTGGCAGGGCGTGTGTATGACCCTGCGATGGGCGCAGGCGGATTTTTTGTACAATCTGAAAAATTCATCAAAGCCCACCAAGGCAACCTAGACCACATCTCCATTTACGGTCAAGAGCAAAGCCACACCACTTATAATCTTGCGGTGATGAATATGGCGCTGCGTGGCATTCCTTTTAATTTCGCCCAAGGCGATACTCTAAAATCGCCAGCCCACCGTGATATTAAAATGGATTACATCATGGCAAATCCGCCTTTTAACGTCAAGCAGTGGTATGACGAGAGCCTACAGTTTGACAAACGCTGGGCGTACGGCTTGCCATCTGCGGGCAATGCCAACTTTGCGTGGCTGTCGCACATGATTGCCCAGCTGTCTGACAAAGGGCGCATTGCGATGGTGCTTGCCAATGGCTCCATGAGCACCCAAACCAAAGGCGAGGGCAATATCCGCGCCAAAATCGTTGATGCTGATTTGGTGGAATGTATGTTGGCACTGCCAAGCAATCTATTTACCAACGTTACCATTCCTGCGTGCGTGTGGTTTTTAAATAAAAACAAAACCGCCGCCACACGTGGCAAGGTGCTGTTCATAGACGCGCGTAATCTGGGCTATATGAAAGACCGCGTGCTGCGTGATTTCACCCAAGACGACAAAGACACCATCAGCCAAACCTACCACAACTGGCAAAAAGGCGAAAACTACACCGACACCAAAGGCTTTTGTTACTCAGCAACGCTGGACGAAATCGCCGCCAATGACTATGTACTGACCGCAGGACGCTATGTGGGCGCAGAAGATGTGGTGGGCGATGACACGCCATTTGCCGAAAAAATGCAGCAGCTTACCGCACTTTTGTACGAGCAATTTGCACAAAGCGCAGAGCTGGAAGAAAAAATTAAAGAAAATTTGGGAGGGTTGGGGTATGAAGCTTAAAGATATAGTTAATATAAGAGGAGGGAAGAGATTGCCCAAAGGTGCTACATTGCAAATAGAAAAAAATAAACATCCGTATATTCGTGTAAGAGATATGAAGGATAAGTATGTCTCTTTAGATGAACTGGAGTATGTTCCTGAAAATGCGTTTCCTCAGATTAAAAATTATATTGTAAATGAAAATGATGTGATTATTTCTATTGTTGGAACAATAGGGTTGGTTTGCATTATTGATAAAGCATTAAATAATGCTTCTCAAACAGAAAATTGTGCTAAATTATCTGGATTGAATAAAACTGACGCTCAATATCTTTATTATTTCTTAAAATCAGATGCCGGGCAATCAGAAATTAGAAAAGCTACGGTTGGCGCTGTTCAGCCAAAATTACCTCTATATGGTATTGAAAATATAACTATTGATTGGAAATCAGAGATAGAAAGAGAAAAAATAGTTTATATTCTGTCAAAGTTAGACGACAAAATCCAACTCAACACCCAAATCAACCAAACCCTAGAACAAATCGCTCAAGCGGTGTTTAAAAGCTGGTTTGTGGATTTTGATCCTGTCAAAGCCAAAGCCGAAGTGCTGGCAAATGGCGGCACGCTGGACGAAGCCAATGCCGCCGCTGTGGCAGTCATCAGCGGTCAAGGTATGGACGGTCTATCCATGCTTTCAAAAGACACACTCACCCAAATCGCCCACGCCATGCCTTGTGAGATGGGCGATGATGGCGTGCCTGTGGGGTGGGAGAATGTAGAACTAGATACGCAGTTTAAATTTATTGGTGGTTCGCAACCACCAAAATCTGAGCATATTTATGAGTATCGAGAAGGCTATGTTCGATTTATTCAAAATCGTGATTATGCTAAAGAAACTCACCAAACTTTTATTCCTGTTTCTCAGCGCAACAAATGTTGTAATAAAAAAGACATTTTGATTGATAAATATGGAGAGGCAGGAAAGGTGCGATTTGGTATTGCAGGTGCTTATAATGTTGCCTTGGCAAAACTTGAGCCAATCGGTCAAAACAAAAGAGAGTTTTTGCGCTGGTATTTCAACCGAGCGGAAATCAAAGATTATTTGCAAGCATCGTCCATGGCTTCAACGAGAAATTCTTTAAATTCATCGTCTTTTAAAGGAATGAAAATCACTATCCCAGATGATCATTTTCTTTTGTTGTTTGAAAATTTTGCTTCTGTTATTATTGGTAAGATATTGCAAGTTAAGCTGGAAAATACTCAGCTTAAGCAAACTAGGGACTTTTTATTACCTAAATTATTGAGCGGGGAGGTTGGGGTATGAGTAAACAGAGAAAGCCTAAAAACATTGAAGATTGGCAAGAGTTGGTTGGCTGCTTAACAGAAATGTTAAGGCTGGTAAGAGAAAGTAATCACTTTATTTATGAGTGGGAGACTATTCATCTCTATTCAAATTACGACCAAGGTGGAAAGTTTCGTTATTATCAATATTTATTGCCTTATATCAGCAGGGCGTATTTAGATGCTTGTTTTGTCAGATTAAGTATTTTGTTTGATATCACCAGTCAGACAAGCATACAGGCTATATGTAATTTTCTGACAAAGCAGGGCTTATGCGAGGCTGAGTACCCAGAGGATGCTGCAGAGCAGGAATATAATGTTAAATTTAATGGGAAAGTGACCAATTTTTCAGAAGTTGAAAATTTGAAAAAAATTAGAAATAAGACAATTGCTCATATTGATAATCATGAGAGAAATTTTTTTATGAGGAAAACCCAACATCTAGGCGAGATATAAATAATTTGATATTTAAAATAGATACGTTTTTGAGAGATGTTATTAAATTTCTTATGGATAAGTTTGGGCAGGATAAAGATAAAAAGTACCGAAAAGAGTATGGTGAATTTTACCAACCGTTATTTCAATTGCTGCACAATAAATCGGATTACGTTGCCAATAATGGTATAGCTTTGGTGTTGGATAGTTTGCCCAATCCAAATCTTTTGTCAAGAGCGCATGTAAATGCAAAAAATGTTGTGCCATTAGAGTGCATGCCAGCTCCAGACGAGCAGCCGCAAGATGATAAAGATACTAATCCACCCCAAATGGATTAACCAGCACCACACCGCCATGCGCAAAATCTTTAGTGTTGCGTGTGGCGATGGTGGCTTGGTGAGCGTGAGCGATACCGAGAATTTGAGCGTCTGCAATGTCTTTGAGTGGTAAGCCCATTTTCTCACGTTCGCTTAAAAACTTAGCGCAAAATGGCGCATATGATGAATGAAATTCTAGGATTTTGTCTTTGAATAAGTCGTTCAGCATTCTATCCCAGTCTGACAGCAAGGTTTGTTTACGCTTGCCGTCAGGTAGGCGGTAAAGACCGACATAGATTTCGGTAATGCTAATACTGGTGATGTATAGATTGTTTTCATCTTGATGGTCAAACCATTGCACAACATTAGGGTGGGCGATAGGTTTTGATAGTTCTGAGATGACGTTAGTATCTAAAATAATCATCATGAAAACTCCGCAGGTTTTGGCGGCTCCCATTCAGGCAGTCTAAAAACTTCATCATCATTTTGCGGTGGCGGCACGTCTTTAAAGTATGACATGATTTTTTGCCCTGTACCGTAGTACGGCTCATCGGTTTTTAGTGTTTTGCTTAAAAGTGCGACCAAATACTCATTTTGGCTTTGTCCTGCCTGTTCGGCGTTTTTGATGATTTGTTGCTCAAGCTGTGGCGGCATATCAATAATCATTGGCTTATCTCCCATGTGGCTTTTTGAGTATTTTACACAATATCAGACGGCTTTGGCAAATACACAGATGACAAATTTCACCAACCCAAACCCAGTAGTTGCTTATAATTTAAACCCAACCCAACCAAAAGGAAATCCACCATGTACCACGAAGCCGATTTAGAAAATACTGCCATTGCCACGCTTGTGGAGCTGGGCTGGCGGCACGTTGATGGCGGTGCATTGCCAGATGGGTTTCGTGAAAATGACAGGCAGGTGATTTTTGATGAGTCGCTGTTTTCGGCATTATCACAGCTCAATCCTGATTTGCCCACGTCCGCCATCACAGATGCGATGACGGTTTTAAAGCGAGACAGCACCAATCTGTACGAGCGCAACCAAACCGCCTACACGCACCTAAAATCAGGCGTGAGTGTCAGCTATCGTGATGCTGATGGCAATGCCAAGCAAGCGATGGTGTCGGTGGTGGATTTTTATGATGTGGCGAATAATGACTTTATCATCGTAAGTCAGCTTAGCATTCAAGGACAAAGGCAGCGCCGCCCTGATTTGATTGCTTATATCAATGGCTTGCCTGTGGCGGTGTTTGAGCTAAAAAACCCAGCGGACGAAAACGCCACGCTCACTCATGCGTATCGTCAGATTGACAGCGCTAAGCGTGATGTGTCGCAGCTGTTTGTGTATCATCAGCTGTCGGTGATTAGCGATGGCATACAGGCGCGGATTGGTTCTTTGACGGCGGATTTGTCGCGTTTTGCGCCGTGGTTTGTGGTGGACGAAAGCACACATTCGCGCGTGGCGTTTATTGATGAGCTGGACGCGCTGCTGCATGGGTTATTCACGCCAAGCAGTCTGCTGAGCTATATCGCCAATTTTGTGCTGTTTGAAGATGGTGTCAAAAAGATTGCCAATTATCATCAGTATTATGGGGTCAAGGCAGCCATTGAAAACACCGAACACGCCTTTATGACAGACAGCGGTAAAATTGGCGTGATGTGGCACACCCAAGGCAGCGGCAAGTCCATCTCTATGCTGTTTTATACCGCCATGCTGACGTCTTGTGCGCAGCTTAACAACCCAACGATTGTGGTGATTACCGACCGTACCGATTTGGACGGACAGCTATTCGCCACATTCAGCCGTGGCAAGCAGCTGCTTGGGCAAACGCCCATTCAGGCAGAGAGCATTGACAGCCTGCGAGATGAGCTGGGCAAGCGTGGTGCAGGCGGGGTGATTTTTAGCACCATTCAAAAGTTTGCCATCGGTGAAGGTGAGCTTCGCCACCCTGTGCTAAATGAGCGTAAAAACATCGTGGTTATCACGGACGAAGCCCATCGCACGCAGTACGGCTTTATGCAGACTTTGGGCGATGATGGCAAGTACAAATTCGGCTTTGCCAAGCATTTGCGAGATGCTTTGCCCAATGCGTCTTTTATCGGCTTTACAGGCACGCCCATCAGCGAAGATGATAGAGACACCAAAGAAGTGTTTGGCGAGTACATTTCCATTTATGATTTAGAAGATGCGGTAAAAGATGGCGCAACTGTGCCGATTATTTATGAAGCGCGGCAGGCGAAATTGGGCGAAAGCGGCAGTTTTGATGACGATGTGGCGCAGATTGAAGCGATTTTGGCTGATGAGACGCACCCAGAACATACCAAGAAATTGGGCGTGATGAATTTGCTCAAAGGCAACCCAAAACGCCTAAATGCTTTAGCGCACGACATTTTAGCCCACTATGACAAACGCACCGAGCAAATGGACGGCAAGGCGATGGTGGTGATGGCAAGCCGTAAAATGTGCGTGGATTTGTATGACTGTATCGGGAAAATTCGCCCAGAGTGGCTCAGCGATGACGTGGGTAGAGGACGTGTGAAAATCATGATGACGGCAAGCAGCACCGACCCTGAAAATTTCGCCAAGCACAGTTATAACAAAATCCAAAAAGAGACCATTGAAAAACGCTTTAAAGACCCGAGCGATGAGCTTGTAATGGTGATTGTGTGCGATATGTGGCTGACTGGCTTTGATGTGCCGTGCTGTAACACCATGTATATTGACAAGCCGATGGCAGGGCATAATCTGATGCAGGCGATTGCGCGTGTCAATCGTGTGTTTAAAAATAAAGACAAGGATAATGGCGGCTTGATTGTGGATTATACAGGGCTTTTTGATGAGCTTAAAAAAGCCTACGCCCAGTACACCAAATCAGGCAAGCAAGAGCTAAAACCCAAAGACACCAGCGACGTCATCGCAAAGCTAAAAGATGAGCTGTCGGTGATACGTGGACAATTTGCCGAGCAGGTGGACGGCAAGGCGTTTGATGTGAATTTAGCGCTGCAAATTGACGAGCCGCAAGCGCTGTTTGCTGCACTTCGCCAAGCGGCAAACCACATTGTCGCCCTAGACAGACAAAAGCCTAACACCGCCCAATCCATCAACGGTAAAGCCCCAAAGAGTAAAACGCCCAGAAAAGACAGATTTTTACAAGCGGTGCGCCTTGCCAAAAAGGGTTATGCGCTGTGCGGCATGGTGGACGAAGTGGCGGTATTTGCGCGTGAGCTTGCGTTTTTTGACCGTGTGCGTGCAATCATCGTCAAAAACCAAACAGGCGCAGGCGGTGTGAGCATTGATGAGGTTTTGTTGCGTGTCAAGCTGCTGGCTCATCAGGCGGTGGACAGCGATGGTGTGGTGGATTTGTTTGAGCAAATGCAAAAGTCGCACCCAAATATTGCGCTTTTATCGCCTGAGTTTTTGGCATTGGTAAAATCAAGCGATACGCCTGATTTGTGGGCGTTGGCAATGCAAAAGTATTTATCCCAAGAAATTGCGGAGAAATCGGCAGGCAACCTGACGCTAAAAACGCAATTTGCCCAAAAACTCAAAGAGGCGATGACCAAATATCATAACAACCAAATCACCGTGCTTGAGGTGATTGAGGCGATGATTGAGCTGTCAAAAACCATGCAGGAGCAGCTGGCGCGTGGCGAGCATTTGGGGCTTAATTTTGATGAGCTTGCGTTTTATGATGCGCTGGCGCAAAATGACAGCGCCAAAGAGCTGATGGGCGATGAGCTGCTCAAGCAAATTGCCACCATCATTTGCCAAAAGGTGAAAAGCTCAGCCACAGTGGATTGGCGACAAAAGCAAAATGTGCAGGCGCGGCTGCGTGTGGAGATTAAGCGGATTTTGCGCCGTTTTAAATATCCGCCAGATTATCAAGAATCGGCTGTGGAGCGTGTGATTGAGCAGGCGCAAGGGCTGGCAAATGACGTGGCAGGTGAGTAGGGGTTTGTTGGGTTGGCGTTGCGCCGTAAGTTCGGTTTTGTAGCGTCCGTAAGTTGGGTTAGCGAAGCGTAACCCAACATTTTAAGCGATAAACCAAATCCAAAACGTTGGGTTTTCACAAGCTTAACCCAACTTGCCTATTGTCTCACAACCCAAACTACAATCGCCCACAAACCCAAATCGCCCACAAACCCAAATCGTTCAAAAAATCCGTTCGTGGTTAATGCAAAAAAACCGTTCGTGGTGAGCTTGTCGAACCATGGGCGGTTTTTTAATCTTTCAATAGGTCAAAATCTCCACCAGTTCGACCCTTCGACAAGCTCAGGGCGAACGGGGAAATCGCACTAAATCCAGCGGTTTAAATCGGATTTTAAAATCATGTTGAGTTTTGGTGAGCCGTAAGTTGGGTTAGCGAAGCATAACCCAACATTTATAAGACAAACTAAACCCAAAAACGTTGGGTTTTCGCAAGCTCAACCCAACTTACAATCACCCCAAATTCAACCCATAAACCCATTAAAAAACCCGCCAACTCATTGACAGGTTTTTTCATTAGCTTACAAATCAATGCATCAAACCGTACGTTTGGCGGCGGTGATGTTCAGCGCAACCATCGCCACCACAATGCCGATACCGATGATGTCGGTCAGGGTTTCTGGCACGATTAGGCAAAACGCCCCAGCTGCCAAAATCACACGTTGCCACAGCGGCATGACGGCTTTAAAATAGCCTTCCACCGCTGCCGACAGCGCAAGCACGCCAATGATGGACGTTGTCGCCACGCTGGCAATCACGCCCCAAGACGGCATGGCAAATTCTTTGGCGGTAACGGCGATGTCGGTTACGTCAATCAGCATCATATTTGGATTGTACACAAACATGAACGGCACGATAAAGCCTGCCAGCGCAAGTTTGAGCGATTGCCAGCCAGTTTTCATCGGATCGCCGCCAGAAATGCCTGCGCCTGCGAAGGCTGCCAGAGCCACAGGCGGCGTAATGTTGGCAAAAATCCCAAAATAAAATACAAACATATGCGCCACCAAAATCGGCACATCAAAAGTCGCCAGTGCAGGCGCTGCCATCGTAGCAGTGATGATGTAAGCAGGAATGGACGGCAAGCCCATGCCCAGCACCATAGAAGCCAGCATGGTGAGCAGCAAGGTCAAAAACAGCGAACCTGCGCCCAAAGTTACGATGGACGAAGTCATTACCGTGCCAAAACTTGTCAAGTTCACCACGCCAATCACGATGCCTACCACCGCACACGCTGCCATCACGGACAAAGACTGCTTTGCGCCATCTTCTAGTGCGGCGATGATGTCTTTAAAGCCCATGCGAGTTTCTGGGCGCAGCCAGCTGATGACGATGGTTGCGCCAATGGTGTAGGCGGCTGCATAGCCAATCGGCACATTTTTGGCGAGCAATACCACCAAAAACACGATGGGCAATAGCATATGTCCGCGCGCTTTAAGCACTTCTTTGACTTTTGGTAAGTCAGCCTTAGCAATGCCTGTTAGGTTTAATTTGCCAGCACGAAAATGCACCTGCGCAATCACGCCAAGATAATACAATAAGGCAGGCAGCACTGCCGATAAAGCGATGGTGCTGTACGCCACGCCTGTGGTTTCTGCCATGATGAAGGCGGCTGCACCCATGATTGGCGGTAGGATTTGCCCACCGACAGACGCACTGGCTTCCACTGCGCCAGCGAAGTTTTTATCATAGCCGACTTTTTTCATCAAAGGAATGGTGAACGCGCCTGTACCCACGACGTTTGCCACCGCTGCGCCATTGATTGAGCCCATAAAGCCGCTTGAGATGACCGAGACCTTGGCAGGGCCGCCTTGCTTATCACCTGCCAATGCCAACGCCAAATCGTTGAACAGCTGCCCCATGCCAGAGCGTGATAAGAACGCACCAAATAAGATGAACAGGAAAATAAACGTTACTGACGCACCGATGGCGGTAGAGTACAGACCTTCAGTTTTTAGGTATAATTGCCCAAAAATATCACCAAAATCATAAGGGCGTGTCAAAAGACGGTCAGGCATGAAATCAAAATGGCTGATAAACGGATAAGCTAGGAAAATCAGCGCAAAAATCGGCAAAATCCAACCTGTGATGCGCCTTGCCATCTCAAGTACGACCACGGTCGTGATGATGGCAAAGATAACATCAAGCTGATTGGGAATGCCACCACGCACGGTTACGATGTCTTGGTATTGCCACAATAGATAGCCAGCGCCAGACAATGCCAGTGCCGACCAAATCCAATCATACCATACCACTTTGGCGCGGCTGGATTTTTTGGCAGGCGGATAAATCAAGAAAATCAGCGCGGCACCCACCGCCACATGGATTGAGCGCTGCACAATCTCTGGCATGGGATTAAACGTGATGTACAAATGAAACAGCGAATACAGCACGGCAATCGCTGCGATGATGTAGCGCGTTGCCTGTGAAGTGGGACGGCGTGTTACCGACTCACGGTCAAATTTTTCCAAGATTTCTTGGGCTTTGGCTTCAGAAACTTCGGCGTCCAAAGTCGTCTTGGCGGTGTCAAGATTTGGGCTAGATTGAGTCATAAAAATCCTTGCACAAAAGTGTTCAGGCGGGATTGATGAGATTTTTTAATTATGGGTTGTTGGTTGGTTGGTTGGTTGCTTGATTGATTGTCAGTTGAGCGTGGGTTGAAATTGGCGTGATTTTGTCAGTTTTTATTAAACCAATTTGCCAAGTTGATTTATCTAGTCAATTTGCCCAGCCAATTTGCCCAGTTGGTTTATCAAGCCGATTTACCAGCGGCTTTATTCGGCAGGGCAAGGCGCAATCCAAAGGCGTTGCCATGCGTTTAAAGTGGCTGGCTTGATTTGCACTTCGGTATAATCAGGCAATTTTTTGGCGATGGCAAAGCGTCCGTCTGCGCTGATGATTTCGCCCGCCATGTTGTCAGACACTACCCAATTTAGCACATCAAGCGCCAAATCCACACGCTGACCTGTGTAGCCTTGTGGGGCGGATATCGGCGTGCCTGTGCTTGGCGTGCCTGCGCCAAAACTTTGGATATAAGTGCTGGTCAGTAGCAGTTTATCGCCTTGTTGGGTGTAATTTTCTTGCCACAGCTGCTTTTCTACCGAATGTCGCCATTTGAGCGA
This sequence comes from Moraxella caviae, assembly GCF_002014985.1. GTDB lineage: Bacteria > Pseudomonadota > Gammaproteobacteria > Pseudomonadales > Moraxellaceae > Moraxella > Moraxella caviae. The sequence goes on along the minus strand of NZ_MUXU01000010.1, from coordinate 61,857 downwards.
AAAATCGTGCGCCAAGCGGCAGTGAAATTCATCGTTTGGCGTGCGCAAAACCACGGCAGGCGTGCGCCAAAATACGCCCACAGCCACAACGAAAAAACACGCCACAATCACAACACAACGTGCGATTGTGGCGGTAAAATGACGTTTCACGCGCGTGAATTATTTGTCGCTGCTTTCAGCGTCAGCATTGGCGGCAGCTTCAGCTTCGGCTGGTGCGGAAGTTTGTGCGGCAGCCACTTCGTCATAGTAGCGTTTTGCGCCTGCGTGCAGCGGTGCAACCAAGCCGTTTTGCGCATTGGCAACGCTGATGTCATTTGCTGCTTGGTGAGCATTTTTTAGCGTGTCAAGATTTTCAAAGAAGGCTTTGGTCAGCTTGTACACATCATCATCGCTGATGTCGCTGCGCACCACCAGTGCATTTAAGATGGCAGCGGTCGGTACGGCTTGGGCATTGCCATAAGTGTTCGCTGGAATATCCATCGGAATAAAGAAAGATTTGGTTTTGGCAACTTCTTTTAGCTGCTCGGTCGGCACAGAAACCAGTTGTAAATCAAAGCCTTGCTCAAGCTCCATCAATGATGAGTTTGGAATGCCGCTCGTCAAAAACGCCGCGTCCAGCTTGCCTGATTTTAGACCGTCTGCCGCTTCAGCATAGCCCAAATAATCCACTTTGATGTCGGCATAAGTGATGCCGAAGCCTTCAAGCAAAGCGCGCGTTGCCACTTCTACGCCAGAGCCTTGTGCGCCTACTGCCACACGCTTGCCTTTTAGATCTTCAATGCTTTTGATGCCTGATTTGCCAGACGCAACGATTTGCACATAGTTTGGATATAGGCTTGCCACTTGCGATACGTTGTCAATTTTGGCGGTGAAATTGCCAGTGCCGGCCACCGCTTCGCTCAGCGCATCGCTCATCACAAATGCCATTTCCAGTTTCTTTTGCGCCAAAAGATTTAGGTTTTCTACAGATGCACCAGTGGTTTGGGTTTTGGCGTTTACACCAAATAATTTGGCATAAGTTTCGGTCAAAGACGTGCCAATGATGTTATAGGGGCCAGACGCACCGCCTGTGCCTACGGTAACAAATTTGGTTTGTAGTGCGTCATCGCTGACGGCGGCGGCTTCGGTTTTATTATCTTCGCCACAAGCGGTCAGTGCTGCGCCAGATAGGGTTAAGGCGGTGGCAAAGGCTAGAGTTTTTAGTGAAAAACGCATGATGATTTCCTTATGGTTGGGTTTGGCGGCTAAAAGATGGCTGCGCCAAACGACAGCGTAAAATTGCTTAAAATTGTTAGATACAAATTATAACAAAACGTAATATCTTGTCAATCATGGGCAAAGAATTTGTAGTCAAGCGTTTGGCGGGATTTTGGGCTTGTCGTTTGCGGTTTATTTGTGATTGAATGGACAATAAAAAACCTGCCAACTCATCGGCAGGTTTTGTAAGTAAATCCGCTTATTTAAGCACAGAACGCGCGTCTTTGGTGATTTTATCAATCAAAGCAAGCGCTTGGCTTGAGCTGTCTTCGTGCGATTTCACTTCGTGTTTTAGCTGCTGCACTTGGTCGTGCAAATCAAGGCACAGCAACACCAAAAGTTCTTCGTTGGTTGGGGTTTTGCCACGAATGTTTTTGCGAATGTCGCGCAATTTTTGGTTGATGTGGTCAGCGGTGGCTTCTAGGTTTTTCACTTCATCGCTTGGGCAAATGATGCGGTGCGGCGTGCCTGAAATGCTGATGTCCACAGGCTTCATCACAGGTTTGTCTTTCACCAGCAAATCTGCACCAGCTTGGCTTGGAGCGGCTTGCGTTTGTGGTGCGGCGGCTGGTTTGGCGATTTGCTGAGTTTGCGCAGCTGGATTGTGCGCAGTTTGCGTTGCTTGATTTTGAGCTTGATTTTGCACATAAACGGCGGCACTTGGCTGCTGTGCGGCTGATGACACCGCTTCTGACAGTGCATTTGGTGCGGCATTTGGTGCAGCAGGTCTGGTCAGATTGGCGGCTTGTGCGGCTGCGGCTTGAACGTGATTCATGGTATTTCCTTGAAATTGTCTTGCGTAAAATTACCTTGATGGCTGTGGCGATGTGCGCAATTAGGCTTGTTTGTCAATTTTGCTAAGCCATTCTTGAATGATTTCAGCGCGTGAAATTGCCAAGGCGTTTTTGTCTTTAAGTTCTTGATTTTGCTTGATAAGTGATTGATTTTCTTCAATCAAAGTTTCAATTTGTGCTTGCAGAGCGTTGCGAGATTGCTCCAGCTGTTCGCTTTGTTTGGCTTGTGCATTTAAATCTTGCGTGGCTTGAGCAAGGCGATTTTGCAAATCGGTGATGATGTGCGGACTGTCGTCATTTGCCATTTTGTGTTTGAGATTGGCAAGCTCGGTGGCGGTGTAATTGTGCTGTTTTTTGAGCTCTAAGACGGTTTGCTCAAGCGTTTGTAGTTGGTTTAACATAAAAAATCCTTGCAAATAAGACGATGGTGTTATGATACCATATTATCAATTTTTTGTTAAAATTCATAGAGTGTTGGTGTAAATTTGCCGCAAAATTCCCGTTTTTTCGTGGCGTGAACGGGCTGTCAAAGTGGATTTAAGATGGCAGACTTGGATTTTGGCTAGATGAGTAAGATAAAATTTGCCTGCGCTCTTGTGTTTTGCCAAAATGCACGCATTTAGAGTAGATGTGCGATGAATGAGCGGTTTGAAATTAGCGGCTGAAAATTGACGACTGAAGCATTGGCGGTTTGATAAGCTGGCGGCTGAAAATTTGTCGGCTGAAAAATTTGCCGATAAACGGTAATTTAAACTAAAAAATTGTCAGTCAATTTATCAAAAATCATTGCCAAATTCATTGAAAATCACGGCAAACTTGCTGTAAATCATTGCAAAAACCATCGCAGAAATTACCACAAAAACCATCACAAAAACCCATCAAATCTAAGCAAAACGGAGAGATTATGAGCGATTTTATGTCAGGCTGGGACGACTGGACGGCAGCGTTTAGCGACTGGACGGATATCACCATCAGCGAGCTGCATGGCTTGATGACAGGCATTATGACGGCTTGCAATGCGCCTGACGCAGAAGGCTGGCAGCGTGTGCTAGAAGAGCTGAGCTTTGATGTGCCGAATGAGCGCGCGCTTGAGCTTTTGGCGGAGTATGCAGAAGATGTGAGTTTTGCGCTCAAGGACAAAGACGATGCCTACGCCTACGAGCCGCTGGTGCCTGACGATGAGCATGAGCTGTATGAGCGTGTGCTGGCGCTTAAGGATTGGGCGGGCGGTTATTTGACAGGCATTGGCGTGGCGGGCATTACGCCAAGCAAGGACGAAGAAGAGCTGCTGCGAGATTTGGCGCAGATTGCCGCCATTCGTCTTGATGATGCCGAAGAATTTGACGGCGGTGAAGAAATGTGGCTGCATTTGTTTGAATTTGCGCGCATGGTGCCTGTCAGTCTTGCGGTGAGAAAACGTTGTAATATCAATGAGTTGCCACTGATTAAAGGGCTTGCACCGACCGCCAAAACCGCCAATGAAATCGCCCAAGACAAAGCTGCACAAAAAACGCAATCGTTATACATTGACGCCATGCACCAAAAGCAGTGATGGGATTTGTCGCTTGATGTACGCTGACTGATTTGCGCCATTTGGTTCGTGTTTGATGGGTTTATGGCGTAAATCGTGGCAACAGTGGGCGGTAAAAATTGCCCTGCGGTAAAATTTCGCCTATAATAAGCGGTTTGATTTCGTGCGCTGATTTGCCATCGCTGGCAGTGGGCGTTTAAATTTTTCACTTAGCACCAACCATCATGCAAATTTTGTCGCTCACCCCTGATTTTTCTGTACAGCTGCCGCCACTTGCGCTCACCATTGGCAATTACGATGGCGTGCATTTGGGACATCAGGCATTGCTTGGGGCATTGGTGGCGCACGCCCAGCAAAAAAACCTAAAATCAGCGGTGATGGTGTTTGAGCCGCAGCCGCGCGAATTTTTCCAAGCGGACAATCCGCCAGCACGTTTGACCAATTTATCCGAAAAAGCGGCGCTCATTGCTCAGTGCGGCATTGATTATTTGCTGGTGGCACGCTTTGATGAAGCGTTTCGTTCGCTGTCGGCGGCGCAATTTGCCAAACTTTTGCGTGTGCTTGGCGTGGTGGATTTGGTGCTGGGCGATGATTTTCGCTTTGGGCATGACCGCATGGGCGACCGTGCGTTTTTGCAGCAGGCGGGTTTTGGTGTGGATCAGCTGCCGAGCGTTTTGGCGGCAGGTGAGCGAGTCAGCTCTACAGCCATCAGACACGCTTTGGCGCAGGGTGATTTGGCGCAGGCTAGCCAGCTTTTGGGGCGAGATTATGCCATCACAGGCGAAGTGGTGCATGGCGATCAAATTGGGCGCACGCTTGATTTTCCAACGGCAAATATCGCCCTGAATCGTAAAAAAGCCGCCTTGCAAGGCGTGTTTGCTGCCGATGTGTTTGTGCTTGATGGTGCGGCTGCTTGCAATGCGCCAAGCAAGCCGAGTGATTTTCAAGCAGCTGGTACACCGCTGGCGTGGCAAAATTTCGCCAAAGATGGTAAAACTGGCATTCAAGGCACAAAGCCGCACAGTCTTTTGGGGGCGGTGAGCGTTGGCACACGCCCAAGTGTCAATGGAACACAAGAGCGCCTAGAAGTGCATTTGCCAGAATTTGCAGGCGATTTGTACGGCAAGGTGCTAAAAGTGGAATTTTTGCATTATTTGCATGGTGAGCGTCATTATGATGGTTTGGATTCGCTCAAAGCAGGCATTGACGCAGATGTGCAGCATATGCTGGCGTGGCGAAAAGCGCAGGGTTGAATTCTTGTAAATCAAGTGGTTGTGCAATTTAGCTATGCAATTTACAATACTACAAACCCAATCAATTTTACCAAAACCAAAAAAAGCACCGACATAAATCGGTGCTTTTGTTTTGCGCAAGGTTTAGGCGTTGTTTTTGCGCTCTAGGTCTTGTACGTCTGCCACGGTCAATGCCGTCATGTTTACAATGCGGCGCGCGGTGGCTGATGGCGTCAAGATGTGCGCAGGTTTGTCCGCACCCAGTAGGATTGGGCCAATCGCTGCCGAACCTGTGGCGGTTTTTAGCAAGTTAAAGGCGATGTTTGCTGCGTCAAGCGTTGGCAAAATCAGCAAGTTTGCCGAGCCTTTGAGCGTGCTAAATGGATAGCTTTGCTCACGGATACGCTCGTCCAGCGCAGCATCGCCGTGCATTTCGCCATCAAATTCAAAGTCCACATTCATCTCGGTCAATAGGTCGTGAACTCTGCGCATTTTGGCGGCAGACTCACGGTCTGATGTGCCAAAGTTTGAATGCGACAGCAGGGCAACGCGCGGCGTGATACCAAAACGGCGCACACTTTCGGCTGCCAATACGGTCATTTCGGCAAGCTCTTCAGCGGTTGGGTCTTCGTTGATATAAGTATCAGCGATGAATAGGTTGCGGTTTTGCATCAAAATGGCGTTCATCGCATACAGACCGCTGACGCCTTCACGCTTATCAATCACGCGGCGCACATAGTTTAGATGCAGATGGTAGAAGCCGAATGTGCCACAAATCATGCCGTCAGCATCGCCAAGCTCTACCATCAGCGCACTGTGCAAACTTGTCTTACGGCGCACATCACGGCGTGCCAGCTCGACACTCACGCCATTGCGTTTGTTTTGCTCGTAGTAGTGCTTCCAGTAATCTTCGTAGCGTGGGTTGGTGTGCGGATCGATGATGGTGATGTTTTCGCCATCTACCAAACGCAGACCCAAATCTTCAATTTCTTTGTTGATGACATCAGGGCGACCAATCAAAATCGGCGTAGCGATTTGCTCGTCCACCACCACTTGTACCGCGCGCAGTACGTTGATGTCTTCGCCTTCTGCGTATACGATACGTTTTGGATCGGCTTTGGCTTTGTTAAAGATTGGTTTCATCGCCAAGGCGGTGTTGTACACAAATTCAGACAGTTTTTGGCGATAAGCGTCAAAATCGCTGATTGGCAAGGTTGCCACGCCAGTATCCATCGCTGCTTTGGCAACGGCTGGGGCGATTTCCAGAATCAAATTTGGCTCAAGTGGGCCGGGAATCAGATAATCACGACCGAACGACTTGGCGGTTTTACCTGTGCTGTCTAAGTCTTGTGATTCGGTGTGTGCCATGGCTGCGATGGCGTGTACACAAGCCAGCTTCATTTCTTCATTCACGGTGGTTGCGCCCACGTCCAGCGCGCCACGGAAAATATAAGGGAAGCACAAGGCGTTGTTCACTTGGTTTGGATAATCCGAGCGGCCAGTCGCCATGATGACGTCTGAGCGTACTGCGTGCGCAAGCTCTGGCATGATTTCTGGCGTTGGGTTGGCAAGCGCAAAGATGATTGGGTCTTTTGCCATGCTGCGCACCATGTCTTGGCTGACCACGCCGGGGCCTGACAAGCCAAGAAATACGTCTGCGTCCACCATCACTTCTGCCAGCGTGGTTTTGTCGGTGTCGCGAGCGTAGCGTTGTTTTGATTCGTCAAGATTTTCACGGCTGGCGGTAATTACGCCTTTAGAATCAAGCACATAGATGTTTTCTTTTTTCGCACCCAGTGCCACCACCAAATCAAGGCAAGAAATCGCTGCTGCGCCTGCGCCTGAGCAAACCAAAGTGATGTCTTCAATTTTTTTGCCGTTAAGCTGTAGGGCGTTTAGCAGTGCGGCGGCGGAGATGATTGCTGTACCGTGCTGGTCGTCATGAAACACAGGAATGTTCATTTTTTCGCGCAATTCACGCTCAATTTTGAAACATTCTGGCGCTTTGATGTCTTCTAGGTTGATGCCGCCGAATGTTGGCTCAAGGCTGGCAACGGTTTCGATGAACTTATCTGGGTCGTGTTCGTTGATTTCAATGTCAAACACGTCAATGCCAGCGAATTTTTTGAACAGTACGCCTTTACCTTCCATCACAGGTTTTGATGCCAGCGCGCCGATGTTGCCAAGTCCAAGCACGGCGGTACCGTTGGTGATTACGCCAACAAGGTTTGCGCGTGCGGTGTATTTGGCGGCAAGTTTTGGGTCTTTTTCAATTTCAAGACAAGGCACTGCCACACCCGGAGAATAAGCCAGCGCCAAGTCGCGTTGGTTGGCGATTTGCTTGGTTGGGGTAACGCTGATTTTACCCGGACGTGGGTGTTCGTGGTAGTGTAGGGCGTTTTGCTCAAACTGCTGTTGTTCAGCGGATTTTTGTTCTGACATGATAATTTTCCGTTGGTTGTGGTTGGTGCGCTAATCTTGCGCAAATGCTTTCACATTCTAGCATGATTTTTGGGGTGGTGCTAGGTTAAAACGCAAATCTTTGGGGAAAATTTCACGATAAATTTAATGATGAAACAGGCGGTGAGCATGGGTGATTATGGCGAGTGCGTTAAAATTGTATTTAAATGAAGTGCATTTAAATGTGGTGAATAAAAAAGCATGAAAATGTACCACAAAAAAGCAAGCCTTGAGCGTCAAGACTTGCTTAGAGTTGTTAAATTGACTAAAACGATTGGCGGCTTAGTCATTCATCTTTTTGGCAGCCTCCATCGCAAAATACGTCAAAATGCCATCGCAGCCAGCACGTCTAAAGCCAATCAGGCTTTCTAAAATCACGTCTTCAGACAGCCAGCCGTTTTGGATTGCTGCCATGTGCATGGCGTATTCACCGGATACTTGATAAGCGAAAGTCGGCACACCAAAAGCGTCTTTGACTTCACGCACCACGTCCAGATACGGCTGACCGGGTTTTACCATCACCATATCCGCGCCTTCGTTGATGTCAAGAGCGACTTCGTGCAAGGCTTCGGCACGGTTGGCAGGGTTCATTTGGTATTGTTTTTTATGACCTTTTAGATTGCCGCTTGAGCCGACCGCATCACGAAACGGCCCATAATACGCAGACGCATATTTGGCAGAATATGCCATGATGGCGGTGTTATGATAGCCATCACTTTCTAGGGCGACACGCATGGCACCGATACGGCCGTCCATCATGTCGCTTGGGCTGATGACGTCTGCACCTGCTTTGGCGTGAGCGAGTGTTTGCTTGACCAGCGTGTCAATGGTGATGTCGTTTAACACATAGCCATCATTGTCAATGATGCCGTCTTGACCGTGCGTGGTGTAAGGGTCAAGCGCCACGTCCGTCATCACAATCATCTGGGGCAGTGCGTCTTTGATGGCTGACACCGCACGGCAAGCCAAGGTGTTTGGATTAAAGGCTTCTTCGCCATTTGGGGTTTTAAGCGCAGGGTCAATCACAGGGAAAATATCCACCATGCGCACGCCAAGCGCGTACAATTCTTTGGCGTATTGCACGGTCAAATCAATGGAAAGACGCTCCACGTTTGGCATACTGGCAATGCTTTGGCGCGCGTTTTGCCCTTCAATGACAAACAGCGGCGCAATCAGGTGGCAAGGCAGCAAATGCGACTCAGCGACCATCTGGCGAATGCCATCAGAGACACGCATACGGCGCAGGCGAGTATTAGGATAAGTGCGGTTGAATTGATAAGTCATAATCGTTCTTTTGGTTGGTTGTGTAAGAAATTTGACCAAGCGGTGTTGGTTTTGGGTATCATAGCATATTTTTGGTGGGTTTTGGGCACAGCTTGTGGGTGCTTTGATTGTTTAAAGTGTATTTTATGATTGGGTTTATTGATTTATTTAGAGTTTGGCTTGGCAATATGGTTTTGTTCGTTTAAAAACAGATGAGTGAAAATTGGGTGAATTGACTAAACAATTTATTTGCCAAAAAGTAAAAAACGCCACCAATTTTACATCGGCGGCGTTTACAGATGGGTTGTGATTGACTTATAAATACATTTGCGCAAATTCTCGGCATAGCGCTTGATTTTCGTGGCGTGGGTAGCTTGCCGTCCATGCGCGTACGTTGTGCAAAGTGGCGCGGTATTCAGGCTCGCTGCTCAGCAGGCGCAAGGTTTCGTGCGGGTCGGCGCTGGTGGGGATAAAGGCGCGCAGTTGGCGGTTATAAGCGTGGGCGAATTGTACACGCTCGTTGCTGCCAAGCATGGACGGGCAGATTTCGCCAAGCACTTGGATTAAGGCGGCTTCGTACTTGCTGACGCTGAGCGCAGCATGGTTTGATGTGCCTGTCGCCTTGATAAATCGTGGCGTTGCTTGCGCTTCGGCAGATGCCAGCGTCATCAGCACAGCGCACAGCATCAGCCAAAATTTGGCGCAAGAAAAGGAATGACTTGCGGTGTGTGGTGCGTGAGTTTTGGTTTGGGTGAATGGCGCGCTCAAAGAAAAGGCAAACAACGTCATACAGATCACTCGTATTGTGTGTTGTGCGTATGATACTGATTTTGTCGGCAAATGTCATACACAAAAGCAGGGCAATATGTAGGATAATTGTGTTTTTTACGCCAAATGAGCAACATTGTCGCAAACTTCGCCCATGCGCTGCAACACTGGCTCAAATCGTGGCTGATTTCTGCTTGGGCGGTAAGATTGGGGTAAGGTGGTGAGGTTTTTTTGAATCAAAATAAGAATTTGGCGGGCTGCCAATAAGTATTTCTTTTAATTATTTGCACTACAGAAAGAATTTTATTACAATAATCCTACAAAAGCAGATTTAATGCTTGTTTAATTTTAATTTAAGGTTATGAATTGGTGCAATAATGAAAAAAGTTTTATCTATTGTATTTATGGCGGCTTTGTTGACGGCTTGTGGCGAGACTGGTGATAAGGCTCTTAAGGCAGCAGCAAAGGCTGTGCTTGAAGAAGATAACGCCCAAAACAGCGAGCAACAATCAGCGCACGAGTCAGCTCAACAAGATCTGATAGAGCAAGAGTTGCAAGACGCTCCAGAGTTTGAAAGAGGTTCTGTGGCGGATATCGATTCTGAGCCACTGGGACAGTTGCCGCCTAAACCAGCCGCTCCACAAAATTCCGAACGCGTGGTTCGTCACAGAGCGACTGTATTGACTCAATACGGAGGCCGTGTATTGGTTAGACAAGCACCGAGCCGTGGTGGCCGTCAGTTGGGTTATTTGTATGACCAAGAAGAGGTTTGGGTGGTTGGTGAAACTAACCGCTGTGAGACTATCAATGGATTGTATGGTTGCTGGGTAAAAGTAGTTGATGTGACAGGTCTGACAGGCTATAGTTTTGGCGCATATCTAAATTACTAACTTAAATTTTATTGATTGGTTTAAATCAAAAATTAAGTTGGCTTGTCAATATTTAATATCATTTGGAGCAAAGCGTCAAATATGCAACATCATGACAAACATCAATCGCAGAAAAAATCTTTTTTAACGTCATTGTTGTGGAAGATTTTGATTTGTTTAGTAATTCTTTTGGGAATTGCGTATGCAGGACGCGAGTTCTTGTTGCGTTTTTTTAATCATTATCAAAATGAAAGCGTATTAGAAGTGCAGTCGGTTGATGAGGTGAATGCAAGTGATGAGCATGAGAATGCTGCTTTGCATGATGTTAAAAACCTTGAACAGAACTCACAAGATGCATATCCGCAGCCAAATAATCAGGCGCTTAATAGTGCAAATCATGATGCGTTATCAGCGGTGAATGGTGTGGGTGAAAGTCATTTGACGTCGGTTGATTCAAAGTACACCAATAAAGATGAGCGTGTTCACCGTGAGACTTATCAGCCATTGATGGATTTGATTGCAGCGGCACAAAATGACGGTATTCGATTAAAGATTGTATCTGCTTATCGCTCTTATGCTCACCAAAAGAGAATTTGGGAGAGAAAATGGGCAGACAGTCCTAATGATGATGTGTATAAGGCTCAGGATATTTTGCGTTATTCATCTTTTCCGGGTACAAGTCGTCATCATTGGGGTACGGATATTGATTTTAATAGTGTGGAATTGAATTATTGGGAGACTCAAGAGGGTCGCCGCACGCATCAGTGGCTGCTGAGCAATGCACCCAGATTTGGGTTCTGTCAAGTGTACGCACCGGGACGCACGCACGGATACGAAGATGAGCCTTGGCATTGGTCACATATGCCTACGGCAGCTCAATATTTTCAAGTGATGAGCCAGCCAAACGCTTTGAATGTTGTGGTTAATCAGAAGGTTCTGGGTGCGCCAGCCGTTGCTTCTATGCAAGATGAATTGATGGGCTATATTACTTCAGTTTCATCGTGTAATACAAATCTGTCTCAAACGTCTGTTCAAGCTTCTCAGGGTGAATTACACAAACCATCAGCGGATTTTTTGGCGCAAAATCATCAAAATGAATCACTGTATGATGAAAGAGTGAGTTATCAAGAGACGGTGCTCAGCGATAAAGACAAGCAGGCGCTTGGCACGACTGAGCGCGCCAAAGAAATCAGCCAGATGAAGCAAAAACAGGCTGGAGCGGAGCTTGGTGCAGGCCGCTAAGACTTTTATTAAACTTTTAGCTAAGTTATTAAAGACTTGAATAAAAGAAGGGTGTTTATTTTAAGGGTCGAAACCTTAATCAAAAACCCCTTCTTGCAACGCCTTTGCCAAAAGCATACGCCCTTTTGGTGTGCGCTGAATGTAGCCTTGCTGAATCAAATACGGCTCAATCACATCTTCAAGCGTGCCGCGGTCTTCTGCCATTGCTGCCGCAATCGCTTCCACGCCAGCAGGTCTGCCATCAAAACGCTCATGCAGCATTTGCAAATAGCGTCTGTCCAAATGGTCAAGCCCTTGTCTATCCACTGCCAGCATATCCAGTGCGCTGCTGGCAATTTCCTGCACCACCACGCCATCGCCTTTAACTTCGGCATAATCACGCACACGGCGCAACAGGCGGTTGGCGATGCGCGGCGTACCACGAGAACGGCGTGCCACTTCAGCAGCGCCACCTGCGTCCATCGCAATGCCCATCAGCCGAGCCGAACGCTGCACGATGGTAGTCAAATCCGCCACGTCATAAAATTCCAGCCGCTGCGTGATGCCAAAACGGTCTCTGAGCGGTGATGTCAAAAGTCCCGCACGAGTGGTTGCCGCCACCAAAGTAAAAGGCGGCAAGTCAAGTTTAATAGAGCGTGCTGCTGGCCCTTCACCAATCATAATATCCAGCTGATAGTCTTCCATCGCAGGATATAAAATCTCTTCAATCACAGGGCTGAGCCGATGAATTTCATCAATAAACAGCACATCGCCTTCTTCTAAATTGGTCAGCATTGCCGCCAAATCACCCGCACGCTCCAGCACAGGCCCAGACGTTGAGCGCAGATTGCCGCCCATTTCTCTGGCGATGATGTTAGCAAGCGTGGTCTTGCCAAGCCCCGGCGGCCCAAAAATCAGCGTGTGATCCAGCGCTTCGCCGCGTTGTCTGGCAGCGGTGATGAACACTTCCATTTGGCTGCGTACTTTCGGCTGTCCGATGTAGTCGGCAAGCGTGGCAGGACGAATGGCACGGTCAAGCGAATCGTCTTTTTTTGGAGCTGGGTCAATCAGTCGGTTTGAAGTCATGGTGGTCGGATTTGTGCTGGATTTTTGTAAAATTTTTAATAGTTTATGTAATAATTTTAAATTTTAATTGGCGATTTTGGATAAAATTGATAAAAACGCATCGCATCGCCAAACTTGCCATTTTAGCCTAAAATCACCCTAAGCGCCAGTCTTTAAACATCAGCCTTTGCGCCAGTCTTTACACTAAATTCAGCTTGGCAGGCGAGCGTTAATTGGGTAAAACTTGGCAAGCGTTAATCAATGCAAATCCAGCTGGTAAATGATTTTTATCTGGCATTTCACTACCAATAGCAAACTCGCCACCTGCGATAAGTCTTTGACCATAAAGCACAAACACCGTATAATAGACAGATTTTATTGTGCATTTTGTCAATTAACGGAAACAACCTATTATGTCTATCAAATCCGATCGCTGGATTCGCCGCATGGCACAAGAACACGAAATGATTGCGCCATTTGAGCCAAATCAAGTGCGCTACAACGAACAAGGCGAAAAGCTGGTCAGCTATGGCACGTCAAGCTACGGCTACGATGTGCGTTGCGCCAATGAATTTAAGGTGTTCACCAACGTACATTCTGCCATCGTTGACCCAAAAAACTTTGATGAGCGCAGTTTTATTGACATCGTGGGCGATGAATGTATCATTCCGCCAAACTCATTTGCGCTGGCTCGCACGGTGGAATATTTTAAAATTCCGCGCGATGTGCTGACCATCTGCCTTGGTAAATCCACCTACGCACGCTGCGGCATTATCGTTAATGTTACGCCGCTTGAGCCTGAATGGGAAGGTCATGTTACGCTAGAATTTAGCAACACCACCAACTTGCCAGCACGCATTTATGCAGGCGAAGGCGTGGCGCAAATGCTATTTTTCCAATCGGACGCGGACGATGTGTGCGAAACTTCCTACAAAGACCGTGGCGGCAAATACCAAGGACAAACAGGCGTAACTTTGCCAAAAACCTAATAAAAACAATCACATAATTAAGAAAATTTCAGTCATGCCAGACATTTATATTGAAAAATCCCATCAATTTGACTTAAACACCGCACGCACCCAAGCCAAGCAATGGCTTGCCGCCGCCCAAAGTGAATTTGGTGTAGAAGCCGACTATCAGCAAGGCGCAAATAGCGACACCGCCACCATCAAAAAAGCTGGCGTTACGGGGCGTGCAACCTTAGACGCTGATAAAATAGTTTTTGAAGCGGATTTGGCATTTTTCGCCAAACCATTAAAAAGCATGATTCAATCAGGCATTCAAGATGGCTTGGATCGGTATTTTGGCTAGGTCTTTATTGTTTATCCAAATAAACAAGCTGCTATTATCTTCCTTCGTATACTTTTAGTAAGCCACATGGTAATCTTGCGCAAATTTTGCTATAATTCGGCAAATTTTGCTATAATTCGGCAAATTTTTGTGCCTGCTGCCAGCTTGATTTGGCTGACTTTCACTCCACAGACAATCCTTTCTTTTGTTGTATATACTGATCTTTTTGGCTCGCTCTAAGACTCATTCTTGGGCTTGGCATGGTTGATTTATGAAAAAAACTCCACGAATTTTGGCTCTAAAAACGCTGGTTGCGGCAATGATGTCGCTGGCGGCTGGCTTTACGCAGCTGGCAGTGGCAGCCATAAACCCGCTTGAAGTGAACGGGCTTATCGGCCATGCTGTGCAGACGCACCCGTTGGTTGGGGCGGCGCGCGCTGATAAAGACGCAGCCGCAGAAGGCGTGACGGCTGCCAAATTGGGGCTGTTGCCAACGCCATCGCTCAGCACGCAGCACGCAGGCAATGACGGCACGATAACAAGCCTTGCCATTCGTCAGCCGCTGTGGACGGGTGGTCGCTTGACTGCCGACATCAACCGCGCGATGTACGATGACAAAGCAGCAGTCGCAGGCATCATGGAGCGTCAAAATGAAGTCGCCAAAAACACCATTGACATTTGGCAAAGCTACATTTACGCCTTGTCATTAAAAGAGCTGTACGCCAAAAATCTTGAGCAGCTGGCGGATTTTGAAGCCATGATGCAAAGACGTGTGGCACAAGGTGCGTCCGCAAAAATTGACTTAGATTTGGTGACCAACCGCATTTTACAAGACCAAAACTCACTACAAGGCGCTATCGAGCAGCAGCGCATTGCCGAAGCACGCCTTGAGCAGTTGGTCGGTCAGCCGATTGGCGTGCCAACGCAGTCTTTGCCGCTGTCGCAAATGGCAAAAGAAGCCAAGTCGCAGTCGGTGAATTTTGGGCAGCTTGCTTTTGGCGATATGAGTGCCAATCACCCAAGCGTCATTCGCCAGCATTTTGAAGTGGAAGCGGCACGCCACGAGGTCAAATCGCAGCGAGCCAGCCGTTATCCATCGGTGTATGCGCAGTACACGAACGAATATCGCCATCGTGGCGGTAAGCATGAAGATGATTTGATGATTGGGCTAAGCTATGACCCGGGCGCAGGTTTTTCTAGCCTTGCATTGGCAAGAGCGTCTGAAGCGCGCGTCCAAAGCCTGATGCAAAGCCAAGAAGCCGCCAGACGCAGCGCCATGGAAGCCATTCAAACGCAATACCAGCAATTTGTCAGCGCACGCGACCAAGAATTGTCCTTGACAGCGGCGGTGGGCGGTGCGCAAATCGTGCTCAATTCTTATCGCCGTCAGTTCATTGCGGGCAAAAAATCATGGCTGGAAGTGCTAAATGCCGTGCGTGAGCAGTCGCAATACGAGCAGCAGCTGCGCCAAGTGCAAGCGCAAATGGTGGCAAGTTTTTATAAATTGCAAGTGGATTTTGGCTTGATGCCTTGGCAACAAAACTACCATGCTGACCCAGCCACGCACGAAGAATTTAGCCCACTGGCGCAGGCGAAAGACTGGACGGCAAACACCATGCAGTCGCTGACCCATCAAAATTCGCCAAGCGCTGACACCAGCAGTATCGCCAGAGATGGCGTGATGTGGGCAGGTGCTGATGACAATGTGGCAAATGTTGATAATGTTAATGGTATTGACAATGTAAATGCCGCAAATGAAATTTCAGATTTGCCAGCCGCCATGCAAAATGCTGTGCAAGACGTTGTTCATGACGTTTCCCAAGACGTTACAGAAGAAACTTTGCCTAATCAAAATGCAGCGGAAAGCATCACTGAAACTGCGCCTGAAATCATTCCTGAAACCGTAGCTCAAGCTGTGTCTGAAACCGCACCGCAGGCAGTTGAGCCGACTGAATCAGCTGAAACTTTGCCAGCTGAACCGACCGAATCCCTGCCAAGTGAGCCAGCCGAAACCACGTTGGCTGACACGTCAAGTGAAAGCATTGCAAGTGAAGACGTTGCAAGCGAAACGATTTTAGACGAAAACATTGCAAGCGAAACTACAACAAACGAAACCGCTACCGAAACACCAGATGTCAGCGAAACACCAGCCGAGCAAGTGTCTGACATTGAAAGCGAAGCCGAGCAAACATTGGTAGAGCAGGCAGAGCAAACCGAACAAATACCGCAAGTTGAAGTAGGGCTTGGCTTGAGTGATTTTCGCAATCCTGCGCAGTACGCTGCCTATTTATCAAGCCTAAGAGCTGCTGAGCAAGCTACGCAAAAAACGCAAGACGCCAAGATTGGCGATGCTACAGAACCAAGCGATTTGCTTGAACAGCCAGTTGAGCAGTCAGCTGAAAATTTGTCATCTGAAAACTTGCCAGAAAATCCACTTGAAAATTCATCAAGTGATGATTTGAGCGGCGATGAAACCGACAATCAGTAAATACCAAACACGCCAAATTTATTAACCAAAACCGCCATGCCACGCGTTTGCGTTTGGCAAAAGGATAAAATCGATGTCCCAACAACCCACCACCACGCCAGCGACCATTTCGGCAGACGCACACGAATTGGCGCACGCCCTTGCCATTTTGCTAAAAGAGCAAGGCTATCCTGTGGATAAAAACCGTTTGCAGAGTGCCAAAGACCGCGCCCAAAAAATAGAAGACGCTTATTCTGGTCTGATGACCATGTTGCAGGTGCTGGGCGTGGACGATTTGCCAGAGCGATTGGCAGCACCAGATGCCGCCTTTATGCCGCTTGTGGCACACCATCGCACGCTTGGGTTTGGGCGCATTGTGCAGCAGCCGCAGCAAAATCAGTGGCTGTTTGTCCAAGAGCAAGGTTCGCACCACTGTGCGGCGGGCGATTTTGACATGGTGGCGCGTGTACGCCTAAATGCCAGCAAGCAAAACGAGCAAAAAACCACGTTTAAAAAGCTGCTGTTTGACAGCATCAAACAGCACAAAAGCGTGATTTTAGAAGCGGTGATTGCATCTTTTCTTATTAGCTTGCTTGCGCTTGCGGTGTCTTTATTTTCCATGCAGGTGTACGACCGTGTGATTCCGACACGCAGCCATTATACGCTCATCATTTTGGCAAGTGGCGTGGCTTTGGTGATTATTTTTGAAGCCTTTATGAAATTTGCCCGTTCAAAAGTGATGGATCGCATGGTGGTGGGCATGGATCAAAGTCTGTCGCGCGCTTTGTTTGAAAGACTGCTGAAATTGCGTGTGGATCAAATGCCAAATTCGGTGGGTTCGCTTGCGGCACAGCTGCGTGGCTATGAGCAAGTGCGCAGTTTTTTCACTGCCAGTACGCTGTTTACGCTGGTGGATTTGCCGATGAGTATTTTGTTCATCGTGCTGATTGCAGTGATTGCGTCGCCTTGGGTGGCGGCAGTGCCGATTTTGGCGGCGGTGATTGGCATCATTCTTGGCGTTACCAATCGTAAAAAAATTGACAAAATCGCTGCCGATGGGGCGCAGGCATCATACCAAAAAACAGGTATTTTGGTAGAAGCGGTTGAAGGCATTGAAACCATCAAAGCAGGTGCGGGCAACTGGAAATTTTTGTCGCGCTGGCTAAACATCACCGACACCACGACCAACAACGACCTAAAAATGCGCCACGCCAACGACAACCTAAACTACAGCGTGCAAATGCTGCAGCAGGTGAGCTATGTGGGCATTGTGATTGTTGGTTCGTTCATTGTGATGAATGGCGATATGACGATTGGTGGCTTGATTGCCAGTACTATTCTTGGCGGTCGTATCTTGGCGCCTGTGATGAATGTGCCAAATATGCTGGTGCAACATTCGCACGCCAAAGCGGCGCGCGCCAACATTGAAAAGCTGTTTGAGCTGGCGCAAGACAATGACGGTGTGAGCTATCCTTTGTCGCCAAGTAAGATTTATGGCAATTATCAAGGCGAAAATCTGGCGTTTAATTATGCCGACAACGAGCGTCCAGCCTTGCAAATTGACAAGCTGAACATCCGTGCTGGCGAGCGTGTGGCGATTTTGGGTTCTATCGGCTCTGGTAAATCCACATTGCTTAAGCTGCTGTCGGGTCTTTATGCGCCAACCAAAGGGCATTTGCTGCTTGATGGTTTGGATGTTGGGCATATCAGCCGTGAAAGTCTGTCTGATCAAGTGGGTTATTTGCAGCAAGATCACCGCCTATTTCAAGGCACGCTGCGTGATAACCTGCTCATCGGCATGCCAACGCCAAACGATGACGTGCTAAACAATGCTTTGCACCGCACGGGCTTGATTCGCTTGGTGTCTGGACATTCTAGCGGTCTGGATTTGCCAATCAGTGAAGGCGGTAAGGGCTTGTCAGGCGGACAAAAACAGCTGGTGGCATTCACACGCTTAGTGCTGACCAAGCCTTCGGTGTGGCTGCTTGATGAGCCGACCGCGTCTATGGATAATATGCAAGAGCAGCAGTGCTTGCAGGTGCTTGCCCAAGAACTGCAAGACCCAAGTAGGACGCTGATTGTCTCTACGCACAAACTTGGCTTGCTTGCGCTGGTGGATCGTATCATCATCATGGCGGACAGCCGTGTGGTAATGGATGGGCCAAAACAAGCGGTGCTGGATCAGCTGCGCAAAAACGAAGAAGCGGCGCAGCAGCGTGCGAAAGTCGTCAGTCAAGAGCAAGCACGCTTAGCTGCTAATGCTAATACCGCTAACGCTCAAGCCAATGCACCACAAAACCCACCGAGCAATCCGCAAAATCCAAATGCGCAAGCTCAGGCGCAAGCACAAGCCATGCACGCACAAAAAGCTGCTCAAGCCCAAGCTCAAGCTCAAGCGCAGGCTCAGTTGCAAGCTCAACAAGCACAAACCACGCAAGCAAAAGCACCTGCGCAGGTCAGCGTGCAAATCAATAAGCAGCAAATCGCACAAGCGCAAGCGACACAAAACCAAGTGCAAAACCAAGCGCAAAGCCAAACCGCACAAGTGCAAGGCGTGAAAGTTCAGCCGGCACAAAATCAACCTGCGCAAGCAAATGCACAAAATAATACACAAAATAACACACCAACCAACCCACAAAACGGCTCGCAAACTGGCGACACTAACGGCTCATAGGCGATATTTGGATTATAGTTATGTCTTATCAATACCAACCCCACCAACCGAACACCAGCCGTGCCAGACGTGTGATTTGGCTGTCGCTGATTACCGTCATCGTGCTTTTGACTTGGGCGTATTTTGCCAAAATTGACCAAGTAACGCGTGCGCAAGCCACCGTCATCGCCAGTGCCAGAACCCAAGACATTCAAGCGTCTGAAGGTGGTGTTTTGACTGAGCTTTTGGTAAAAGAAGGCGATGATGTAACCAAAGGTCAGCTGCTTGCTGTGCTAGAAGAAGAGCGTGCGCAGGCAGCAGTGGATAATTCAGCGACCAAAGCAGCAGCACTACAAGCACGCGTTTCTCGCCTAGAAGCGGAGATTTTAAATAAGCCGCTGACTTTCCCTGCCAGCGTGCAGCGTTATCCTGAATATATGCAAAACCAAACCGAGCTTTACAACCGCCGTCGCCAAGCCATTCAAGAAGACGTGTCATCGCTTGAAAAAATGCTGGCGTTGGCAAAGCAAGAATTGCAAATTCATGAGCCGCTTTTGGCACAAGGCGATGTCAGCCAAGCTGAAGTGATTCGCCTGCGCCGCCAAGTGTCGGACATTGAAGCGCAAATCACCAATAAGCGCAACAAATATTTTGAAGAAGCGCAATCTGAGCTGACCAAAGCCCAAGAAGACCTAGAAGCTGAGCAAGAGCAGCTGCGTGAGCGCACCCAAGTGCTTGGCGAGAAGCGTTTGTTTGCGCCGACCGAAGGTAAGGTGAATAACATTGAAGTAACCACCATTGGCGGCGTGGTGCGTGCAGGCGACATCATCATGCAGCTTTTGCCAACGAGCAGCGATTTGATTGTGGAAGCCAAAGTCAGCCCAGCGGACATCGCTTATGTTAAAGAAGGGCAAGATGCCAGCGTGAAATTGGACGCTTATGATTATTCCATCTTTGGTGCGATGAATGGTGAAGTGGTGTACATTTCGCCAGACACGTTGATGCAAAAAACCGAGCGTGGCGATGAGCCGTACTATCGTGTGCAGATTCGTATCGCAGGCGCGCAATTTGAAGGGCGTGCCGATGACATTGTGATTCGCCCCGGTATGACCGCAAGCGTGGACATCAAGGCGATGGAGCGCAGCGTGCTGTCGTATCTGACGAAGCCAATCACCAAGACCTTATCAGAAGGCTTGGGCGAGCGTTAATTTGCTGGCTTGATTTACTGGGCTAATTTACCAACAATCAAGCACTTATAATGCGTACAAAAACGGAAAATCTTAGGGTTTTCCGTTTTTTTTATGAAAAGTGCAAGGCGAAAGCGGATTGGTAATGTGCTTTAAAAGCGTTTTTATAAAATGATTGGCGGCAAGGTGTTTTGGCGTTATACTATTTTATCGGTCAATTTTAAAATTTAATCAATCAAGGGGCGGCATGGACACACTGCAAAGCATTCGTGCGTTTCATCAGGTGGTGGAGCAAAAAAGTTTCACCAAAGCGGCAGACCATCTGGCGATGTCGGTGCCGATGGTGAGCAAGCACGTCGCCAATTTGGAGCGAATGCTTGGCGCAAAATTACTGCACCGCAACAGCCGAAGTATTCATCTGACCGAAGTGGGCGAGCAGTATTATCGGCAGTCTTTGCACGCCTTGGACGTGCTGGGTGCGGCGGCGCAGCAGGCGGCAGGTGCGCAGGCAAGACCTACAGGCGAGCTGAAAATCGCCATGCCGCTGTGGTTTGCTAGTACTAAGGTAGCAACGTGGCTGGCAGAATTTCGCACGCGTTATCCAGAAGTGTCGCTGAATTTATCGCTGTCTAATTATAAGGTGGATTTGGTGGCGGGCGGTTTTGATTTGGCGCTCAGATTGTCCAATAACCCAAATCCGTCCATGATTATCCGTCCGCTTGGCGTGGTGGAATTTTATTTGGTGGCAGCGCCCAGCTATTTGCGCAAGCACGGCATACCAAAATCGCCTGAAGAAATCGCTCAGCACGAAATGGTGCAACCAAGCCATATTAACGCCGAACCCATGCAGCTGCGTCATTTGGCGACAGGGGCGGTGCATGACATCGCTGTAAAAAGCACGGTGCAAAGCGATGATACGCTGATGATTGCCAAGCTGGTGCAGGCAGGCGTGGGGCTGGCGTGCTTGCCAAGTTGGGCGATTGAAGCGGATTTGGCGGCAGGGCGGCTGATGCGGCTGCTGCCTGAATATCATGTGCTGTCGGTGGATTTGTACGCCGCTTATGTGGATCGCGCGTTTTTAAGTGCCAAAGTGCGTGCGTTCATTGATTTTATGGTGGAAAAATGCGCTGATTAAAATTTCATCATATTTTGCCGATTTTTCAAACGTTGCCATTATTTAAACGCCTTGCTATTGTTGCGAAACGTTAATCAGTGTTTTAAACACACGTTTCAATCCGCCATCAGCGCAAATGCACCGCTGTACCATAAGCGATGACTTCCACTGCGCTGCCTGATGGGTCGTGCGCACCGATGTTACTCACTTCAAGGCGCACGCCTGTCACATAGTGAAATCCAGCCGCTGCCGCTTGGCGTTTTAGGCGCACAATGGCTTCTCTGCGTGCTCGCTCCAGCAGACTTTCATAGACGGTGAGATTTTTGCCAAATAGGCTTAAAATCGTGGCTGCCACCATCTTAAAGCGGTCTTGCGCCACCACCACATTACCCACCACCAAAAGGCTTTCGCTGGCGTAATTTTGCACGGCAAAGCGCTCGCTTGTCAGTATGACGTGCGCCAGACTTTGTTCGTGCAAGTTCAATTCTTGCAAGTGTTTGCGCTCACTGCGTCTGCCAAAAATCCAGCCAATAATCAGCAGCAACAGCGCAATCACCAACCCCAAATTATTCAGCAGCAAAGCACTCATCTCAGACATTGTCTTCACCAAATGGGTTGAAGCGTCTTGGTTGTTCGGCTGTAGTTTGCGTGTTTGAAGGTTGTGCGTTCAGGGTTTGCGCTGCGCCAGATTGTGCTGGCTGACCGTGCGCAAAAGCAGGCGTGTGCAGCGGTGCGATTTTCACCGCCGTGCCATAGACGAATAATTCGGCAGCACCAGCGGCAATGCTGGACGTAGAAAAACGCACGCCCACCACGGCATCCGCGCCCAGTGCCTGCGCCTTGGCAATCATGCGATTGATGGCTTCGGTGCGTGCTTCTTCTAATAATTCGGTATAGGCGGTCAGCTCGCCGCCCACGATGTTTTTAAGTCCAGCCAGTAAGTCCTTGCCAACGTGCTTGCTGCGTACGGTGCTGCCATACACGACATCAAGGCGCTCGGTGATGGTGTGGTTGGGTAGGTGTTCTAAATTTGAAAGTTTCATAAATTTTCCTGTGAAAGCGTGAAATAATGCGAATTATCAATGCCTTAAATTGTAACGAAAATTGAAGCACTTGTAAAATTTTGTTGGGTTTGTGATATGATAATTAGATAAATTTGGCAACTGACAAACCAAAGCAAATTAAAACTCATCATTCATTGACGTTGTGTTGATTGGTGTCGCTTGGTGTTGTTTGTCGGTTTGTGCCATTTGTTTGATATTTTATGATTAAGGTGAATCATGCAAAACGAAATTCCGCCACCGCTGCCCAATACATCCATCACGCCGCCATCTGGTGAGCTGATGGTGCTTGATGTGCCAAATAAGCTGCCAATGGGAGAAAGTATGTCGTGGATTCAGGCATCTTGGCAGATTTTTAAGGCGCAGCCATTACATTACATTGGATTGGTTTTACATTGCTTTTGTTTGTGCTGTCGTTGGCTGCGTTAGTACCACCTGCATTGTTGGCGGAGCAGCAGCCAGCGTATCAGGTGCTGCAATTCATTGCCACTTTGGTGCTTGGCTTATTTTTCATGTTTTTGATGGCAGGGGTGCTAAATGCTGCCAAGCGCGCGGATTTGACACAAAACATGAAGTTCAGCGATTTTTTCACTGGATTTCATCGTGATGCAAAACCAGTAGTAAAGCTGTCTGTTGTGCTGGCTGTCGTGTATGTGGTGTTCGTTATTTTTCTTGTTGTGGCGATGTCATTGTTGGCAGGGTCAGCTTATTTGGTGGGTCAAATGTTTGGTCTGCAAGAGTTTGGAGTCGGCTTGGCGCTGCTTGTCGTGGCTGCTTATTTGCTGCTAATGGCGGTGTCTTGGGTGCTTACCAGCGCGATGACTGTGGCAATGGCATTGGTGATTTTTCATCGTTATAAGTCGTTTGCTGCCATCAAACTTGCGCTGCGTGGCTGCTTTAAAAACATGGCGGCGATTTTGATTTATAACATCGTGATGACATTTTTGATGTATTTATCCATGATACCGCTTGGCTTGGGGCTTTTGGTAACTGTGCCGATGATGCTTATTGCGCAGTATGTTATTTATAAACAAATTTTTACCAAAACTGTGGCAGTCTAACCGCCCAAACCCAATATCAAAAAAGCCAATAAGCAAAAAGCAAGTCCATCACAGACTTGCTTTTTGATTTTATCAAGTGATTAAGCAATCAATCATTGGTGTGGAACAGCAAAAACAGCTCGGTGATGTTGTCTTCTAGGGCGTTTGCCATCTGCGCCAGCATTTCTTCATCACGCACTTCGTCCAAATCAGGGTCAATGCCAGACAGTACCACCATCGGCAAAGTCAGCTCCGCCACGTCATCTTCCACGCTTTCATCGTCAAACCAGTCCACGTTTTCGTCCGAATACATGGCATCAACAAAGCCAATCGCCCACGCCGCCAAGTCGCCATCTTCGCTAAAATCTTCGGCTTCTTCGCTGGCATCAAATGGCAATTCAATTGGCTGCTCGGCTTTTAGGGTGTCGTACAGCTCTTCGCGCCACGCATGAAGTGCGTCTTTAACCGCGCTTGACACGCTTGCGTCTTCACCTTCAAAAAATGCCGAAATCCAGTTTGGTAGCGGCTTGCCCACGACTGTGGCGGTCAAAAAGCCGTGCGCAGCGATGGGGTCAAGTCCTTGGGTGTTTGCGTCTGATGACAGATAATCAAACAGTTCGTCTTTGGTCAATTTAGACATAATCATCTCTTTTGGTGGTTGAAAATTGGGCTAAAATCACGTTTAGCTTTGCTCACTTTAACACAATTTTGCCAAAAAACAAGGCTTATACCAAGATTTGATATAAGCCGTGCAACTGCGTGCGCATGATGAAATCGGGTGATTTTATTGAGTGGCTTTAATGATTAAAAATCATCGTCAAAATCGTCATCGTCAAGATCAAACTCTGAAAAATCGTCTTCTTCCAATGCGCGCTCAAGTTTTTTTAGGCGCTGTGCTTCAAGCAATGCGTCAATTTTCAAGCGTTTTTCAAGCGGCTTGGCTTTGCCTTCGTCAGCAAGTTGGGCGTCGGCATCTTCTTCAAAGTCATCATCATAATCATCGTCAATGTCGCTCATGATTGCTCCTTTTAGTGATGGTCTGGGCAAGATTTGCGCCGCAATACCGTGGGGTGAAACTTAAGGATTAAATTTATTGTCTTGGTTATGCCTTATAGCGGTTATTTGATGATTTGTCAAGTATTTTGTGATTGGCTGGTGAAATTTATCGCTAAATTCTTACCACCAAAACCTTGTCAATGCCAATTGCCAACCAAAACTTAATCAGCAAGCAGCACCGAATCACGCACCGAACGCAAGCGGTCAGCGGTGGCTTTGGTAACCGATTGCAGCTGGCGGCTTTCACGCTCTTCTACCGAGCTTGGGCTGGTCAAGCGTGCAAGCCCCACATACACTTCCACTTCACGCAAGGCGTGTTCGTTCATCAAAATCAGCGGCACTTCACGGCGTTTTTGCGCCAATCTGCGCACCGCTTGGGCGGACGTGGTGTCGCTGGCGGTGGTGCGTACTTGCAGGGCAAAACGGCGCAGTTCACGATGTTTGTCGTACACCACTTGATTTAAAAGCAAGGTCAGCTTGGATAAAAATACCGCAGCGGTGGCGACTTTGGCGGGGTGTTCGCCATACAAAACCACGCTTGCGCCCACGTCATTAAAGGTGGTGGGGCTTTGGGCGTGTACGCCTGCCAATAGTGGCAACTGCAAAAGTTCGTGCGTGGCTTTTTCTAGCAGTTGGTCGCACAGCGCAAAATACGCCAATTTATTTTCACGTCCAACTGCCGCCAAAAGACGATTTGGGTCGTCAAACAGCACTTGCATGGTAAAAGAAGTCGTACCGTTTGGCGCAGAATTTTCGTCAGTGCTGGCTGTGTTTTGCGCATCGCTTGAGTTAGGATTTGCCAAATGCTCAGTGTCATCGCCATCGGTGCCGCTGCTGGCGTGCGCTTTGTCGGCTTTTTCGGCGTGGGATTTATCAGCATAAGATTTTTGGCTGTCTGCTGCCAATGCCGCAGGGCTAAGCAAGCCTTTTTCAAGCAGGCGCGCACGCACATTTTTGGCGATTTGCTCTTTAAGTTCTTTGCTTGGGCGTGCCACATAGCCGTACACCAAGAAAATCAAAACGTGCAGACCCAGCACCGCCAGCAAAAATTCCCAATGGTCAGAGATGATTTGCGCGCGGCTGATGGGTTTGGTTTTTACCATCACGCCGCCCAGCACTTTCTCGCCAGACACCACAGGCTCTTTGGCAGACATACCCGAGCCGCTTTCATCGCCCACAGGCACCAGCAGCTGATTTTTGGCGTCATACACGCCAGCGAAGGCGATTTGCGAATCGTCCGCATAGCGCTTGGCGATGACGCTCATGCTCACGCGGTCGTTTGCCGTCAGTGGCACGGTCAGCTCGCCTGCCAAAAGACTTGCCGACAGCTCAGCAGCGGCGTGGTGTTGCTTGCCGATTTCTCGCTCTTCACTCAGCACGAAAAATAAAGTATGCAAGCATAAACTCAGCAAGACGATGGCGGCAAACAGCCCTTGCCGTGGCGCTAAATAGGTCATGATCGTTGTGATGGTTGGTGGCGGTTTGATTTTGTTTGGTTTGTTGCGAAAAATCAAAGTGCCGAACGGTTAAAAAAGTCGTAAAAATTTCGTGGTTTTTTATTTTTAAGTCAAATCTTGACCCTAGCTTAGCGGTGGTTTTGCTGCGATTTTATTGCAAATGGCATTGCCGATTTTGGCGCTGAAATTCCACCGAAAAACCAAGTCTTGCTTGACAAAAAGAAAATCCGTATAAAATACACCAAAACACCGAAAATTTAAAGCGAAAAATGTAAGAAAATCTTGATTTTGCGATGATTTTTCGTAAATTTATGCAAGTTTGTCAAAAGATGGCTAAAAATGCGCCAAATTGCATAGAAAATCGCACATAAAATCGTGCGCAAAACCATATAAAAAACCATGCGAAAACTGTGTTTAAAATTGCATTTCGCAGGTAGAAAACTTGACGTAAAACGGTGTGTTAATGGGGCGTGATTTGACGATAAATTGGCGATAGCAGAGCGCGAAAGTGGCTAAAATTTGCACAAAGTTTTGCCAAAAACCACAAAAAACGCTTGAGAAAATGTGCGTGTGTCGGTAAACTGGCAGGCAAACTTAAAATTACAAGCGAGAATATCATGACCATTTATGCACTGCCAAATCAGTCTCAAGCATGGCGCACAGCGTTTCATCAGGCGTTGCCCGTATTGCCTGATGGCGTGGGCGAAAGCGATGCCAAGGTGCTGGCGACTTTGCCGATTTTTGCCATCGTGGTGGTGAGTAAGGCTGAAGCCAATCACGCCAAGATTGACGCATTGATGAATGATTGGGTGCAGGCGCAGGCGAATTGGCAGCTGATTTTTGTGGCAGATGACGAAGCGGCAAAGGCGGCGGCGCACCACATCACGCCTAAGGTTTTGCTAAGCGATGTGAGCATTCATCGCTATTTGCTTGCGCCAAAAGTGCGCACTGAAATGTCTAGCGCCAAGCGTGAAGCGGCGGCGCACATCATTGATGAGCAGCTGAGCGCGCATTTGCGTGAATTTGATACGGATGTGCATATTTTGTCGTTACCACAAATGCTGAACACGCATAAATTGGCGTGCTTTGACATGGATTCTACGCTGATTGAGCAAGAAGTCATCGTAGAGCTTGCCAAGTTTTGTGGCATTGAAGATAAGGTGAGCGAAATCACCGAAGAAGCCATGCGTGGCGAGATTGATTTTAATACGAGCTTTGCCAGACGTGTGGCGCTGCTTGAAGGGGTGAGTGCGGATGTGGTGGACGAAATCATCGCCAAGCACATCAGTTTTCAGCCCGGGGCGCACGCACTGATGCAGTCGCTTAAAGCGCTGGGTTATTATACGATTTTGGTGTCGGGCGGTTTTGTGCCGTTTGCCAAGTACGTTGCTGAGACGCTGGGCATGGACGAATACCACGCCAATCCGCTGTTGATTGATGATGGCAGGCTGACAGGGCAGATTGACGATGACATCGTAGATGGTGCCAAAAAAGCGCAAATCGCCAAAAAAGTGGCGGATAAATTAGGCATTGGTATGGAGCAAGTGGTGTGCGTG
This sequence comes from Moraxella caviae, assembly GCF_002014985.1. Lineage (GTDB taxonomy): Bacteria > Pseudomonadota > Gammaproteobacteria > Pseudomonadales > Moraxellaceae > Moraxella > Moraxella caviae. The sequence goes on along the minus strand of NZ_MUXU01000010.1, from coordinate 34,516 downwards.
GGCGATGGTGCGAACGATTTGCCGATGATGGCGGCAGCGGACGTGGGCATTGCTTATCACGCCAAGCCAATCGTACAAGCCAAGGCGGACGCAGCGATTAACGTTACAGGACTTGAAGGCGTGCTGTATGCGCTGGGTCATCGTTTTGATAAGATTTGAGCGTGTTTTTAAGCGTTTTTAATGAAGACTGAATTTACTGCGGTTGAATTTGCCACAGCGAAATTTGGTTGCGCTGATTTTTGGCGCGCAAGATTTGATGGGCATAAATTGTAATTCGCACAATTTGTGCGGATTTGGTACAATATGCGCCAAAGATTTGGCAAAATCAGCCAGAATGTGCCAAATTTGGTGTTTTTCGGTGCTTGATTTGTTTGAATTGAATTCATCAAAACCGCCAAAACTTACCCATTGATAGCAACAAATATCATACCAAATTCTAAAAAGAGTAAAATTATGTTCACCTTACCCATCATTGATGTAAAAACCGATGCGCTTGATGCTTTGCTTGCATCGCTTGGGTTTCGCTTGCAGCAGCTTGCCAAAAATCGCAGCAATGACGTTTTTAATGGCTTGATTGAAAATAAAGACGTAACATTGCAATTCACCAGCCCAAGCATGGCACGCTTTTATCGCTTTGAACAAGGGCGTTTTCATCAAGGTTTGGGCGTGGCTGAATCGGCAGGTTTGACGGTGCATTTTAACGATTCTATGGCAGGTGCGCGCCTTTTGACCAAAGGCGATGTGGCGGCCTTGATGAGTGCGATTCAAGCAGGCGAAGTCAGCGTTACGGGCGATTATAAATTGGTGCTGTGGTTTGCAGGCATTGCTAAGCACGCCACCAAAATTCCTGAAGAATATCAAGCCTATATCAATCAAGCCAAGCCATACATCGCCCAAGCCAAGCCTTATGCTGAGCAGGTTTTGGGTGTGATTAAGCGCAAACTTGGTAAGTGATTTGCCAGCTTACGGCATTTGCTATTTTTAAGAAAATTGATTAGAATAACGGAACATTTGTTTACTGATTGGCTATGGCATGGCGGTTTTTGGTGGCTATTGCTAAAAATATTTGGCAAGCGTCAAACCGCCAAAAATCTATAAAAATCAGTGAACAATCAAATACATAAGGGATTTTTATGCTTAACACTTCCACCACGTCAAGCGCACATTTTAGCAAAGACGACATCGCACGGCTGTTTGATTTGCCGCTCATGGATTTGCTGATGCAAGCCCAGAGCGTTCATCGCCAGCATTTTAATGCCAATGAAGTGCAAATCAGTACGCTATTATCCATCAAAACTGGCAACTGCCCTGAAGATTGTGGCTACTGCTCGCAGTCGGGTCATCATCGGGATAAAGTGGGGCTAGACGCCGAAAAACGCCTTGAAATTCAAAAAGTTATCCAAGCTGCCAAACGTGCCAAAGCGTCAGGTTCATCACGTTTTTGTATGGGGGCGGCGTGGAAGCACCCATCGGCAAAAGATATGCCGTATTTGGTGGAGCTGATTGGCGAAGTTAAAGCATTAGGGCTTGAAACTTGCATGACTTTGGGAATGCTAAAGCCTGAGCAAGCACAGGCTTTGGCGGATGCAGGGCTTGATTATTATAATCATAACCTTGACACATCGCGCAATTATTACAGCCAAGTAACGACCACACGCTCGTACGATGATCGCTTGCAGACGCTTGATTATGTGCGCAAGGCGGGCATTAACGTCTGCTCTGGCTCTATCGTGGGCATGGGCGAAAGCCGTGAAGATCGCATTGATTGGGTGTATGAGCTGACGCAAATGCCTGTGCCGCCGCAGTCCATTCCTGTCAATTTGCTCGTGCCGATTAAGGGTACGCCGCTTGGCGATAAGGTTTTGGCTGAAGGCAAGCTGTCTGTGATTGAATGGATACGCACCATCGCTGTTACACGCATTTGCTGCCCAACCAGCTATGTGCGGCTGTCGGCAGGGCGTGAAAGTCTGAGCGATGGCGAGCAGGCGCTTGCTTTTATGGCAGGGGCGAACTCTTTCTTTTATGGCGATAAACTTTTGACCACGGGCAATCAATCGCAAGCCAATGACGATCGCCTGATGGCGGAGCTTGGCTTGGTGGCGGAAAAACCTGCGCCAAAACTGCGCATTGTGGACGCCATGACTGGCAAAGCGCAAAACGATGATTTGCCTGAAGGATGTCCGCTGTCGGCTTAAGTTGTCGGCTTGATGATTGAGCGCAAGACAAACTTTTATTTTAAATAAATAACCGCCATTTTTGTTGATGAAATGGCGGTTTATTTGTTTAAAAAACTCGAATGTTACTGTGATAGGGTTTCATTTTTTGATCGGCGGTCAGCAGAAGTAGATTGTGAGTGAGACTTTGAGAAATTAAAATTCTATCAAATGGGTCTTTGTGATCTGTAAATACGGGCAAATCTAACAAATTTATGATGGGTTTTTCGTCAATGTCCAGCCATGCAAAACCTGTATCTTCGGTGAATTTAATCAAATCTGCAAGATTGACATCAATTTTCCCAAGGGATTTTTTGATGGCGATTTCCCAAAGCGTAGCTCTACTGACAAAAACTTCGCTGGCTTGATTTTGCACCAAATTGATCAACTCTTTGGAAAGTTTGGGGCTGTTCATTTGCCACCAAAGCAAAATATGGGTATCTAGCAGCACTTTCATAATTATTCAGTCAAGCATTCAAACAAATCATCAATAGGTTCATCAAAATCGTCGTGCAATACGATTTGATTTTGCATCATGCCAAGCGGATAAGTTGTTGGCATGGTTTGGGTGCTTGTCTGTGGTGTACGCTCATTTTGTGAAATTTTTTGTTTTAAAAAGTTCAATACAGATTGCTCCGCCAAAGTTTGTAAGTTTTTTTCGTCAAAAACCCCTAATGTTTTGGCATTGGCAACTATGTCATCTGGCAGGCGTAAAATCAAAGCAGTCACTTGTATCGCGCTCCCTTAAAAGGTATTGTATTTTTATTCTACCGATTTTGGGTTTTTAAGGCAATTAAAAAATCAGTGCCATACCTACCCAAACAACGCCTTCGCCACACGAAAAGTCTGGCAATGCGCTTCTACCACGCTGTCAATATTGCGAGAATAGCCGCCGCCCATCACCACCGCCACAGGCACGCCATGCGCTTTGGCGGTGCTTAGCACAAATTCATCGCGCGCTTTTGCGCCAGCTGGACTGATGGCAAGTTTGCCCAATTCATCGCTTGCCAAAATATCCACCGCCGCCTGATAAAACATAAAATCAGGACGAAAACGCTCCATGATGGCAGGCAAATGCGTGTGCAGCTGCGCCAAATAGGCTTCATCGTCCGTGCCATCGGCAAGTTCCACGTCCAAATCTGATGGCGGCTTGATGAAAGGATAATTTTTTGCGCCGTGCATACTAAAGATAAATACGTTTGGGTTATTTGCCATGATGGCGGCGTTGCCATTGCCTTGATGCACGTCCAAATCCACGCTTAAAATGCGGCTGGCTTCATTGCGTGTCAGCATCAAATTGCTCGCCACGCACACGTCATTAAAAATACAAAACCCTTCGCCATGATCGGCAAAGGCGTGGTGCGTACCGCCTGACGTGCTAAGACTTACGCCATGCGCCTTGGCGTACAGCGCACATTCATAAGTGGCGTGTGCGATGTAGCGTTCACGCTCCACCAAAGCCTGCGACATCTCAAAGCCGATTTTGCGTGCTTCGGTGCGGCTAAGCGTCTGGGTTTTGAGCTTAAGCCAGTATTCTTGAGTGTGCGTGCTTAGGATTTCTTGCTCGCTTAATTTGGCAGGGTGAAACAGATTTTCTGTGTCAATCACACCTTCGGCAAGCAATTTTTCAGGAATCAGATTGTACTTTGCCATTGGAAAACGGTGATTTTCTGGCACAGGGTGGCAAAATAGCGGTGAATGGGCAATTTTTAGCATGGTTTGGCTGGCAAATGAACGGTGATTTAGAAATGACGGTTGATAATTTTTGGTGAATTTTGTGATAAGTTTTGCAGCTTAAAACGCTGATTTTATCAATAATAATTTCTTGGCGATTTTTTAATAACTTCTCAACAACTCATCACTGCGCGCGCTCGGTGGGCGTAAAATAATCGCTGGACGGCTCGTCATCGACTTCATCGGGCAAATATTGGCGCACATCACTGCTGATGTCGTCATCGCCAAGCACGTCATCGTACAGCTTTTGCGCAAGCTCGGTCAGTCCTGCCAAGCCTTGCAAATAAGTGAACAGCGAGCGTTCATTGATGGTGGTAAATTCGGCATCAAAGCTCAATTTAGCGCGCACTTCGCCATCGTTTGGGTCAAGCTCAATCGAGCCAAAGCCAATATTTAAATTCGCCTTGGCAATCTGCACCAGCATGGGCGCAAAATGGCTCTGCGGCACGGTGTCAGGCAGCACGCCAAACAGCGAAACCAGCTGGTTATACTCATTGATGCGAAACACGCACGTCCAGTCAATCGCATCGTCCGAAAAGCGCATAATCAGGTGATGAACGCTTGCAAGTGCTTGATTTTGCGAACGATTTGGCTTGCGGTGTTCGTATTTAAATTGCTGCTCATCAAGCCACAGGCTAATCAGCGTGGTGATGGGGTGTAAGTGGGGCGTGTCGGTGGTTTTTAGGGTGTGCTGTGCGTCCAAAAAATTGCGAAAATTATCCCACAGTGCATCGTCAAGTTGCTCATCGTTTTCGTCATAATCGGCGGCGTTGCTTTTTTGAGTGTGCGCTGGGTTTTTGCTTTGTGTGCTTTTGCTGCTTGCTTGAAACAGGCGTTTGAATTTGTCTAATAAACTCATGGTGTCAATTTATTGTTTTGTTTTTGTATTAGTGGGGCTTAGCATAGCAAATTTAAGCGATTTTTGGGAAATTTTTTGCAAATTTTGGTATGATGGTGCTTATTTGGGGTGTTTGGCTGTTTATCATGTCGCAAAATTCGGATTTAAATTTCAACTCTCTTTATGCTAATGCCAATCAAGCAAACGCAGCCACCAATAAGTCTGCGCCAATTTTCACCATGCGTGATGTGGCGGTGCAGCGTGGCGATTTTGTGCTGTGCCAAGGCGTGAATTTGGCATTGCACGCAGGTGATGTGTGTCATTTGATTGGCGAAAATGGGCTTGGCAAGACGACGCTTTTATCGCAGATTGCTGGGCTTTTGCCTGTGCTGTCTGGCGAGATGACGTGGCACGCCAATGCAGATGGCGTGCGCCAATGTGTGTATGTGTCGCACCAGCTGGGCATCAGTGCGCAGCTGACTGTGGCGCAAAATTTGCGGTTTTTGCTGGCTTTATATGGCGTGGATACCGATGATGATGTGCTGGCGTTTGCGCTGTCGCAAGTGGGACTTGATGGGCTTGAAGATGTGTCCAGTGCGCAGCTGTCGGCGGGGCAGACCAGACGTGTGGGCTTGGCAAGATTATTTGTGCTGACACCAAAGCACGCACCGTTTTGGCTGCTGGACGAGCCTTTGACGGCGCTGGATGTGGCGATGGTGGCACGCATAGAAGCACGCATTCGTGAATTTGCTGCCAGTGGCGGTGCGGTGCTGATGACCAGCCATCAGCCGACCCATGCCAGTAATGCTACGCTGGATTTGGCGGAGTTTGCCCTATGATGAAAAAAGCCTTTACCACCATGATGGTACGAGAATGGCAAATCAAACGCCAAGGCGCGGTGCAGTGGCTGTTTCCGCTGGTGCTGTTTTTGCTGATTATCACGCTGTTTCCGCTGGCGGTGGGCAGTGAGCCTGCGCTGCTTTTGCGATTGGCGAGTTCTGCGGTGTGGATTGCGGCACTGATTGCACTGGTGATTGGTGTAGATGATTTGTTCCGTGGCGAGATGGAAAATGGCGTGCTGGCGCAGCTTGTGGTGTCTGATGCGCCTTTGCCTGTGTGGGTGCTGGCGCGGTTGATTGTGCATTGGCTTTTTAGTGCTGGCTGTGTGGCGGTGCTAAGTTTGCTTGCGGTGCCGCTGTTTGGTATGGCGATGGACGAAGCCTTGATATTGGCATTGTCTATCGTGGTGGGGTCGCCTATGATGCTTGCGCTGTCGGCGATTGCCAGCAGTCTGACGCTGACTTTAAAAAACGGTGCGGTGCTTGTGCCGCTGATTGCGCTGCCGATGCAGCTGCCTGTGCTGATTTTTGCGACTGGGGCGGTGGATTTGTACGCCACGGGGCTAAACGGCTTGCCAACGCTTGCGCTTTTGGGTGCGGCAAGTATTTTGGCGGTGATTGTAACACCTTGGGTGGTGGCAAGCGTGCTAAAAATGTCGTGGTCTGGGTGATTTGATGTTTTTTAAAGTGATGAATAACAAGCCTCAAACTTATGATTAGGTTTGGGGTTTTGGTTGTGGGTTGGGTTATTGACAGCGCAACCCAGTACTCCACTGTTCAAAAAACCGTTCGTGGTAAGCCTGTCGAATCATGAGCGGTTTTTTTTGGGTTTTAATTTCTATCATGCTCACCTTTTAACAAGCTCAGGGCGAACGGGAAAATATGACAATATTTAGGGTGGATTTTAAACCATGTTGGGTTTTTGTTTCACTTAACCCAACTTACAAATCACCCCAATCCAACCTTTTTGTCAAATCCGAAAACACTCAAAAATCGGCATATTTTCACGAATTTGCTTTTGCGCTTTGGTATCAAAATCCGCCATCACCATCTCAAATCCCATTTGTGAACATTCAGTACGCTCAGTGCTTGCCACAATCTCACCTGTGGCATTGACAATCATCGCATGACCCCAAGTTTGGCGAGTGCGGCTGCCAATGTGGTGCGTACCGCCTTGCGTGCTGCCAATCACCATGCACTGACTGTCCAGCGCACGCGCTTGCAGCAGCATTTGCCAGTGCGCCTGACCTGTGCGGTGCGTGAACGCTGCTGGCACGCTGATGATGTCCGCGCCCATTTGTCGCAGTCTTTGGGCAAGCGTGGCAAATCGCACATCAAAACAAATCATCAAGCCTAAGCGCACCACTTGTCCATCAATGTGCAGCGGCGCAACCACAAGCGTATCGCCTGCTTCAAAAGTCTTGCTCTCATCATAATTACCCGTACTGTCATTCACCGTGGCACGAAACAGATGAATCTTATCATAGCGTGCGATTTGCTCGCCTGTGTCATCAAAGACAAGGCTTGTCTGGCGGCTGCGCTCATTTGGCACTGGCGTACCGTCAGGGCGTGTGGGGCAAGGCAGCGTACCTGCCATCAAATGCACTTTGGCGGATTTTGCCATCTTGCCAAGACGCTGCGCCACTTCATCAAAGCGTGCAGCAAGCTCGCTTTGACGTCCCATCAAGCAGGCGTTTTCTGGCAAGACGACCAAGCGTGCGCCTTCATTGGCGGCGTGATTGATGGCTTTTTCAATGATGGTAAGATTTTGCTCAATGTCGGTTTGGCTGTTTAGCTGAATGCTGGCAATACGAATGCTCATGGGATTTTATGATTAAAATGAATGGTAAATTTATAAAATGGGCGGAATTTTCACCAACTCTAGCACAGATGGGTGGCAAACTCAAATGATGCACTGATAAATTTTGTCAATTTTACCGAGAATTTATCAGTCTAAAAAACAAATTTTTGAATTATAATAGTTATTTTTAAAAAAGCGAGTAAATTTACAAAAAGTTACAATTATATGCCTTGTCAGTGGTGAAATTTTATGGCAAAGTAAACGCACTCATCAAAAAAGATGGGTATAGCCAAATTGCAGACAAGGAGAGAAGCAATGAATATTTTCATCAACGGTCATCATCTTGCCATCACTGAGCGCACCAAGGCAGAAGTGCATGAGAAACTTGCCAAATGCTTGCGCCATTTTGACCAAATCCAAAGTATTCATGTGATTTTATCCAAAGACGGCACGCAGATGGACGGTAAAAACTCTTATCAAGCCGAAGCGATTTTGCGTGTGTCTGGGCAAGAAATGTTTGTCAAGGCGAGTGCTGATGAGCTGTATCCAGCGATTGGCGAGATGGCGGATATGCTGACACGCCAAGTGCGCAAACACAAGACACGCCTAGAGCGCCAAGGGGTGAAAAACCGTGGGCGTTATGATGATTTTGCTGGGCTGGTCATGGCTTGATGGCGGTTTGATAGTTATTTGAAGCTGCGTCAAGTGTAATTAAAAAAGTTGCTAAAAGCTAAAAAATCACTGTAAATCTTAATTTGATACGAACAAAAACAACTGTCAGTAGTTTGGCGGTTGTTTTTTATTGGGTGTGAAAATGGCTGGTTTGGGTGGCAACGCCATTTTATTTGGTTTTCAAGCCAATCCTAAATTTTACATCTTAGTTTTCAAACCTAACTTCCAAACCTAGCCCAAATCAAAAAACATTCAGCGGCAGTTTTAGATAGCGCACGCCATTATCTTGGGCGGCAGGCAACTGTCCTGCGTTGATGTTCACTTGCACAGCAGGCAGCATCAGGCGTGGCATGGGTAGGCTTTGGTCGCGCGTGGTGCGCATGGCGATGAATTCGTCTTTACTGATGCCGTCTTTGACGTGGATATTATGGCGGCGCGTCTCACCAACGGTGGTATAGGCTTGGTGGCTGCGCTGCGATGCGGCTGGCGGGTAGTCGTGGCACAGATACAGCCGTGTGTCGTCTGGGTATTGCAAAAGTTTGCCGATGGCATCGTACAAATCGTGCGCACTGCCATTGGGAAAATCACAGCGAGCCGTTCCCACGTCTGGCGCAAATAAGGTATCACCCACAAAAATAATCGGGCTTTGGGTGTCTATGCTTGCCACATAAGCCATGTCTGCAGGCGTGTGTCCTGCCACGCTGATGGCGGTGAGCTGAATGTCGCCAACAAAAAACTGCGTGCCATCTTCGGTGAGTAGGTCAAACTGGCTGGCGTCCGTGCGAAATTCTGCACCCAAGTGGTAAATTTCACCGAAAGTTTTTTGCACTTGGCGAATGGCAGTGCCGATGACGGTCTGTCCGCCCAGTTTTTCTTGTAAGTACACAGCGGCGGATAGGTGGTCGGCATGGGCGTGCGTTTCTATCAAATGCGTAACGCTCAGTCCGTGCTCTTCTACAAAAGCGATGAGTTTGTCGGCTTGGGCGGTGCTGGTGCGTGCGCTTGCCACATCAAAATCCAGCACAGGATCAATGATGGCGCATTTTTTGTGGCGAGTGTCCACCAAAATGTGGCTGAAGGTCTCGCTGGCAGGGTCTAAAAATGAATGAACTTGCATGATGGCTGGCTTGGTTGTGGGTTTGAAGACAGGCGGTTTGATTAGCCGCCACCGACTGCTTGCACCACTTCAATTTTCATGCCGTCTGTGATGGTGGTATCGGCAAGTTTGCTTTTTGGCGCAAGTGCGCCATCAATTTCCACCGCAAAACGCCCTTGGGTGAGTGATAAACTTTCAAGTAGGGCAAGTACGTTGATTTCGCGGGTTTGCTTGAGTTGTCCGTTGATGGTGATGGTTTTCATGGTTGGTTTGGCGATTGGTTTTATTTGCTAAGCAGTTTAAAATAATAACACGGTCGGTTTAGGCTTGGCGCACACGCACAAAGCACAGCGTCAGCCAGCCGACAATCATCGTCATGCCGCCAATGGGCGTGATTGCGCCTAAAAATTTGGGTGCGCCCAGCGCAAGGGCGTATAGCGAGCCGCTAAAAATCAGCACGCCAAGCTGTAAAAGACAAGCCGTCAAAGTGATGCGCAGTCTGCCAAGCACACAAGCCACGCCAAGCGCAAGTAAGCCCAAGGCGTGTACAAATAAATACAACGTGGCAGTTTGCCAAATGCCAAGCGCATATTCGCTGGCGAAAGATTTTAGTCCGTGCGCCCCAAAAGCACCGAGCGCCACCGCCGCTGCAAGATTGATGGCGGCAATTTTTAGCCAAAGAGTGTCAGGCGTGCTGGCTGGGTTTGGGTTTGGCGTGCTGATGGTTTGCTGATTCATAAGTATTTTTGAAATTTTATTAAAAACGCATGAAAAATCAGTGAGTTGTAATGATTTTGCTAAGCTGATTTAATTATTTAAAATCATGCTGTCAATCGTCATGGCTTCTTTGATTTTATCCATGGCGTTTTTTTCAATCTGGCGCACACGCTCAGCTGAGATGTTGTACACCGCTGCCAAATCATGCAGCGTGGATTTTTGGTCGGCAAGCCAGCGCTGCGTGATGATGTCGCGCGAGCGTTCGTCCAGCTCACTCATCGCTTCTTTAAGTGCGCTGGTGGTGTTTTCTTCCCAGTCGGCTTCTTCCACCACATCGGCAGGGTCAATGGCGTCTTCTAAAAACAGCTGCGGTGCGTAGCGGCCTTCGTCTTCGTCCGAGTCTTGCATTTCAAAAGACGCATCATAGCTGGTCAAGCGTGCTTCCATTTCCAGCACTTGCTTGACGGTAACGTTTAGGTCTTTGGCGATGGATTCGGCTTCTTCTAAGGTGAGCTGATTGCTGGATTTTTTTAGGCTGCGCAAGTTAAAAAACAGCTTGCGGTGCGCCTTGGTGGTGGCGACTTTCACAATGCGCCAGTTTTTAATCACGAATTCGTGAATTTCCGCCTTAATCCAATGCACGGCAAAGGACACCAAACGCACGCCTTTGGTGGGGTCAAAGCGTTTGACGGCTTTCATCAAGCCAAGATTGCCTTCTTGGATTAGGTCAGCTTGGGAGAGTCCATAACCAGAATAGCTGCGTGCGATGTGAATCACAAAGCGCAAATGGCTCATCACCAAAAGGCGCGCGGCTTCCACGTCGCCATCGTGATAATAACGCTCGGCAAGGGTTTTTTCTTCTTCTGGGGTGAGAATTGGGATTTGGTGAACGGTGTTGATGTACGCGCCTAAGTTCACCCCCGGTGCGGCAAGGTTGGTTGGCATGGCAGGCACCAAATCTTTGGTCGCCACGTCATAATGCTTGCCTGTGCTGCCGTCAATGATGGCAGGCGTGCGTGCAGGTGTGTCCGATTTGCGCTCGTTTGTGTCAAATTCTTCAAAATCGTCTGCGTATTCGTCAGCAAACTCGTCATCTAGGGCTTCTTGATCGTCCACTTCATGAAAGCCGTCCAGTTCGTCTACGTCTGCGTATTGGGCAAATTCATCGTCAAATTCATGAGCAAACTCATCAAGCTCATCAGCAAAACCGCCATCAAAGTCGTTTTGATAGCCGTCATAATCGTCGCTGTCGTAGCGGTTTGGGTGATTTTTGGAAGGTCTTTTGCTCATTGTTGTGTGTTATACGCTTAGGTTTTGATTGGATTTGTGCTTAAGGTTTTACTGTGTGATGAACTTGGGCGAAATTTGTGTTTAGGTTTTGGCACAAATTTCCGTTTTAAAAAACACTCGCCAGCATTTGTCAATTTCCGCCACGCTTTGTTTTTATATCAAGCAAGCCCACCAAGCCATCAGTGCAAATCATCGCTGTCAAAATGTTTAAAATGTCAAAGTTGGTGAGCTTCTATTGTACGGCTTAATGATGAATAACGCCAGACTTTTTACACATTTTTGGTAATGATAAAGTGAAAGATTGTTGCGCTTGTTTGTGCGTGCGTGGTCGTCCATGTGCGCATGGCGAGCGCATTTTTTTGGCAAAAAGCGGCGATGTCGGTCTGTGAATTGCCATCGCTTGCCAAAAGGTACAGGCTTTCTTGTGCCGTCAAGGTGCGCAGGGCGACTTTGGCTTTAAGTAGCGGCATGGGGCAAGGCAAACCTTGAGCGTCAAAAAACGCACCCAAAGTCAGCGTGTCGTTTGGCAGCGTGCCGTCTTTTGTGAGCTGTGCATTTAGGCTGTCTGTAATGACGCTGCGCTGCGGCTCGGTCAGACTGTTTTGTAAATTTTCGGTAAAGTGAATTTGTGGCATGGCGATTTTTTAAATTTAAGAAAGTTTAAATATGGGGGCGGTGCGTTGCTTTACAAGGCTTGTTTTATAAGGTTTTGCGGAGTGTTGTGGGATTTGGTGTGCGTAAGATTTGCCAAAAAATTCCTACAAAAAGCAGGATTTGCGCAACCAAAGATGGCTGAAAATCGTGGCGGTGTGTGGTATAGTCAGTGCATTGACGGCTTTTTATTTTAATTTGATGACAAGAAAAACACGCCCTAATGTGCTGATGATGACCCAAATCGCACAACCAAATCCAGCGCAAAATCCGTTTTTACCAAGCCAATTTACCGCACCGAAGCGACTGCCTGCCATAATAAAACGTGCGGTCGGTGTGGGCTTGTCGGTCGGGGTTTTGGTAAATGCAGCCAGTGCAAACGTTGGCTTGAATGAACCACAGGCAAGCAATGCGCTAAATTTGCCATCAGGTAATTTGCTAAACGATGCGCCAAACAATTCGCCAAACGATGCGCCCATCAGCACGGCAATGATGGCGCAAAATCCAGCAAAATCATCAAGCACTGTGCGTGATTTTGCTAAAAACTCTTTGAATAATCAAAGTCTTAACTTAAATTCCAGCCAAGCGCAAAATTACGGCAACTTTGGCGATGCTGCTCGGCTTGATGGTGGATTTTCTTTGCCCAGCGTGCGTTTTAGCGCGAATGCTCATGCGCAGAATTTACAAAATTCGGCAAATCTGGGCGTGTCAGCTGCAAATCCGTCAGCGGTTAATTTTACCACACCAAATCTTAGCGCAGGCGCAAATTTTCAAGAACAAAGACGCAATAAAGAAATCGCAGCGTGGTCGTTGCGCCAAATCAATGCGTCTTTGCCGCTCATTGATGATCCTTGGGCGGTGCAGCAGCTCGTGCAAATGGGTGCGCAGATGAATGCGCTGGTGCGTGGGCAGTCGCTGCTGTCGGTGGTGCTGATTAACGACAGCAACATCAACGCCTTTGCCGTGCCGGGCGGGCTGATTGGCATGAATGCAGGCACGATACTGTCAGCGGATGCGCTTGATGAAGTGGCAAGCGTGATGGCGCATGAGATTGCGCATTTATCGCAGCGGCACTATGAGCATAATTTAGATAATCGCAAGAAATTTTTGGCGATTGGACTTGGTGGATTGCTGGCAGCGATTGCAGCGTCAGCAGCGAGCGGTGATGCGGCAGCGGCGATGATGATTGGTGCGCAGACAATGGGCGCAGAATCGATGGCGGCGCACAGCCGTGAGCATGAGCGAGAAGCCGACCGAGTGGGGCAGCAGATTTTGGCGCAGGCGGGGTTTGATGCCAAAGCCATGCCAAGATTTTTTCAGCAGCTGCAGCGGCAAGTGTCGCTAAATCGTACCGCCAATGCTTTTGCGCCAAGTTTTATGCGCTCACACCCGTTCACCACGGAGCGTCTGTCTGAATCCACACAGCGTGCGGCGAATTTCACCGCGCCCACCATGACCCAAAAACAAGCGCAGGCGCAGGCGTTTGACGCTTTGTATTGGCGGTTAAATTATCTTAGCAAGCAGGCAAACGAAACCGAACTGCGTGTCAATGCTAAGCACAGCAAGGGTGCGCAGCTGGCGTTGGCGATGTATTTGGCGGATAATCAGCGCCATCAAGAAGCCCAAAGCGTCTATCAGGCAGGGCAATTTGACAGCGATGATGTGCTGGCGTGCATTACGGCTGCGCATTTGGCGGCAGCCAAGCAGGACTATCAGCAGGCGGTGGACGTACTTGCGCCTTGCCAAGCCATTTATCCTGAAAGGCGAGATTTGCGCCTGTATTTGGCGCAGCACGCCATCAACGCAGGTGATTTTGCCAAGGCGTTAAATTTGCTGTCGCCTTTGACGTTTGATGGCAGTCATGATGTGCTGGCGTGGGATTTATCCCAAAAGGCTTATACTTTGCAAGCCAACCATGCCCAAAACACGCACGCCCAAACCATCGCCACCATTCATGCACTCAGAGCGCGCAGTCAGCTGCTTTTGTGGCGTGGGCAATATGAAGGCGCGCTGCAAGCCAACGCCCAAGCCGCCATGCACGCACGCACCGATAACGCCACTATGCTGCTTACCATGCTGGATAATGATAAGGCGGCAATCGTAAGCGCCAGAGATTTTAAGCCATGAGTGTGGCGAGCGGTTTTTATAAGCTGTCTTTTGGTGAGTTGTTTTGACAAATGGTTTTTTCAATACATGGTTTTTGGCAAGTTGTTTTTTGTTTGGTGGTTTTGTGCTTTTAGATAATTCATGATGTGAAAATTGTGGTACAATGGCGAGCTAAACGTGCGATGGTAAATCAGCACTTGCCAAAAGCCACTCAAAGCACAGCAAACGATAAACTTAAGCAAGAAATCATCATGACGGACAAAATCAAAATCCAAAATCCTAAGCCCAGCAGTAAAAAATCCACCAAAAAAGCCCTGATTTGGATTGACCTTGAGATGACAGGGCTTGACACGCAAGCCGATGAAATCATTGAGATTGCCACCATTGTTACGGACGATCAGCTCAATATCCTTGCCGAAGGGCCGGTGCTTGCGATTAAAGTGCCTGACGTGGTGCTAAACGGCATGGACGATTGGAATAAAAATCAGCATGGGCAATCTGGGCTGATTGACCGTGTGCGCCGCAGCACGATAACACTTGCCGATGCCGAAGCACAGACGCTGACATTTTTGGCGAAATGGTGCGATGCTGGCGTGTCGCCGATGTGCGGCAATTCTATTTGCCAAGACCGCCGTTTTTTGGCAAGACAAATGCCAAAACTTGAAAAATTTTTCCATTATCGCAATCTAGACGTGTCAAGCATTAAAGAGTTGTGCTACCGCTGGCGACCTGATGTGGCATCTGGCTACCAAAAGGGCGGCGCGCATTTGGCATTGGACGACATCCGTGATTCTATCCGTGAGCTGCGCCATTACCGCGAGCATTTTTTTAAGCTTTTGGATTGATGGTTTTGAATTGAGCGAAAAGAGAAAAACGCCCTGATTGCAGGGTGTTTTTTGTTTTGGAAAGGTGGAGAAATGCAACCCGGTATTATAAAAAACACCATTTCTAAATACAAATCTCATTTTGGATGTCAGGTTTTTGTTTAATCTCATCTATAGCTCTAAAAAACAGCAGCCTGTCTACAACAAGCCGCTGTCAATTACACCAATTCACCAATCGGTTTAATCGCCCCAAACTTCTTCGGCGATTTCTTTTACCAAGCGTACTTTTGCCCACTGCGCTTCTTCGGTCAAAATATTGCCTTCTTCGGTGGACGCAAAGCCGCACTGTGGCGACAGGCACAGCTGGTTAATCTCCACATATTGCGCAGCTTCTTTAATGCGTGCGATGATGTCGTCTTTATTTTCCAAATCACCAGTTTTAGACGTGATTAAGCCCAGTACGACTTGCTGGTCTTTGATGTGCTTAAGCGGCGTAAAATCGCCCGCACGATCGCTGTCGTATTCTAGGAAAAATCCGTCCACTCGGCACTGTCCAAACAGCACTTCGGCAACGGGCGCATAGCTGCCTTCTGAAAACCACGTTGAGCGAAAATTACCACGGCAAATGTGCATGGTGATTTGCATATCGGCTGGCTTGGCGTCTACGATGCGGTTGAGCATATTGACGTAATCTTGTGCCAATTTATCAAAATCAAAACCACGCGCGGCAAATTCTGCACGCTTATCCACTGCACAAAATTGCCCCCAGCTGGTGTCGTCCAGTTGTAAATTACGCAACCCTAAGTCATAAAACGTATGCATGGCTTTGATATAAGCGTTCGCAATGTCGTCATACAGCGCATTTTCGTCTTGGTAAATCGGCAGCGGCTGATAATTGACATCACGCACGCACGCCACCAAATGCAGCATAGAAGGCGATGGAATGGTGAATTTGGTCGGTGTGTCGCCAGCGGCTTCTTTGAGTAATTTGTACGCCTTGACAAAAGGGTGTGCGTCCGAAAAATCAATCTTATTCACGATTTTTACGCTGTAGCTTTTCGGCTTGGCGTCTTTAAATTGCACGGAGAAATTTTCCGTCTCCACCCACTGCATGCCGTCCAATTCCGCCAAAAAGTCCAAGTGCCACCACACACGGCTAAATTCGCCATCGCTGACGGCGTGCAGTCCGTTTTGTTTTTGTAGTGCTACAAGTTTTGTGATTTCATCTTTTAGCACGATGTCATAATCGGCTTGGCTGATTTCGCCTGCGTTTAGCTTGGTTTTGGCGGTTTTTAAGGCTTCGGTGCGCAAAAATGAGCCGACCACGTCATTACGATAAGGCGCGATGTTTCTGGTGGTGGCGTTTAGGAAAAGTTTTGACATGAGTGTTTCCTTTGATTGGGTTGAAAAGTTGAAAAGCTAAAAATAAGTTGGGTGTTAAGATTAGGCGTGCGTTTTTTGTGCGTTTGGCGTGCGCAAAAAGTACAAAGCGATAAGTGCAAGCAAAATAAAACCACTTGCCCCAAGGTATAAATCGTCCTTACCAAAGCCTAAATCCAGCAGCTGACCTGCCAAAATCGGGCTGATAATCGAGCTGATACGCCCCACGCCAATCGCTGTGCCGACGCCTGTGCTGCGAAATTCGGTGCGATACAGCGTGGGATTGATGGTATAAAGTCCGGTGATGCAGCCGTTCACCAGACTGCCGACCAGCACCGCCATGACAAGGGCGATGGCAAGCGTGGGACTTGCCACAAAGCCGATAATCGCCAAAGATGACAGTGCAACGAACGCCATCAGCACCGATTTGGCACTAAAGTGGCTCACCAGCACGCCAAAAATCAGCGAACCCACCGTACCGCCCAGCGAAATCGCCATGCCGAGTGTCTGACTGCGCTCTTTGGCAAGTCCAGAAGTCTCAAGCAGCGCAGGCGTCCACGAGCTGATGAAATAAAATGACGACATCACGGCAATGAACGCCAGCCAAATCAAAAGCGTGGTGCGAATTTGCGCAGGGGCGAACAGCTGGGCGATGGGCGCTTTTTTGACGGTTTGTTTGGCGGTGGGTAATTGCCAATCGCCTGTTTTGCCGATTTTTTGGGCGATTTGCGTCAGTCTAGCAAGGGCGTTGGCAGGCTGTTTTTGTTCTAAAAACGCCACCGATTCAGGCAGCCATGCCGCCAAGGCAACGAGTGCAAGCGCTGTCAAAACTGCGCCAGTCAAAAACACCGAACGAAAGCCAAATTCGTCTTGGAGCATGACAGCCGACACACCGCCTAAGGTTGCGCCCACGCCAAAGCCGCACGCATAGATGGCGATTGCCAATCCGCGCCATTTTTGGTTGGCGTATTCGCTGACGATGACGTTTGTGCAAGGCAAAATGCCGCCCACGCCAAGCCCTGTTACCACACGCCAAAAGCCAATCGCTTCAAAACTTGCGGCAAAATACGTCCCCAGCATGCCCACCGCCGACAGCAGTGTGGCAAGCATCAGCAGCGGACGGCGACCAAATTTATCCGCCAAAGGTGCAAGTCCCACAGAGCCAATCGCCATGCCGATAAAGCCTGCGCTCATCAGCGTGCCAATTTGCGCGCCGCTTAGCCCAAGTTCGCTTTGAATGCTTTTGGCGGTAAAGGCAATCGCCAGCACATCAAAGCCATCAAGCATATTTAGCACCACAGCCAGCACCACCACGAGCCATTGATAGGCGTGCATGGGCGTGTGGCTGATGGCTAGGCTGAGCGTTTGTTGGTGCGGTGTGTTGGTTTGAGTATTGGTCATGGTTTGGATTATGTCAGATGAATGCGGCAATCTTGCCAAGAAAAGCGCATACTATAACAAGGAATATAAGATTGGGCAATTTCACATTTCTCAAGATTAGTTGAGAAATTTTCAACATTGTGGGGTTTGGGGTTTTTAAAGTTGGTGATGGGTTTGTAATGGGGTGGTTTGTTGTAATTTATGTGAAAGGCAAGTTCGAAAGGTTGGGTTTTTGCTTTATTTAAGCTAACTTAATCTAAACCATAGATTGCAGGTTGAGTTAGTGAAGCGTAACCCAACGTTTTTTAAGACAACTTCTTAAATTTGTTGGGTTTTCGCAAGCTCAACCCAGCCTACAAACCGTTCAAAAAAAACCGTTTGTAATTTAAAAAACCGTTCGTGGTGAGCTTGTCGAACCATGGACGGTTTTTTAGGCTAAAATTCCGCCACGTCCACCCTTCGACAAGCTCAGGGCGAACGGAAAATAAAACCATGGGCGGTTTTTTTGGGTTCAATCCTTTGCCAAAAACCTTTCTACGTTTACCCTTTGACAGACTCAGGGCGAACGGCAGGGCGCACAAGCCCAAGACGAACAAAAAACCCCATCAAATCCAACACTCCACAAAGTAAAATCCAAACAAAAAACCCGCCCGTAGGCGAGTTTGAGAATTGAAAAAACGCAGCGATTAGCGCTCTAGGTATTGCAATTTACCTGAAACGCCGTCCCATTTTTCATGCTCTGGCAATGCGTCTTTTTTCTCGGTGATGTTTGGCCAAACTTGCGAGAGTTCTTCGTTGATTGCCAAAAATTCTTCTTGACCTGCTGGCACTTCATCTTCAGAGAAAATGGCGTTGGCAGGGCATTCTGGCTCGCACAGGGCGCAGTCAATGCACTCATCTGGATTGATGACAAGGAAGTTTGGGCCTTCGTAGAAGCAGTCCACAGGGCAGACTTCCACGCAGTCAGTGTATTTGCAGCGAATGCAGTTATCGGTTACAACAAAAGTCATAAGATTACCTTGGCAAATGGCTAGGGCTAAAAATTAGGGCTAAACTCAAGAAATAAAGTGTGGCGTATATTGTAGCGTGTTTGGGCGATTTTCTCAAATAAAACACGCAGTTTTATTATGCCAAAAAAGAAAAATTTTGCAAAAAAATGGCACAAGCCCCAATTTTCAAGGCTTGCACCATGGTTTTGATGATGATTTGACGGCTGGTATTTTGTTAAATGGTCAGATTTTAGGTGATTTGGCAAAATTCATTGCTTAAATTATCACTTAAATCATCGTTTGGATTTGGCCGTTTACATTCAAACCGCTCAGATTTGGCTTTGTGCGCCAGCACGAACGCTGTTGCGTTGAATTTCTTTGGCGGTTTTGTAGCAAGTGTCAATGTGGTCAAAGGCGATTTTCTTAAAAATCATGTAGCCCAATGTCGCCGCCACCATTTGTCCGCCAAACGGCACATATTTGGCGACTTGCTTGCCAATGATGCGCGTGCCAAAGCCTTGCAGAGTTTTATTCACCAGACCGCGTGTTGCCACCAAGCCACCGATTGCCAAAATGCGCTCACGAATGGTTTCTTGGCGCAGTTTTTCGTCCGTTGGGTTGTTTGGGTCGGTTGGGTCAATCAGCCCAAATTTTTCGGTGATTTCTGGCAATAATTTAGAAAGCATACCCACGTCAATCGCCACGTCCAAAAACGGCACAGGAATGATGGCGGCGCCTGCTGAGAATTTGGCGCGAGATTTGGCGAGCGCTTGGCATTCGGCACGCACTTGCTCAAGGTTTAGGCTTGGGTCAATGTGGCTGGCGTGCGGTTGGCTGATTGGTTGCATGGTGTGTCCTTTTGTTGGTTGTGAATTGGTTGCGTTTGTTCGTTCGCCAAGTTCGCTAATGAACAGCAAACGAACAACACTTAACTTATTATGTTAGGGCAAGGCGCAAAGTTACAAGGGCTTAAGTGTAAGCGTGTGTTGGTGCTGTGTAACGTTTCGTAGGCGGCTTGGCAAAAAGTTTGGCACTATTGACCGCTCCAGCTTGGCTTAAGCTGGCGTGGACGAAAGCCTGTTGCTAATAATACCACCGCATACACCGCCGCACCCAGCATGCACAGTCCCAGCAAAATGCTGATTTTGTGCCACATTTCGCCTTCGGCAGGATAATACGGCAGGGCAATGTACAGGCTTGCCATCATGGCGGCAGCGGCAATGGCAAATTGCGCACCCATACGTCGCCAGTGCGCACCAAAGCGAAAAATCCCGCGCGTGTGCAAGAAATAATACAGCAAGCCAGCATTGACAAAACTTGCACCCGTTGCCGCCAATGCTAAGCCGCCATGCAAAGGCAAGTTCGCCAAATAAAACAGACCAATAAAAATCACGCTAAAAATCATGTTGGCAAATACCGACACGATGCCGATTTTGACTGGCGTTTTGGTGTCTTGCCCCGCAAAAAACGCAGGTGCGAAAATCTTAATCAGCATAAAGCCCAAAATACCGCCCGCCATGCTTTTTAGGGCAAGTCCGCTCATGGCAGCGTCATGCGTGCTAAATTCGCCACGCACAAACAGCGCATTCATCAGCACATCAGACAGCGCAAACATCGCAAGACTTGCTGGCAGACCCACCAGCACAATTAGGCGCGCCGCCCAATCCAGCGTCAGACGAAACTCATCATCACGCGCATTGGCACGGCTGGCAGACAGACTTGGTAAAATCACCGTACCAATCGCCACGCCAATCAGCCCAAGCGGCAACTCGCTCAGACGCTCGGCAGCGTACAGCCAAGACACCGAACCGCCAATCATCAAAGATGCAAAAACGGTGTTTAGCAAAAGGTTGATTTGCGTAACCGACACCCCAAAAATCGCAGGCATCATCAGTTTTAAAATGCGCTGCACGCCTTCGTGGCGAAAATCCACTTTTGGGGCGATGAGCAGCTTTTGGCGGTACAATTCTGGCAGCTGAATGGCAAGCTGTAATACGCCACTGATTGCCACCGCCCAGCCAAGCGCCATAATCGGTGCGCCAATCACACCAGCTTCAAACAGCGGCATGGCAAACAGCGCACCGCCAATCATGCACACATTAAGCAGTACAGGCGCAAAAGCAGGTGCGGCAAAGCGTCCATAGCTTTGTAAAATACTGCCTAAAAATGCCGTCAATGAGATGAAAAATAAATAAGGAAAGGTCAGGCGCAAAAGTTCGGTTGCGGCGCTAAATTTGGCGGCATCATCATTAAATCCGGGGGCGAAAACCGACACCACAAAAGGCGCAAGCGCAATCACCGCCACCGTCAGCACCAAAAGCACCAAACTTAGCACGCCGCACACACGGCTAATCAGCACCTGCACAGCGTCTAGGGTGCGTTTTTCTTTGTATTCGGATAACACAGGCACGAAGGCTTGGCTAAACGCCCCTTCGGCAAATAAGCGGCGTAAGAAATTGGGGATTTTGAACGCCACCAAAAATGCGTCCATCAAGCCGCCTGCGCCAAATACGCCCATCAGCACCACATCACGCACAAGACCCAGCACGCGTGAGAGCATGGTCATGGCACTGACAATGAGAGTTGAGCGAAAAAGTCTGGATTTAGCCATGAAAAATGCCTTGTGTTGTGATAAAAATGCGGTTGGTTTGGGTTGGTTTGGTGATTTGAGCTTGGTTGTTGGTTTTGGCTGCTAATTTTGGTTGTTGATTTTAATTTAAAATAAAATCATTACTTGCTATAAAATCACTACTCGCCAAATTTACCAGCGACTGTTTAAAAAAGTATACTTAAAAAAGCGTGTTTAAAAAGTGCGCTGTTTGCCTTTATTGAACCTGCTTGATTAAATCTACTTGCCAAGCTGACTATTTTACTCGCTTTTGCCAAGCATTTCACGCAATTTTATCCAATCAAAATGCACGCCGGGGTCGGTTTTGCGATTTGGGGCGATGTCGCTGTGTCCCATCAAATGCCTGCGTGTGTCAGGATAGGCGGCATAAATCGCCTTGATGATGGCGGCAAGTACGTCATATTGTGCGGCGGTAAAGGCAGTGGTGTCGCTGCCTTCTAGCTCAATGCCAATGGTAAAATCATTGCAATTAGCGCGCCCAAGATAGCACGACTGCCCAGCGTGCCACGCGCGGTCGTTAAAATTGACAAACTGCGTTACCGTGCCATCACGCTCAATGAGTAAATGCGCTGACACCTGCATTTGGTGAATGGTGGTAAAGTACGGGTCATCATCAGGATTGAGCGCATTTTGAAAAAACGCCTTGACGTGATGTACGCCTGCTGCGTTGGTTTGCCCAAATTGCTCAGGTGGTAGGCTGATGTTATGAATGACGACACCGCTTACGGTGCAGTCCTTTGGGCGTGCGTTAAAATTGGGCGATGCGATGAATTCTGCGCCACTTAGTACGCCTTTATTGATGGTGAAATGTGTCATGATGGGTTATACTTGTGTTATTTTAAATGTGTTGTTTTGAGTTGCTGTTTTTAAATAGGGTTTAAACTTATTGATTTAAATCAGTTATTTTAAAAACGGCTTTGTTGGGATAGTGATGATTATCCTGCCTAAAACACGTTTAAAAAATATTGTAAGAATTTAAAGCGATTTTGAAAAATTGCGGCTTGCCAGCGGTGCGTGCCAATTTGTAAAATCGTCAATTAAAACCGTCTTAATGAGAACGCCATGTGTTATTTTACCAAAAAATCGCCCAAAACCGCCACCACAAAAGCGCACGCCAAGCCCATCAGCGCACGCACGCCATTTTTGCCGTGGGTTGGTGTGGCAGTGTGGTCAAGTTGTGCGCTGATGTCGGCACAGGCTGCTTTGCCATCGCCATTTAGCACAGGCGAGCTGTCGGCAGATTTGGCGCAGGCGGTGAGTGCTGCCAGTCAGATGAATATCAGTCAGGCAAATTTCAATGATGTGTCAAACCCAGCAAATGATATGCCAAATACGGAAAACGCCACGCCATTTTCGCTCAGCCAAGCGCAGATTGACGCATGGGCGGCGCACACCACTTGGCGGCGATTATTATTCATGCCAACGGCGGATAAGGATAAAGCAGGCAAGGCGGTGATAAGCAGCATCAGCCAGCAAGACGACCCAGAATTTTTCCTTGCACCAAACGGCAGTCAAGACCCGACAGCTGAGCTCATCGCCATGCTAAAAGCTGTGCAAAATCAAGATGAAGCTGTGCTGTGCCGCTTGCCTGCACGCGCGCATTTTATCCAAGAAAACTTGCAAAAATTGGGCATCAATACGCCAGAGTTGGCGTGCGCAGAATTTGACGCATGGGCGGATTTGCTGGGCGGTCATGGCTTGTCTTTGGTGTTTGCTGAAGAGCATGGCAACAGCCTAGCGTCAGCATTTGCGCACGTTTTTATGCGTGTGGATAAGGACGGCAGCACGGATACCGCCACGGCAATCAATTATACCGTTGCGCCCAATCGCAGGGACAGCCAAGCTGAAGGCGCGATTAAATCCATGCTGGGCAGCTATGATGGCGTGATGGAAATCATGCCGTTTGCTAAAAAAGCGTCCGATTATCTGCACACCGATGGGCGTGATTTGTGGGTGTATCGGCTGAATTTAAACGATGATGAGCTGCGCCAAGTGCTGCGCCACATTTATGAAGTGCAAAGTTTGCAGCGGCCGTATTTTTTCACGCATGATAATTGCGCCACTGAAATTGTGCGCTTGATTGACTTAGTGCGCCCTGATGAAAATTTGCGCAAGCAGGTGGGTAAAATCGTCATTCCATCGCAAATCGCACGCATCATGGATCAAGAAGGCATCATCATAAGCCGTGAATTTATGCCGTCTGACACCACCAAAAAACAAGCCGCCATCAATAAGGCTTATACCAATGGCGAAGACATCCGTCCGCTGTTGGCGCAGCCGCTTGCCAATTTTCGTGATGTGAGCGTGGCACGCCCAAGCAATAATGACGCCGCCAAAAGCTCGCCTGTGTATCGGCTGGGGCTGGGCGCTGGCGTGACGGATTTTGCCGATAAGGCGCACCATCAGCCAAGCAATACTAAGGCAATCATCAGTGTGCGCTCGGCATACCAAGACGCGCTGGATCGTCCTGCAGGCGTGCGCCAGTTTCATGCGCTAAGCTTGCCGAGCATGACGCTTAGCGCAAGCGATGGCGATGTGTCGCTTGATGAGCTGACGATATTTTCGGTGCGCAGTTATAATCCTGCCAACACCGCCAAAAATAACGCGACTATTAACACCGCCAATACCGCCAAAACTGCAACGCCAGCCGATGACAAACCTAAATCGGCAAGTGCATGGGGGCAGCATTTGCGTCTAATGCGAGTGATGGACGCTTCAAGTGCAGCGAATGATAATCATTTGGTGCTGGACGTTCGCCTAGAAAAGGGCAAGTCATGGACGCTGGGGCAAGGCGCAGCAGGCACAGGAATGCTGGGCGATACGCTGTGCTATGCGCTGATTGGCTATGGTGCGCAGCTTGGCAAGCTCAATCAAGGCTACCGTGTGGGCGGTGGACTGGATTTGGGCTGTGTGTATCAGCCTGCGGGGCGTTGGCGTGCGCTGGGCGAGCTGTCTTTGCCTGTGTGGTATCATCACGACAAAGCGGACGTGAGCCGTGATTTGTACGTTCAGCCTAAGCTGTCTGTCGGTGCGCAATTTGACATCAACGCACGCCAAGCGCTGCGCATGACAGGCGATGTGGAATGGGGCAAGGGCGACACCCAGCAGCAGCTGATGGCGCAGTGGCTGACGTATTTTTGATAGGTGTGAAAATTAAAAAGTGAAAAGCAAGGGTGAAAACAGCTAAGATGGCAAATTATGTAATCATTGGGCAAGGCGGTATTGGCTTGGCATTGACTGAGCGGCTGGCGGACGATTTGTTGAGCGATTTAACAGGCGATTTATCAGCGCAAACTGCAAACAGCCGTATCATCGGCGTATCTACATCGCCCAAAGCGTACGCCCAGCAAGCAAGGCTTGGCGGCAGGCTTTGTCATCGGTCAATCAACGCTGCCACGATGGATAAAGCTGCGCTGGTGCAAGCAGGGCTGCATTTGGCAACGCACATGGTGATTGTCATCACGCCACAATCCGCCAATTCTCAAACCGCCAATCTGCCAAACGCCAGCTCTCAAACCGCCAATCCCCAAACTATCGAGCCAAGCCGAAAAACGAGCGATAGAGTAAAAGCGTATCAAGACAGCTACCTTGCGGTGTGTGCTAATTTAGCGAGTTTGGCGAGTGAATTTGGTGCGCTGCAGCGGATTATTTTTGTGTCGTCCACGTCTGTGTACGGGCAAAATGCTGGCGACATCATCGATGAGAACACGCCACCTGTCCACGCTGCGCCCACCGCCCAAGTGCTGCTGCAGGCTGAAAATGCGCTGGTGCAAGCCTTTGGCGAAAGGGCAATCATCGTGCGTGCCAGCGGCATTTATGGTAGGGCGCGCACTCGGCTGCTGCGTTTGGCGACTACTGCTCATACAGACGGTGCGGACTGTGCGCATTGGACAAACCGTATTATGGACACCGATTTGGTGGCGGTTTTGTGGCGGATTTTACACGAACGTACGCCAAAGCCGCTGTATTTGGCGACTGATTTTACACCTGCGAGCAGCTTTGAGGTGATGGCGCATTTGTGCAAGCGTCTAAATTTACCAGCGCCCATACCCAAAAACGCCGATGCAGGCGTGCAAACAGGCAAAAAAATCATCAGTAATTTACCAAGAGAATGGCTTACCTTTATCGATTATCAAACAGGCTATGACTGGGTGGTGTGCGCGCAGGCGGGAGAATGAGTGGATTTTGATTTTAAATGTTAGGTTTTTGCTTTGCTCAGCCCAATTTACAAATCGTTCTTTAAATGCAAACCGTAAGTTGGGTTGGCGAAAGCGCAGCCCAACGTTTCGGATAAAGCTTGCCAACCAAACAAAAACCCTTTGATAACCATTTATCAAAGGGTTGTTTTTTAAACAAAGATGGATTGTGTGGTGAATTTGGCAAATCTTACCAAGTTTTCGCGCGTTTTTTGGCTTTGACGACAAGCCAAATCAAAAGCACCAGTAGACCAGTTGCCACCGCCACGCCAAGCACAGGCAGGGCGATGGTTAGGGCGGACAGTCCAATCGCCGCGCCAGTTTCCGCTGCGCCAATCACAGGATTTGCCATGCCTGCGGTGGTGGCGGACGATACGGCGCGTGTGGCAGCGGATGTGGTTTTGATGGTGGCAGCCGCACCGCCGCCAGCTACGATTGCCAGCGCCCACGTCATCGCAGGGCTAAAATCGCTGAGCGTGCTGACCATCACCAGCGTGCCAGCCACGCCTGCAAGCGGCACAGCGGCTGCATCTAGGATATTATCCACAAATGGAATCAGATATGCCAAAGATTCCACCACGCTTGCCACGCCCAAAATCACAAGCGCTGAGGTACTGCCCACCCATTGCCAATCTTCTGCCAGCGGAATGATGCCAAAGTGCGCCGCCAAAGATAGGGCGAACAGCGGCACGAACACACGAAATCCTGCGCTGGCAGCCAAGCCAACACCAAGGCAAATGCTAAGAAATAATTCCATAATTTCCCCTTAACCGTCTTAATTAGCGGGCGGCAGTTGGTGAATCGTCCGTCAGATTGACGATGGATTGCGTTTCTTTTTCGGTTTGTGAGCGGTTGCCGGGTTTCACCCACTGATGTGGCGTGCGTGAAAGCTGCTGGCGTGTGAAATTCACCCAAATCGGCAAGGCGGCAACACCACCGTATTCTCTGGCACCCAGCGTTGATGGCTGGTCAAAGCCAACCCAAACAACCGTTGCGCTGGTTGGGTGTACGCCTGCAAACCAAGCGTCTTTGGCTTGGTTGGTCGTACCTGTCTTACCGCCCACGTCCGAGCGTCCCACAGCACGCGCCTTACGACCTGTACCGCTGGTGATGACCTCGCGCATCATGATGGACATATTATAAGCCGTCTCAGGACTTAGCACGCGTGGCGCTTGAGTTGCTGGGCTGTACGTCGGTACGATGTTGTCCTGTAGGCGATCTGCTTGAGCGGTGGCGTTAAGCGCTTCTTGTACTAGCGTTTCATCGGTTTGTTTTTCAGCCGCTTCGTTTGCCTTTTCTTGGGCTTTGGCGGCATTGGCGTTTAGCTTATCAAGATTTTGATTAAAGCAAATGGCGCACGCCTGCACAGGATTGGCTTGGTAAATGGGTTTTTGGTTAAAATCGTAAATACGCTCAATGATGTAAGGCTGCACACGGTGTCCGCCATTGACGATGGTGGCGTAGCCTGTCGCCATTTGTAGTGGCGTGGCGTCTGCTGTACCCAGCGCCAGCGTGTAACTGCTTGGCAAGCGGTCTCTTTCTAGTCCAAGCATGGTCAGCATATTACGGCCTTCTTCTAAGCCTGTGGCACGAAGCAGGCGCACTGATGGCGTGTTTCTTGACAAAGCCAGCGCACGGCGCACTGGCATATAGCCTGTGAATCTGCCATCAGCGTTGCGTGGTCGCCAGCCGTCAATGCGAATTGCGGCGTCAGATACTGGCGTGTCTGGCGTAAATTTACCAGTTTCTAGGGCGGCAGCGTACAGCAAAGGCTTGATGATAGAGCCCGGCTGGCGGTAGCCTTGAGTAGCGCGGTTAAATTTACTTTGGTCAAAGCTATAACCGCCCACCAGCGCACGAATCGCGCCGTCTTCAGGGTGGATTGACACCAGCGCGCCTTGCACTTTCGGCACTTGAATCATACGCCAAGCGGTCATGGCTTGGTTGGTTGGGGCAACGCGTACGATGTTGCCTACTTTTACCATTTGGTGCGCATTACCAAAACCACCGCCCACACGGTTGGCGCTGTAATATTTGCGCGCCCAATTCATGCCAGACCAGTACACGGTGATGGCTTTGCCGTCTGGCAGCTCGGCTTGAAAGCTGCTTGCGCTGACTTTGGTAACTTTGGCAGGGTAGGTGTTTTCAATGCGTTTAAAATCTTTTAAATCGCCTTCTTCGGCTTCCACGCCACGCCAGCCGTGACGGTTGTCATAGCTGCGCAGACCTGCTTGTAGGGCATTTTGGGCGATGGTTTGCTCACGGCTGTTCACGGTGAGCTGCACACGCCAGCCGCTTGTCATCACTTGCTCGCCATAACGCTCGGTCAAGGTAGAGCGTGTCAATTCCGCCAAATACGGCATATTCAAATCAAGTTTTTCTTGATATAAATTTAGCCCAATCGGCGCGGCAACGGCTTCATCGTGTTCGGCTTGGCTGATAAAACCTTCGTGCAGCATACGCCCAATAATCCAGTTGCGGCGTTCAAGCGCACGTTCTGGATTGACCACAGGGTTAAAGGCGGACGGCGCTTTTGGCAAGCCTGCAATCATCGCCATCTCCGCCAAAGTTAGATGGTCGAGCGTCTTACTAAAATAACGTCTGGCTGCTGCTGCGATGCCGTATGCACCTTCACCAAGATAGATTTTATTGACGTACAGCGTCATAATCTCGTTCTTGGTCATCTCGTTTTCAATCTTACGCGCGATAAAAAGCTCAGTCAGCTTACGGTCAATGGTGCGCTCAGAGCTCAAAAAGTAGTTTTTCGCCACCTGCATGGTGATGGTTGAGCCGCCCGTTTGGGTGTCGTCATCAGTAACCACTTCGGTGATGGCACGCCCCAAGCCCTTGACACTGATACCGCTGTGCTCAAAGAAGCTGGCATCTTCTGCCGCCAAAAACGCATGAATAAGCGGCTTAGGAATTTCTTCAAAGCTTACTGGAATGGCGTAGCGATTGCCGTACTGACCGATGAGTTTGTTGTCGGCAGTGTAGATTTGCAAAGGCATTTCTAGCTTGTGATCGCCAATGTTTTTCACGTCTGGCAAGGTCGGCTCAAGGTACATTGCCATGCCATAAAAGCCGATGGGAAACGCCAGCACCAAAATCAGCACCAAAGCAAGTACCGCCAAAATACAGCGTAAAATGATGGCGATGAGCGTTGCCGAAAAAGATTTTTGAGACGATTGTTGTGTGGTCATACGCATTTTGTAAAAATAGGGTAACACATCATTTTACCACGTTTACTTAAAAATGCTAGTATTTCGCTGATTTTGATGGGCGTGTTTTGTGAAATTTTGTAATTCGTGGCGGTTTGCTTGGATTGGGCAAGTGGTTTGTTGGTGTCGTGAAAATTGGCAAGGCGTAAAGACAATAAAAGTTGGCGCAACAGACAAACAAAAGAGCGTTTGTCTGTTTTCGTTTGCCTGTTTTAAAGCTGGTTAGGTTTTTTGGTAAATGGATAGTTTGTCAATTTTGTCGGTCTAATTTGCCAAAAGTTTGCGGATTTGGTTTTTATCAATAATACCGTTTTCTTGGCGCTTGACCGCCAAAAGCATCGCCTGCGCCAAGTCCGCCACAGCCATGGGTTTGGCGGATTTTAGCAGACCAAAGCGATTGGCAAATGCGATGGCTTTTTCGGCAAGGTTTTCGCCCAAGCGGTCAGAATTGGGGCGTTTTAGCAGCGGCGGACGAAAAATCAGCGTGTTTTTAAAACCGAGCGCCAAAATTTTATCATCAAGTGCGCCTTTCATGCGGTAATAAAACAGCGGACTGCGAGCGTCTGCGCCGTCTGATGAGATGAGCGCAAGTGTGGGCACGCCGTGATTTTTGGCGGCTTTGGCGAAAGCAAGCGGATAATCGTGGTCAATTTTCCACTGCGCTTGTTGGCTGCCCGCGGCTCTTTTGGTCGTGCCAAGACAGCAAAACAATACATCGCCAACGACTTTTTCTTGCCAGCTTGCCACATCATTAAAATCGATGACGTGCGTGGTGAGTTTGGGGTGCGTTGCGTCTGCGTCTTTGCGCACAAAGCTGGTAACGTGGCTGATAGCAGGGTCGGCAAGCAATTTGGTGAGTAGTTGCGAGCCTGTTGCGCCTGTTGCGCCGATGATGAGTGCGTGCATGGGTTTTGGTTTGGTGGTTTGCGATTGAGTGTTAATTATCGGCTAATTTGTGGGTTTTGTAAAGCGAGAATGTTGGTGGGGTTTTGGTGTTGTGAAAAATTTTAACCACGCCAAAAGGACGAAAAGCCAATCACTTGCCAATTCGTCCAGTTTATCAGTTTGTAGGC
Organism: Moraxella caviae; assembly: GCF_002014985.1. GTDB lineage: Bacteria > Pseudomonadota > Gammaproteobacteria > Pseudomonadales > Moraxellaceae > Moraxella > Moraxella caviae. The sequence goes on along the minus strand of NZ_MUXU01000010.1, from coordinate 4,870 downwards.
TTGTCAAAATATCAGTTTATCAAAATAGCTTATGACAAGCCATTTTCAAAAACCTAATTAAAAACAATCACTTGGCACAAATACCACGCCTTGCATGATGCGTCTTGCGCTGCGGCTCATCACGGCTTTGGTGGCTGTCCATTTACCGTCTTTTAGTTCGGCGGTTGCGCCCACGGTGAGCGTGCCTGATGGGTGTCCAAAGCAGACTTTATCTCGCTTGCTGCCACCAGCTGCTGTGTTTACGAGCGTGCCTTCTACGGCGGCGGCTGTGGCGATGGCGACAGAAGCTGTTCCCATCATGGCGTGGTGCAGCTTGCCCATGCTCATCGCGCGCACCAGCACGTCAATGTCTGTTGCCAGTACGGTTTTGCCACTGGATGCGGTGTAGTCAGCAGGGGCGGCAACCCAAGCGATTTTTGGCGTGTGCTGGCGTGTGGCGGCTTCGCTGACATCATCAATCAAGCCCATTTTTACCGCGCCAATCGCACGCAGCCGCTCCAGTTTTGCCAATAATTCGCCATCGCTATTCACGTCATCTTGCAGTTCTGTGCCTGTCAATCCCAAATCTTGTGCCTTGACAAAAATGGTGGGAATGCCTGCGTTAATCAGCGTGGCGGACAGCGTACCAAAATCAGGACTTTGTAAGGTATCCACGACATTGCCAGTGGGGAACATGGCGCCTTCGCCATCGGCAGGGTCAAGAAATTCAATCACCACTTCAGCGGCAGGGAAGGTTACGCCATCAAGCTCAAAATCGCCCGTTTCTACCACTTCACCATTTGCCATCGGGACGTGAGCGATGATGGTTTTGCCAATGTTTGCTTGCCAGATGCGCACGGTGCAAATGCCGTCTGTGGGGACGTTTGCCACTAAGCCTTGCGCGATGGCGAACGCACCGACCGCAGCGGTGAGATTGCCGCAGTTGCCAGACCAGTCAATCATCGGTTTATCAATGGCGACTTGCCCAAACAGGTAGTTGACATCGTGATTAGGCTTATCGGATGGCGATAAAATCACTACTTTTGAGGTGCTGGACGAGCCATTGCCAAGGCCGTCAATTTGCTTGCCGTAGGGGTCAGGGCTGCCAATGACACGCATTAAAAAGTTATCTCTTGGCGTGCCTGCCACTTGGCATACGGCAGGCAAATCTGATAACTTAAAAAACACGCCTTTTGATGTGCCGCCACGCATATAGGTGGCTGGGATGGGGGTTTGCATAGCTACTCCTTTTGCTGTTGTTTATTTTAGGGTTTATGCGGCATATTTAAGCCATATTGAAAGCCGTACATGTCAATAATTTTGGCTTTGGGGTAATTTAAGGTGGTTGGACTGCCTTTAAAATCTTTTACAAACAATCCTTGTTGCAATTCGTCAATTTCCTGCTGGTTTGCTTGGTAAAAATCTTGTATAAATTTTAGTGAGGTTTTATTAACCGCTCTAAAACCCATTTGATTTTTGCTGATGTCTCTAAAAGCGCTGCAAAAATATCTATCAAAAGCAGGCACAAAACCAAAAACGCCAAGCAAAATTTTTGTAATTAAAACAAGATGCGCTTCATTATGTTTAATGATGTGTTCTTTGCTTTTTTGATAGATTTCTAACAACACTTCTTGATACTCAATATCATCAACATCTAATTGCCAATAACTTTTATCCAGTGTATCAAAATAATCGATAAGCTCTTCGAGATACGTGGGATTTTGTTATAACAAAAAGCTCGAACCACGAAGCATTCCCCAGCTTGCCAGATAACTCCACAATACATAACAAGATTTTTCACGATCTTGCGTTGAAGTATTGATGTTATAAAAATAATGATAGCAAAAATCAAAAGACAGATAGCGATGATGCAAGACGTCTCGCTTTTGCGCAAATTCAAGCACGTTCTTGGAAATATCTCTTTTTAAATCCATGATTTCGCCCAGTGTAAACCAACAGACAAGCCTTAACCAAGCCTGTCTGTCGATTTTATCACAATATTAAAAGTTTACGCTGTCATTTCCCCTTGTAAAAAATCCTGTGCAAAGCGTTGCAGTACGCCGCCTGCTTCATAAATCAGCACTTCTTCGGCGGTATCCAAACGGCACGTTACGGGTACTTTGACCACTTCACCATTTTTACGGGTGATGACAAGCTGCACATCACAGCGTGGCGCAAGCTCGCCGATGACATCGTAAGTTTCGGTGCCGTCAAGGGCAAGTGTGTGGCGAGTAGTACCGTCTTTAAATTGCAATGGCAGCACGCCCATGCCAATCAAATTAGTGCGGTGGATACGCTCAAAACCTTCGGCAACAATCACTTCTACGCCAGCAAGTCGTACGCCTTTTGCCGCCCAGTCTCGGCTTGAGCCTTGCCCGTAATCCGCGCCTGCAATGATAATCAACGGCTGGCTGCGGTTCATGTAGGTTTCAATCGCTTCCCACATTCTCATCACTTGCCCATCGGGTTCTACACGCGCCAGCGAACCTTGACGCACCGTACCGTCTTCGTTTTTCACCATTTCGTTGAACAGTTTTGGATTGGCAAAAGTGGCACGTTGGGCGGTCAAATGATCGCCGCGGTGGGTGGCATAAGAGTTAAAGTCCTCTTCCGGCAAGCCCATTTTCGCCAAATACTCACCAGCTGCTGAACTTGCCAAAATCGCATTGGACGGCGAGATGTGGTCGGTGGTGATGTTGTCGGGCAAAATGGCAAGCGGACGCAAGTTTTTTAAGCTGCGTTCTTTTGCCAACGCACCTTCCCAGTAGGGCGGACGGCGGATGTAGGTGGATTTTTCACGCCAGTTGTACAGCGGGCTGTCGGCTTTTTGACTGCGGTCAAGGTCAAACATCGGAATGTACACTTGGCGAAATTGCTCAGGTTTGACAAATTTACCGACAATCTCGTCAATCTCTTCATCGCTTGGGAAAATGTCTTTTAGGCGGATTTCTTTGCCGTCTACCACGCCCAAAACGTCATTTTCAATGTCAAAGCGGATAGAGCCTGCGATGGCATACGCCACAACTAATGGCGGGCTTGCCAAAAACGCCTGCTTGGCATAAGGGTGAATGCGTCCGTCAAAGTTGCGGTTGCCTGACAGTACAGCGGTGGCGTACAAATCGCGGTCAATGATTTCTTGCTGAATGGCAGGGTCAAGCGCACCGCTCATGCCGTTACACGTTGTGCAGGCAAAGGCGACGATACCAAAGCCCAATTTTTCCATTTCAGGCAGCAATCCTGCTTCTTTTAGGTAAATTTCGGCAACTTTTGAGCCGGGGGCGAACGATGATTTTACCCAAGGCTTGCGGGTTAGGCCTAAGCGGTTGGCGTTTCTTGCCAAAAGCCCTGCAGCAACGACGTTTCGTGGGTTGGACGTGTTGGTGCAAGATGTGATGGCAGCGATGATGACCGCACCGTCAGGCATTTTGCCATCGCTTGGGGTTTCGTAGGGCTTGGCAATGCCTTTGGCGGCCAAATCGGCAGTGGCAACGCGTGCGTGCGGATTGGACGGGCCTGCGATGTTGCGTGTTACGCTGGATAAATCAAATTTTAAAACGCGTGGATAGCGTGCGGTTTTTAGGCTGTCCGCCCACAGCCCTGCGGTTTTGGCGTATTCTTCCACCAGCGCAACTTGCTCTGGGTCGCGTCCTGTCAAGGTCAGATAATCAATGGTTTGCTTGTCAATATAGAACAGGGCGGCGGTTGCGCCGTATTCTGGGGTCATGTTGGAAATGGTGGCTCTATCGCCAATGGTCAGGCTTTCTGCGCCTTCGCCAAAAAATTCCACAAATGCGCCAACGACACGCTCTTTACGCAAAAATTCGGTCAAAGCAAGCACGATGTCGGTCGCGGTAATGCCTGCACCGCGTTTGCCTGTCAGCTCCACGCCGACAATGTCAGGCAGGCGCATCATGGACGCACGCCCAAGCATCACGGTTTCGGCTTCAAGCCCGCCCACGCCCACAGAAATCACGCCCAAAGCGTCCGTGTGCGGTGTGTGGCTGTCCGTACCCACGCAGGTATCAGGGAATGCCACGCCGTTTTTAACTTGAATCACAGGCGACATTTTCTCAAGGTTAATTTGGTGCATGATGCCGTTGCCAGCACCAATCACATCCACGTTTTCAAAGGCGGTTTTTGTCCAGTTGATAAAGTGGAAACGGTCTTCGTTACGACGGTCTTCAATGGCACGGTTTTTAGCAAAGGCATCAGGGTCGTAGCCGCCACATTCTACGGCTAATGAATGGTCCACGATGAGCTGGGTTTGCACCACAGGATTGACTTTGGATGGGTCGCCGCCTTTTTCGGCAATTGCATCACGCAAGCCCGCCAAATCCACCAAAGCGGTCTGCCCCAAAATATCATGGCACACCACGCGCGCAGGATACCAAGGAAAATCCAGTTCCTGTTTGTTTTCAATCAGCTGGGCAAGCCAAGACTGCAAGGTCGGCAAATCCACGTTATCGGCACGATTGACGAGATTTTCCGCCAAAATGCGAGAAGTGTAGGGCAGCTTATCATAAGCGTCAGGCGAGATGGCATTGATGGCTTGGCGAGCGTCAAAGTAGGTTAAGTTGCTGTTTGGTAAGGTTTTTTGGTATTGGCGATTGACTTGTGTCATGGCTTACTCCTTGTTAAGTGAATGGTTTGTGAATGGTTTGTGAATGTAGATAATGTTTCATTGCGTGTGATTCATTTCTTTTGCTTGAGGTTGGGTATTTTTGGGCGTATTGGTTGATTGTTTAATGTCAATTTCTATGTATTTGGGTTTGCCAATGGGCTGCAGATATCGATGAGTAATGCTAATGCACTTATCTAGGTTAATGATCTGATTTTTATCATGAAAGGCGGTAGTTTGTGGACAAAATATCTTGGGGCTGTACTAGATTAG
>NZ_MUXU01000009.1 GCF_002014985.1 Moraxella caviae | reverse complement strand
ACTTGGCTTTTGCCATGATGTCGTCCTCTTGTTGTTTGACCTAAAACTTGCGTCTTAGGTTCGTTAATGTAAAAACCCTGACAATCTGACGGCAAAACGCTTGCGCAAATCCGCCATTAAATTGCCATATCTTGCTAATTATAACACAAAAAAATCACATTTAAAAAACACAATTTCCACTTATTTTGTAATTTTATCTGCAAAACGGGCAAAATTTCGCCCTTTTGCACACTTTTTTGTGGGTTTGTGCGAATTTATCATGATGATTGCATAAAATCTATACACCAAACTTCTTTGATTTCAATCGCCCTTGAATTTAATGGCTTTTTTAAGTTTGGCTTTTGGGTGGTTCAGCTTTATCAATACAATCATTATAACAACGCTAAGCTGAAAATGCAAAAAACCCAAAACATGAAATCATGATTTGGGTTTTTAAAATTTGGAGCGGGAAACGAGATTCGAACTCGCGACCCCGACCTTGGCAAGGTCGTGCTCTACCAACTGAGCTATTCCCGCTTGTCGTTGTCAGCGTTCGGCTTATTGCCGTATGTCGCTGTATGGGTGCGTATTATATAGATTTAATTTTTATCGTCAAGCACTTTTTTAAAAATTTTTCTTAATTTTCGCAAAAAATATCATAATTTATTGAAAAATAAAATATTTTTATCTTAAATTTTATGCGCTAAATTTTTCTTGTCAAAGCAATTTCACCTAAGAAAAGCGTAAACTTATGATAACTTAGCTCAATTTACACACTCATTTTTGGCAAATTGCCATGACTTTTGACTAATTTACGCTGACTTGCAAATTCACGCCCCACTTAATCAGCTGCATGGCTTCGTCTTTTAAATCCGAAAGCAGCAGCGCATGACCACCGTGGCTGTCTTTTTCTAGTAGAATTTGCCAGTCATTCACCGACTTAATCGTCAGATGAATCTGATGGCGCGCCAAATCATTACGGCTGTGATTTGCCGCCACCGCAAGGCGCAACAGCAGCGTCAGCCGAGCCAGCCGCTCACCGCCCACACGGCAAATGCGCTCAAAATCAGCGGCGTGCAGCTTGCGTCTGTGATGGCGAACCATCTGCGCCATCTGCGCCTGATCCATGCGTGAAAAGCCTGCAATTTCGGCATTTTCCAGCATATAAGCACTGTGGCGATGATAGCCGCTGTGTCCGATGGCAAGCCCGATTTCATGCAAAAACGCCACACGTCGCAGTAAATCATTGTCTGCATCGCTAAGATTTAGCGCAGCTTTGGCGTCGTTAAATAGCATTCTTGCGGTCTTGACCACACGTTTGGCTTGCTTTTTATCCACATTAAACCGCTCAATCAGCGCCTGCGTACTCAAATCACGCACATCATCACTGCCAAGCCGAGACATCATGTCATACATCACGCCTTCACGCAGCGCACCGTCCGAATACGTCATGCGTTTGACCCCAAAAATCTGCATGACGGCAATCAAAACAGCAAGCCCCGCAGGGAAAATCGCCTTGCGGTGCGCCTTGACGGTGTTTAGCTCAATGTCATTAACACAGCCCACTCCCACCAAATGCTGACGCAACGCCAGCACGCCATCTAGCGTAATGCGCTCTTTGTCGGCAAGCCCGAGCTGCATGAGCGCACCTTTGACCGCCTTAATCGTGCCAGACGAGCCAATCACCGTCTCAAAGCCTGTTTTTTGGTAACGCTGGGCATAAGGAATGATTTCTTTTTGGGCGGCGCTGATGGCAGCGTCAAAAGCGGCATTACTAATCACGCCATCTTTGAAAAATTTTTGGGTAAAGCTCACCGCCCCCATCTGCGCACTTTCGGTCAAGATAGACTCGTGTCCTTTACCGACAATCAGCTCCGTTGAGCCGCCGCCAATATCCACCACAAAACGCTTGGTGTCATTGACAAGCGTATTTGCCACGCCCACATAAATCAGCCGCGCTTCTTCACGCCCTGAGATGATTTCAATCGGTCTTGGCAAAATGGCATTGGCACGCGCAATAAATTCATCGGCATTCACCGCTTGGCGCAGCGCATTGGTCGCCACCACACGCAAACGCTCCGCCTGCACATTCTCAAGCCGCCCCACAAAGCGCGCCAAGCAGTCCAAGCCACGCTTTTGCACGTCTTCAGACAGGCGTTTTTGCTCATCAAGCCCAGCGCCAAGCTGCACTTTTTCGCTCATGGCGGCAATTTTTTTCAAGTCGCCATGATCCATTCGGGCAATCGCCAAATGAAAACTGTTTGAGCCAATGTCAATCGCCGCAAGCAGCTCGTCATCGCCGAGCATATTTGGCATGAGAATATCCTTGTGGTTGGGCGTACGCCATGCGCCGCGCAAATAGGGTTGAATGCTAATTTTAATGTTTAATGATTGGGATATTTTACCGCCTAAAATGGTTTTTTAAAGGGATTTTTAGCGGTTTTTGTCATTTGGTGCAAATTACATTGATAATGCGTAAAATCATCGCCCAATCACACCAAACGTGATTTTGGAAACAGCACTTTAAATGCCGAGCCTTCGCCTTCAGTGGATTCAATCATCAGCCGTGCGTCATGCTTATTTAAAACGTGCTTGACGATGGCAAGTCCAAGCCCCGTACCGCCTGTGGCACGACTGCGCCCACTGTCCACACGGTAAAATCGCTCGGTCAAGCGCGTCAAATGCTCAGGCGCAATGCCAATGCCATTATCCATCACCGACAATAGCGCACCGTCTTTGACTTCTTCCCAAATGATGCTGATTTCACCGCCTGCTGGTGTGTATTTCATGGCATTTAGCACCAGATTTAAAATGGCGCTGTGCAAATACACTTCCAGCCCCAGCAAATTTTTTGGCGTATCAAGGTGCAAATCAATCAAATGCGCACTCTCAGCATTGCTCGCTTGTGCATCGTCAAACACCTGCATGAGTACGCGCGGCATATCCACCGCCGCTGGCGGCTCGGATTCATCATTTTCAAGGCGTGATAGCATGAGCAAATCATTGACAATGTTATTCATGCGCCGCGCCTGCTCACGCATCAGATTAAAGCCACGCTGCCACTTGGCGGATAAATCAGGCGCACTGCCAAAGGTCTCAAGATAGCCCATCAGCACCGTCAAAGGCGTGCGCAATTCATGCGACACATTACCCACAAAATCCGTGCGCATTTGCTCTAAATGATGAATGCGTGTGTAATTTTGGATACGCAAAAGCATTCGTGACGCAGGCAAAAAACTCACCTGCGCCATCTGCACATCGCCCACGAAAATCTTAGACGGAAATTTAAAATTGGCGCTTTGTTCTGCTTTATATTTACCGAGCAAAAAATCTTGATAAACTTGCGAAAACGCTTCTATAAAATACTCATTGGCAAGCAGCTTTAAAATCGGCTTACCCAGCACATCTGGCGTGTCATCGTCCGTAAAAAAGGCGGTCAAAAGCGTCTTGGCGGCAGGATTATGCCACAGCACGCACGCTTTATCGTCCAATAAAATCACGCTGTCAGGCAAGGCGTGCAGTGCGTCATAAAACACATCACTGCTCAAATCTGACAGCTCGTAGGTCGCATTCATGGTTTTGCTACTTGTTATTTTTATCAACAATTATGGCTACAACGCACATCATTTTTCAGAAAAACGATAGCCTGTGCCACGCACCGTCTGGATAAAGCCGCTCACACCAAACGGCTCTAGCACCTTGCGCAGGCGGCGAATGTGTACGTCCACCGTGCGCTCGTCAATGTATACGTTGCCGCCCCACACTTGGTCTAAGATTTGCGCACGAGTATAGACACGGTCAATGTGCGTCATAAAAAAGTACAGCAAACGGTACTCGGTGCTGCTCATCGTAATTTCTTGGTTGCCCACCATCACCCGCTGGCTGGCTGGCTCAATCGTCAGCTTACCTGCGCCCACGGGCTTTTCATTGATGCTGCCTGTGCGTCTTAGCACCGCCTTAATGCGGCTTACCAGCTCACGCGTGCTAAAGGGCTTGGTGATGTAATCGTCCGCACCTGCGTCCAGTCCATACACTTTATTATCTTCTTCGCCCTTGGCGGTGAGCATGATGATAGGAATATTAGCCGTGCTGTCGTCTTTTTTTAGGCGGCGTGCCAAATCAATGCCTGATTGCCCATTGGGCAGCATCCAATCAAGCAAAATCAAATCAGGATTTTCGTCAATCACAGCGGCGTGTGCACTTGGCACATCAAATGCTGCCACCGCTTCAAAGTCGGCAAATTCCAGCGTGGTGATAATCAGCTCGCTGATGGCAGGTTCATCTTCTACGACCAAAATTTTTGGCACAGGCACGGTACTATCCTTAAAATTGGTTGGTTAAATTTGACCGATGATTATTCATCGGCACTGCTCAGGCTTTTATCAGCACGCCCTTGTTCAAAGCGGTCTTGCGCCACTTCCACCGCTTCTTCCACATCGCTAAATGACGTGTGGCGTACGTCTGTGCCGCTGCCCAGATACACCACAAATTCCGCCAAATTACGCGCGTGATCGCCAATGCGCTCTAGCGCACGCAGCACCCACAGCACTTGGATCACTTCGTCATTGTCAAGCTCTTGGGTGCGCAAAACGTCAATCGCCGCACGGTATTCGCTGTCAATCACTTCGTCCATCTGCATGACTTCAAAAGCAAGCCGTGCGTCCTGATGGCGAAAGGCTTCTAGTGCGTCCACCACCATCAGGCGCACTTTGTCCGCCAAGGCTTGGTGCTGATAATCATGCTCACTGCGGCCACCTTCGGCAAGTAAGCTGCTGTTTTGCAGCACCAAACGTGCGATTTTCACCGCTTCATCACCAATGCGCTCAATATCCACCACGCCTTTTGACAGACAAATGATAAAGCGCAAATCATTGGCGGTGGGCTGGCGGCGAGCCACCAAATTCACCACTTGCTCATCAATGTCGCGCTCAAAGGCGTTAATCTTAGCATCGCTGTCAATCACGTCTGTGGCAAGCGCAGCATCGTTTTTGGCAAGCGCCTGCATACTGCGAGACACCTGTCCCACCGCCATGTGTCCCATCGTTAAAAAGGTCTGCAGCGCAGCGTCCAATGACGCATCAAAACTTTTTGAAGTGTGTTTCCCAAACATAGTGTACCCTTTTTTTGTGTTGTGTCAAATCAAACATCGCAATCAGACGCACCACTTAGCCGTGGCGACCTGTGATGTAATCTTCGGTGGCTTTTTGTTTTGGGTTATTAAAAATTTGGCTGGTCTCGCCCATTTCAATCATATCGCCCAGATACATATACACGGTATAATCTGAGCAACGTGCCGCCTGCTGCATATTGTGCGTTACGATGGCGATGGTATAATCGTTTTTCAAATCTTCAATCAAATCTTCAATTGCGCCTGTGCTGATAGGGTCAAGCGCTGAAGTCGGCTCATCAAGCAGCAACACTTCTGGACGTGTCGCCACACCGCGCGCAATGCACAAACGCTGCTGCTGACCGCCTGACAGCGAAAGACCAGACGCTTTTAGCTTGTCTTTGACTTCATTCCACAGTGCCGCTTTTTTGAGCGCCCATTCCACACGGTCGTCCATCTCAGACTTAGAAAGTTTTTCGTACAATTTCACCCCAAAGGCGACATTGTCATAAATAGACATCGGAAATGGCGTGGGTTTTTGGAACACCATGCCCACACGCGCACGCAGTAAGTTTACGTCCACCGATTTATCTAAGATATTTGCGCCATCAAGGTTAATCTCGCCTGTGGCACGCATACCCGGATATAGGTCGTACATACGGTTAAAGGTGCGCAAAAGCGTGGATTTGCCGCAGCCAGATGGCCCAATAAAAGCCGTAACTTTCTTATCAGCAATGTCAAGATTGATGTTTTTTAACGCCTTAAAATCGCCATAATAAAAGTTGAGATTGCGAATTTGCATTTTGGCTGGCGTGGCGATGGCATTTGTGGTTTGTGTTGTCATGGTTGTTGTCGCTGTATTGTCTGAATGAATTTCGTCTAAATAAGGATTGGTAACAGGCGTGCTGCGCTGCTCGCTGGTTTTGGGTTTTTGTTGGGTTGTCGTCATGGTAAATTCCTTATGCCATCATTTATAATCTTTGCCGCTAAGCATTCTGGCGACAACGTTTAGCAGCAATACCGCTGCGGTGATGAGCAGTGCTGCCGCCCAAGCCAAGGCGTGCCAGTTGTCATAAGGACTCATGGCAAATTGATAAATGGTGTTTGGCAAGTTGGCAAGTGCTGCATTCATATCTGTGCTAAAGTATTGGTTATTCAGCGCGGTAAATAGCAATGGCGCCGTCTCACCTGTGATGCGCGCAAAGGCAAGCAGCACGCCTGTTACCACGCCTGCTTTGGCAGCTTTCATGGTAACGTGGCTTACCAATTTCCATTTTGGCGTGCCAAGCGCATAAGCCGCTTCACGCAGATTATTCGGCACCAAAAGCAGCATATTTTCGGTCGTGCGCACCACCACAGGAATGACGATGAGCGCCAGCGCCAGCGCACCTGCCCAGCCAGAAAAACCGCGCCCTTGCACCATCAAGGCAAAAATAAACAAACCAATCACGATAGAAGGCGCAGACAGCAAGATGTCATTCATAAAGCGTGTCGCCTTGCCCAGCCAGCCGCCACGGTCAAATTCCGCCAAATAAATGCCCGTCATCATGCCAATGGGCGCACCGATAAAAAGCCCCGCAAAAGCAAGCATCGCCGAGCCGACAATGGCGTTTCTAAGGCCGCCTTCCATCATTGGCGGCGGCGTGTCCACCGTAAAGACAGGCATACTCACCAAGCCAGAAAAGCCCTGCCCAAACAGCGTGATTAAAATCCAAATCAGCCAAAACAAGCCGAACACCATCGCACCAATGGTAAAAGCAATGCCAAGTTTGTTCGTCAGCTGGCGTTTTTGGTATTTCGCCTTATTCATGCGCTCAAAAAAGTTTGGCGTTTTGGCGGCTTGATTTGCGGTGTGATTTGCAGTTGTCATAAAAATTCCTTGCTTATTTGCCTGATTTTTTGTCAATTTTCATCAGCATAAGTTTTGACAATGACAGCACCACAAAAGTGATGATGAACAAAATCAAGCCTAAATGCAGCAGCGATGATAAATGCAGCTCGTTTGACGCTTCGGCAAATTCGTTGGCAAGCGCTGATGTGATGGATACGCCTGAAGTGAACAGGCTTGGGTTGATGTTAAAGGTGTTGCCGATTAGGAAAGTTACCGCCATCGTCTCACCAAGCGCACGCCCCAGTCCCAAAATCACACCGCCAACCACGCCTGCTTTGGTATAAGGCAGCACGATTTTTGTCATCACCTCCCATGTCGTTGCGCCCACGCCATAGGCAGATTCCTTAAGCAAATCTGGCACGACAGAAAACACATCACGCATGGTGGCAGCGATAAAAGGAATAATCATGATGGCAAGCACCAAACTTGCGGTAAACATACCAATGCCAATGGGCGCACCTGTAAACAGCTTGCCAAGCACAGGCACACTGCCCAAATGCTCAATCAGCCAAGGCTGCACGTTATCGCCAAACCAAGGCGCAAACACAAACAAGCCCCACATACCATAAATGATGGACGGAATGCCTGCCAAAAGCTCAATGGCGATGCCTAAGGGTTTTTTAAGAAATTTTGGGCATAATTCGGTCAAAAACACCGCAATGCCAAAACTGACTGGCACAGCGATGGCGATGGCAATCACCGAAGTTACCAGCGTACCGTAAATCGGAGCTAACGCACCAAATTCGCCTGTAACAGGATTCCACTCGCTAGATGTATAAAACGATAAGCCAAATTCTTTCATGCTTGGGATTGCACCCAAAGTCAGCGCAATCAAAATCCCGCCAAGCGAGCAAAGCACAAGAAAAGCGAAAAATCGGGTCGCATTGACAAACAGCGCATCGAGTCGCTGCTGACGAGCCAGCTGAGCGGTGAGTGCGTGGTTGTCGGTGTGTGGTGAAGTTGCCATAACTTTTTGATTCGTTGTTTGAGATGAAATGTTGGCAAACGCCTAAAAGTTAAAAGATAGGCTGTTTTAAAATTACAAATCAGTGATTGCCAAAAACGGCTTGCTAACAAAAAACTTAGTAAACTTGTGCAAACAGGTCTGCACCATCGCAAACCTGCTTGCTTTTTTGAATAATTTCAAAGCATCATTTAAAACAATGCTTGATGGTCAAACCAATATCGTTTGAGATAAGGAAAGCGAGCGCAGATAGTACAAGTAGTACAGAAAGCGAGCTTGACGACGTATCAGACGATAGTGGGAAGACTGTCAGATTATTTGGTAAATACTGGATTGCCTTCTTTGTCTTTGATTTGCGCCCAGCTGTCTTGGAACAAGGCAACCGCGCTGTCGCTAAATGGCACATAATCTAGATCCAGTGCTGCTTGGTCGCCGTTGGCAAATGCCCAGTCAAAGAATTTCAACACGCCTGCCACTTGCGCTGGGTTTTCTGGGTTTTTGTGCACCAAGATGAAAGTCGCTGCAGCGATTGGCCATGCGCCTTGGGTTTCTGAGTTGGTCAGCACTTTGTTAAAGCCAGCAGCTTGCGACCAGTCAATATCGCCTGCTGCTGCAAAACTTTCTGCTGATGGCTGAACAAATTCGCCCACGGCGTTTTTCAGCGCAACGTGCGACATATTGTTTTGCTTGGCATAAGCGTATTCTACATAGCCGATAGAGTTTTTCACGCGGTTTACATAGCTTGCCACGCCTTCGTTACCCTTGCCTGCTGCGCCTGTTACGGTGGTCGGCCATTTGATGGTTTTATCCACGCCCACGCTTGATTGCCATTCTGGCGATACTTTGGCAAGGTAGTCGGTAAAGTTAAAGGTCGTGCCTGAACCGTCCGAACGAAATACGGTAGTGATGGCAGCGTCAGGCAGTGTCAAATCTGGGTTTAGCGCAGCGATGGCAGCGTCATTCCAGTTGGTGATTTTGCCAAGATAAATATTTGCCAGCGTCTCGCCGTCAAGTTTTAGTGCACCCGGCTCAATGCCGTCTACGTTAATCACTGGTACTACGCCACCGATTACGGTTGGGAACTGTACCAAGCCTTCTTGTTCAAGCTCTTCTACCGTCATTGGCGCATCAGACGCACCAAAATCTACAGTTTTAGCGATGATTTGCTTGATGCCGCCAGATGAGCCGATGGATTGGTAGTTTACTTTGCCAGAAGTTGCTGCATTAAAATCTGTACTCCACTTGGCATAAACTGGCTGTGGGAATGACGCGCCTGCGCCAGTGATTTGGGTAGCGATTTTCTCGCCAGCTTCAGCAGCTGGGGCAGCGGCTTGCTCGGTAGCTGGGGCGGCTGGGGCGGCTTCGGTGTTTTCAGCTGGCTTAGAGCAAGCGCTCAGTGCCAAAGCACTTGCCAAACCAAGCGTGATGACAGAAAGGTTGAACTTTTTCATGGAATACTCCGATTCATGGATTGTAGATGGATTGCCGATGAATGCTTTGCGCTTGGCAGATGGCACTCACCTTTGGTAACTCTTACGAAAAAAGCAGTCATGCAGCTGCGTTTGAGCGTATTTTGCCCATCTTGCATGACAATCAGATGACGTGCAAATGACAGTTTTATGACAAATGCTTACTTTTGCGTAACAAACTTGATGGCGATGTGAAAAGAAGGGAAATGAGAAATAAAAAAATCGGAAAGTGGGAATTAAAAAGCGGAATTGGAAATTGGAAATTGGAAATTGGAAATTGAAAAGTGAGAACTAAAAAGTGAGAATTACAAAACGCAAATTAAAAAATAGAAAAATCAACCTTAAACCAGCGCACCAGCCGCCCAAATTGACCGCCAGCAAGCCCACCAGCAAACATTGCCACACATTTTGGCAACAAAAAATTCGCCAAACACCGCAAAGTAAGGTATCATAAGGCGAATTATTGCGCCCAAATCGCCACGATTTACAAAAATCAATCAGCGACAATCAAGCAAAAACATTAAAACAAACAAACCATCATGACTACACCAAATCAGCCAGCCGAAAAAGCCAGCACCATTTTCACCCTGCCAAACAATCTCACCATCGCGCGCATCGTGATGATTCCTTTGTTTGTCGCCATCGCCTACTGGCCGCCTGCGCTTGGCATCAATGTGCCAGCCATTCCCGACAACGCCATCGCACGGCTTGGTATGATGGAATACAGCACCAGTATGCTGCGGCATTTTTTGCTCACTTTTGTGTTTGTGCTGGCGGCGATTACCGATTGGCTTGATGGCTATTTGGCACGAAAAATGGGGCTAAGTTCGGCTTTTGGGCGTTTTTTGGACCCTGTGGCGGACAAGCTGATGGTGGCGGCTGCGCTCATTATTTTGGTGCAGTGGCACCCAAACATCGTGATGGCAATCAGCGCCATCGTCATTATTTCTCGGGAAATTGCCGTCTCGGCACTGCGTGAATGGATGGCGGAGCTGGGCAATCGCACGTCCGTGGCGGTAAGCTATGTGGGCAAACTTAAAACCACGTTTCAGATGATTGCCATCACCGTGCTGCTGCTCAACTGGCAAATGCTAGAAATGCTCGGCTACACGCTGATGGTGGTGGCGGTGATTTTGACGCTGTGGTCTATGATGATTTATCTAAAAGCCGCTTGGCCGTATTTAAAGCAGAATTAGGGTGTGGGCTGGATTTGATGGGTTGTAAGTTGGGCTGAGTGAAACGAAAACCCAACAATCAAGGCGTGATTTATCTGCAAATAAAATGATGGTTTTCATGTGACAAGTTGGGTTGAGTGAAACGAAAACCCAACCTTGTATCTTCC
>NZ_MUXU01000008.1 GCF_002014985.1 Moraxella caviae | reverse complement strand
CTGCTTGGCGGTGTTGTTCTAAGCCCTGATTTATCAAGTTTTGGCGGTGTAAAGGGTCTGTAATGCCCTTTTGGTCTGCATAGGCGGTCTTATTGGCGACAACTTCACGCTCTTTATCGGTTAAACCATCAAAAATGTCTTTGGTGTTAGGGTCTCTGTCGGTGTTTTCTTTGGTCTTTTTAGGTTTGGCATTGGCTTTTTGCTTAAACTCAAAATGAAATCCAACGATAACCCGCCCTTGTTTCTTTTGGGTGTAAGTGGCTGATAAGTCGGTGTGTTCATTGATTTTTTTTAGGGCAAAATCCAATACATACGCCTTAAAATTACTCATTGTCTTGTATTCGTTCGGCAGTAATCCGAACCGAAAACGCAAATCATCAAGGGAAATATCTAGCCACCCTGTGCTAGTCTTTTTGTCCAAATGTCGCATAAAAAATTCATATAATCGCATTGCATACTGGCTAGACAGCTGGGCAACTTGCTCAATCTCATAGACGGTAAACCGTCTTTCCAGCTCTACAAGCATTGGAACAGTATCATCAGCAAATTTAAAATGCACCGTTGCCCCATCGTCCACATAGTCGGCAGACTGGATAAAACGGCGATAGGCTACCTGCGTTAAGCCCTTTTCATTGACAAACTTATAACCCCATTCAGCACGAAACAGGCTCAAAACAGCCTTTTTCAACACCCTATAAGCTGTTGATTTATCTACATTAAATGTTTGAATGTAGTCATCAGCGTGAATAATTAAGGTCCTCCCCTGCAACTGCTCAATGGTGTTACATTGGCTACGAGCCTTCAAAATGGCGAGCAGGATTAGGCGTTGTTCAACTTCGCCCAGTCTATGGCTTGCCTCAATCAACGCATTATCTTTAACGATTAAACTTCCCATAAAATCAACATCTTAGATAATATTTAAATAGGTTTATACACCCAATTTTAAATTTGAATAATTATATCATACATCTATTTAAAAATAAAATTATTTTCAACCTATTCATATTGGTGCATAAACCTATTCATATTGGTGCATAAACCTATTCATATTGGTGCATAAACCTATTCATATTGGTGCATAAACCTAGTTAAATACCCCTCGAAACCCCAGTATTTTCAAGGGTTGCAGGGGGGCTATAAAACTATTATAAATATATACAAAATTAAAAAAAACGCTTCGCTCTTTTTTTAACCAAAAATTTGAATTTTTCCTTTGTATTTTTAACCAATAGAACCATTGAAAGAACCAAAATAATCTTGGTCTTTTGACTGCTCTTGTTGAACCTGTTTAGGTTCTACTGGTAATTCAGATAACCCAAATAATTTTCTATCACGGTTTTCAGTCAAATATCTATCCAATGCTTGCAGTATGTTTTGGTTATACTGCTCATCATTTTTCATTCTCTGTAAATACATTGACCCTATCAGAATTTTTCTGCGTGTCTCATCTTTTCTTTCTTGTTCTTTGGCTTTTTTCTTTTCACGGTTTTCAGCCAGTTTCTTTTGTTCTTTAAGCTGTTTTAGCTTAGTTTCAAAGTCTGCTATTTTGTCATCAATAGATTTAGCCATAGGTTAAGCCACTTTTATCAGAAACGGATTACGCCCTTTAGGATAGCAAAATTTGAAATTTTACGCAATATTAGCTAGGTGCAGTGAGCCTTTCTTATCAGAAAGGCTCACTTACGACTTGAAAAACATTTCCGCTATCGCTACAATGTTTACAAGTCAAGTTCGGCAAGGCGTTCCCCCTTTGCAATCCCCCAATACGCCTAACGGCGTAACCGCCCTTTGGGCGGTTAGTTAAAAAGACAAAAGAAAAAATAAGTCTATGGCAATCTATCACTGTTCGGCTCATAATGTATCACGCAGTAGCGGACGAACCGCAACGGCTAGTATCGCCTATCGTTCAGGGGAAAAAATCCATGACCAAAGAACAGGGCTAACCCACGACTACACCAAAAGGGCAATACATCAAGAAATTGCCCATACACAAATTATCAGCAATCTAGGGGCTAAGATTGACCGTAGCGAGTTATGGAACTTGGCAGAAATGCGAGAGAACCGCAAGGACGCTAGAACCGCCAAAGAGTTTGTTATTGCCCTACCCCACGAGTTAAACAAGCAAGAACGGCAGGAATTGGCGATAGCGTTCGCCCAGCACCTAGCAAACCGTTATGGCTGTGTGGCAGATGTTGCCATACACACCCCAAGCCGAGCAGGGGACGAGCGAAACCACCACGCCCACATAATGCTAACCACGAGAAAAGCCGAGTTAGGGGCGGATAATCGCCTTGTTTTAACAGAAAAAATAGACCTTGAACTATCCAACGCCAAGCGAAAAGAATTTGGCTTGCAATCGTCAAGCAAGGAAATCATCAGCATTCGCCAAGATTGGGAGCAAATCGCAAACACCCATTTAGAGCGAGCAGGGATAGCCGAGCGGATAGACCACCGTAGCCACAAAGAACTTGAAAACGGCAAAATACCGCAAATCCACGAAACGCCCCAAGTAACTGCAATGAGACGAAAGGGGATAGAAACCGAGATTAGCAAGCAAAATGATGAACGCAGGGCATATAACACCCAAATAGACCACCAAAATGCCCTAGAACGCCCCACAGAGCCCCGACAAGGGACGGAAAGTGATTTACTAGCCAAAGCACAGACAAGCCTACAAAATCGCTTACAGGAGCGTTTAGAGCAACGAGAACAGGCACGATTGGCAGAACAGCAAGCCGAGAGAGAACGCCGAGCCCAAGAGCTTGAACAATCAAGACAGAACCAAGATAGGGGATTTAGCCGATGAACAACCAAGACAATACCGAACTGATTGAAGTGGTTTTAGGGCTTTTGGAGAAATCCAAACAGCAAGATGAGAGCATTCAAAAAGCGATTAAAGCCCTAGAAAGCGAAAAAACCGCCCTAGAAACGCTTAGGAGCGATTTTAAGGGGGTTGTAGTGGGTCAGACTAGGGATAGTGTCCAAAATGCCCTAGAACGCCCCTTAAGTCGCTTACAGGGGCATTCTGAAAACTTACAGGGGGTTGTTAGAGACATTGAGAGAGCCAAAAGGGATTTGGATTGGCGTGCTAACCTTTGGTATTTTGGCGGTTTTGCGGTGTTTATGGCGTGCTGTATGGGCTTTATGCTGTGGTTTGTGCCAAGTTTAGACGAGATAGGGGCTAGACGAGCCGAGTTAGACCACTTAACCGCCAAAATTGAGAAAGCCCAAAACCTGCAACGCCTACAAACCAGTAATTGCGACAAGCGGTTATGCGTAAAAGTCATTGAAAGCAAATGCAATTACGGCAGTAAGGGTGATAGGTATTGTGTGGCGGAGTTGAAGTGATTAAAAAACCCATTATTGATTTCAACAATAATGGGTTTAATTCTTTAAGAAAAGTTTTCTTGTAAGGCATTGGCAACAAAATCAATACAACTTTGTGCGTCATCAAATATCTTTTCGTCCAAATCTATAGAATGTGAGTGAGTATCTAATACATAAAAACTTTCGTCTGGTTTACTATCAACAAAAGAACACTGTAAGGAAAATGTATCCAATCTAAATAATTCGCCCCTAAAACCATTACTGGATTTAAGAACTTCAAGTCTATAAACCAAGCCATCATCATCAGTATCAATTACATCAAAAACAACAGTTTTAACTACTTCTTCATACCTAATAGGCATTTGAAAGCTCCTTAAATTTTCTTACCACAATCACAATGACGAGCATAAGTGCCTCTTGGAGCTTTGCTCGTTGCATTCTTTTTCGCAGCCGTACAAGCCAGTGCTTTAGTTTTTCCTGTACCTGTACCTGTTACCCATTGTGGTGGATTGGCAGGAGCAATACTTTTATCATGCACAATAACTGCACATTTTGCAGTATCTGTATAAGTTTTGGCTTGGGCTACTGCTGGAAATAATATCATATTAAGTAAAGCTGTTGAAACAATTAATGTTTTCTTGAGCATAGTCTTACCCCTTCTAAAATTAAACAATTCACTTATTCTACATTGATATATTTTTTAAAATCAACTGAAATAAGATTTACTTTCACCACCCAAACAACTCATAAAACTTACCAATGAATTTGGGGTCTTTGTGGGCTACTCCTTGCTCTCGTGCTTCCTTGAACCACTTTGAAAAGATATTATTATCAAAGTTCTTGGCGACTTCATCAAGGGCTTGCTCTTGGTATTGCTCGTCTAGGTTCTCAAACATTTCAATGAATGATTTTTTACGCTGTTCGGCTCGCTCTTTCTCTTGGCGTTCCTGTTCGTCTTTCGCTAACTGCTCCGCCTGTTCTTTGGCTCTTTGGGCTTGTCGTTCGGCTTTCTTACGCTCTTTGCGTTCTCTCTCGGCTTTCT
>NZ_MUXU01000007.1 GCF_002014985.1 Moraxella caviae | reverse complement strand
TCTTTTTATCAAAGAATGCGAGTTTAGATTTAACTATGGTACACCATCACAAAAGCTAAAAACTTTAAGAAAATGGTGTGGGATTTAGGGCTAATCTAGTACAGCCCCTTGACAAATGCCCTTATCATTGCGCACGCAGCGTGTTATAATAGCGAAAATTCACAACAAACACATCAAAAGGACGACCCATGCTTTCCCCAAAAATCAAAAATAAATTTTCCAATCACCCTGAAGTCATCATGCGCCCTGTGCATTTGCGCCTGTCTGAAGAAATCATCAAACACCTAGAAGAGACCGCAGGACAGCACGGTTTTAACCGCATTCAAGGACTGATTCGCCTGTACATCCGCCAAGGGCTTGACCGTGATAACTGCAACTACACCCTAGCGCACGACACATTATTCATTGAAAAGCTGCGCAAAAAAGGCGTCAGCCAAAAAATCATTGACGAAGCACTGACCGATGTCAATAAAGATGGCGGTTTGGAAAAAGTGTAACATCAAAAATCTTGATAAAAGCTGTTATTAAAACCACCGATAAAAAGCCGACAAAAAACCACAACCAAACCATCGAACCAACTTGGCAAACGCCATCAAGCCAAGCCAAAACCCAAATCAAAAAACAAGCCCAAAAGCAATCAACTTTTGGGCTTGTTTGGTATTAACAGCGAATAACCAATTGGTTAGTTTTACACCATCTTAGTAAGTGTCATCACTTTCGATGATGGTGATGCCTGCATCATCATGACGACCAGCGGCCGGCCCCATTGGTTGCTCAGCGGCTGGGCCACGAGCAGGTGCTGACGCAGCTGGGCCCGGAGGACTGTCTTGAGCTGCTGAAGCGGCCGGACCACGAGCAGGTGCTACCGCTTCAGACGCTGGGCCGCGGGCAGGCTCAGAAGCGGCCGGACCACGAACAGGTGCTGGCGTAGAAGCTGCTGGACCTGTTGCTTGAGTAGCGGCTGGACCTGAACGAGATGGTTCGGTGCGAGCAGACTGACTCTGAACAGGCTTACGAGTTGCTGGTTGAGTAGCTGGTTTTGGCTTCTCGCTGGCACGATTAGGCTCTTGCGCACGAGAACGTGGCGCAGGCGTATCAGTTGCCGACACAGAAGTATCTCTTGGTACAACTCTAGGCCCAGGCGCTTGGCGTGGCTCAATGCGTGGAGCGGCAATCGGCTCTTCCACCGCTAGGCGTGGGCTTGCGGTCGCGCCTTGCACATCTTCTGCCATCGCTGCTGCTGCCGTAACGATGGTATTTGCCAAAAGCCCTACCACACTGTCATCGTCCAGCACGGCTTTATTGCCTTCAATATCATACGCCAAACGATTCGCCACAATGCGCTGATTACCCACCAATGCCGCACGAGCCTCGGCCGCCTGCTCATCAAGCATTGGCAAGCCCTGCGCTTCAAATGCTGCATTGGCAAAAGTTACATCATTCATGCCAAGCGTGAACGACACGTCCGCATTGCACTGACCGCTGGCGTTTTGTACATTTTGCACCGTGATGTCAAGCCCTGCGATTTTTTGGCGCACCAGCTGTTCAAGCGCTTCGGCATCGTCTGCGCCATAATCGCGCGTCAAAAGCAGCGACTCATCAAGCAAAGCCACGTTCAGCGCATCAACAAGGCGATTTTTCAGCCCTGCGTCATCGCACATCACGGCAATGTCTTGCACCACAGGCTCAACGACCACGATGTCATCTTCGCTCGCCTGCTCTTTTTTGGATTCGCCGCAGCCTACCAATGCCAACGCCGCTACGGTCGGCACTGCAAGCCACATCAATGCAGTATTTTTTTTCATGATAAACACTCTTTTTGGGTTTTGATTTTGCTGCTTGTCTGATGATATTTGGTTATAAATTTTAATTTAACTGTTTGATTAAATTTTAAAAACTGGTTGCTTGTAAGGTTGCAAGTTTTACAAACCTACTATTTTTAAGCAAATCATTTATAATCAGCGCGCAATTTACATTTCATCGGTTTGGTTTATCGCTTGGCTGAAAAAGTTAAACTTACCAAGCGATGGTTTTGCCGCACATATTTGCCATGCATATCGCCATGATAAATGTGCTACAATAGCACAGACGCACTGTCAAACCGCCATTATAGCACAGACAGCCGCCATTGATAGCGGTGTAATGGAGAAAATTTCACGCTTTAA
The DNA here is from genome assembly GCF_002014985.1 of Moraxella caviae. Lineage (GTDB taxonomy): Bacteria > Pseudomonadota > Gammaproteobacteria > Pseudomonadales > Moraxellaceae > Moraxella > Moraxella caviae. The sequence continues at coordinate 18,286 of NZ_MUXU01000007.1, read as the reverse complement.
CATTTATTAACCAACCGTTGCAAAAGCACAACAAATCCGACCAGCGCCACTTAGACAACGCCTTTACCAAACCAAGTTTACTTAAAATAAAAGCAAGCACCAATCGCACATCAAAAATTGAAAACCAGTAACTTTTTAGCCATGACAAACCACAACTCAAAAAATCACACCACTTCATCAAATTCACCAAAATCAGACACAAATTTCAGCGAAAATTCAGCGCAAGACCGCAATTTTGATGCGATTGCCGATCATTTTGAGCGTAAAGTTTATGGCGGACTTAAAGGGCAAATTCGCTTGGCGGTGCTAAACCGCGATATTGGCGAGATGGTGGCAGCACTGGAAGCCAAACTTGGGCGCAAATTGCGTATTTTGGACGTGGGCGCAGGGCTTGGGCAAATCAGCCTATCGCTTGCCGCACAAGGTCATCACTGCACGATTAACGACATCTCTGCTGCCATGCTGGACAAGGCGCGCGCCAAAGCACAGGCAGACGGCATAGACGCGCGTTTTATCACAGCGCCTTATCAAACGCTGCCAAACGTGCTGCACGATGAAAAATTTGACGTGATTTTATGCCATGCGCTTTTAGAATGGCTGGGCGAGCCTGATGAAATCATGGCGTTTTTTGAGCGGTATTTGGTGGATTGTGGCGTGCTGTCGCTGTGCTTTTATAATCCTGCAAGCCTTGTGTACCGCAATCTGGTAATGGGCAATTTTTATCAGCTGGACGCACCAAAACCTGCCGACAACAAAAGCCTGACGCCAAATCACCCTGTCGCCGCCAAAGACGTGGAGCGCTGGCTGGACGCTTATGGTTATCGCACTTTGCTGCGCTCTGGCGTGCGTGTGTTTAGCGATTATGCGCCGCTCAAGCGTGGCGGTCTGACCAATCCTGAAGCGGTGATTCAAATGGAGCTGCGTTATAGTCGCCAGCTGCCGTATCGGTTGATGGGGCGGTATTTGCACGTTTTGGCGAGTAAAGATGGTGCAGGTTTGGTGCTTGGTGATGAATTTGAAGGCGATGCGTGAGTTGGATTAAAGCACGATATGTAAGTTAGGTTACGAGACGATATGTAAGTTGGATTAAGGAACGATATGTACGTTGAATTACGGTGCGATATGTAAGTTGGGTTGAGCAGAGCGAAAACCCAACGCTTTGGGTTTGGCTTGTCTTATAAAATGTTGGGTTACACTGCACTAGCCCAACCTACGGCGCAACACCATACCAACCTGCCGCCACTAGGTTTAGTGTGATTTTATCCGTTCGCCCTGAGCTTGCTAAAGGGTCGAACTGGTGGAAGGTATAAACCTAAAAAACCGTCCATGGTTCGACAAGCTCACCACGAACGATTTTTTAAATCACAAACAATTTTTTTAAACGGTTTTTTAAAACCACGAACGGTTTTTGAGCAGTTTTTATGCTCACCCAAACCCTACAAAAGCCAACGCCCCAGCACCGCATTAACCGCGCTTTCGGTGCGCAAAATGCGCTTGCCCAAGCCCACCGCCTGCACGCCCACCGAGCGCAAAAGCTCAATTTCATAAGGAATAAAACCGCCTTCTGCGCCAATGATAACCACGCTTGGCAAGCCTTGCACTGCCATCTCGCCAAAACCTACGTCCGCATACGGGTGGCACACCACCGCCTTGGCTGGCGTTTTATCGCTGCTTTGGGTGATGATGGACGGCAAGCTGTCTTGCACAAAAGGCTTAAAACGCTTGGCAAGCGTGATTTTTGGCGGCACGGTATCCACGCCCTGCTGCAAGCCTTCAAGCACAAACTCATCAAGCCTGCCAAGCAGCGGCGAACCCCAGTAGCTTTTATCGGTGCGATAGCTGTTCATCAGCACAATGTGATTCACACCAAGTGCCGTCATATCCATCACCAAGCGGCGCAGCACCTTTGGGCGCGGCAATGCCAAAATCAGCGTTACACCCAGTTTGTCAGGCGGTGCAGTGTCCAGCACCACATCACCAAGCACCGCCTTATCATCGTCAAGCCCAGCAATCACCCCAGTACCAATTTTCCCACCAAGCACGCCAATTTTTAGCGTATCGCCAACGCCTGCACCCAGCACCATCTTGATGTGGCGCAGCTGCTCGCCATCGGTGATGGTGGCGGTGTGTTTGCTGGCGTGATAAGCGCCATTAGAGTGGCAAGTTTTTTCTTGACTAATGACTGGCTCAAAGGCGGCAGCTGGCAAAATCAGTAAATTCATGATGGGATTAACGTTGCGGTGGTTGATAAAAAATGGATTGGTAAAAATAAGCTGTGAACAACGATTTAGCGAAAATCAGATGAGTAAAAGCACTTTGGTAAAATTGATGATTTAACGATGATTGGCGGTATCAAGTTCAGCATAACTGTCAATCGCTTGGCAAAACCATAAATTCGGCTGATAAAACACAGCTTATTGACAACTCATTGAATTTATTAGCTTTTATCACATTTCATCGCCCAGCACCGCAAGCGTCAAACTCGCCTGCACCCAAGCGGCATTGGCATAACGCTCGGTCAGCGTCTTGCCAGCTTGTCCTGCACGCTCGGCTTTTTGTTGGTCGCACAAATACACCAAAAGCGCATTCGCCAGCTCATCAGGCGTGTTTTTCACCTGCATGAGCGCACCTGCTTGGGCAAGTTTTTGCACCAAAAGCTCACAATTTTTGACAAATTCGCCCATGATGACAGGCTTGGCAAAACTTGCAGGCTCAATCGGATTATGACCGCCCACATCGACAAACGACCCTGCCACCACCGCCACATCAGCCGTGCGATACCACACCAAAAGCTCGCCCATACTATCTGCCAAATACACCTGCGTGTCCGCCTTGATGGCATCATCATGCGCACGGCGTGCAGGCGCAAAACCCAGCTCGGCGCACAGCTTTGCCACGTCATCAAAACGCTCTGGGTGGCGTGGCACCAAAATCAGCAGTGCATTTGGCTCACAGCTTAGCACCTTTTGATGGGCAAGCAATGCCAAACACTCTTCGGTGTCGTGCGTGCTTGCCATCACCCAAATCGGACGGCGTGGATTTGCAGTATTGGAAAAATTGGCGTTGGTGCTAATCTTGGAATTGCCATCAACCCCAAGCCACGCACAAACCTTAGCGTAAAGCGCATCATGCGCCGCGCTCCACTGCCCCGCCTGCGCCCATTTCAGCGATGGCGCACGCACCACTTTATCATCGCTCGCCCCAAGTGCAACAAACCTTTCGGCAGATTTTTCATCTTGGGCGATGATTTTGGTTAAATTCGCCATCATGCCTGCGCTCACGGTGGCAAATTTGGCATAGCTGGCGTACGATTTTTCGCTCAAGCGTGCATTTACCATTACCGCAGGAATTTTGGCACGTTTTAGTTCATACAGCGTTGTCGCCCACAGCTCGGTTTCTATGAAAACCGCAAGTGCAGGCTGCACATGGCGCAAAAACCTGCGCACCACTGGCGCACTGTCCACAGGCACAAAGCTGTGATTCACCGACTTGCCAAGCTCATCAGCAAACAGTGCTGCCGTGCGTGCAAATCCTGTCTGCGTGGTGCTGGTAATCCAAAGCCTAAAACCTTGATTTAAAAGGATTTTTAGCATAGGAAATGCGGTGTTAATCTCACCAAGCGACACCGCATGACACCAAATCAGCCTGCCATTGCCTGCTGGCAAACCCTGCGAAAACCGCCCAAATTGCGCCTGATTGTCGTGCGTGTTTTGCAAGTTATCCACAGCGCTTGGTACAGGCAAAAACGCACGCCCAAATCTTTCAGCCGCTTCACGCTGATAAGTCGTGCGAGTGCGTGATTTTTTCCACACCAAAAGCCGATAAATAGGACGTGCCAGCGCAATCGCCAGCCGATAATACCAAGGCGGACACACGGGCGAATGATGAGCAGACTTTGTAATCATGGCATTTTTCAATTACGCTTTCGCCAAAAGGCTGTCGTCCAGCAAATTATCCAAATATTCACGCACGTTTTTAGAGCTCACTTTGGCTTGTAAGGCGGTGAGCTTATCCTGCGCCATCGCTTTATCGGCTGCACCCAGCGTGTACCAGCGCGCCAATGCCGAAAGCAAGCGCGCGGCAATCACAGGATTTAGTGCGTCCAATTTTTCCACCGCTGACAAATACAAATCAAGCCCTGCCTGCGTCCACAGCATGGTAGGTTTGGCTGCCAAGCCGCCCAGTGTCGTGCGCACACGATTTGGCGTTTGCCAGTCGTAATCACTTCTTGCCATCAGTGCGGCAATGTCCGCCACGCTTGACGTTGCCGCGCCCGCCTGCACACTAAACCACAAATCAATCACCAACTCTTCATCAGCAAAACGCTCATAAAAGTCCGCCAAATACTGCGCCGCTTTTGGCAAGGCAAAATCCACCATCGCTGATAATGCACCCAGTCGCTCGCTCATGCAGCTGGCATTTTCATAACGCTCATACGCCCAGTCAGCGGCAGCGTCAATGCGTGCGCTCAGTGCCAAATCCAGCAGCACATTTTTAAGCAATCTGCGCCCACGCGCCTGCGGTGTGTCGGTGTAGCTTTCGGCAGGCAAGGCATGATACCAAGCAGCAATCTCATCACGCAAAGCACTGGCAACTTGCGCTTTGAGTGCATCACGCGCCGCTTTCACCGCTTGTGGTTGATAATTAGTTTCATAGCCCATCGCCAGCTCTTTTTCGCTTGGCAAATCAAACAATCTTGCCGCAAGCATGGCATCTGAATCCAAAAGTTTCGGCACGGCAACTTGCAAGGCTTCAATCAGCAAATCCACACGCTCTGACTTACCAAACAGCAAGCGATTCACCAGCGTTTGCACTGCTTGCCAGCGGTTAAATCCTTGCGTTTCAAAGGCGGCAAGTTTCGCCAAATCTTCATCACTGTACGCAAAATCCAAATTCACAGGCGCAGAAAAATCACGCAGCACCGACACCAAAGGCGCAGCGCCCTTGTCAAGAGGCAAATCATCAAAAGTAAAGCTGTCTTCTGCCTTCGTCAAAAGCAGCATTTTTTCGGCAAGCAGCTTGCCCGTCTTGCTGTCAAATACCGCAGTCGCCACAGGAATTGGCAATGCCACAGGCGCAGCAAAATTTGGCACATGGCGAGTTTTTTGCGCCAAATTCACCGTCAGCACGCCGCTGTTTTCATCAAAGACAAAATCGCCAGACACCAAAGACGTACCCGGCTGGCGATACCACGCCAGAAAATCAAGCACACGCGCATCTGCCACCGATAAGGCAGACAAAAAGTCTTCCACCGTTACCGCTTGCCCGTCATAACGGCGAAAATATTCGTCCGTGCCTTGGCGGAATTTTTCTTTGCCCAAAAGATTGGCAATCATGCGCACGATTTCTGCGCCTTTTTCGTACACCGTCATGGTGTAAAAATTGTTAATCTCCACAAAGCTCTCTGGGCGAACTGGATGCGCCAAAGGCCCTGCGTCTTCGGGAAATTGTGCCGCTCGCAGCGTTGCCACATCTTCAATGCGCTGCACCGCTTTTGAGCAAAAATCGCCAGAAAAGCTCTGATCACGAAACACGGTAAAGCCTTCTTTTAGGCACAGCTGAAACCAATCACGGCAAGTAATGCGATTGCCCGTCCAGTTATGAAAATATTCATGCGCAATCACCGATTTGACAAAAAAACTGCGCTCATCGGTGGTGGTTTCTGGGCTTGATAAGGTGCAAGACGTGTTAAAAATATTCAAGCCCTTATTTTCCATCGCGCCCATGTTAAATTGCCCTGTCGCCACAATCATATAGCGGTCAAGGTCATACGCACGCCCATAATTTTCTTCGTCCCAGCGCATGGCGTCTTTGAGCGCCTGCATGGCAACGTGGCATTTGTCAATGTCTTGCGCCGCCGCATAAATTTCCAGCAGCACATCACGCCCTTCTATGGTGGTGTAATGATCGCTCATCACTTGCAAATCCGCAATCACGCAGGCAAACAGATAGCTTGGCTTTTTGGTGGGGTCGTGCCAAATGGCAAAATGACGCTCATCGCCTGCGTCGCCTACCTCCAGCAAATTACCATTGGCAAGCAAAATCGGATATTTTTTATCCGCTTCCACGCGCGTGGTATAAACGCACAGCACATCTGGGCGGTCTGGAAAAAAGGTGATTTTACGAAAGCCTTCAGGCTCGCACTGCGTGACAAACATCGCATTATCGCCTGTGCCTGCTTGGTACAAGCCTTCAAGCGTGGTGTTGGTTTGCGGCGTAATGCGCACCAGCGTCTCAATCGTGGCAACGTCTGGCACATCATGTAAATGCAAACGCTCATCATCAAGCGTGTACTCGTCTGCATTGAGCGCCTTGCCATTGACACGCACGTCCAAAAGCGAAAGCGCACGCCCAAACAGCTCAAGCTCGCCTGCCGATTGCCGTGCCACGCTTAATTTTGCGCCCACCGTGGCATACTCATCAAATAAGCGAATGTCCAAATCAATACTTTCTACCGCAAAAGCTGGCGGCGTGTAGTCCTTAAGATAAATTTTTTGGGTGGTGTCAGTCATCATCTTTACTCTTACTTTATTTTAAATCGTCTCATTCATCAGCCAAACGCTTGGGCAACGCCAATTTAGCGCAAATTTACGCACGCACACTCAATGCGCAAGTAAAGCATACAAATCAAACGTGCAAATCAAACACGTCCAAGCAAAAATCTTTTGCCATACTACCAAATTCACAAAAAACTCGCAATCATTGGCAAAAAATTAGGTATAATAGGCAGATAAATAAAACCGTTGATAACTTTGGTTTGTCTGGCAAATCATATGAATAAATTGCACAGGCAAATCACACAGCAAATCAATCCAAACAAACACCCAACACAAAGGAAATCTTATGTCTTTACTTAAAATCTCCGCCATCGCCTTGGCAAGTGCCATCATCGCCACAGGCTGCGCTTCACACCGCACCAACCAAGACGTGAAAGTTGCGTCTGGCGTGGCTGGCTACACAGGCAGCGTGTATCAAGGCGGCTCATTGGTGAATAATTCTGACGCCATCAAAGCCGCTGCCGCAAACCTGCAAGGCGTGGTACGCTTTGGCTTTGACTCAGACGCCATCAGCGCCCAAGCCGCCGCCATTTTGGATGAGCAAGTGGCGTTCTTGCAAGCCAATCCAAGCGCGCGCGTGCTGGTTGCAGGTCATACAGACGAGCGCGGCTCTCGTGAATACAACATCTCACTGGGCGAGCGCCGTGCCGCTGCCGTACGCAGCTATCTGACCCAAAAAGGCGTGAACACCGCCAACATTGAAATCGTAAGTTTTGGTGAAGAGCGTCCAGTTGCCGCTGGTAGCACCGAAGAAGCGTGGTCGCAAAACCGCCGTGCTGAGCTAAGCTACTGATTTTAAGCGTTAAATTTCAGGTATCAACTCCCAAATTTAACCGCCAATCAACAAAAATACCCAAACTCACTAAGAATTTGGGTATTTTTTCATATTGCTATTTTGACAACTGGCAAATTCAGCCAGCCGCCAATTTGTCATCAGCTCGCCATCAACATATCAATTTTCTGACGCTTTTTGGCATTCTGGGCTGTCGCACACGCCATACAGCACCAAAGAATGTCCCGACAGTTTAAAATTAAACTGTTCAGCCACTTTATGCTGCTCTTCTTCAATGGTGTGGTTGTGAAATTCCATGATTTTACCGCACACATCGCACACCAAATGGTCGTGGTGTTCATCTTGCACAATCTCAAAAACCGACAAATTATTCTCAAAATTATGACGCTCAACGATGCCCGCCTGCTCAAATTGCGTCAGCACACGATACACAGTCGCCAAGCCCACGTCTTCGCCCTGCTCGGCAAGCGCACGGTACACATCTTCTGCGCTCATGTGGTGATGTTCTGCGTTTTCCAGCAGCTCTAAAATCTTGATACGCGGCAAGGTTACTTTCAAACCCGCCTTACGCAAATCTTTATTGGTAAAAGCCATGATTCCACCTGTAGTTTGTTTTTGTAATTCTTGATTGTCATCGCAAGCCCTTTGTGCAAATATCGCAATGGGCAGTCTTGGCGATGAAAAAGCATTTATTGAGAAAAACTCTCAAATACAGCCGATATTCTAACACAATTTAGCAGATAGTTTAGCAAAATTTACCCACGAACACAAAAGCAATTCGTACTTTTTGGCGCAGTTAGATAACTTTTTGGCGTGGTTGGATAAAAGTTGAACAAATCTTGCCAATTTTTTAAGTTTTTATCAGTACGGATAATTTTTTGGCATTCACCAGCGCAACTCAAATTTATAAAAACACTCAATTACAAGAAAATTACACTTTAAACTTGCATATTTGCACGCTTATGGGTAATATGCTTGGTTAAATGCGTGTTTACGCGGATTGCTTTTAAAGCACCTTGCCAGCACGCCAATCATAACGATTTATACTTAAATATTCGGATTTATCATGAAATTTTCAGCAAAATTTGCCGCCATCGCTTTGGCAGGCGCAGTCGCTTTGTCGGGCTGTAGCATTTTTCGCGTTTATACCATCGATTTGCCACAAGGCACGCCGCTCACCCAAGAAAAAGCCGCCCAGCTGCAAGTGGGCATGAGTCCAGACCAAGTGCTGTATTTGGTGGGCAGCCCTGCGGTGCGTGATACGCTAAACCCAAATCGCTGGGATTATGTGTATGATTTCGCCGCTGGCACGGATGGCAAGCGCAAAGGCAAGCCAGATGTGAAAAATGGCGAGCAGCGCATGAGCGTGTATTTTGAAAACAACCGCGTGGTGCGCATTGAAGGCCGTGAAAGCCTGCCTGTCAAGCAGCCTTAATCGCAGCCAAAATCACAGCAAAGTTGTGAAATCAAAACTCGCCTACGGGCGGGTTTTTTGTTTGGGGTAGTTTTGAGTTTATAATTATGCTTAAATTCATATTATAGGTTTATTTAATTGGATGACTATAAATTAAATTTACATCAATGCCAAAAATACACAAAACCACCCCAAAAACATCACTGCAATGTTGCTAATTCTTGCAAAATTATCACAATAAATTTATAAAAAATCGCCAAATTCTTGTAAATTTTGCCGAAAATCCTTTCTAAATTGTCCAAAAATGCGTCTTTAAATGCGAATTTTTCTTATTATTCACAAAAAATTTTGTAAAATTTTATTTTATAACTTATTGATTTTAAATATAAAAATAAAAAACAACAAAAAAAGTTAAAAAATTTGTATCAAAAGGTGTTGCAAAATATGTCAAAGTTGGTATTCTATAAACACGGTATGGATTTGGTAATCAATCTTTACTCATAGCTGTCTGAATCCGTTTTTTGACCGTTGGAAACGAAATTTAAAACGATTTGAGCCAGTAGAGTGGGAATGTTGCCAGTTTGTCGTGCAAATATCATGAAATGGTGTAAATCATATTTATGATGTAAGCTGATTTTCGTACTGGAAACGAAGCAACAAAACCGCAATGTGTGTATTTGCAGGCATTGCACTGGGCGCAAGCGAATGCAGCCCAAAACTAAAAATGTAATGTGGAGAAACCCATGAAAAAACTACTTTTAGCATCAGCAATCGCTGCTCTATCTGTTACCGCTGCACAAGCTGCGCCTACCGTATATGGTAAAGCGTTCTTGACTCTTGACGCTATTGATGGCGACTACAAAGAGCGTACTTCTCTAAACTCTAACTACTCTCGCATTGGCTTCAAAGGTTCTGAAGCTCTGACTGCAAACACCGACCTAGTATACCAACTAGAATATGGCATTGAAGTTGATTCAGACACTCAACAGTTTAAGTCTCGTGATACTTTCCTAGGTCTTTCTAACAAGCAATATGGTACTCTACTTGCTGGTCGTCTAAAAGCAATCGACAGCCACATTGACTACGCAAGTGTAGGTCAAGGTAAAATGCTAGGTCATGACACTACTTTGGCAAGCATTGATGGTCCGCGTGCAAATAATACTTTTGCATACGTATCTCCAAGCTACAACGGTGTACAATTCCTAGGTATGTACACTCTTGATGAAGATAAAACCGACAAAAGCGTTGATAATCTAGCTAAAGAACTTCAAGCAAATGACAACCTAGCTGGCGATGCGTTTGGCGTAGGTGCAAAATACGAGCCAGCTAATCAGCCATTCCGTGGTGGTATTACTTATATCCAAGCTTCACAGCTAGGTGTTACTGGCGACAGCGCAAAAGCGGTGCGTGTGAGTGGTCAATATGACATTACTCCAGCGACTACCGTTGGCGGTCTATATCAGCACACTGATTTTGACTCTAATGACAATGAAAACGCATTTGCAGTGTCTGCACACCACAAAATCGCACAAACTCCATGGGCGGTATATGGTCAGCTGGATTTCGTTGACAATGTAAAAGGCGCTAAAGACGCTGAAGCATTCCGCGCTACTGTTGGCGGTAAATATGCGTTCAACAAAAACACCATCGGTCATATTTACAGCAAATACCTGAAAGAAGAAAACGGCAACAACAAGACTGATGGCTACGGCATCGCAACTGGTATCGAATACAAGTTCTAATCTTGTTTCCTGCCTACACAAAAGCTCACCAATTGGTGGGCTTTTGTTTTTGGTGTGGGTTGTAATTTTTTGGGGCTTGTAAATTGGGTGGATGACATCTACATAATCTAAAAAACCTTCGTAATTTAAAAAATCATTCAGAAATCCGTCCGTAGCAATTCAAAAAACCGTTCGTGGTGAGCTTTGTCGAACCATGGACGGTTTTTTAATCTTTTAACAGGTCAAAAACCCCGCCAGTTCACCCTTCGACAAGCTCAGGGCGAATGGAAAGGTAAGCTTAGAACCCAAAAAACACACCAACCCCACCGATAGCCATTGTTAAAACACTAGATAATATCACCACTCCAATTGAATCACGTTTTACAAAACCAACTTACAAATATCACACCAACCTACCTTTAACCCCAAAAAAAACACCGCCAATCAGCGGTGTTTTACTTATGAGCGTGCGCCAAGTTTTCGTACGGTGGGCTTGGAGCGGCGTTTTCTACGCTGCATTGGCTCGGACGACAGCGCACGATAAATCTCAATGCGATCGCCCTGCGCCAGCACGTCCGTCAGGCTGCGTTTTTCGCTATAAATGCCGACAAACCACGCACGATGGTTAGGCGTGGCGCACGCATTATCCGCACACCACTTGGCAAAGTCCGCAAGCTCAGCACGCAAAAGCCAGCCGCTTTCTTGCAGTGCTTGATAAATGCTGCTGCCTGCCGCCACTTGCATTTCTTCATAAAATTGCACGCCTGCGCCATCGTCCGTTTCGCCCACAAACGCCAGCGCAATGTCAATCTTGCCATCGGTACTCACGCCAGCCACTCCATGACAAGCCCAGCCAATGCAACCACCACCGCCAGCGGCACGATGATGCGCACCAATACTCGCCAGATGTTATATCGCCCTTCACTGCCGAAATTTAAAGTCTTACGCAAGTGGCTGATTTTCATCACAAAACCTGCAAAAATCGCCAAATTCAGCACCGCAAGCAAACTTAGCACCGCAAGCACAACCAGCAGCACGCTCACAGGCAAAGGACTAAAAATCACCGCCAAAACCAGCGTGGCAATCGCCCCAATCACCAGCCCAAAGCGTGCAATCAGCTGCGATGCCGCATAATACAGCAAAAACGCCGCAATCAAGAGCATGCCAACGCCTGACACCAAAAAAGACGCTGGCGTTACCATCGCACTGCCTGCAAACAGCGCAAACGCCCCAAAAATCAGTTGCGTCAGCCAAATCGGTAAAATCAGCCCTGCCAAAGATTTCTTACTTGCCATCGCTACTGGCGCAATCACCGAGCCGCCAAACCAGTACAGACCCGTACCCACGCCCACAGACAGCAAGGCAAGCAGCAGCGCACGCCCAAACTCGCCAAGCGTAAATTCAGTCATCATCGGCACCGCCACGCCGCTCATGATGCCGCCATCAAACAGCGATACGAGCGCTCCAGCGACAACAAGCAGCAAACCCACTGGCAAAAGTCGTGCTTTTAACAAGCTCAAAATCAGCGCCACCACCATCAAAGCTGCACTCACTCCCAGCGTTGGCACGCCCAAATCCTGCGCCACGTTTGGCATTTGCGCATCAAACCCAACTGCCAGCCGAGCGGTGATGCTTGCCGCAATTAAAATCGCCACCACCACCGACAGCCCAGCAAACACACGCCACACCAAAGACGCGTCCGCTTCTCGCGTCAGCTTTTGCATACCTTGCCATGGCATCGCCGCGCTGCGTGCCGACAATGCCACTTCTGCAAATAAAATCGGCAAACCGACCAGCGTCATGGACAGCACCCACATCAGCCAAAAATCCAGCTCGTGCGCCTTGCTTGGCGCAACCAAACCGACAAACAATAGCGGCAATGCCGATGCCACAAAAAATACCGTGTGTCTTGAAAGCATAACTCACCCAACAGTGAAAAACTCAAGCGAACTTGATGGTTTTTAATTAAATTAGTTTTGTGAAAACTTGGTTAAAATCTGGTTAAAACTTGCTTTGATTTTAGCGTATCAATTTAGCACATCAATTCAAACACGCCAATTTTAGCACATTTGCTGACGTGATTGGGTTGGCGTTTTTTTGATTGCACCAAGTGGTTTTTAAATGATTTCAACGATTTTTCTTCAATCGCTCGCCAACCTTCTGCCAACCATCCACCAAAACGCAACAATAAAGATAGCAAAAAACCCCAAAGCTGGGGTTTTTGTGTGTGCGATTTTATACAAAAATCAGTGTACCGCTGACAAGAATTCAGACAAAATCTTGATGTCGCGGTCAGACAGCTTGGCAGCAACGATTTGCATCATGCCTTTTTCGTCTTTTTTCGCTGAATCGTTGGTGCGGTATTGATCCGCCATCAAACCTTCATCTTCACGGCCTGCCGCACGGAACATTTTTAGCTGTGTCGCTAGGTAAGTGGCGTGCTGACCACCAATGCGTGGGAATGCCGCCCATTCATTGCCTGCGCCTTTTGGATCATGGCAGCCTGCGCATGGAATGATACCGCGGTTTTTGTCGCCACCAAGGTACAGTTTTTGGGCAGCGACATAAGTGGCTTTATTGCCATAACCCGGTGTCCATGGCGCTTGAGCGGCATAATAACCAGCCACATTTGCCAAATCCTGCTGAGTCAGACCAGCCAACTGCGCTTCCATGATGCCGTTACGGCGTGCTTGGGTTTTAAAATCCACCAGCTGCTTGTACAGATATTTGACGTTTTGACCGCCTAGGTTTGGCTGTGCAGGCGCAACACTCACGCCATTTGCACCATGACACGCAGCACAGTTAGCTTCTACGATTGCCTTACCTGCTTCAATGTCGTAGCTCGGTACGGTTACGGCAGCGCCTGCCGTCATGCTGGCAACGCCGACACCCGCGGCAAGGATTACGTTGGCGAAAATGGCTTTATTTGCAGGTTTCATATGACAATTTCCTACTAACTTTTGGGGATTTCCCCACGTCTTGGGTTTTGTTCAAAATTAAAAATAACAAAAAACTTGCGAAGCGCCCAACCTTTGCGATTCCATATTTTAAATTGGCTTGCTTTTAAAACCACAAACCAAACTTTGTGCAATTTTAGGCATTCTTCTCAACATTCGCTATTATAGCAAGAACTTGCTGAATTTTCCTACAAAAATTGTGGTTTTGGTAACATTTTTTCTAAATTTTTTGTAAAACTGACAAAAAATTCGTCATTTTATGGCATTTTTATGCAGTTTAATTCGCCATATAGTTAATCAAATCTTTAAAATCTTGATCCGAACAACTGCCACACAAACCCATCGCAGGCATTTGCGGCATACCTTTTTTGGTGGATTGCACCAATGCGTCCATGCCTTTTTGAGATTTTAGACGCTCCCAAATGGCAGTGTCGCCCTTTTTAGGCGCATTGAGCGCACCGCTGTCATGGCAAGTGGCGCAAGTCTTTTGGTAAGTATCCGCCACCGCAGCAACCGCAGGCGCACTCACCAAAACTGACGCACAAAGCGTGGCGACAATGAGCTTTTGTGCGGTTTTGCGCATGGGTATTTGTATGGTTTTTGATGTTGTTTTTTGCATAAAAATTCTCCAAACAACACATCAAAGATTAGCCAAATCGGCAAACAAATGATGGTCTTTTGAGTTATTATGGGTGTTTTTTAAGGTTTTGCAAGCAGATTTTGGTAACGCACACGGCAAATGGGTAACAATCACGCAAAATTTGGCGGTTTTTCGCCATTTTTCACGCCACATCAAAGTTCACGCCGCATCAAAACGCCATTATTCAAAAACCACCATTTATCCATCGCACCCAAAGCTCAAGCAAATTTTATACGTTGGTATGCTTTTTGCACAAATTCCCACTTTGAAAAACTGGTACTTAAAAATAACACGTTGGGAAAATTGGCATTTCATGATACACTTATAAATTCATGCTTTTATTGTCAAATAATGCGTTATTTAAAGTTGTGTTTCGCTGAATATTGGTAAAATTTGACGAATGATTTGCCACTATTTTATGGGTAGTTTTAGCTTTATGGGTAGTTTTAGCCAGCAACTTTAAATGGACAACCAACGACAAAATTGACAATCAGCGACAAATAAGCGCACAGCCTTAAATTTTAGCCACAGATTTTTCACCACTTTTAACCACGAATTTTGCCACAAACAACATCACAGCCTTGCACCATGACCGACACCGAATTTTTCTTAAAACAAATCCGCCAAACCACGTTTTCGCTTTCTGCGCCAACGTTCAAACTTTGCCCTGACGACACAGGCTTTGAAGTGGCGTTCGCTGGGCGTTCAAACGCTGGCAAATCGTCCGCCATCAATACCATCACCCACCAAAAGCAGCTTGCGCGCTCGTCCAAGACACCGGGACGCACACAGATGATTAACTTTTTTAATGTGGGTTCGCCTGACGCACGCATTGTGGATTTGCCGGGTTATGGCTATGCGCAAGTGCCAGAAGCGATGAAAATCAAGTGGCAAAAAGAGTTGGAATCTTATTTAGTGAACCGTGAAAGCCTGACGGGGCTTGTGCTTTTGACCGACATTCGCCATCCGCTCAAATATTTTGATGAGCAAATGCTGCACTGGGCAAAAGACGGTAATTTGGCGGTGCACGTTTTGCTGACCAAGGCGGATAAATTAAAACGTGGCGCACAAAAAGCCGCTCTGCTTGCCACCAAAAAGCAGCTTGCTGCGCTGGGTTTGTCGTTTTCCATTCAGCTTTTTAGTGCGCTCAAGCGAGAAGGCATTGAAGAGCTGGCGGACACGCTGGGTATGTGGCTGCATTTGGCAAAAGCTAAGGAAAATCAAGCTGCAAGCCAAGCCCAAGAAAATTCACCAAACGCAAATAACTTGCCAAACAGTGAAAATGACACATCAGCCCAGCACACACAAGGCGGACAACATGACTGAACGCCATACTCACCACGCTCAAGCAGGTACGCTGTACATTGTCGCAACGCCCATCGGCAATCTTGGCGACATCAGCCAGCGCGCGCTCGACACGCTAAAATCTGTGGATGTGATTGCCTGCGAAGACACGCGTACCAGCGGTAAATTGTTAAGTTTTTTTAACATATCTACGCCCACCATCGCCTATCATGAGCATAATGCCGACAGCCAAACCGCACGCATTATTGATATGCTAAACGCTGGTAAATCGGTGGCGCTGATTTCGGATGCTGGCACGCCACTAATTTCAGACCCCGGCTTTCGCTTGGTGCGCACCGCTCACGAACACAGCTTGCCCACCGTACCGATTGCAGGTGCGTGCGCCATGGTTGCTGCCTTGTCTGTGGCGGGTTTGCCGTCAGATAAGTTTAGCTTTTTGGGGTTTTTGCCTGCCAAATCTGCCGCTCGCCAAAGCGTGCTGAATGACTATAAAGACCGCAGCGAGACCTTGATTTTTTATGAAGCGCCACACCGCATTTGTGAAAGCGTGGCGGACATGGCGGCAGTTTTTGGCGGCGAGCGTGAAGCGACTTTATGCCGAGAAATCAGCAAAACTTTTGAAACCATCAAAAAATTACCGCTGGCTGATTTATTAGAATTTATTAACAATGATGCCAATCAACAAAAAGGTGAAATCGTGCTTGTCATCGCAGGCAACAAACAGCCCAAAACCGCCACCAATTATGACGATTGGCTGCTTGCACTTGCCGAAGAATTGCCACCAAAAAAAGCAAGCGGTATCGTGGCGCAAGTTTTAGGCATTAAAAAAGGCGAAGTGTACGACCGCTTGCTTGCCCTGCAAAATAACAGCTAAAAAATCGCCAAATGACTTTACAAAGCAACTTCAAAAATTGATTTATTAACAACACTTTAACAAAAACTGGAGAGCTTATGAGCCTAAAAATCACCCTGACCGAAGCCGTCAAAACCGCCATGAAAGCCAAAGACATGGCGCAAGTGAAAGTTTTGCGTGGCGTACAAGCTGCAATCAAGCAAATTGAAATTGATAATCAAGTAGAACTTGACGACAAAGGCGTGCTAGAAATCATTCAAAAGCAGCTCAAGCAGCGCAGCGAATCGCTAGAAATCTATAAAACTAACGGACGTGATGATTTGGCGGAGCAAGAGCAATTTGAAATCAACGTCATCAGCCAATTTTTGCCAGAGCAGCTGTCTGAAGATGCGCTGAACGCCATCATCACTGAAACCATCAGCGATCTTGGCGCGTCTGGCATGAAAGACATGGGGCGCGTGATGAATGCCGTCAAAGACAAAACCACAGGACAAGCCGACCCTGCGGCGGTGAGCGGCTTGGTGAAAAAGGCGTTGGCTGGTTAAATCAGCCCAACAACGGCTGATTTGCTCGCCTGCCCATTCCCCCATACCAAAAGAATTGTTATAATACCCATTCTAAATGCTCAACAATCTAAAACGATTTGTTACGGTTTTAGTCCGTACATTATAACAATTCTAAGGGGAAAACCCATGCAACCACTACACAGTACCGCTTCTTTTTCTTTCGCTTCAGACAACTACTCAGGCGTACACCCTGAAATGCTTGCCGCCATCAATGCAGCCAATGGCGGACACGAACCTGCCTACGGTTATGACGTTTACACCGCACGCTTAGGCGAGATGATTAAAGAACATTTTGGCGCCGCTGCGAGCGTCTATCCTGTGTTTAACGGCACAGGCGCAAACATCACAGGGCTGACCGCCACCTTGCCGCGCTTTGGCTCCATCGTCTGCGCCAAAACCGCACATATCAACTGAGATGAATCCAACGCCCCACAATACGTCTCAGGTATTAAACTTTTGCCCATCATCACCAAAGACGGCAAACTCACCCCAGAGCTGATTGCCACCGAGTTGTACCGCCTTGGCAACGAACACGCTTCACAGCCCACCTGCGTCTACATCAGCCAAACCACCGAGCTTGGCACTTGCTACACCCTAGACGAGCTGCGCGCCATCACCGCCTACGCCAAAGAGCGTGGATTGTTTGTGTATGTCGATGGCGCACGCTTGTCAAACGCTTGTGCCACGCTGGGCTGCATCTTTAAAGACATCGCCGATACAGGCATTGACATTTTATCCCTAGGCGGCACAAAAAACGGCATGCTGATTGGCGAGTGCATCGTGGTGCTAAACCCTGCACTTGACACCACGATGAAATATCTGCGCAAAAACCATATGCAACTTGGCTCAAAACTGCGCTTTATTTCTGCGCAATTCATTCACTGGCTGCAAAGCGGCTTGTGGCTGACGCTGGCAAGCCACGCCAACGAGATGGCGACTTATTTAGCCAATCAAATCAAAGACTTACCAAACGTTACCATCACCCAAAAGGTAGAATCTAACGCTGTTTTTGCCATCTTGCCAAGCGACACCACCGCCAAATTGCACAAAGATTTTCATTTTTATGATTGGGATTTGGCAACAGGTGAAATCCGCCTGATGATGAGTTTTGACATCACCAAAGCGCAAGTGGATCAATTGGTTGAAAAAATCAAAGCCTATTTGCCTGCTTGATGGGATTTTTCGTTCGTCTTGAGTTTACACCCTACCGTTCGCCCTGAGCTTGTTGAAGGGTGAACGGAATGGAAAACTTGTAAAAATCATCTTGGCTTGATGAAAATATGCTGGGTTACGCTTCGCTGACCCAGCATACAATTCACTAAAGCCCAACCTTGTATCTTCCCCAACCCCAATCAGGTAAAATAACAACGTATTATTTTACCGCCAGCATGGTTTGTAAATTGCACCCAACCTAAGTGTTTGAACACTGCTTTGTAGAAAAAACAGCCATGCTTATTTTATTTCATCAACAATCTGTATG
>NZ_MUXU01000006.1 GCF_002014985.1 Moraxella caviae | reverse complement strand
TCTGTGTAGACAATGCTATCAGGCTTGATTTTACTTGTGATAATTGGCATTAGTGTATTTGTCTTAGTATCTTTAACAACAACAGTGTAAACTTTATCATTGCGTTTTAATAAACCAAATACAGCAGTTTTACCAGCTGCACCACGACCACGTTTGCCTTTACGAATACCGCCGAAGTAACTTTCATCAAGTTCAACTTCACCATCAAAGACAGTGTTGGCTTCAAGAGCTAAGTGGTATTCTATCACAAGGCGGATTTTGTGGTAAAAAAGGGCTGCTGAATTAGGGTGAATACCCAGTAAATCAGCTGCACTTCTAGCAGTAACTTCGAGTACAAAAAATTCAAGCAGTCTTTTTTGAACTTTTTTACTTAGTTTACAATGGGTTATCTTCATAAAACTAGTATAACATGGTTGTTATTCTAGTACAGCCCCAACGGTTTTTATAAAACCACCATCAATCAAAAACCACCGTTTTATGTCCATCTAAAATAATGCGGTCTTCTAAATGCCACAGCACCGCTCGTGCCAGCACATCTCGCTCAATATCACGCCCCAGTTCACGCAGCTGCTCCACGCTGTAATTATGGCTGACACGCTCCACGCCCTGCTCAATGATTGGCCCTTCGTCAAGCTCGCTCGTTACATAATGCGCGGTCGCCCCGATGAGTTTTACGCCCTTATCAAAGGCTTGCTTATACGGATTTGCGCCCACAAAAGCAGGCAAAAACGAATGGTGAATGTTAATCACTTTCATCTGCCAACGCTCCACAAATTCAGGGCTTAAAATCTGCATATAGCGTGCCAGCACCAGCAAATCATTGCCCTGCATGATGTCATCAATCTTGGCGTAGGCTTCGGCTTTATTGTCTTTATTCACAGGAATATGCACAAATTCAATGCCGAATTTTTCCACGTCCGCACGCAAATCTTCATGGTTAGACACCACTTTTGTAATCACGCACGGCAGCACGCCGCGACTGTATCGCCACAAAAGCTCTTGCAGCGCATGGTCTTCTTTGGACACCAAAATGCCCACACGTTTTAGCTCGCTGCTGCACGTCAAACGCCACTGCATGCCGTATTTTTGCGCCACATTGCGCTCAAACGTCTCAATGAGCTGCGCCTTTTTGGCAAGCAAATCGTCCACATGAAATTCCACACGCATGAAATATTTGCCGCCATAGGCTTCGGTGGTGTGCTGGTCAAGCGATACAATGTTTGCGCCATGATGATACAAAAACCCTGACACTGCCTGCACGATGCCTGATTGGTCTTGGCAAGTTACCAAAAGCCGTGCGTGGTTATCGTAGTTTGTGCGAATGGGCGATTTGGGAGAATTGGTTGTGGTTTTTGTGGTTTTCATGATTTTTTCTTAGTTTCTTGAGTTTTAGTAAGTTGATGAAATTGAGTTGGTCAAATTTTTAACTCTACTTTTTGGTACGAAATGCGTATCAATACTTAAATAATAAGCCGAATTAAGCCGAACTGAAAAAGTAAGCGCACTTTAAAAACACAAAAAGACTTGGTGCGCACTCAAGTCTTTTTGTTTGCGATGATTTTGTGAACTTTAAAATTGGCTGTCAATCAAACCAGCAAATCAAACCGACAAGCCGCCAGTTCGCCACACTTTTTAAAAATAAATTTTAAAACAAATCAAACGAATACACGAGCGCCCAACCAATCAGCCAAAACACCGCTTGAAAAATCAAAATAAAGCGTTTTTGGCGTGGCGTGGCATTGGGCTGTTTATTGCCTGCGTACAAGCTGATGGCTTCAGCAAGCACAGACAGCGCGCCGCACAGCACAAAGGCGTGATACGCATAGCCATTATCTTCAATCACGCACACCGCCACCGCCATCACGCCAACGAAAAACAGCAGCAGCGAAATCACATTCGCCAAACGTGGGTTTAGTTTCATGCCGTATCCTTAGCCCAAAAGCAACGCATCATCTTCCACTTTCTCACCGCGTGTTTTTTCAAACATCGCCAGCAAATCTGGCACGTCCATGCCACGTCTTTCATCGCCAGACACATCAAGCACCACTTGTCCTTGGTGTAGCATGACGGTGCGTGTGCCGTGCGTCAGCGCCTGCTGCATGGAGTGCGTTACCATCATGGTGGTCAGCTTATTTTCGGTAACGATTTTGTCGGTCAGCTCAAGCACAAAGGCGGCTGTTTTTGGATCTAGGGCGGCTGTATGCTCGTCCAAAAGTAGAATTTTTGATGGCTGAAGACTCGCCATAAGCAGGCTCACCGCTTGGCGTTGTCCGCCAGAAAGCAGACCCATGCGGTCAGTCAAGCGGTTTTCCAGCCCCAATTTTAGCACCGATAATTTTTCACGAAACAGCTCACGGTTATGGCTGTTTAATGCGCCTTTTAGTCCACGGCTGCTACCACGCTTATAAGCAAGTGCCATGTTTTCTTCAATGGTTAAGGCTTCGCAAGTGCCCGCCATCGGGTCTTGGAAAACACGCGCCACCCAGTTGCTGCGCTGGTGCGTGGCTTTTTTGGTAACGTCTGTGCCATTGATGATGATTTTACCGCTGTCCACTTTGATTGCGCCGCTGATGGCGTTCAAAAATGTGGATTTGCCTGCGCCGTTTGTGCCAATGACGGTAACAAATTCGCCATCGGCAATGTTTAGGCTGATACCACGCAAAGCAGGGTTTTCAATCGGCGTGCCTGCGTTAAAAGTCAAACGCAAATCGCTAGCTTGCATCATGAGTCATTTCCCCTTATTTTTGCAGTGATTTGCCAGACTTACGAACGCCAAGTCCAGCCAGTAATCTTGTGCGAAATTTTGGCAACATCAAGACAATCACCACCAAAAGCGCAGTTACCAAATTCAAATCCTGCGGCCCAAAACCAATGCTGCGCAGCGTCTGACTAGACAGCGCAATCTGAATGAACAGCTTATAAAGCACCGCACCAATCACCACCGACAGCGTAATCCAAAACATCTTTTTAGCACTCAATACCGTCTCGCCAATGATAACCGCCGCAAGACCGATGACAATCGTACCAATACCGATAGAAATGTCGGCACTGCCTTGCGTCTGCACAAACAGCGCACCAGACAGCGCAATCAAGCCATTACTAATCGCCATGCCCAGAATAATAATCCAAGACGTGTTAATGCCTTGCGCTTGTGCCATTTTTAGATTTGAGCCTGTGGCGCGCATAGAAAGACCCGTCTCCGTGCTAAAAAACCAATCCAGCACCAATTTTGCCACCAAAACGACCACGCCTGCCACCAGCGCACGCACCCAAAAGCCGTTGCCACCCTCAATAAAAGGTGAAAACACGGTTGGCTCGCCAAGCAATGACAAGTTTGGCGCGCCCATGATGCGCAAATTCACAGAATATAAGGCGGTCATCACCAAGATACCCGCCAACAGGTGTAAAATGCCAAGTTTGACGTTCAGCCACGCAGTAACCACGCCTGCCATCGCCCCTGCGCCCATGCCAAGCACACACGCCAACCAAGGGTTTAGCCCTGAGACAATCGCAAGTCCTGCCACCGCACCGCCAAGCGGAAAACTGCCGTCTGCCGTCAAATCTGGAAAATCCAAAATACGGAACGAAATCAGCACGCCAAGCGCCATCAGCGCATAAATCAAGCCGCTTTCAAGTGCGCCAAAAAAGGCAATCATTGACATAAAAACACCCCAAGATTTCACCGCCCACGCAGCAAAATTCACAAGTTTGTTGTATACAAATTCTTTATGCACCGCCAGTATCCACCAGCAGTTTTGAGCATGGCTCAAGCAGCATTCCTTGCCAATGTGTCGGTTTGCATGGGTTTGGCTGATGATTGGCGGTTTTGGCTAATTGCTTGCCAACATCTTACCAATTCATTACATCAATCAACACCCAAACAAATGCCGACTTCACAAAACACCAAAACACACACCACGAAATTCGGGCGTGTGCCTTGGTAAAATTTTGCTATTTTAGCATGATTTTCACTTTTTGATAAGCAAGTTTTATCACGCCCATCGCCTTGCGCTCATTTGCGCTGAAATGCACTCATATAAGCACAAGACGTTTTTCATCATTTAATAACTTTTTTGACAATTATTCAACGATGTTTGCCGCACGGTCAAGCACCGCTTGTGGAATGCTCACACCTTGCTCGGCGGCGTTTTTGGTATTGATGGTCAAATCCAGCGTTTCAGCGGTGTACACAGGGATTGCGCCTGCATTTTCACCACCTAGGATACGCGCAGTGATTTTGCCCGTTTCACGCCCCAAATCTTTGTAGTTCACGCCCAGCGCAATCGCTGCACCACGCTCAACGGTGCTTGGGTCTGATGACATCAAAGGAATTTTCGCTTCTTTTGCCACTTGTGCAAGCGCTTCGTACGCATTGATGACGTTGTTGTCGGTAGATGTGTAAATCATGTCTACTTTACCCACCAGACTTTGGGTTGCCATCGCCACATCGCTTGATTTTTGGGCAGGCGCTTCAATCAAGTTAATACCCACTTTTTGCAAATGCTCTTTTAGTGCTTTTAGCGTTTCTACCGAGTTCACTTCACCCGGACTATACACAAAACCTACGTTTTTCACGTTTGGCAGCACTTCTTGAATCAGCGCAACTTGCGGCTCAAACGGCAAAGCGTCAGACGCACCTGTGATGTTTGCACCACCACCTTCAACGCTTGAAACCAGTTTGGCTTCTACAGGATTGGTTACCGCGGTGAACACCACAGGAATGGTGCTGGTCGCTGCTGCCACGGCTTGTGCTGATGGTGTAGAAATTGCCACGATGGCATCAGGATTGTCAGACGCAAACTGCTTGGCGATTTGTCCTGCGGTGGCTTGGTTGCCTTGTGCAGATTGGAAATTCACCGTCAAATTTTCGCCTTCTTTGTAGCCTGCTTCTGCCAGACTTTCAATCACGCCTTGACGTGCTGCGTCCAATGCAGGATGCTCAACGATGGCGGTGATTGCCACGGTTTTGGTGTCTGCTTGGGCTGCGGTTGCGTCTGCCGCTTTATCCTGTGAGCAGCCGAACAACGCCGCTGCCAATACGCTGATACCGAACAATTTTGCGGTACGATTTGGATTAAACATTGCAATCTCCTATTGCTGTGAAGTGGTTTAACTTTTAGATAAAGTCAAATAACTGGGTTGATTTAAAATTTAACTGTAAAACTAACTTGCGCCATACCAACTGTCATCGCTCATAAAACGTAATTTAAAACCGATAAGCATTTGATTTTAAATGCGTTTTAGCCAATGGCACAAGTTTAAAATCATTCACTGCGTGGCGTGGTGTCCACATCAATACCACTGGCAACCAACGCGCCATCAAGCGTTGCGCCCTGCTCGGCTGCGTGCTTTGGACTGACGTACAAGGTCAGCTCGTTCATCACGATTGGCGGCACTTCGCTTGGTTTTTTGCCGTCCAAAACGTCCGCCACCAGTTTGGCAGTCGCCACACCAAAATCAAAATCATTCACGCCAAGCGCAGCCGCTGCCCCACGGCGCACCGAAAATTCATCAGACGCAATGATTGGCAAATCCAGCTCGTTCGCCACTTGCACCATCGCTTCCATCGCTGACGCCACGTTGTTATCCAGCGAAGTGTAAATCAAATCCGCCTTGCCATCAAGCGCACGCGTGGCAGCTGCGATGTCTGATGAGCGGTTGGCTGGAATGTCCACCAAAGTCATGCCGTATTTTGGCAAAATTTGCAACAGCTGCTCTTTTAGCACCACTGAATTTGCTTCGCCGGGGCTGTACACATAGCCGATACGCTTAGCATCTGGCTTGACTTTATTAAACAGCTCAATTTGCGGCTCAAGCGGCAACTGACTAGAAAGCCCTGTGATGTTTGGCTGAATGCCGACTTGGTTGTTGTCAATCAGCTTAGCCGCCACAGGGTCAGATACTGCGGTGTAAATGAGCGGAATGGTCTCGGTGGCAGCTGCCAAAGTTTGCGCAGTTGGCGTAGAAATCGCCACGATGGCATTTGGATTATCCGCCACGAATTGCTTGGCGATTTGCCCTGCGGTCGCCATATTGCCTTGAGCGGATTGGAAATTCACCGTCAAGTTTTCGCCTTGCTTATAACCCAAATCAGCAAGCCCTGCCACCACGCCACGGCGAATGTCGTCCAGCGATGGATGCTCTACGATGGCACTGATGGCAATGGTTTTGGCTTCTTTGACTGCTGCGCCATCTACCGTGTGCACTTCATCGGCTTTTGGTGCTTGGTTTGAGCAGCCCAAAAGCGTGGCGGATAATGCTGCCGATACAGCAAAAGTGGTAAATTTTAAGCAAGACATCTTTTACTCCAAAAGGGGTGTGGCGCGCGCCAACCCGACACTATTTTTACAAAATTTCCGTTGTGCTAATCCATCATTGCTCGGCTTGGCAAACCGTCTTTGTTGGTTCATCATCTTAAATTGACCACTCACCAAACCCAAGCAATGCGCCATTGTAGCACAGTTTTAATCTTTTGGTAACATTTGGTAAAGATAAAGCGTGAAAAAATACACAAACTTATAAATAAAAGTTATATAAAACCAAACCCTTTTTAAAATTGGCGGTTTTTTTAAAATTGACAGTTTTTAAAACATGACTGCTTGTTAAAATGCTCGTTTTGTTAAAAATAGCGGTTTGTTGCAAATAGCAATGTTCTTAAAAATTGATAACGACTTTTAAAATCATGATTTTGCCCAATAAAAAACGCAGCCACCAGACTGCGTTTTTGTTTTGATAAATCAGTTTTAGTAAACCAGTTTTGGCAAATTGGTTTTGGCAAATCGATTTTAGTAAAATCGTGCCGCATTTGCTTATTCTATGCTTGCCGTGCTTTGCTCTTTTATGCCAAGCGTTACGCCCTGCCCAAGCCCTTTGCCCACTTGCACGCCAAAGCGGTCAAACAGCTGCTTCATCGGATTGGTGTAGCTGTAATTCACCGTGTCCAAATCCAGCTCATTTTTTAGCTGGGTCATGCCGCCAAGTTTGTCCGCCAGCCCAAGCTCCACCGACTGCTTGCCCGTCCAAAAAAGACCGCTAAATAGCTGATTTTTCTCAGGGTCTTTGAGTTTATCGCCACGCCCTTTGGTTACTGCATCAATGAAATTTTGATGCGTAGTGTCCAGCAAACTTTGCACATGCGCGCGCTCATCGGCATTCATTGGACGTGTCATGCTAAGAATGTCTTTGTACGCGCCAGAAGTCATGGTGTTATCCTGCACGCCTGCTTTGTCAAGCAATCGCTCCACGTTATAGCTGGTCATAATCACACCGATTGACCCCACCAAACTTGACGGATTTACCCAAATTTCATCGGCACTAGACGCAATGTAATACGCACCAGACGCACCCATATCACCGATGACGGCGTAGAGTTTTTTGTCAGGGTATTCTTCTTTGAGCGCCATTGCCTGCTGCCACACTTCATTAGACTGCACAGGCGAACCACCCGGAGAATTGATGTTTAGTGCCACGGCTTTGGCATTGGTGTTTTCAAAGGCTTCGGTTAAGGCGGTATTGATGTATTCTGCGCTGGTTTCAGAATTGGCACTGATAGCACCAGTTACGTCCACCACCGCCAAATGCGGCTCACCAAGCCCTGTTGGCATGGCGTTTTTATTACCCACGCTGCTGCACTGCCCCAACGCAAGCACCACCATCACCACATAAGCAAAAGTCAAAATCTTAAAGAAAATCGACCATCTGCGAGCGCGGCGCTGCTCTTCAATGCTGGCAAGCAGTGTTTTTTCCAGCAAACGCCACTCTTGCCCAGTCGGCTGCTGAGCTTGAGCAGACTGCATGGAAATGCCAGTGCGCTGGATGTCGTCAGGTTTTTTATCAGGATTTGGTGGCCAAGCCATAACGTTGCCTTTGTTGTCAAAATTGCCCTATTGTAGCACATTTTTGGCGCAGCACCAATTTGCTGATTTTTGGCTTGGTGGGTTGCTAAATTGGCAAGCTGCTAAATTGACAAGCAATGTGATTAAAAATCAGCAAACCGCCAGACAGAACAGCCAAGCACAAACCCATCGCCTAAAACGTTAATCGGTAAGCAGCACGCCCTGCACACGGTGCTGACGATAAAGTTCGGCATAAGTTTGATTATCCTGCGCCAATTTTTCATTCATCAGCCATAAAGTTGGCTTACCGCTTGGGAAAATGCCTGCGCTGTACGAATAATCAGACGCAACGTCCGAAGGCTGGCACAGTCTTAGCCAAAGTTGCCACGCACCAGACGCTGGCGCTGGGTCAATGATGAGCTGATTGGCGGTTTTTGCATCAATGCTCATGTCAATGTGCGTGTCAATTTGTGTATCAATATGCGTATCAGATTGTGCTTCATCAGATGGCAAATTTTCCTGCATATCCACGCCATCAGCCGCCATAAAATCCGCCTGCTCACGCACGCCAAAGGTCTGAAAATTTACCATTTCTGGCGCACGAATTTCAATGGCGCAATGCCACACGTCCGCATCAGGAATCTGCCGCCAACCTG
Organism: Moraxella caviae; assembly: GCF_002014985.1. Taxonomy (GTDB): domain Bacteria; phylum Pseudomonadota; class Gammaproteobacteria; order Pseudomonadales; family Moraxellaceae; genus Moraxella; species Moraxella caviae. Next base: position 23,539 of record NZ_MUXU01000006.1, on the reverse strand, counting down.
TCAGCGCACGGATTTGTAGCACGCCATTTGTCCACGTTTTGCCCGCTTCGCACGCCTGTGTACTGATGGTGGCAAGCTGCCTATCGCTGCGCCCTGCCTGCCAAAATTCACGCACCGAAAATTTGCGCACCAGACTTGCACTCAGTGCCGTCAAATCATCGCTTGCCGTCTGCACGATGATACCATCAAGCGAATCCACGCCCAGCCGCTTTATCTCATCGCTTAAATTTTGGGCGTGCGTACTTTTTGACGCATGGCTTTTCTTGCCATTATCCGCAAGCAAAAGCCACGCACTTTGCTTTATCGTCATGGGATTTTCGCCAAGTTGCACCTTTTTCAGCCAACCATCGCCAGCATGACGGCTCACCACCAGCACCGCTTGCATATTTGGCGCACTTTTAAGCACATAAATACTCGTGCCATCAGGGGAATTGGCGTGGCGATTTTGCAATAAAAATCCCAGCAGCAGCACAGGCAAAATCACAGCAGAGCGTGGCATAAATTTTGGTGCAAGCACAAGCCCAAGCACCACCACAAAAAGCGCAAAGCCCATCATGCCAAAAGGCGCATACAGCCAAGCCGCACCATCATCGCCCAGCCGAATCAGCGCAATCAACTCATGCAAAGCGTATAAAATCTTGGCGGATAAATCCCACAGCACGTCCGCAGCCGCACCAGACACACCAAACAGCACGCCGCCCAAAAGATTGATGGGTACAATCACCGCGCTAAATAGCCCCACGGCAAACAGATTAATGATGACACCCCACAAAGACACCTTGCCAAAAAGCAGCAAAGAAATCGGCAACATCGCCACAAACAGCCACACTTGCAAACGCACCAATGACAGCGTACCTTGATAAGCACGCCGCCAAATGCTCGCACGGTTTACAGGCAAATCCAGCGACATCAAAGGCGTGCTTTCCACCATCGCCACGCTTTGCCCTTCATAGCGAATCAGCAGCCACACCGCCACAAAAGACAGCCAAAATCCCGCCTGCCACAGCACATACATATCCAGCCACACCATGCCAAGCCCCACAAGCAGCAGCGTTTTTACCGCTAAAATCGGCAGCGCAAAAAGTCGCACGCACGCCACTGCCACCAGCATATACACCGTACGCACCGCAGGCACATCAAAACCAGTGAACAGCGCATACAGCACGCTTGCCACCACCATCACCGCCAAGCGAATTTGCCAACGTGGCACACTTTGATACAGCGTTGGTCGCAGTTTATCCAGCGTCTTAGTCGCACACCACGCCAAAATCAGCGCCAAAAACAAAACGTGCGTCCCAGAAATGGCAAGCAAATGCGAAATGCCAGCGAATTGATACAAATCTTTGGTGTCTTTATCAATCAGCGCACGATCGCCTGTCAAAAGACTGAGCGTTACAGCTCGTGCTTGCTGGGTTTGCTTGTCGTGCGTGTGCCAATCAGCATAAAAATGCGCACGAAATTTTTGGCGCAAGGCTTGCAAATGCGTCCATAAATTCGCACTTGGCGCAGCGGTTGGCGCACTTTGCACCGCCAAAATTTGCGCCGTGGCATGAACATGGCGTGTGCGCAGCCAGCGATAACTGTCAAAGCCCTGCTTTGCGTCCGTGCGCACCACAGGCTCAATCAAAAGCGTCAGGCGAATTTGGCTGTGTGGCGTGATGTCGGCAAGCGTAGCAAAAGCATCATTCTTTTTGCCGTGCTTTTGAGTGCGTGCATTGAGCAGCACCGTCATGCCATCAAGCGTGGCGATGGGATTGTTGGAATTTGAAGTGATATTTAGATTATTGTCAGCAGGATTGCTGTTGGTAGAATTATTATCGGCAGAATTTTCGTTGGTAAGATTGCCGTCAGTATAATTATTGCCGTCAAAATTGCTTGTAAACTCATCGGCCGTGAAAAAAGGATTGGCGGCAAGACTTGCGCCATCAGCATGGCGGTGCGCATTATGCACAAGCGCAATGTCTGTAAGCCGTGCCACTTGGCGAAATTGCCCGCCAGCCAGCGGATCGTACACACTGTCGCTGATTTCATCAATGAGCGCGGTCGCTTCCACCGTCCATGGCTGCTTTGGTGTGTGCGTCTCAAATTTGGCGTGCTGATGCAAGCCGTTAATGATAAATAACCCCACCATCACCATGCCAAGCACTAAACGCACCAAGCGCAAACCCAACCGCCATAAGCGATGAACTTGCCAAAGCCCACTTGTGGTTCTGCTTCGCTCAATAAATGCGCCAAGCACCCAAAATGCCGCCCATGCACTCAGCAAACTCACCGTCAGCCAAGCAAAAGACAGATTTTGCAAAGCGTCAAGCGCTTGAAGCGGCAAAAAGCTCGCCAGTGCCAGCACCGCAAATCCCACGGCAGCCACCACACCAGCAAACGCCCACATCACTCACCCTCCCTAGTTGTGTAAATTTTGTTGTGTGAATTTTGTTGTGTAAATTTACGGCTTATCGTCCGCCAAAAGCCGCTCGGCAATCAAGGAAAGCAATGGCAAATCGCCCGCAAAGGTAAGTTTCATATTCAGGCGACTGCCCGCCACCACTTGCACCGCTTCGCCCAAAAGCTCAAATCCGCTGGCTTCATCGGTAATCATCAAGCCCTGCTCGCTCACCGCTGCCAGCACTTTTTCTAACGCCGCCAAGCGAAACATCTGCGGCGTTTGCGCTTGCCACAGATTTTGCCGATCCACCGTGCGCACCACCTGCTCATCTTGGGCAAGTTTTAGCGTGTCCACCACAGGCGTGGCAAGCATGAGTGCATTTTGCGTACAAGTGTGCGAAGCGGTGATGATGGCTTGTAAATCCGCAGCTGGCAAGCACGGTCTGGCAGCGTCATGCACCAGCACCCAGTCGTCATCGCCTGCGCCACTGGCACGAATGTGTGCCACGCCTGAATGCACCGATTGCCAGCGTTCATCACCGCCGATGGCAAAGTCAATTTTGCCAGCAAACTCAAAATCCAAACTATGCACACGCTCATCATCTGCCGCAACCACCAAAGTCAAATCCCTAATTTCAGCATGGTTTAGCCGCTTGACGCTATGCTCAAGCACGCTGCGCCCCGCCAAATCCAAATACTGCTTTGGTACGCTCGCCCCAAAACGTGAGCCTTTACCAGCCGCCACAATCAATGCGTGGATTTTTGGCTGGGCTGTAGTTCTGTTTGCAGCGCTGTTTGTGTTTGCGCAAATATTGTTAGATAAAGCAGAATTTGGCATGGCGAATGTGTACTTTTGTAGTGGTGATAAAATCCAATGATAGGCGAAAAATCTGGCAACCAGCTTGGTAGTCAGCTTGACGATTGGCTTAAGAATTAACCTAATAATTGACTTCGCAATCACACACTAAACATAAAACAAAAGCCATCTTTTTGCAAGCAAATTTGCAAGCCTTTCATCAGCAAATCGCCAAATCCACATAAAACAGGCACAAAAAAGACCAGCCTAAGCCAGTCTTTTTATCGTAAATCAAATCAAGGCGCAGTGAGCGGCTCGTCAATGACTTCCACCGTCTCTTCTGCGTCTGTGGCAACAGGCGTACGACTGTAAGTTACAGGCGCATTGGACAGCTGCACAAAAGTCTCACCAGATTTAATCAATCCCAAATCCAGCCGTGCGTGTTCTTCAATGGCAGAAAGCCCTGATTTTAGGTCTTGCACATCGGCACGCAACAGATTGTTGGTGTAGATTTGCTCTGCGTTGATGCGCTCTTGTTCCTTGATGGCTTGGCTGAGCGTCTGCAAGCTGGCATGACCATTCTCGCCACGCCAGTATTGATTTTGCAGCAACAAAAGCACCACCACGCCAAACGCAATCAGACACAAATAGCTGACTGCGCTAAGCGATGTGTTGCCAAATTCCATCACGGGACGTTTTTTCACAGCCGTCTTTTCCACTCAGTCAGCCGCGCAAGCCAATAAACTCTTCACGGCCACGGAAGCTCGCCGTTACTTGCTGCTCAATGCGCAGTAATTGGTTGTACTTCGCCACACGGTCTGAGCGGCACAGTGAGCCAGTCTTGATTTGACCTGCCGCTGTACCCACCGCCAAATCTGCGATGGTGCTGTCTTCGGTTTCGCCAGAACGATGGCTGATGACGGTCGCATAGCCGTTTTTCTTGGCAAGGTAGATAGCGTCTAGCGTCTCGGTCAGTGTGCCAATTTGGTTGAACTTAATCAAAATGGCGTTGGCGATTTGCTTATCAATGCCTTCTTGTAGGATTTTTGGGTTAGTTACGAACAAATCATCGCCCACCAGCTGAACTTTTTTGCCCAACTGCTGCGTCAAATACGCCCAACCCTCCCAGTCGCTTTCGTCAAGACCGTCTTCAATAGAGATGATTGGGTATTGATTCACAAGCGAAGTCAAATAGTCGCTAAAACCTTGAGAATCAAAGGCTTTGTTGCCTTCGCCTGCTAGGATATATTGACCATTTTTATAAAATTCTGATGACGCACAGTCAAGCGCTAGGAAAATGTCCTTGCCTGCGGTATAGCCTGCTTTTTCAATCGCTTGCATGATGACGGTGATGGCTTCTTCGTTTGAGCGCAAGTTTGGCGCAAAGCCGCCTTCATCACCCACCGCCGTGTTTAAGCCTTGCGCTTTTAGCACAGATTTTAGGCTGTGGAAAATTTCTGTACCTGCACGCAGCGCTTCAGAAAAGCTGTTAAAACCCACAGGCTCAATCATAAATTCTTGAATGTCTACGGTGTTATCAGCGTGCGCACCGCCATTTAGAATATTCATCATTGGCACAGGCATGGTCAAAGACGTTTGTCCACGCAGGTTGGCGATGTATTGGTGCAATGGCAGATTTTGGGCAAGTGCCGCTGCTTTTGCCGCCGCCAAAGACACTGCAAGCATGGCGTTTGCGCCCATGTTGCCTTTATTTTCTGTGCCGTCAAGCGCAATCAAAGTTTGGTCAATGTTCGCTTGATCGGTTACGTTTTTGTCAAGCAAGGCACTGCGGATTTGGCTGTTGGCATTTGCCACCGCTTTTTTTACACCCTTGCCCAGATAACGCGCTGGATCGCCATCTCGCAGCTCCAAAGCTTCGCGCGAACCAGTAGAAGCACCAGATGGCGCAGCCGCACGACCCACGATGCCGTTTGCCAAGATGACATCGGCTTCGATGGTTGGGTTGCCACGAGAATCCAAAATCTCGCGTGCGATTACGTCTTTAATTTCAATAGCACTGTGAGTTTCTTCAGCGTACATGATGTTACTTCCTATATAATGAACGAATGATGATACAATCTATCAAATGATGTATGAAAATAAACCGCTTAACCAAGCGTAAACTGAACAAGTCTTACTTAAAAACCTTGCTCAAAACCCTTTAAGCCAAGCGGATTGCGCATTGATGGCACGAACCGTTAGTCATAAAGTGCAACGAGCGTCCAATTAACGAGTGTCCAAAGTCGCAAAGCCTTTCACCAGCTCATCAAGCTGTTTGATTTGGCTTAAGAACGGCTCAAGCTGATCAAGACGCAGCGCACAAGGCCCATCGCACTTGGCTTTGTCTGGATTTGGGTGCGCTTCTAGGAACAGACCTGCAAGTCCTGTTGCCATGCCTGCACGCGCCAAGGTGGCAATCTGCGCACGGCGACCGCCTGCACTGTCAGACAATGCGCCCGGCTCTTGTAAGGCGTGCGTTACGTCAAAAAATACTGGCACGTTCAAGGCTTTCATGGTGTCAAAGCCCAGCATATCCACGACCAAATTATTATAACCAAAACTTGAGCCGCGCTCGCACAAAATCACCTGATCGTTGCCTGCTTCTAGGCATTTATTGATGATGTGGCGCATTTCGTGCGGTGCTAGAAATTGGGCTTTTTTAACGTTAATCACTGCGCCAGTTTTTGCCATCGCACTGACCAAATCCGTCTGACGGCTCAAAAACGCAGGCAGCTGAATGATGTCCGCCACTTTCGCCACAGGCGCTGCTTGATAAGGCTCATGCACGTCTGTGATGATTGGCACACCAAAATGTTCTTTGATGTCGTTGAGCCACGTCAAGCCCGTTTCTAGGCTTGGGCCACGAAATGAATGCAAACTTGAGCGGTTCGCCTTATCAAAACTCGCTTTAAACACATAGCCGATGTTCAAGCGATTACAAATATCAATGTACGCTTCGGCAATCTCAAAAGCCAGCTCACGGCTTTCTAGCACGTTCATACCGCCAAACAGCACGAACGGCTTATCGTTGCCAATTTCAATGCCTGCCACGTTGATGTGCGAGCGGGCGACCAATGGCTGTGTCATGATGTTATCCTTACTCAAAATGCTTTAAAAGCGCAATCAGAAGATTTTCTTAAAATGCTTAATGTCGTATTAAGAAAATCAAAACCATAACTTAAAAAACAAAGCACACCAAAGCAGCCCTTGATGTGCTTATTCAATCAGCCTTTTACGTCCATTGCAGCCTTGATAAAGCTGTTAAACAATGGGTGTCCGCCGCGTGGCGAGCTGGTAAATTCAGGGTGATATTGCACCGCCACAAACCAAGGGTGCGACTCAAGCTCCACCGACTCCACCAAATGCTGTCTGGCAGAATATCCTGAGATTTTCATGCCTGCCGCTTCTAGTGCGTCAATGTAGCGATTATTCATCTCATAACGATGGCGATGACGCTCGGTGATGGTGTTTGAGCCGTAAATCTTAGCAAGTTTACTGCCAGCCACCAGCTCAGCCGCCTGCGCACCTAGGCGCATGGTGCCACCAAGATCGCTGTCATCACTGCGGATTTGCAGCTCGCCTTTTTCATCAAACCATTCGGTAATCAAGCCAATGATGGGATCGGCGGCTTTGCGGTCAAATTCGGTAGAGTTGGCGGCAAGTCCCAAAACATTGCGGGCAAATTCAATCACCGCCAGCTGCATACCTAGGCAAATGCCCAGATACGGCTTGTTATTTTCGCGTGCATAGCGAATTGCCATCATCTTGCCAGCTGTGCCACGCTCACCAAAACCACCCGGCACAAGCACTGCATCACACGCTTTTAGCTCGTCCATCAGCTCGCTTTGGGTTTCTAGTTTTTCAGCGTCAATGTAGTGAATTTTCACTTTGGTTTTGTTGGCGATACCAGCGTGCAACAAGGCTTCGTTCACTGATTTATAAGCGTCTGGCAGCTCAACGTACTTGCCCACCATCGCCACGACAATCTCGCCTTTGGCTTCAAACAAGCCTTCTAGCACCTTATCCCAATCTGACAAATCCGCTTCTGGCGCAGTAATACCAAAGCGCTCGCAAATCAAATCATCAAGGTCTTGTTCGTGGAAACGGCGTGGAATCTGATAAATACTCTTGGCGTCTTCGCACAAAATCACCGCACGCGCTTCTACGTTAGTAAATAGTGCGATTTTTTGGCGGTTGTCTTCAGAAATTGGCTGCTCGCTGCGGCAAATCAGCACGTCTGGCTGCAAGCCGATAGAGCGCAGCTCTTTGACAGAATGTTGAGTTGGCTTGGTTTTTGATTCGCCAGCCGAAGCAATATAAGGCACCAGCGTCAAGTGCATCAGCATCGCACGATTGCGCCCAAGCTCCACTTGCATTTGGCGCACCGCCTCCATAAACGGCAAGCTCTCAATGTCGCCCACCGTACCACCAATCTCAATGATGGCGATGTCATAGCCTTCGCCTGACGCGCGGATTTTGTGCTTGATTTCGTCTGTGATGTGTGGAATGACTTGCACCGTACCACCAAGGTAATCACCACGGCGTTCTTTGGCAAGCACGGTTTGATAAATGCGCCCAGACGTGAAGTTGTTGGCGCGGGTCATCTTAGAATGGCGCAAGAAACGCTCATAATAACCCAAGTCAAGGTCAGTTTCTGCGCCGTCTTCGGTTACGAAAACTTCGCCATGCTGAAACGGACTCATCGTACCCGGATCAACGTTGATGTAAGGATCCATTTTGGTCATGGTAACTTTTAGACCACGAGCCTCCAAAACGGCAGCGAGCGATGCGGCGGCGATGCCTTTGCCTAGCGAAGACACTACGCCACCAGTTACAAAGATAAATTTAGTCATGGTAATTCATCATCTACTGGTAAAACCGAATTTTACTAAATTTTTACAAAAAAATATAGGGGTGTGCGCAAATTTTTGCCATCAAAACGCACAATAAACTTTTGGTGATGGGTTTGATGAAGTTTTATCACTTGCTCAAACAAAATTACTTGCCAAAATCACACAGTCAAAATCACACGGTCAAAATCACACGGTCAAATTTACGCAAGCCAACCATCACGCCACCAAAGGCGCAATGTCCACCACGGATAAATCCTTCACCACCAGCTGCACGCTTTGAGTGGATTGCCATTCATTGACTTCCAAAGTGTACAAAATATGCACGCGGCTGGCTTGATAATCCCACTGCTTGGGCTGATAATTAAACCAAATCGCATCAATCGGATACAGCACGCCATCAGCACGCAAGGTCAGTTTTAAATGCTTGTCTTTCATCACACGAAAATTTAGCACTTCAAACACACCATCAAAACTTGGCGGCGCAAAACCATTGCCCCACACGCTCAAATCTTTTAGGTGCGCAGCAAACGCAAGGCTAAATTCGTCTGGCGATAACGCACCATCAGTGAACTGCTCTTCACTAAAAACCGACTCGCTAAAATCGTCCATCACTTGATTAAAGGCTTGCACAAAGCGCTCAAAATGGCGTTTTTGAATCGTCAAGCCAGCCGCCATCGCATGACCGCCAAAATGCGTAATCAAATCAGGATTGGCAATCGCCACCGCTTCAATCGCATCACGAATATGCACGCCTGCGATGGAGCGTGCTGAGCCTTTGATTAAATCATCATCGCCCACTTTATCAATGTCCGCTGGCGCAAAGACAATGCAAGGACGATACAGACGCTCTTTAATGCGTCCTGCGACAATACCAATCACACCTTGGTGCCAGCCGTCTTGGTACAGCACGATGGCTTTTGGCAAGGCTTTGGCGCGCTCGCCATCAGACAAATGCAGCTCTTCAATAATACCATTGGCTTCATCTCGCATTTGCTGCTCAACGCTGCGGCGTGATTGATTCAGCCGCCCAAGCTCCAGCGCCAGCGTGTGCGCCGTACTCCAATCGTCCGCCAGCAAGCACTCCACGCCTGTGCGCATATTATCCATGCGCCCTGCTGCGTTGATGCGTGGCGCAATGGCAAAGCCAAAATCATCGCTGCCAATCTTCTCAAAATCGCGCCCTGCCTGCTCTAAAATCGCCAGCAGCCCACGACAAGCACGCCCTGCACGGATATTTGCCAAGCCATGCGTGACTAAAATGCGGTTATTTTGATCCAGCACGCCCACATCGGCAATCGTCCCAAGCGCCACCAAATCCAAATATTTAGCAACGCTGGTCGTGGTTTTACCCGCTTCTCGGCGCAATTTTGCCACTCGCCCCATCACATAAAACGCCACGCCCACGCCCACCAAAGACTTAGAGCGAAACTCGCAGCCTTGCTGATTTGGGTTCACCACCGCCGCCGCGCTGGGTGATGGCTTGGTGGTCAGATGGTGGTCGGTGATGATGACTTCAATGCCAAGCTCATGCGCCTTCGCCACGCCTTCATGGCTAGAGATGCCATTATCCACCGTGATAATCAGTTCAGGATTGAGCGTCTCAGCACTGTGCATGACGATTTCTGGGGTCAAGCCATAGCCAAACTTAAAGCGGTCTGGCACGATAAAATCCACGCTTGCACCCATCTCACGCAGGCAGCGCACCATCAAGGCGGTAGACGTTGCGCCATCGCAATCAAAATCTCCCACCACCACCATGCGCTTATTTTTATCAATCGCTTCGTCAATGAGCTTTGCCGCCGCTTCAAGCCCCATCAATCCGCCAGCGGGCAGCAATTTCATCACGGACGTATCCAGCCCATCGCTATCCGTCACGCCGCGCGCCAGCATGATTCGCGCCAAAGTCTGCGAACCAAGCTCTTGCGCCCACGCTTCTGGCACATCGCCAGCATAGCGGGGCGTTAAAGTCAGTTTTGTCATAATTCACACTTAATAATTTTAGTTTTTGTTAATTTTGAATTTAAATGGTATTGTTAATTTGCGTTTTAAATTGTATTCGTTTATCAATTTTAACGCTTGCCAATTCAACAATAACATTTAAATCCTTGCTTTTAACTCATGCTTTAAACTTTTGCCCCAAATTCATTTTATAAATCTCACAATCCACGCATTGGCACGCTGCGTAACTTTTTAATCACACCGCTCAAATCACATTGTTCAAATCACGCCACGCACCAATTTGCTTATCACACCTTTAACGTAAAGATTAGCGCAAAGATTTTGGCAAGCTAAAAGTTACGTTTTCTTCAATGCCAGTCAGCTCTTTTGGTTTATTTGCACCCCAAGATTGCAAGGTGTCCAGCACTTCTTGAATCAGCACTTCAGGCGCAGACGCTCCAGCCGTCACGCCCACCGTTTCCACGCCATCAAACCACGATTTTTGCATTTGCCCAGCGTTATCAATCAAATGCGCCTTCGCCCCCAAACGCTCAGCAAGCTCACGCAAGCGATTGGAGTTGGACGAATTTGGACTGCCCACCACCAGCACCACTTGGCATTCTTTTGCCAATGATTTGACCGCGTCTTGGCGGTTTTGGGTGGCGTAGCAAATGTCGTCTTTGCGCGGCGCATTGATCTGCGGAAATTTATTTTTCAGTGCGTCAATCACCGTTGCCGTGTCGTCCATAGACAGCGTGGTTTGCGTTACAAAGGCAAGCTCTTTATCTTCGTCAAACTCAAGTTTTTCCACGTCTGACACATCTTCCACCAGATGAATGCGGCCGCCAAATTGGCTATCAAAACGCCCCATCGTACCTTCCACTTCTGGGTGTCCAGCGTGTCCGATTAAAATGGCGTCCATGCCGTCTTTGGCAAATTTCCCCACTTCAATATGCACTTTCGTTACCAGCGGGCAAGTGGCGTCAAACACCGTCAAATCACGGCGTGCCGCTTCATCTTCCACCGCCTTACTCACGCCATGCGCTGAAAAAATCACAATCGCACCGTCTGGCACTTCGTCCAATTCTTCTACAAAAATCGCCCCACGACTTGCCAAATCTTCCACGACAAATTTATTATGCACCACTTCATGACGCACATAAATCGGTGGGCTAAAGCGGCGCAAGGCTTCATTGACGATGGCGATTGCTCTGTCCACGCCTGCACAAAATCCGCGTGGATTGGCAAGTAAAATGTTCATAATGCTCTCAAATTTACTTTGGTTTAAAAAGGTGTAATTTCAATAAAAATAATTAAAATTCAAATAGTTATAATAAAATCATAATTAAGCAAAAAGCGGTCAAATGCTTGGCATGGGCGTTGGCAGCTTAGATTTTTAGCTTGCCAACGCTTGCCGTTATTATTGCCCAATTATTCAACTTTAAAATCGCTCACGCTTAAATCATTCAGGCTTAAAGCTGTCTTTTAGGCTGACGATTTGGTTGAATACAGGCAGCTCGCTGTTATGCTCCAGTGCGTCCGCCACAAAATAGCTTTCGCGCTCAAATTGGAAACGCTCGCCTGCCGCCGCTTCACGCAAAGACGGCTCAACCACCGCATGATAAGTGGTGAGTGAGTTTGGATTTAGGTGCTGCTTAATCCACAAAGTATCTGCGTCCGTGTCCGCATCAAGGCGGTCTTTTTCGTGCAGTTCGGCATTGTGGTCAATCTCATCGTCTTCTAGCAGCAAATGCTGATACAAACGCACAATCGCATCTACGCCATGCGATGCCGACACCCAATGAATCACGCCTTTGACCTTGCGCCCTTCTGGGTTATTGCCCAAAGTCTTCTCATCAATGCTGGCAATCAGCTCAATCACTTTGCCCGTTTCGTCCGTCTTGCACTCGTCCACTTTTAGCACATAGCTGTTACGCAGGCGGATTTCGTTATTTTCAGGCGATAGACGCTTATAACCTGCTGGCGGATTGACTTCAAAATCACTTTCGTCAATATAAATGGTCTTGGTGAACGGAATGCGGCGCTCGCCCAAATCCAAACTTGGGTGCTTAGGCTGGCTTAGCCACAAAACATCACCATCAAGCTCGGCTTTCACTGTGTCTTTTTTAAGCGTATCTGCCTTTGCCACCGCTTCTTCAAAGTTGCTGATGGTTACTTTTAAAGGGCGCAGCACCGCCATCGCACGCGCTGCGGTATTTTCCAAAGACGCACGCACACTAAATTCCAGCTGACGAAAATCCACCACGCCATCTGCCTTGGTGATACCAATGCGCTCACAAAAATCACGCAAGCCTTCAGCGGTATAACCACGGCGGCGCATACCTGCCACCGTTGGCATTCGTGGGTCGTCCCAGCCAGACACCACACCCATTTCTACCAAGCGTTTTAGTTTACGCTTAGACGTTAGTGTATGGTCAAGGTTTAGGCGGCTAAATTCGTACTGGTGCGGCGGATTGGCAAAGCCGACTTTCTCCACCACCCAATCATAAAACGGACGGTGGTCTTCAAACTCAAGCGTACACAAAGAATGTGTAATGCCTTCAAAAGCGTCTGACAATGGATGCGCAAAATCGTACATCGGATAAATGCACCATTCATCGCCCGTCTGGTGGTGATGTGCGTGCATGACACGATAAATAATAGGGTCGCGCATATTCATATTTGGGTGCGTCATGTCAATTTTGGCACGCAGCACCGCTTCACCATCAGCGTATTTGCCCGCTTTCATGTCGGAAAAGCGCTCAAGGTTGTCTGCCACGCTTGCTTCACGCCATGGTGAATTGACGCCCGCCTTGCCAAAGCCGCCACGATTTTCACGAATTTGCTCAAGCGTTTGCAAATCCACATAAGCATCGCCCTGCTCAATCAGCTGCACCGCCCATGCGTGTAATTGCTCAAAATAGCCAGACGCATAGCGCACTTCGCCGTCCCAATGAAAGCCAAGCCATTCTACGTCTGATTTGATGCTGTCTACAAAGTCTTGTTTTTCGGCAGTTGGGTTGGTGTCGTCAAAACGCAAATTACACACGCCGCCAAATTCTTGCGCCACGCCAAAATTTAGGCAAATGGATTTGACGTGTCCGATGTGCAAATAGCCGTTTGGCTCTGGTGGAAAGCGTGTTACCAGCTTGGCGTGCTTGCCACTTGCCAAATCTTCACGAATGATGCTGCGAATAAAATCGTTTTTTTCTGGAGCGATGTCGCCAGAAGTGGTGGTATTGCTTGTCATGGTGTGTCTTTTTTATCCAAAGGTTGATGTCAATTTCAATGTAAACTTAAAACTTTATCAATCTTCGCCAAACTCAATAATCTTTATCGTTGCATAATTTTATTTTTAAAATCATACAGCCATAAAGCAGGCTTGCGATTGAATTAAAAATATTCCTATTCTAGCATATTTTGCCGTTTTGTGATGGGATTTTAATGAGTGTTGCCATTCTTTTATAGACTGCGCCATTTACACGCAAAAGCCATACAAATTTGCGCTTGCAAGGTTTGGCAGATGGCGTGTGGTTTGTGTTATAATAGCCGCTGGTTGGCTGATGATTTATTTTAAAACACTCATCAGCGCACAAACGTTTAATTTTCTCAATTATTTTTAAGGAATCCTTATGGATATGCCAATCGTACAACTTGAAACTTCTATGGGCGACATCGTGCTTGAGCTAAATGCCGAAAAAGCGCCTGCCACCGTTGCCAACTTCCTAGACTATGTAGAATCTGGTCATTATGACGGCTTGATTTTTCACCGTGTGATTGACGGCTTTATGATTCAAGGCGGCGGCATGGACGCACAAATGAACGAAAAGCGCACTGGCACGCCAATCAAAAACGAAGCCGACAACGGTCTAAAAAATGACGTTGGCACAATCGCCATGGCACGCACCCAAGACCCACACTCAGCCACCGCACAATTTTTCATCAACGTCAAAGACAACGATTTTCTAAACTACTCAAGCCCAACCGTACAAGGCTGGGGCTATGCGGTGTTTGGCCGTGTGATTGATGGCATGGACGTGGTAAACCAAATCAAAGGCGTGCCGACAGGTCGCTTCGGCTATCATGCAGACGTACCACGCGAGCCAATCGTCATCAATTCAGCAAAAGTTGTGAGCAAATAAATGCTGAATTTTTCGCACATTTGCACCACAAAACCGCATGAAATTCGTGCGGTTTTTGTTGCAGATTTGCATTTGTCAGAACGCACGCCACGCTTGATGGCGGCGTTTTTGGCACTGATAAAAGACCTTGAAAAATTGCCGAATTTAGAGCGGTTTTTTATCGCTGGCGACTGGCTGGACGGCTGGATTGGCGATGACGATTATCTGCACCTAAACGCTGACGAAAAACGTGCGCACTGGCTGACCCCTGCGCTGGGTGCGCTGGATAATTTGCACAAAAAAGACGTGCAAATTTTCATCATGCACGGCAATCGAGACTTTGCCCTGCGCCAAACACTGTGCGATATTTTTGGCGGTGCGTTGATTGACGAGCCGTACTGTTTTACTGAAAATTTTGATGCAGAATTTAGCGAAAGCGGTTTTGATGAAAGTTATGATTTGACGCAACATTCGCACCAAAAGCATTCACGCCAACAGCTAATCACCAAAACCATTCGTTTTCGGCTGGAGCATGGCGATAAACTATGCACCGATGACGCACGTTATCAACGCTACCGTAAAATCATTCGCAATCCTGTGATTTCATGGCTTTTACTGCACACGCCGCTGTCTTATCGGCGTAAACTTGCTGCTAACATCAAGGCGCAATCCGCCCAAGACAAACGCCAAAAATCCCATGCCATTATGGATGTGAACGCTGCGGCTGTGCGTGCCGCGCTTGATGGGTGTGATGTGCTGATTCATGGGCATACTCACCGCCCACAAAGCCACGTTTTACAAGACTTGCCAAACAAAAAACGACTGGTTTTGGGCGATTGGCGTACTGATGGCGATAAGGTTTGTGCGGTGATTGGCGTGCTAAGCGATGAAATGCGCTTGTATGAATTTGTATGGGGTTAGGTTGTGGGTTTTTGTGTGGTTTTGGGTTTTTGAATGACAGGTTAAACACTGATAGCCAAATTCATACTTTTTAAACCTATCTCATTTCACCCCACAATCCCCAAAACCCAGCCTTGTAGCACCCACCACAGCCACACAAAGCCCAAACTTAGCACCGCTGCCGCCACCCAAAACCAAGACAGCGCGCCGCCTTGCGACTTTGTGCGCAGCTCGGCAGCATACGCCAAGCCCAAAATCACACCCATCGCCGCACCGCCAATATGCCCTGCATTATCAATGCCATCTACCGCAAAACCCATAATAAGATTGAGCATCATCACCAGTGCCAGCCCGCGTGCATTAAGCATAAAAGGCGTGCGTGCCTTAACCAATGCCAGCACCAAAAGCCATGCACCAACGCCCATAATGCCGCCAGACGCACCAGCCGACAGCCCGATTTGCTCGCCAGCCAGCACATCTTGCCAAGTGATGAACAGATTAAACAAATTTCCGCCAATCGCCGCCAACAAAAACAACGCCACAAAACGCACGCCGCCGACAATCTGCTCCGCCACTTGCCCAAAATAATACATGGCAAAGCTATTAAACAGCAAATGCAACACACCAATGTGCAAAAACGCACTGCTGACAATGCGCCACGGCTCATTCACCAGCGACAACGGCAAAAAATTCGCCCCAAAACGCAGCAAATCCTGCGAACTTGGCGCATCCAAACTCACGCCTGCCATCGCCTGATAGCCTGCAAATCCCACGAACGCCACGATAAAAAGCAACGTCATGGGCGCAACCTGAAAAAGTTGCCTGATGGTCATTTGTTTCTCTCTTTTGGTGTCAATCTTTTGGTTTTTTGGTTTTGATTTTTTTGGTTTCGGTTTTTGGCGTGGCTGAATTAAAAGCTGACAAAGTTTTGTTCGCCAAATTTCATCAGCCCAAATTTAATCCAAAACTTCAGCTTCGATCCTTGCCCAAATCCCTGTTCAAATCTTCGACAAAGCACTTTTATTTACAATACGAAACTACAAAATAAAGCCAAGATGGTGAAATTGCAAGATTATAACACAGTTACACCTTAAGAACGAACCCAACTTTTGAATAATAACGATTATGATTTGTCTTATTATTTAAAAGATAAAGGCACTTAAACCACCAAAGCACAATTTAAAAACAAAAATCAGCACACAAAGAATGATGGATAAATCTTAAACGTGCAAATCATGCCCGCAGCGGTCGCAAAATTTGGCGTTGGCGGCGTGTCCAAATTTACCGCAATTTGGGCAAGCAATAGGGTGCAGCTGTGGGCGCATGGTGCGCGTGAGTTCGGCGGTGAAAATGCCAGTCGGTACAGCGATGATGGCATAACCTGTGATCATCACCATGCTTGCGATGGCTTGTCCGATGGGGGTTTTGGGGGCGATGTCGCCATAACCTACGGTGGTGAGCGTTACCACCGCCCAATAAATAGAAAGCGGAATGCTGGTAAAGCCATTTTCTGGGCCCTCCACCACATACAGCACCGAGCCGAAAATGGTTACCAGCAATAATAAAGATAGGAAAAATACGGTGATTTTGTGCTGGCTGGTCTTAAACGCCGCCGCCAAAAACCCCGCCTGCTGCATATAGGATTTGAGCTTGAATACCCGAAAAATACGCAAAATCCGCAAGATACGCACCACCAAAAGGTACTGCGCACCCACAAAAAATAGACTCAAATAACTCGGCAAAATCGCCAGCAAATCCACAATGCCAAAAAAACTGAACGCATAATGTTTGCGATTTGGCGCAGAAAACAGCCGCAGCGCATATTCAATGGTGAATAAAATGGTAAAAAACCA
The DNA here is from genome assembly GCF_002014985.1 of Moraxella caviae. Taxonomy (GTDB): domain Bacteria; phylum Pseudomonadota; class Gammaproteobacteria; order Pseudomonadales; family Moraxellaceae; genus Moraxella; species Moraxella caviae. The sequence continues at coordinate 6,696 of NZ_MUXU01000006.1, read as the reverse complement.
TTCCGCCATAAAAAACAGCTGCCCATACTGCAAGCGCAAGTACAGCACGCTGTCTAGCATGACCACCGCCACGCTCAGCACAATCGCCACAAGCAGCACCACGTCAAACAGACGACCTGCTGGCGTGTCTGTCCCATCAACGATGATATGAAGGCGTTCGGCTAGGCTTTGTGGGGTTTTCATGGTGATTGCTTATCTGAACGATTGTCGGCAAAATGCGCTTGGTTTGGCGTTTTTATTTTAGCGTATTTTTTGTTTTTGGCGTATTGTACCAAAATTTTATGCCAAAGTGCGATTTGTGATACATATTTGCAAAAATGTTACAAAAAGGTCTGAATTTAAAAGCCGTCATGGTTTTTAAATTTACGTTCGCCCTGAGCTTGTCGAAGGGTCGAACGTGGCGGAGGTCTGGATTTGGTAAAGGTTTAAACCCGAAAACCATCCATGGTTTTGTTTTTCCGTTCGCCCTGAGCTTGTCGAAGGGTCGAACTGCGTGAAAGGCTGGGCGTAGTGCAGGATTAGAAAGAAAAACCGTCATGGTTCGACAAGCTCACCACGAACGGTTTTTGTTAGGAAGATTTTTAGATTGCGGACGGGTTTTTACCACAAAGCTTTTTAAATCGCGAAAGGTTTTTAATCAATCCTATTTAATCCAAACCATAAATCTGCCGCACGCCTGCGTCTACCAACTCAAACAACGCATCAATCTCCGCAAAAGTCGTATAATGCAAGCAGCCCATTCTTAGCACTTGGGCGGTGGGGCTAAGTTTTTCAGCTAATGCTTTGGCATAAAAATTACCATAACCCAGTGCCACATTATACTCGCCCAAAAATTGGCTTAAAGCCGTACCATCTTGCACCACGCCTTGTTTTACGACATTAAAAGCAAACGTTGGCGTGCGCCCTTGTGCGCTTTGCTTGCCGTACAGCTGCAAAAATGGACGTGCGCGAAACTTTGCCAAAATATACTCGCTTTGACGTGCTTCATACGCCATCACCGCTTGATACGCTGCCGATTTGTTATCAGCGGTCAGTGCATTTGCTGGCGTGTGTGTTTGCTGGCAAACGTTCGCCAAATTTGCCCAATAACTCATCATCGCCACAAAGCCTGCCTGCGCTTCAAAAGATTGCGTGCCTTGCTCGTATGCCATCGGCGTGATGTTGGTCGCAGGCTCTACTTTATAAGGCGTAAGGCTTGCCAAAATCTGCCCATCAGCGCACAGCACACCCAAATGCGGCCCGCCAATTTTATAAGCCGAAGCAAACACAAAATCTGCGCCCAATGCCGCCGCATTCACATCGGTATGCACACAAGCGTGTACTGCATCAAGGCTCACTTTTGCGCCCACCGCCTTGGCAGCCTTGATGATTGGTGCGACATCAACCATCGCACCAATCACATTAGACGCCAAAGACACCGCCACCAGCCGTGTGCGCTCGTCAATCAGCTGGGCGCAAGCATCATAATCCAAATCATCACCTGCGTCATTCATCGGCATCATGCGCACCTGCACGCCCTTATCCTGCGCCGCCGTCTGCCAAGATGAAACGTGCGAATAATGATCCAGCGAGCTTAGCACAATGTTATCGCCCGCCTGCCAAGTGTTCGCCAGCGTGCGTGCCAGCATAAACATCAGACTGGTGGAATTTTGCCCAAAGATGATTTGGTGGCTGTCCGCTGCCCCAAGCCACACGCCTGCCTGCTGTCTTGCGCTGGCATTTATCGCCATGGTGCGCACGCCTGCGTCATTATGCCCGCCCATGTTGCTATTGCCACACGCCAAATAGCCACTCACGGCATCAATCACGCATTTTGGCACTTGCGAGCCGCCCGGCCCATCAAAATAAATGGGCAAATTTCCCTTATCATCGGCATGGCTCAGCGCCGCAAACTGTCCACGCAGCTGTGCTAATTGCTCGGCGAATTTATCCGCCAAAGCGTCCTTGTGCTGATTTGCATTCATTATGTCGCACCTTTATTTGTTCAAACTTGGCTTAGTTTTGGCTTAGGTTTAGCTTGGTTTTGATTTAGCTGCTGCTTGCCGTCAGCACAAATAAATCCCAATAACCCACGTCATCGCCATTGATAGCCGACAGGCTACTTGCGCTGTGCCACAGACTTTTATCATTAACGATACAAAACTCACCTGCGATAAGATTTAGGCGAGTCAGCGGACTGTCGTCATGCTGACTGCGCCACACCAAAAGCTCACCGCCCGTGTGATTATGGCGCGCGATGGTGAACACCCCCACAAAATCAAAGCCGTCTTGATGAATGCCTTCTGGCGCAGCTTCCACGCTGTCTGTGCCTGCCTGCGCAATGATACGCATTTGGTGCACTTCCATGGTGCTTTGCGCTGGCAATTTACACACGGTGGCAAATTCTGCACAAATACTTTGAAAGCCTTGCGAATTTAAAAGCTCACCACTTAAATCATCATAAGTGCGCGCCACATCGCCTTGAAAGCGGTTAATATCGCCCGTCTGCACGAAGGCTTCGCTCGGCAAAAGACTGACCGCACCATCATCTAGGCGCACCTTAGAATATTTGCGATAACGAAACGCACCGTCTTTATAAGCACTGGGCTTAAGTTTGTCAAAATCCGCCTGAATGCTGTCTACTGCGCCATCTGCCAAAGCACCTGCGTGCAAAAACAGTCTGCCTTGAGCGGTGGTTTGAGTGGAAGATTGGGTGGAAAACTGGGTAGAAGTTGGCATAAATCACATCCTTATTGGTTGCCAAAGAAAGGAAAAGTAAGCATGAGATAAATTAGCATAAAATAAAGTTTTGTTCAACCAAAAAATAAGTTATCACTTGTCAAGATATTTTTACCAAATGTTAAAATTTACCCAATTTTCAAGGCAGATTTCACAAAGTTTTTCATTAAACTTTTTTAAAAAATGCGCACCTTTGCGCCTTCATCGTGTAAATTGCACACAAGCCACTTACCAAATCAGCGAAAATTTGCTAAAATAGGCGAAATTTTTTCTTTCAATTTTTCTTTTCAATCACAGTCAAGTAAATTCATTGAAGCCTAAAATAAGCGCAAACGTTATAAAAGGTAAGTTTGGCTTGGGCTTGCTGAGAGTTTCAAGGCTTTGGATTGACAAATAACACAGGTGTATTATGGCAGGTCATAGTAAATGGGCGAATATTAAACATCGCAAAGCAAAACAAGACGCCGCAAAAGGCAAGATTTTTACCAAAATTATCCGTGAAATCGTCAGCGCCAGTAAAGGCGGCGATCCAGACCCTGCCAACAACCCACGCCTGCGTGCGGTGCTAGAAAAAGCCAACGCCGCCAACATGACCAAAGACGTCATCAAGCGTGCCATTGAGCGCGGTCAAGGCGGCGGTGAAGGCGACAACGTCCAAGAAATCACCTACGAAGGCTATGGCGTGGGCGGCGTGGCAGTTATCGTTGAGACCATGACTGACAACGTAAACCGCACCGTAGGCGAAGTGCGCCACGCCTTTTCTAAGCATGGCGGCAACCTAGGCACGTCAGGTTCGGTGGCGTATTTATTCTCTAAGCGTGGCGAGATTGTGTTTAATGACATTTCGCTAGAAGACACGGTGATGGAAATCGCCTTAGAAGCTGGCGCAACCGACATTGAAAACGATGGCGAAAGCCTGCTTGTCATCACCGAGCCAAACGAATTTGGCGCAGTGGTGGACGCTTTGGCAAACGCAGGACTTAAAGCAGACAACGCTGAAGTAACCATGTCGCCAAGCACGACTGCTGACATTGACAACATTGATGACGCACAAAAAGTGCTAAAAATGATTGATATGCTAGAAGACTTGGACGATGTGCAAGAAGTCTACACCAACGTTAATTTTAGCGATGATGTGATGGCGCAGCTGGATGCGTGATTGAGTGCGAAATATGACACTTCATCAGACTTAACCAATACAAAGCCATCATAAAGGTGTTTGTCTATATTTAGGCAAACGCCCACCATCAAAGGAGTTGTTATGATTGCTCATACCAAAGCTGGCAAGTCTTTGCCATCAGATAATGCGAAATTTCGCCATCAATATACGCAGCTTAACAATGCGATTGAAGGCATTATTTTAACGTCAGCGGATAAGCAACTTATGGACAACACCCTTCATCTGTCCAAGGCAGACTTTGTGCAAGCCGTCAAAAAGCATTTGAACGCATGAACGATATAAAATTCGGTTCAGCGCATTCTGACGAAATGATTGCCCAGCGCTATTTTTATGGCGAAGTGGGCAAAAGTGCATTGATTAACAAACTTGGCATCACCGACCAAAGCGCACTTGATAGAGCCGAAGCCTTATTTGTCAATCATGCACTATATCACGGCTTATCAGCGCAAGCCAAAACGCTGTCAGCGCAAGGTTTGCAAGCCATGCACAAAGAATTATTTGGCGAGCTGTACGAGTGGGCTGGGAGTTTTCGTGATTACAGCACTGGGCGCGGCTTACCCTTTTGTCGTCCTGAATTTATCGCCAAAGAGCTTGATAAATTATACCAGCACCTAAACGACAATCTGCATCAAAACCTATCCAAAAGCCGTTTTGTTCAATTAAGCGCCAAATTCATTGGTGAATTAAACGCCATACACCCCTTTATTGATGGTAACGGACGCACTCAACGAGAAAGTTTGCTCATTATTACACAAACCACAGGCTTTCAAATCACGCTAAACGCACACACGACCACCTATTTATCCCAAGAAAAGTGGTACGCTGCCGCCGAAGAAAGTCATTATTGCGCCACTTATCACGGCTTTGAAGAAATTATTGACCATATTATAAAGTAGGATAACCATGCTCACCCCATACGTCCGCTCCATTCTCCAAGCCACCGTCTATGACGTTGCCATCACCACGCCACTCACCGCAGCGCCAAAGCTGTCGGCACGCTTTGACAACCAAATCCGCATCAAGCGTGAAGATTTGCAGCCTGTGTTCAGCTTTAAATTGCGTGGCGCGTACAATAAAATCAGCCAGCTGTCTGCCGAACAAAAATCGCGCGGCATCATCTGTGCATCTGCTGGCAACCACGCCCAAGGCGTCGCTTTTTCTGCCAATAAACTTGGGCTAAAAAACGTCATCGTCATGCCCACCACCACCCCAGACATCAAGGTGCAGGCGGTCAGAGCCTTGGGCGGCAATGTTGAGCTGTTTGGTGACAGCTTTGATAAAGCCAACCGCCACGCCATCAAAAAGGCCGAAACAGAAGGCTTGACCTACATCGCCCCTTATGATGACGAGCTGGTCATCGCAGGTCAAGGCACGATTGCGCTTGAAATCATGCAGCAGTGGCGTGATGTGGATTACGTCTTTGCGGCAGTGGGCGGCGGCGGCTTGATTGCAGGGATTGCGGCATTTTTGGGCGAAGTTGCACCCCATGTCAAAGTGATTGCTGTAGAGCCAGAAGGCGCAGCTTGCCTAAAAGTCACCCTTGAAACGAACGAGCGCAAAACCTTGCCACAAGTATCGCTGTTTGCTGATGGCACAGCCGTTGCCCAAATTGGCGCATTGCCTTTTGAAATCGCCAAAATGATGAAATCAGACGGCTCAGGCACAGTGATTGAGCCTGATGTGGTAACTTGCACCAATGATGAAATTTGCGCTGGCATTAAAGACATCTTTGAAGAGACGCGCTCCATCGTTGAGCCATCTGGCGCGCTTGCCCTAGCTGGCATGAAAAAATTCATCAAAACGCACGGCATTCACGGCAAAAACTGCGTGGCAATCCTAAGCGGTGCGAACATGAACTTTGACCGCCTGCGTTATGTGGCGGAGCGCACCGAGATTGGCGAGCAAAAAGAAGCAATTTTTGCGGTGCAAATTCCAGAAAAAATCGGTGCGTTTTTGGATTTTTGTCGCAGTTTACAAGGGCGCAACATCACCGAATTTAACTACCGCGCCGCCAATACGGACACGCCTGCCAGCATTTTTGTGGGCATCGCCCTAAAAGATGGACAAACTGAGCGCCACATCATCAAAGACAAACTTGCCCAAGACGGCTACACCGCCTTTGATTTGACGGACGATGAATTCGCCAAAACGCACATTCGCTACATGGTGGGCGGCCACGCAGGCATCAGCGATGAGCAAATTTTCCGTGTGATGTTTCCAGAACGCCCGGGCGCGCTCTTAAATTTCCTTGAAAAATTGGGACAAGATTTTAACATCACCTTGTTTCACTACCGCAATCACGGCGCGGCAGAAGGACGGATTTTGGTCGGCATTCAGGCGTCCAAAACCAGCACACGCACCGTGCTAGAAGCCCTAAGCGACATCGGCTACGAATGCGAACCGATGACAGATAACGTGGGCTATCAGCTGTTTTTAAAATAATGGCAATCTTAAGCAAAACGGCTTTTCATAAGCCGTTTTTGTGCATTTGCCACTGCGCAAAATTTTCTTGCTTAATACCCCAAAAACCCTTATAATCTTACAATTTGATGACGTGTTTTGCTTGATTATTACAAGTACGCAAATCCATCGGCAAACTTTTTAAGTTTTGGGGCTGTACTAGAATAACAACCATGTTATACTAGTTTTATGAAGATAACCCATTGTAAACTAAGTAAAAAAGTTCAAAAAAGACTACTTGAATTTTTTGTACTCGAAGTTACTGCTAGAAGTGCAGCTGATTTACTGGGTATTCACCCTAATTCAGCAGCCCTTTTTTACCACAAAATCCGCCTTGT
>NZ_MUXU01000005.1 GCF_002014985.1 Moraxella caviae | reverse complement strand
CTTTATCTACGTCAGCCCCTAAAGTATTGAAAAATAAAACATTTATGTTGTTTGTGCTGATTGAATCTTTTGCTTTTATGGCGATGTTTGCTTATATTGCGGCTTCACCGTTTGTTTTTCAGGAATTTTACGGTCTGAGTAGTTTGGCGTTTAGCTTGTGTTTTGGTGTAAATGGCGCAGCATTGGTTGTTGGCTCAAACTTGGGCGGTCGCTTAAATAATTCTAAGGCGGTAAAAATGGGTGTGTTTGGCACACTTGTTACGGCTGTATATGTGGCGACAGCTTTGGTATTGCAGGTGAATGTGTGGCTGCTAGAGGCGGGATTTTTTGCCATGCTGTTAATGATTGGCGTGATGTTGCCAGCACTTGCGACTTTAGCGATGAGTGCAGAAAAAACTTACGCTGGTAGTGCGTCTGCTTTGCTTGGGTTTATGGTTTTTGCCTTTGGTGCGATCATCTCGCCTATGGTGGGGCTTGGCGACATTTTCATCTCAAGTGCCATCGCAATCGTGTTAAGTAGTCTGTTGGCATTGGCGTGTTATGCGTTGGTGGTGAAAAAGATTGGTCGGGTTTAAGGCATTTTCTAGGCTGGTTTGGGTGAATGTGGCAGATTGTGCGAATTAAAATCGCATCAACCATACAAATCTAAACCAGTCAATTTATATGATGTTCCACATGGAACCTTGCGAAACTTTAAAATTTGCACGCAAAATTTGCATGATGTTCCACATGAAACCATTTTTTCTGTTTGAGCTTGTCTCAGCCAATCTTTGCCAATCTCACAAATCCATCAATTCGCACGCTTGTGCAAAAAAAACGAGACACGAAAGCGTCTCGTTTTTATCATTGTTTTTTACAATCAACTGACAAGCCATCAATCAAACATATCTTTTACGTCATCTTTAAGCTTGTCAAAAAAGCCTTTTTTCTTGGAAGTGGCGGCGTTGTCATTGCCAAGACTTGCGCCAAAGGCACGCAGCTGCTCTTTTTGGGCATTGCTAAGATTGGTCGGCGTCTCAACAATGATACGGCAGATTAAATCGCCATTCATGCCGCCACGCACGGTGGTTACGCCTTTGCCACGCACGCGCAGCATTTTGCCGCTTTGAGTGCCTTCTGCGATTTTGATTTTCAAGCGGCCGTCCAGTGTTGGGATTTCCACTTCATCGCCTAGGGCGGCAACGACCATGTTTACAGGTACGTCCATGTGCAAATCTGCGCCATGGCGAGTGAAAACGGCGTGCGGCTGCACACGGATTTCAACGTACAAATCGCCATTTGGCATGCCAGCATCACCCGCTTCGCCTTTGCCCGCCAAGCGCACACGGTCGCCATCGTCCACGCCAGCAGGGATTGAGACTTCCAGCGTTTGCTGTTTGCGCTGCTTGCCTTCGCCATGGCAGTCTGAGCAAGGATTTTTAATCTCTTTGCCTTTGCCGTGGCATTGTGGGCAGGTTTGCTGCATGACAAAAAAGCCTTGCTGCATACGCACTTGACCTTGTCCGTGGCAGGTGCTACAAGTGGCGATGTCGCTGTCTGATTTTGCGCCTTTGCCATGGCAAGTGTCGCAAGTAACCGCTGAGCTGAAGGTGATTTCTTTTTTGCAGCCTTTCACCGCTTCTTCTAGGGTCAAGGTGAGCTTATAAAGCAAGTCTGCGCCTTTACTGGCACGGCTGCGTGAGCTGCGAGAGCCGCCAAAAAAGTCGCCAAAACCGCCTGCGCCACCGCCAAAGGCTTGCCCAAAAATATCACCGAAAATGTCGCCAAAGTCGCCATGAAAACCGCCAGCACCACCAAAGCCGCCATTATTCATGCCTTGTTCGAAGGCGGCGTGTCCCATGCGGTCATAAGCGGCACGTTTTTCAGCGTCCGACAGCACTTCGTACGCCATCGTGGCTTCTTTGAATTTTTCTTCAGCGCTTGGGTCGTCTGGGTTTTTGTCTGGGTGGTATTTCATCGCAAGGCGGCGATAGGCTTTTTTGATGGCTTTTTCGTCTGCTGACTTATCCACGCCTAAAATTGTATAGAAATCTTTACTCATGTGTGTTCCGTGATTTTCATGGTTCGTTGTTTGGTTTGCCACAAAAAAGGTGGCTAAGTGTGCTTTATAATGGTGGTGGTACGGCAATTATCAAGGTTTGGGGTGATATTTGCTGTAAAAATGTGGCAAAATACAGTTTTTGATTGCTGATTTTGGAGCGATGATGAAAACGGTTATAAAATTTGTGCTGGCGGCAGCAGTTTTGGCGGTGATTGCGGCTGGGGTGTCGCCTTATGTGCTGCTGTGGCGGCTTAATCAGGCTTATCAGGCGCACGAGTATCAAGCGCTGGTGGACGTGGTGGATTATGATGCGCTGCGTGTGAATCTAAAAACGCAGCTGTATGCCGAGCTTGATAAAAACCAAGATGAATTTGGCGAAATGCCGTTTTTGCAAGAGAGTTTGTCGCAGGTGGCAAAGGGTTTGATTGACACGGTGGTGGATCGTGGCGTAACTAAGGAAAATGCCGAACGTTTTGCCATCGCTGCAAGTAAAACCAAGCAGGGCGAAACCGTGCAGGCAGAATCTTTGGGCGTGGAGACGGTGGCGCTTGGCGGGCTTTTGGGTGTGCAAAATGCGCAGGATTTATTGGGCAATGCAGCTAAAACTGACGACAATGCAAGTGAAAACGCGCCCAATACAGACGCACCGACTGACGAAGCGGACAATGCGCAAGTCAGCTATGGCTACTGCGGCGTGAACTGCTTTTTAGTGGCTTGGCAAGACGATGAGCGCACAATCAGCGCACAGCTTGAGCGGCGCAATGTCTTTGGCTGGAAAGTGGTGAATGTGGTTTTACCATTTGCCGATGAATGATGGATTTGTACTGCTAAAAATCGTTAAAAAACCCGCCTTAAAGAGCGGGTTTTGCTTGGTTGATGAGCGTAAAAAACTTAGCGAATGTTTAGAAATTCTAAAAATTCATCGCTCGTGAAATTGCCTTGGAATAAGTCGCCTTGAGCGTTGAAAATTGCAGGCGTGGCAAAAATCGCCAGACCTTGAGCGGTGATTTGGTTGCCCAAAAGATGATTTTCATCGCCAGTACAGCGCACGCTTTGGCTGCGAATGCCTTTCATGCCAGCGGATAATAAAGTGGCGCGCTTGCTTGGGTCGCTTTCGCACCACATATGGCGCATGGGTTCAAACGATTCGTCATACACAGGGTAGCCGATGGCTTTTACGGTGATGCCTTTGGCGTTAAATTCGCCGATGCGCGCGTGGAACAGCTTGCAGTACGGGCAGTTGATGTCGGTTGCAACGTATACCACCGCTTTTTCTTCGCCTTTGGCAGGATAAATGGCAAGGGCGTTTTCGTCCAGCTGGCTAAAGACGTGCTGGTTCTTTTTGCGTTCAAATTCATAATCCAAGCCGACAAAATAGCCGTTTTCAATCTTGGAAATTTCGCCATTGATGAAGTAGCGACCGTCCGCACTCACTAAAAATGGCACGCCGCCAGTGCCAGACACGCCCCATAGCAGGCCTTTGATGTTGGTGTGGTAAAAGGCGGTGTCTTGGTCAATGTTTGCCAGTGCTTTCATGTTGTCAAGCAGGGCGGATTTGTAAGTTTTACTAACAGGTGTGCCAGCAGGTTGGTTTGCGCTGATGTGACTTGCAATCGCCACGGCAGGGCTTGGGTTGGCTTCTAGTGCGCCTTGAATGACGTAATCGGCGGCTGTGGTGATGAGCAGCGGCTCTTGGTTTGCGCCAAGCGTTACCACAAGTAAGCCATCAATCGCAGAAGGGGCAATGTTTGTGATGGGTGCTTGTAAGCCTGCGTGGGTGAGCAGCGCGCGAATTTGGTTGTAATCGCTGCTTGCGCTGATGGCGGCAGGCGCTGATTGGGCATAGGCTGGCACGCTGGCAAGTGCGCCCAAGAAAAGTGCGCCAAATAAGGCGGTCAATTTGGCTGACGAATTAAAAGATGACATAAAAGCTCCGATTATTCCAAAAATTGATGTTTTATAGTTGGCTTATGCGTAAATGCAATAATGGTGCATTATAACAAATGCCAAGCGCTGTGTTTGGCAAAGTGGGTGTTTGGTTACAAAATGCCGAACAGCGTGTGAGATGGGCGCAAGGTGCGTAAGCTGGCAAGATTAAGAGCAAATTGTGCAGCTATAAAAAACCGCCAAGCGTTGAAGTTGGCGGTTTGTACTTGGAAAATATCAAAAGGAAATGTCAGCGGAAAACACCAAGCGGTGATGAACGGTGGGTATGATTAAAAAAACGTTAAATTTCAGACATTTAGCCGTTTAGTCGTTCGGTTGCCATTTACCAAAATCATCACACGCCAAAACCGCTTAAAACTGCGCAATCTCCGCTTCGCTTAAAAAGCGACATTCGCCCATTTCCAAGCCGTCCAGCGTGATTGAGCCGATGCTCGCTCTGTGCAGCTCGATGACTTTATTGCCAAAATACGCCATCATGCGTTTGACTTGGTGGTATTTGCCTTCGGTCAAAATCAGTGTGGCGTGCGTCTCATCGGTGAAGCTCAGCTCGGCAGGGCGTGTTTTTTCAAGGTCGCCTTCTAATAAAATGCCGTTTGTCACTTGCTTGATGGCGTGCGCTTGGGCGGCTTCGTCCATCGGGTCGGCTAGGGTGATTTCGTAGCGTTTCGGCTGGTGGCGTTTTGGGCTGGTTACACGGTGCAGCCATGCGCCATCGTCCGACAGCAAAAGTGCGCCTGTGGTGTCCACGTCCAAGCGTCCAGCGATGCGCAGGCTTGCCACTTCAGGCACGGCAATCAAATCGGTAACGATGGGGTGATCTTTTGGGCGCAGCGTGCATTCAAAGCCGTCTGGCTTGTACAGCAAAATGTAGCGGCTGCCTTCGGCGACAGACAGCGGTTCACCTGCCCAAAGCACGTCATCATTGGCGATGTCAATGTGGCGGCTGCCGTCTTTGACGACTTCATCATTGACGGTGATTTCGCCTGCGTGGAGAATTTTTTTGGCGTCTTTGCGAGACAGTTCGGTGGCTTTGCTTAAAAATTTATCAAGGCGCATTGCATTTCTTAATTTGGCTAAAAATGCTAGTGTAGCACATTTATGAATGGTGAGAAAGTTTGCTGTTAAAAAGGCGGGGTTAAAAAGTCGGCTGGCGGTTTGGCAAGTTTGGCGGTGCAATGGTTTGGCAATGAAGTGGCTTGGCAAGTTTAAAAGGTGGCAAGTATTTATCAATTTGGCTTGTCAATTTTATCAAGCGTGCATGGTGAAATTGCAGAAAAAGACTAATTTGCGTCCACGCGCTCGCTTTTTGAAGCCAAAAACCCAAAAGGAATGTTTATCGCCATCAGCACAAACAGCACAAATAGCGGCGTGTGCCAGTTTTGGGTTTGCTCAAAAATCAGCCCCAGCCCCATCGGCCCAAAAAACGCCAGTGAATAACCGACCGCCTGCGCCATGCCTGACAAATCGCGCGCCGTCTCAAAGCTGCCTGTGCGCACCGAAAACATCATCAGCATGAGCGTGAAAGTTGCTGCGCCACCAAAGCCCATCATCGCTGCCCAAAAAACGCTGTACGCAGGCAGCCACAGCAATCCAGCCACGCCAAGCGCATTTAAAATGGCGCAAATCAGCCCAAAAAGCTGCGTAGAAAAACCACGCTTCATCAAAAAAGTCAGCAGTAAAATCGCAGGCGGTGCAGCCAGCTGAAACGCCAGCATCAGCTGGGTGGCAGCGCCAAGCGTCATGCCGTAGCCCATGCCGACAGCGGTCAGAAAACTTGCCGCCCAATAAAACATCAAAGACTGCAAGCCCAAAAATACCGACATCTGCCATGCCGCCACGCTGCGCCAAGGATTAAACGTGCGCACGGCTTCGGCACTGGTGTGTTCCATGGTGATGGTGTGTGTTTGGGTGGTTGTTTGGGTGGTTTGTTGGTCGGATTGCAGAGTGATTGGTTTGGCGGTGTGCGAGCGGTGTTTTTGTAGGACGATGAGCCAAATGCCAGCCGCCATCATGCCAAAAACCGCCCAGAAACTAAGCGCCATTCGCCAGCCAAAATTTTCTGACAGCGGCACAACCGCCCACGCCGCAAGCCCTGCCAACACCGACATGCTGAGACTAAAAATCCCTGTGGCGCTGGCGATGTGGTTTGGTGCGTGCTTTTTGATAAAAGGTGCGGTCAAGGCGTTTAGCATACCGATGGCGAGCGCCACCAAAAGCGTGCCAATAAACAGCGTCGTCATGTCAAGCCATGCTCTGCCTGCCACGCCAAGGCTCAGCAGCAGCGTCATGACAATCATCATTGGCTCAATGCCAAAACGCTTGGCAAGGCTTGGCGCAACGAGCGCACCCAGCGCAAATAATGGCATGGGCAGCGCACCCAGATAGCCGATTTGCGCCGCTGTCATCGCAAAACTGTCCGCCAGCATTGGGAAAATCGAGCCAATCATCACGATGGGCGAGCGCATATTCATCGCCGCAAGCACAAGCCCAACGATAATCAGCGCAAGAGGGATGGCAGGCGTGTGGCGGTTCATGATGGCTCCAAAATATCGGCGCAGGCTTGTACAAGCAGGCAGGCATGCAAAAACAAAAACCCGACAAGCGTCAGGTTTTCACTTGGCATAGCCCCATCTTAAAGCAATTTGGCGAAATTTGCCAATGCTTTTTAGGTGCGCCATGCCAAAAAGGGCGAGCGTTTAGATTTGTTTGCCGAGTTTGGCGGCTTTATCGCTTAGATTTTTGCTGTCGGCAACTTGGCTTTCGCATTTGTTTGGGTCGTTGCCACAAAATTGGCAGTATTCATCGCCCATTAAGTTTGCCACGCCGCCGCATGAGCCTTTGAGCGGCTGCTTTTTGACGATGTAGCCTACGCCCATGAACAAAAAGAACAGCCCAAATACAATGAGTGTAACAAAGAAAACGGGAATGAATTGCTGTAAAAGATCGCTGGTCATCATGCGCTCCTTGTGGTTGTTTTGGGTATTATAGCATGATTGGTGGTGAGTCGGGGCTTGAAAATGAGTTGTTAGCCAAACTTGTGATAGAAAATAGGATGTTAAGTGTTATATAATGAAATATGTAGCATTTTTCAGGATTATATCACACCCATCAAATGCAAACTAAAGAACTTTTAATAACCAAATATTGGTAATTTGGTCATACCGTAAAAGCAGGAATGAGAATTTAAGGAGAGTGCCATGGCATTTAACCAAGCAAAATTATTTGATAAATTAAACGAATTAGTCTTGACAACACATACGTTGTTTGCACAAAATTTTAGCACAGCACAGCACAGCACAGCCTGCCAAAAGTATTGGCTTTTGTCTAGCCTTTTTAAAACTTTTTGACACACCAAAATCTACATTAACCCGCCTTCAAAACAACACTGCCAACGCAAATAAAGCACCTAACCCAGAATTGGGTGAAATCGCATTAGCCCAGTCAATTTATTTTAAGCCCGTTGCATTTGGCACAGATTTATTTGAGTTTTTTCAAGCTGTTAAAACCCAATCTTTTCTTAAAACGCATCAAATCCGCTTTATTTTCCTAACTGATTACCAAAACATCTACGCCTACGATTTCAAAACACAAGAATCGCTCGATGTTTCGTTTTTAGATTTAGCAAAATATTACGATTTTTTCTTGCCATTGGCAGGCATTGAAAAATATATTGAGACTGCTGAAAACCCTGCAGACGTTAAAGCGGCTTATACAATGGGCAAGCTGTTTGATCAGCTTAAAAAATACAATCAATTTGAGCAACAAACCGACCTGCATTTATTAAACGTCTTTCTCACGCGCTTGTTATTCTGCTTTTTTGCGGAAGATACTGCCATTTTCCCGAAAAATGCGTTTACCGCCTTGCTAGAAAATCACAGCACTAAAGATGGTAAAAATGTCAAATCGCTTTTAACAGAGCTTTTCCGCTGCTTAAATACACCAGATGAGCAATATCGCCAAAAGCAACCACGTTTCATCGCACAATTTCCCTATGTAAACGGCAACTTATTTGCTGAAGATTTAGCCATTCCTGAATTTGACAACCGAGCCCGCCGTTTGATGTTAGATTGTGCGGCGATGAATTGGGCAGAGATTAACCCTGATATTTTTGGCTCGATGTTCCAATCAGTAACAGACCCGCAAAAACGCAGCCAATTAGGGCAACATTACACTTCAGTGCCAAACATTATGAAAGTGATTGAGCCGCTGTTTTTAAACCCACTCAAACAAGAATTTGACGCCATCAAAATGCTCAAGCAAGGGCAAGAAAAACGCCTGCAAGAGCTGCTTATGCGATTGAGCACTATCAAAATTTTTGACCCTGCGTGTGGTTCGGGCAATTTTTTGATCATCGCTTATCAAGAATTGCGTAAATTGGAAGTGGATATTTTTAAAGAGCTTGCCCAATCGCAATCAATGTTTAGCGGCATATCTTTGGATCAATTCTACGGCATTGAAATTGATGACTTTGCCATCGAAACCGCACGGCTGTCGATGTATCTTGCTGAGCATAAAATGAACCAGCATTTAGAAAAAGAGCTAGGCATACACCAGCCAACGCTTCCGCTTGTGCATAACAGTTCATTGGTGGCGGGCAATAGTTTGCGTCTTAATTGGCACGAAATTTGCCCCAATAACGGCACGGACGAAATCTATATCATCGGCAATCCGCCTTTTGGAGGTTCGGGCAACCGCAGCGATGAACAAACTAAGGATATGGAAATCGTTTTCCAAGGTTTTAGAAAATTTAAGTTTTTGGATTATGTTGCTTGCTGGTTTTGGAAAGGCACACAATACATCAAAGGCACGCAGGCAAAGCTGGCACTGGTTTCTACCAATTCTTTATGCCAAGGCGAGCAAGTGGCAATGCTGTGGAAATATGTGTTTGAAGAGCAAGTGTTTATCCATTTTGCCTATCAGTCTTTCCCGTGGGCGAATAATGCCAGAGATAAGGCAGCGGTACACGTTGTGATTGTGGGCTTATCTGCTCAAGAAGAAAAACACAAAACCATTTATAAACTGACTGATAAACAATGGTTTAGTCAAACGGTGGGGAATATCAGTCCTTATTTGATGGAAGGGAGCAACATAGTTATAGAAAGCCGTGAAAACCCAGTTGGCAATATATTGGAAATGGTTTATGGAAATAAGCCTGCTGATGGAGGCTTTCTATTACTATCAACAGAAGAAAAAGATACATTGTTATATTCAGAACCCAAAGCCGAAAAATGGATTAGAAAATTATTAGGAGCAGATGAATTTTTAAATGGTGGTGAACGATATTGTTTATGGCTTGTGAATATAACTGAAGATGAGTTATCTCAAATGCCTTTGGTGCAAAAGCGTATTGAAGGCGTTAGACAAATGCGTTTAGCCAGTCGCAAAGCAGCGACAGTAAGGCTGGCTTCAACACCACATTTATTTGCTGAAATTAGGCAACCCAATGAAGGGAATTATATATTAGTTCCAAGAGTGTCATCCGCTGAAAGAAGATATATTCCTATGAATATTATTTCTTCAGATGTTATTTCGTCTGATGCAAATACATTGTTGCCTAATGCCACAATGTATGAATTTGGAGTATTAAACTCGCTAATTCACAACGATTGGATGCGAACCGTTGCTGGGCGTTTGGGTATGGGATACCGATATTCCAACACCATTGTTTACAACACCTTCCCTTTCCCTAATGCTAGCGAAAGCCAAAAAGCCCATATTGCGGAATTGGCAGAAGAAGTGCTGTTGGTACGCTCTGATTTCCCTGAAATGACGCTTGCCCAAATGTACAACCCTGAAACGATGCCCGCCGAGCTTAAAGCCGCTCACGAAACCTTAGACCGTGCGGTAGAAAAACTCTACCGAGAAAAGCCCTTTGCAGATGCTGCCGAGCGGGTGGAGTTTTTGTTTGGCTTGTATGAAAAATTGATTCGAGCAGAAAAACAAGCGGGCAGATAACCGCACTTTTTTGCAAACTTTTTAAAAAATTGACCGCTTGTAAAGCGAAAGGAAAACAAAATGAAACAGGGTTTTAATTACCAACAAACAGGCAGCAGCAAAGCCGCTAACGCAATGGGAATGCGAGAAATGCAAGCATTGGCATATGAAAAACGCCTTGCTCATTATTTGCTGCTCAAAGCACCGCCTGCCAGCGGCAAATCCCGTGCGTTGATGTTTTTGGCGTTAGATAAATTACATCACCAGCACATTAAAAAGGCGATTATCGCCGTGCCTGAAATGTCTATTGCAGGCAGTTTTGCGGATACGGATTTAACCACGCACGGCTTTTTTGCTGATTGGCGGGTCTTGCCTGAGAACAATTTGTGTATCGGCACGCAATCGGACAAATCAAAAGTGCAGGCCTTTATTCGCTTTATGCAGTCAGCGGATCAGGTGCTGCTTTGTACACATTCCACACTGCGTTTTGCGATGGAGCAACTTGCCCCAACAGCGTTTGACCGTGCGGTGATTGCGATTGATGAATTTCACCACGTTTCGGCACACGAAAATAGTGTACTTGGTAAGCAGTTAGACCGCATTATGCAAGAAAGCAGTGCTCATTTGATTGCGATGACAGGGTCGTATTTCCGTGGTGATGCAATGCCAATTCTTACCCCTGAAGATGAAGCGAAATTTGAGCAGGTTACTTATACCTATTACGATCAGCTCAATGGCTATCAATACCTAAAATCCTTGGGCTTGGGCTATCATTTTTATCAAGGTAATTATTTTGATGCTTTGCCTGAAGTGTTAGATCGCAATAAAAAGACCATTATTCATATTCCAAATGTCAATTCGGCAGAATCCACAGGGCGAAAATATGATGAAGTGGGGCGAATTTTAGATTATTTGGGCGAGCTGGAGCATACCGATGAATACCATATTCATCATATCCGTACGCCTGATGGCAAGCTGATTAAAGTGGCGGATTTGGTGGAAGATGATAACGCCACACGCACCACCACAATGGGCTATCTTCGCCAAATCAAGCAGGCTGATGATTTGGATATGATTATTGCTCTGGGTATGGCAAAAGAAGGCTTTGACTGGCAGTTTTGTGAACACGTTTTAACCATTGGTTATCGTGCTTCTTTAACCGAAGTGGTGCAAATCATCGGGCGTGCCACACGAGATTGCGAAGGCAAACAACACGCTCAATTTACCAACTTAATCGCCCAGCCTGACGCTGAAGATGATGATGTGAAAAATGCGGTGAATAATTTGCTCAAGGCAATCAGTTTGTCGCTGTTGATGGAGCAGGTGCTTGCACCAAACATCACTTTCCGTCCACGTTCGGGTATTTTAGACCACGAAAAGTTGCCTGCTGGCACAATAATTGTGGACGATACCACGCGTGCACCGTCCAGCAAGGTGCTAAAAATCCTAAATGGGGGTAAAGACGAGCTGATTTCTGCTTTGTTGCAAGATAATCGCACAATGCAAGCTGTGGCAAGCCCTGAGCTAGACCCTGCTTATATCTCGGATATTTTGTTACCACAAGTGATTAAAACACGTTATCCTGACCTTGATGATGAAGAAGCTGCGATGGTGCAAAGTGGCATTATGCAAAGTTTGGTGATTAACCAAAATGGTGGTGTTGTTAATGAAGGAGATTTGCCGCCTGATGCCAAAACCGAAGGTGAGCGTGGGGCAAGCAGTCAATTTATTAAACTCAATGATCGCTTTATCAACATCAACAATCTGTCGATTGACTTAATTCGAGAAATTAACCCATTCCAGCGTGCATTTGAGGTGCTTGCAAAAGATTTTACCCCAGAGGTGCTAAAAACTATTCAAGCACAAGCGACCGCTAGCCGAACGTCAATGACAGAGGAAGAAGCAAGAATGTTGTGGCATAAAATTAAAGCCTTTATCACCTTGCACGGCAAAGAGCCAAATCAACATTCGAGCGATCCACTTGAAAAACGAATGGCAGAAGCCATCGCCTTTTTGCGTGTGAAAAAAGCAGAGCAGTTAAGCTGACAATAAGCCATAGCCGAGGTAAGTATGCAATTAAAATCTTTATCTGATATGCCCAAAACCCTTGATGATCTCTTTGCTGATGATGATCTTGGGCTGTTTGCCAATGTAAAAGCGAAAAACCAAACTCGCTCACTTTCTGCTTTGGCACAAAAGTTTTTGGAAATTACCGACTTTGTTGAAGAAAAGGGGCGTGAACCAAACCCGCAAGGCGATTTGAGCGAAAAGCAGTTGGCTCGTAGTTTGGATAAAATTCGCTCAAATGAAGCACAATGCAAAGAATTGGCTGAATTTGACCGCTTGCAATTGCTGGCAGGCAAGCCAAATGCCTTGAATCAAAGGGAAGAAAAAACGGTTGCCGAAGCGGTGATGGTGGAGAAAGTTGATGCAGAAAATCCCCCAGCGGAAGAAGCTATAGAAGAAGAGATAGAAAAGAAAATAGAAGAAATCATTGAGGCAAGGACGCTACAAAATATCGCAACTGAAAAAACTGTAGTAGAACAAGTAGTGCAAGCGGTTGAAAAATTGGAAAACTTTGCCGATAAGCAAGAAAAGAATGATACTTCGCCAAATGAAGCTAAAATAACGGTAACTACACCACAAAGCACATCACAATGGGTAGAAAATGCAACGCACGATTCGCAAAATCGCCCTGTAATGGTTCAGAATAAGGAAGAAGCACAATGTCCGAAATCAAAACGTCCGTTCCTGACAGCCTTGATGATCTG
Organism: Moraxella caviae; assembly: GCF_002014985.1. Taxonomy (GTDB): domain Bacteria; phylum Pseudomonadota; class Gammaproteobacteria; order Pseudomonadales; family Moraxellaceae; genus Moraxella; species Moraxella caviae. The sequence goes on along the minus strand of NZ_MUXU01000005.1, from coordinate 62,465 downwards.
TTTAATGATGATCCTTTTGGTATATTGGATTTGGGCGATGTAAGTTTGTTTAAAGGCAAATTTGCACAACACAAACGCAAGCTCAACATTGTCAAAGAAGAACGAGTTGGTAAGCGTTACCCTTGTCCAAATTTTGCAGATTATCAAGCGTCTTTTGAAGCACTACGACAAGCCTTAAAAACAGGTTCGGCAGTGCGTAGCGATGTGATTCGTGAGCGTTCGATTGAAGTGGGCGATTGCTTTGTTTTGCAAGGCTTGCTTTGCATTGTAGTGGCGAAAAATGCTGAAAATCGTCAAAACAAGCGTTCAAATTATCGTTTGAGAATCATTTTTGAAAACGGCATTGAATCGGATATGTTACAAAGTTCGCTTTCTGTCGCCCTTTATCGTGATGAGCTAGGCAGAAGTATTGCATTTAATGATGAAAATGCACGCACCGCTTGGCTTGAAAGGCAGTTTGGTGTTCGTCCTGAAGCAAAAATTAACGGCTATTTGTACGTTGCACAGCTACAAAAAGCTAAAACAGAACTCAGCCATTATCCGCATTTGTATAAAATCGGCTTTACACGCACAAAGCCTGAATTACGCATTGCAGAGTGTGAAAATGATGTGGCGTTTTTAGAAAGTGCGGTCAAAATTGTACTGGATTTTGCGATTCCTGCACCTTTCGAACCGCATAAACTGGAAACGTTGATTCATCAGTTTTTACAAGCACAACGGCTCAATATCGGGCTGATTAGTAAAAATGGACTTGCTTACCAACCAAATGAGTGGTTTGCCGTACCACTACAAACGATTGAATTTGCGGTAGAAAATATATTAAGTGGTGAGATTGGTAAATATCGGGTGGATAATACGACAGGGTGTGTGGTGGAAAAGAGATAATAAAAACACCGCCCATCTCTGAGCGGTGCTTGTGGAATGAGCCAAAGAAAGATTATTTATCTTTTACTTCGGTGTATTCAGCGTCTACCACGCCGTCATCGGCTTTGTCTTGCTGTGGGGCTGCGTTTGCGCCTGCGTCAGCGGTTGATGCGTCTTGGTAGATTTTTTGACCGATTGGCAAGAAGGCATTGTCTAGGGCTTCTAGTTTTGCCTTGATGTCGTCTGCGTCATCTTCTTTCACGGCAAGCTCAAGCGCTTTGATGGCTTCTTCCACAGCTTGTTTTTCTTCGTCAGTGGCTTTGCCTTCAGCGTCTTTTAGTGCTTTTTGTACCGCATGGATACGGCCGTCCGCTTCGTTGCGAGCGTTTGCCAAGGCGGCAAATTTCTCGTCTTCAGCAGCGTTGGCTTCTGCATCACGCACCATTTGTTCAATCTCTTCGTCCGACAGACCTGAGTCTGCTTTGATTTGGATTGATTGAGATTTGCCTGTGCCTTTGTCTTTGGCGCTGATGTTCATGATGCCGTCAGCGTTGATGTCAAAGGTAACTTCAATCTGTGGCACGCCGCGTGGTGCTGGCGGAATGTCGGTTAGGTCAAAGTTGCCAAGCAGTTTGTTTTGTGCCGCGATTTTACGCTCGCCTTGGTATACTTGGATTGATACTGCAGGCTGGTTGTCGGTGGCGGTTGAGAACACTTGTGATTTCTTGGTAGGAATCATGGTGTTTTTCTCAATGATTGGCGTTAGCACACCGCCCATGGTTTCAATGCCTAGGGTCAATGGCGTAACGTCAAGTAGTAGTACGTCTTTTTTGTCGCCAGACAGTACCGCGCCTTGGATCGCTGCGCCCATCGCCACTGCTTCGTCAGGGTTCACGTCTTTGCGTGGCTCTTTGCCAAAGAATTCTTGCACTTTTTGTTGTACAAGCGGCATACGGCTTTGACCGCCCACCAAGATTACGTCATCGATGTCGCTGGCTGACAGACCTGCGTCTTCTAGGGCAATCTTACAAGGTGCGATGGTGCGTGCCACCAAATCTTCGGTCAAGGCTTCTAGCTTGGCACGGCTGATGGTTACTACCAAATGCTTAGGGCCAGATGCGTCAGCGGTGATGTACGGCAAGTTCACTTCGGTAGAAGTTGAGCTTGACAGTTCAATCTTCGCTTTTTCAGCGGCTTCTTTTAGACGCTGCATGGCAAGCGGATCGCCTTTTAGGTTCACGTTTTGCTCTTTTTTGAACTCGTCTACCAAGTAGTCAATCAGCGCGATGTCAAAGTCTTCACCGCCAAGGAAAGTATCGCCGTTGGTAGACAGTACTTCAAACTGCTGCTCGCCGTCCACATCGGCAATCTCAATGATTGACACGTCAAACGTACCACCACCCAAGTCATACACAGCGATGGTGCGATCGCCTTCTTTTTTGTCAAGACCAAAAGCCAAAGCAGCGGCGGTTGGTTCGTTGATGATGCGTTTTACGTCAAGACCTGCGATTTTACCTGCGTCTTTGGTGGCTTGGCGCTGTGCGTCATTGAAGTATGCTGGCACGGTAACGACCGCTTCGGTTACGGTTTCGCCAAGATAATCTTCGGCAGTTTTTTTCATTTTTTTCAAAACTTCAGCCGAGATTTGTGGTGGTGCTTGTTTTTTGCCGTTCACTTCCACCCACGCATCGCCATTGTCCGCTTTGACGATTTTATAAGGCACAAGACCAATGTCTTTTTGTACCGCTTGCTCGTCATAACGGCGACCGATTAGGCGTTTTACTGCAAATAGGGTGTTTTGTGGGTTGGTAACGGCTTGGCGTTTGGCAGATTGACCCACCAAAGTTTCACCGTCTTTAAACGCTACGATAGATGGCGTGGTGCGTGCGCCTTCTGCGTTTTCAATGACTTTTACGTTGCTGCCTTCTAGGACTGCCACGCAAGAGTTGGTAGTACCAAGGTCAATACCAATAACTTTAGCCATGATTAACTCCTAATTTAATGTGAATGTTTTAAAACTTTAAAATCTTAATGGTGCTTTTTGGCGATTTTTCAAGTGATGTTTGGTTAATTTTTAATCAACTCATCATCGCCGTCTAAGCGTTATATTTGTGTGGATTTTAGATTTTCAAGGCGATTTTTTAAAATTTTTATGAAAATTTGTACAAATTTTTCTTTTTTAAGCCATTGAAATTTAACAAAAAATCCCAAAACGTGCCAAATTACCAATCTGCCACGTTGTAGCCAAATTTACTTGCCAGCTGCATCTCGTCTTCGTATCCGCCATGACACGCTGCGGCATAAAGTGCGTAGGTGCTTTGCAAAACGCCAGCCAGCGCCATTTCTGGATTGATGGGTAAAATGCTCGTTTGGCGACCGAAAATTACCGTTGGGCTGTCAATAGAGCAGTTGACGAACACTTTCCATTTGTCATTTGACGTGTCCGCTGGGTCTGTCAAAGTCAGCCCAAGCATGGCGCTGTCTGCGCTTTTATCCAGCAAGTCAAATTCAAGGACTTTGACGCTGCTGCAAGGCTCTCGGTAGCAGCTTTCAATCGTTTTACCAGCTTGCACGCCGATGTGGTCAAAGGCGACAGGCTCGGCATTGGCGGCGTGGGCGGTAAAACTTACGCCAGCCAGCACAGCCCATAAAAATGGCTTTAGACTCATCACGCCCCCACCAATACCATCGCAGGGCGCAAGGTGCGGTCGTTTAGCGTGTAGCCTTTTTGTAGCACTTGCCCGATGACGTCTTTTTCGGCATCTGGGAAAATGCCCACCGCTTCGTGAATGTCTGGGTTGAAGGCATCGCCCACTGCGCCCACCGCCACGACGTTGTTTTTCTCAAGCACGGCAATCAGCGATTTGTGCGTCAATTTCACGCCTTCTAGCACCGCTTCTTCGGCATCTTTTAGGGTCTCGATGGCACGCTCAAGATTGTCCACCACTTCCAGCATTTCTTTGGCGAATTTTTGTAGGGCGAATTTTTTCGCCTTGTCGGTTTCTTGCTCCATGCGGCGCTGGGCGTTGTAGCTTTCAGCATTGGCACGCGCGGCAGCTTCTTGGTTTTCTTTGACTTGCGCTTCTAGCTCGGCAATGCGAGCGTTTAGCGTGTCTGTTTCGCTAAGTTCTGCTTCGTTTTGGGTTGCCACGTTTTCTAGTTCTTCGGTGGCGGTTTGGGTGTTTTGAACGTCTTGTTCTGACATGATGACCTCGTAAAATGCTTAAAATGCCTTAAAATGCTAAATATAATTAAATTCCTTACCTTTGATAAGGTTAGGCGGCGGATTTTCAAGGTGTGGGCGCAAAAAATTGTTTGGTGGATTGTTAAGCGTGGCTGGCGTATAAAAATTGGTGTGATGATGAACGCTAAAATGGTTAGATTTTGGGTGTGCCAGCGGGTTTGTTGGGCGATTTTGGGTAAGTTTGGGTAGGTTTGGGCGAATTTGACTGCTTGAAAATTAGCTCAAGTACAAATGGCGTTGATGGCGCAGGCAATGCTTGCGGTTTGTAAATCTTGGATTTCGTGAATGTGTGTGCTTACGCTGGGCAAGGCGTGCTGAATGATATTAACAAGGCGCGCGCCCAACGCCAAATAATGCACTTGGCTGGCAAGTTCACCGCTCACCGCTTGCCAATGGCGAAAGGCTTGCTCACTGCTGATGAGCGCTACCACAGGCGCACCATTTGCGATGGCGGTGCGGATTTGCGCTTGGTGTTTGGCAAAATTATCCGCCAAATCGGCAGGGGCGGCGCGCTCATACCATTCAATCGCTTGCACGTCCACGCCACGCATGACGAGCGTGTCGTGCAGCAGCCGCCTGCCGCCTTTACCGCGCCAAATCAGCACCTTGTCGCAGGCGTGCAGGCGCATGATTTCATCAAGGGCGAGCATACCTTCGTTGTTGGCGGTGGCGGGCAAAATCACAGACAAGCCAAATTCACGCACCGCTTTTGCTGTCGCACTGCCCACAGCGATGATGGCAAAGGGTGGCAAATCCTGCGCTTGTACGTTTTTGGCTTGCAAAAAAGCGATGGCACGCTTGGCGGATTCTAGGCTGGTGATGATGAGCGCTTGATATTTGCCAGCGAGTAAATCCGCCATACGCCCACGGTCAGCGTCATCAAGCGGCACATCATGAATGGCAAGCAGCGGCAAAGACAATGTACGCACATTTGGCAAGCACGCCAGCGCACGCCCACGATGGCTGGGGCGTGTGTTGATGAACAGCGGCTGCGATGTCGGCTTCATGTGGCTGATGCTTTGTGTTGTTAAGCGTGTTTTTGTTGTTTTGGCGGTCGTTTAATTTAAAAAAGTATGCCAAGTCGGAAAAATTGTTTGTGGCAGGCGGATTAAAAAACCGTTCGTGGCGAGCTTGCCAAACCATCACGGTTTTTTAATCCTTCTTATTTAAAAACGCCTTGCTTGGTTATTTGCTTGCGCTGCCTTGCTGGTACACCGCTTGCAAAATTTTATCTGCACCTTGCGACAGCAAATCTTTCGCCACTTGCTCGCCTAGGGCTTCGGCGGCGGCTTCGTTAGCCTTAGCGTCATCGCCAAGTGCAGCGGCAGCATTTGCCAACAAAAGCTGTGCGCCATCTGGCGAGCCAACTCGCCCACGCAGCGATAAAGTGCCGTCTGCGATGGTGGCAAAGCCTGCAATCGGCACTTGGCAGCCGCCTTCAAGCGTGCGGTTCATGGCACGTTCGGCAATCACGCACAGACGTGTTGGCGTGTGATTAAGCGGCGCAAGCAAAGACAGCACGGCTGCGTCATCGGCGCGACATTCAATGGCAAGTGCGCCTTGCCCAACCGCTGGCAGGCTGATTTCATCGCTGATTTCGTGGCGAATGCGAGATTGCAGCCCAAGACGGCTAAGACCGCTGGTCGCCAAGATGATGGCATCGTATTCGCCTGCGTCCAGCTTGGCTAGGCGTGTGCCAACGTTACCACGCAAGGATTTGATGGTCAAATCTGGGCGTGCGGCACGGATTTGGCATTCACGGCGCAGGCTGGACGTGCCAAGTACCGCGCCTTTTGGCAATTCGTCCAGCGAGCTAAAATCATTTGACACAAAAGCGTCTGTCGGTGCGTGGCGTTCGCAATATGCGCCCAGCGTCAAGCCTTCTGGCAGCACCATCGGCACATCTTTTAACGAGTGCACGGCAATGTCGGCACGTTTTTCGTACAGGGCGGTTTCTAATTCCTTGACAAATAAGCCTTTACCGCCGATTTTGGCAAGCGGTGTGTCTAGGATTTTATCGCCACGCGTTACCATCTCAAGCAGCTCCACTTGCATGGCAGGATACAGCGTTTCTAGGGCGTTTTTGATGAAATTGGCTTGCCATAATGCCAAAGGGCTTTGGCGTGTGGCGATGGTGAGTTTGGTAGGTTGGGTCATGGTGTTCTCAAAATTTAGGTTGTGATTTTTGGTTATTATAAAAGGTTTTTTGTGCAATAAACAAGCCAATCGCCAAAATTGTGCGTGGTCTGTGGTATAATTTGGCTTTCATTTGGTTGTCGTGGCGATTTTGGGTGAATTTGCCAAGTCAGTTATGGTGAAATTTGCCAAGTCAGTAAAACTTAGCCAAACAAGCCGCACAACCAAAACCAAACACACCAAAACAGCAGGAAACTTACGCATGACACAGACAGCAGGTCAATCCATGTGGGGCGGGCGTTTTAGCGAAGCGACAGACGCTTTTGTGGCGGAATTTACCGCTTCGGTCAATTTTGACAAACGCATGGCGCACCAAGACATTCAAGGCTCAATCGCCCACGCCACCATGCTTGGCGAGTGCGGCATCATCACGCCAGACGAAAGCCGCCAAATCGTTGATGGGCTAAATGCCGTCAAAGGCGAGATTGAGCGTGGCGAGTTTGTGTGGTCGGTGGCGTTAGAAGATGTGCATATGAACATCGAAGCACGCCTGACTGCGCTGATTGGTGATGTCGGCAAAAAGCTGCACACAGGGCGCAGCCGTAATGACCAAGTGGCGACCGACATTCGTCTGTGGCTGCGTGATGAAACGGACAAGATTTTGGCGCTGATTGCCAAGCTGCAAGCAGGGCTTTTGGATTTGGCGGCAAATCACACACGCACCATCATGCCGGGCTTTACGCACCTGCAAACCGCACAGCCTGTGAGCTTTGCCCATCATGTGATGGCGTGGTTTGAAATGCTTAGCCGTGATTATGATCGCTTGGTGGATGCGCGCCGCCGTGTCAATCAAATGCCGCTGGGTTCGGCTGCGCTGGCTGGCACGACTTATCCGATTGACCGCACCATCACCGCAAAATTGCTTGGCTTTGAAGGCATTTGCCAAAATTCGCTGGACGCAGTGTCTGACCGTGATTTTGCCATCGAATTTACCGCCGCAGCAAGCATTCTGATGATGCACCTATCACGCATGAGCGAAGAGCTGATTTTGTGGATGAGTGCGCAGTTTGGCTTTATTCACATTCCTGACCGCTTCTGCACAGGCTCGTCCATCATGCCACAAAAGAAAAATCCTGATGTGCCAGAGTTGGTGCGTGGCAAGGCGGCGCGCGTGTTTGGACAGCTGAACACCTTGCTTAGCCTGATGAAAAATCAGCCGCTGGCTTATAATAAGGACAATCAAGAAGACAAAGAGCCGCTGTTTGATTGCGTGGATACGCTGTCTGGCAGCTTGATTGCGTTTGCTGATATGCTGCCAAACATCACGCCAAACAGCGAAAATATGCGTGCCGCCACCTTAAAAGGCTACGCCACCGCCACCGATTTGGCGGATTATTTGGTGAAAAAAGGCTTGCCGTTTCGTGATGCGCACGAAGTGGTGGGTTCGGCAGTGGCATTGGCGGTACAAAAAGGCGTGGATTTGAGCGATTTGAGCTTGGCAGAACTGCAAGGCTTTAGTGCGCTGATTGGCGATGACGTCTTTGAATGCTTGACGCTAGAAGGCTCGCTAAACGCCCGCAACCACATCGGTGGCACCGCACCGCAAGCGGTAGAAGCGGCGATTGAGCGTGGACGTGTGCGTGTTCAAGGCTATTGATTTGCCATCGTGATAAATTTGTCATGACAAATTATCATAACAAAAGGCGGCTGAGTTAGCCGTCTTTTTTGATTTTTTTGGTTTAAACCTTTGCCATGTTCGACCCTTCGACAAGCTTAAGGCGAACGAAAACTACACCAAAAAACAAAAAATCTTTTGTGATTTAAAAAACTTTGTGGCAAAAACCCTTCGTGGTTTAAAAATTTGTTCACAACCTAAAAGCCCTTTGCGGTGAGCTTGCCAAATCATCACGGTTTTTTAAATTTTTGATAAGTTTGGGGCGAGTAAAACCCACGCCATCGGCAAAAAACTTGTCAAGCGGCTTGGTTTTGTGTTTATAATAGGGCGTTTGGCAAGCGTATGCAAAACGCTGCCGTCATTTTAAACGCATGAAAACATTGACAACAAAAAGAGTACGACCATGACAGAGATTTTCAACCCAAAAGCGAATTTGGTTTTTTGCCGTAAATATCAGCAAGAATTGCCAAAATTGCCAAATCCGCCATTTCCAAATGCCAAAGGCGAAGAAATCCAAAACACCGTGTCGGCAAAGGCGTGGGGCGAGTGGATTGAGCTGCAAACCATGCTGATTAACGAAAAACACCTAAGCATGGTGGATAAAGCCGCCAAGCAGTTCATCGCCGAGCAGCGCGAGCTGTTTTTGGACAATGGCGATTACGAAAAACCAGCAGGCTACACGCCAAAAGCCTAAGTTGCCAGTCATAAGGATTTGCCATGCAGGAAGTCAAAGGTATTTTTAAGCCAATCTTAATAAATGATGAGCGCCCAGAAGCGCTAAGAGAGTTTCCAGCCGTCCATGTACAGCCTGTTACTTGGGGGGATATGGATCCTTTTAATCATTTAAACAACGTGGCATATTATCGCTATGCCGAATCAGCACGAATCAGTTATTTACGAGCGATGGGCGCGATTCAAACACGCACAGACATCTCCACCATCTTGGCGGCAAGCAGCTGTCAATACAAGCGTCCTGTGGTCTATCCTGACACGCTACTCATTGGTGTGCGTACCAAAAAACTTGGCACAACGAGTGTGGTTTTAGAATATGTATTTTTTAGCCATGCTCAACAATGCCTAGTGGCGATGGGCGAAGCGGTGATGGTGCGAGCCAATGACGCTGGCGAAAAGCAGGCGTGGAGCGATGACGAGCGCGCGCAATTTGAACGCTTTGAAGGGCGTGAATTTGCGCTGTGATGGCAATTTTCCAGACGATAAAAAGCCCAATCTTATTAGGATTGGGCTTTTGATTTGGTGAAATCAACTCATGATTTTCTTAACTCACAATTTTTTCAAGTCGTGATTTTTCAATCATGATTGCAGCACGTCCACCAAGCGTCCATGAATGCCTTCAAAGCCGCCATTAGACATGATGATGATGGCGTCGCCTGCTTGGGCGTGGGTTTTTAGGTGGTCTAAGATGGCTTCCACGCTGCCCAGTACGCTTTGATTTGCTGCGTTGCCGATGGCTTCTGCCAAGCCCCATGTCAGATTGCTCGGCTCATACCACAGCACAAAATCCGCCAAACTTGCCGATGGCGCAAGACTTGCTTTGTGGCTGCCAAGTTTCATGGTGTTACTGCGCGGCTCAATCACCGCCCAAATTCTGCGCCCAACCAGCTTTTTCTTAGCGCCGTCCAGCGTGGTGGTGATGGCGGTTGGGTGGTGGGCGAAATCGTCAAACACTAAGATGTCATTGACATCGCCAATCAGCTCCATGCGGCGCTTAATGCCTGCAAAGTTTGACAACGCTTCGCACGCTTTTTCCACGCTCACACCCACGCTCACCGCTGCAGCAATGGCGACTAGGGCGTTATTGACGTTATGCACGCCGCTCATCTGCCAAGTAACTGCACCCGTCTGCGTGCCATCGTCTGTGATGTGTTTCACGTGAAACACGCTGCCGTCCGCGCTTTGTAATTGGGCGTACCAGTCGGTATTTTCGCTGTCGGCATCGCTGCTTGTGCCGACACTTGTGCGCCACACGGGTGTCCACACACCTTTTTCTAGCGTGGCTTCTAGGCTTGGCGTGTGGTTTGGCATGATGATTTGCCCATTGGCTGAAATGGTGCGAATCATGTGGTGAAACTGCGTTTGAATGGCGGCAAGGTCAGGGAAAATGTCGGCGTGGTCGTATTCTAAGTTGTTCAAAATTGCTGTGGTGGGGCGATAATGCACAAATTTTGAGCGCTTATCAAAAAATGCCGAGTCGTATTCGTCCGCTTCAATGACGAAATATTTTTCGCCCAAATGCGAGCTGTGCGCAAAGGCGGCTTGCAGGCGTGCGTCATCGGTATTGACCAGCGGCACACCACCAATCAAAAAGCCTGTGTCAATGCCTGCGTATTGTAAAATCCACGCCAGCATGGTGGTGGTCGTGGTTTTGCCGTGTGTGCCAGCCACCGCCAGCACATGACGGTCTTTTAGTACGATGTCGTACAAAAATTCAGGGCCAGACGTATAAGGCAGGCGCTCATTCAGCATGTATTCTACCGCTTCCATGCCACGCTTGCAGGCATTGCCCACCACCACCAAATCAGGCGCAGGGTCTAGGTGTTCGGCTTTGTAGCCTTCCATGATTTCAATGCCAGCATTGGCAAGCTGGGTACTCATGGGCGGATAGATGGCGGTGTCTGAGCCTGTAACGGTATGCCCCAAATCGCGGGCAATCAGCGCCATAGAACCCATGAAAGTACCGCAAATGCCTAAAATGTGAATGTGCATGATGATTCGCTTTATAAAGTGTGAAAGAAATTTGGTGAATTATAGCAAATTTTGGGCAGTGGGGGAATTTTTTCAAAGATTGGCGGGATTGTTTGGCTTTTGTATTGCCGAGCGCGGTGGCATTGGGTACAATGAAAGCCAAATAACACAGTTAAGTCATAAGCGAGATTTTATGAAGCCAGTTGTAAATCCAACCGCAAATCCGATTGTCAGCCGCCTGCAAGCGCTGCGCCAAGCCATGACAGCGCACGGTATTGACGTGCTGATTATTCCCACAGCAGATCCGCATTTGTCCGAATACATTCCTGCGCACTATCAGGCGCGTGAGTATTTTTCAGGCTTTACAGGCTCAATGGGGACGCTTGTGGTGGGGGCGGATTTTGCGCATTTGTGGGCGGATTCGCGCTATTGGGAGCAGGCGGATATTGAGCTTGGCGGCACAGGCATTGAGCTGCAAAAACTCACCGCTAATCACAATCACATCGCTTATCTTGCCAAGCACGCCGCAGACGGTATGACGGTGGCGGTTGATGGCATGGTGGCAAGTGTGGCGGAGTGTGAGAAGTTGGCGCAACAACTTGCCGAGAATAACGCCAAGCTGGTGCTGGATCAGGACATCACAGCTTTGGCGTGGCAAGACAGACCAAGTCTGCCCAAAAACGCCATTTATCCGCACAATCCGCAGTTTGTCAATGAAAGCACCGCCAGTAAACTTGCCAAAGTCCGCGCGGCAATGGCGCAGGCAGGCGCAGAATTTCACTTGATTTCAAGTCTTGATGACATCGGCTGGCTGACCAATTTGCGTGGCTCGGACGTGCCGTTTAATCCTGTGTTTTTGGCGCATTTGTTGATTGACGCACAGCAGGCGACTTTATTTGTGGATTTGGACAAACTGGACGACACCACCACCAAATATCTGACAAATCATGGCATTGGCGTGGCGGATTATGACGACATTCATCAGGCGATGGCGTGCGTGCGTGGGCGACTCTTGATTGACGCTGCCAAAGTGGCGCAAGGCGTGGTGCAGCACGCAAAAGATGCTGTTGAGATTCGCCAAACCAACCCAAGCACGCTGCTAAAAGGTGTAAAATCAGATAAAGATTTGGACTGCGTGCGTGCTGCCATGCGCCAAGACGGAGCGGCTTTGTGTGAGTTTTTTGCCGAGCTTGAAGCCAAACTTGCCGCAGGCGAGCGCATTTCTGAGCTGGACATTGACGCCATGCTCACCTTGGCACGAAGCCGCCAGCCGCATTACGTCAGCGCAAGTTTTGACACCATCGCAGGCTTTAATGCGCATGGGGCGATTATCCATTATCGTGCCACGCCTGAGCGTTTTGGGTATTTGGACGGCGATGGCTTGCTGCTCATTGATTCTGGTGCGCAGTATGAAAACGGCACGACCGACATCACACGCATGGCAGGCATAGGGCAGGTGAGCGAAGCACAAAAGCGTGATGTAACCTGCGTGCTAAAAGCGCACATCGCCCTTGCCATGGCGCATTTTCCTGTGGGTTTTGCCTCGCCCAAGCTTGATGTGCTGGCGCGCGCCGCCATGTGGCAATACGGGCTGGATTATGGGCATGGCACGGGGCATGGCGTGGGCTATTTTATGAACGTGCATGAAGGCCCGCAGCGTATCATGCACTCTGCCGCTACCACCACCGACACTCAGATGTACGCTGGCATGATTACCAGCAATGAGCCGGGGCTGTATCGTACGGGCAAGTGGGGTGTGCGCATTGAAAATTTGCTGGCGTGCGTGCCAGCAGCGAGCAGCGAATTTGGCGAGTTTTTAAAATTTGAAGATTTGACTTTATGTCCGATTGACACACGTTTATTGAGTTTTGAGCTGCTGACCGATACTGAAAAACACTGGCTAAACGCTTATCATCAAAAAGTGCATGATGCGCTCATTGATTTGGTGAGTGGTGCAGCAAAAGCGTGGCTTGTGGCACGCACGCAGCCGATTTGATGGCGTGCGTCTGTGCTTGCGCTAAGCGCACCGACAGCACATTGTTCGTTTTTGCCAATAAAAAACACGCATTGATGGTGCGTGTTTTTTGAAAAAGGATTTGCTAAAGAAGGTTGGTTTGGGTCAGTCAAAAGGTTTGTTAGACTTGTAAGTCTAACCGATGAAGCGCAGCCAACGCCCAAACACGGATTTTAAATTATGTTGGGTTTTTGTTTCACTCAGCCCAACTTACGGTTTGACGGCTTGATGGTTAATGCGCTAAACTTTTTAAAATCGGTTTTTGATGGTGAGTTTATCAAACATCAGATTTCAACCACTTCACACCAACAACCAGCAGTGCAAAGCACACCAAAAACATGATCAGCGTCAGCGCAGGAATGCTCAACCCAAACATCTGCCAATCAATCACCGCACATTCACCAGAGCCTTTGAGTACTTCTTGAAAAACCTGCATGACAGGCAGCGTCTCCACCCAATAATTTAGCCCCGGGCCGCACGCAGGCACTTGATCTGGCGGTAAATGCTGCAGCCAAACATGGCGTGCCGCCACGCCGCCGCCCCACAAAACCCCTGCCATCATGCCAAACCACAGCGTGATTTTTGCCCACGCTTTTTTGGGGTTGATGAGTGTGCCAAGCAGGGCAAACGCCCCCATCGTCCACACGCCAATGCGCTGAAAAATGCACAAAGGACAAGGCGCAAGCCCCAAATGCTTTTGAAAATATAAAATCGCCACGGCGCTTGCCACCACGCAAATCACCACCAGTAGGGCGCACAGCGCACGAAAATTCAGAGATTTCATGGTTTTACCTAAACTTAGCGGTATTGCTGCACATAATCATAAAAACTTTCACTGTCTTCTCGCTCAAGCTTTTGTTGGTCGGCGAAAGATTGCACCGCCAAATCCTGAAAACGTGCTGCGTCTTCGTTGCTGATGGCGTGGGTGAGCAGCTCGCTTTGATGTTTTTTGGCAAGCAGCTGCCCCAGTTTCCAAGTGCCACCTAGGCGGCGGCTGTCCGCTTCAATTTGCGCTGACAGCGTGAAATTTGGGTTGGTTGCCTTGCCTTGCATGGCGCTTAGGGCGGTGCGGTATTCGTTGCCGCCGTGATGCTCATCAAAGGCATCGGCAATCGCTTGCATTTCGTCCAGCTTCTCAACAATCCACGCACCCAGCGGTTTTTCGCCTTGCAGTGTGGTGATGGTGGTGTCGTTTTTGCGCCCATGATTGACCACGATTTCGGTGTTCGCTGCCAAAAGTTTATCTTCTTGGGGCAATAAATCTGGCGAATCCGACAGCAAGCAATACAACGCCAGCACTTCTAAGAAGCACGCTGTGGCGGTGGTGATGCCGATGTCGCTGTACGGGTCTAGGTCAATCGCACGAAACTCCACATAAGCAATGCCACGTTTTTCTAGGGCTTCGGTCGGTGTTTCGCCTGCTTTGGTAACTTGTTTTGGGCGAATTGGGCTATAAAATTCGTTTTCAATTTGCAAAATGTGGTCGTTGATTTGCACAGGATTGCCGTTTTCATCATCCACACCGATGGCGGTAAAATCGGCAAATGGCGTGCCAATCGCGCGGCGCAAGCCTTTGATGTATTCGTTTAAATCGTTATAACGAATGTCAAGGTCTTCTTGGACGCTGTTGGTGTAGCCAAGTTTGCCCATGCGTAGGCTAGTGCTGTAAGGCTGGTGCAGCGTTTTGCAGTCGCCTTCAATCAGCGGCACAAGCGAGTGCGTACGCCCCGTCAAAAAACAGCCACACACGCTCGGACTTGCGCCCAAAAGGTACAAAACCAAAGGGGTTAGGCGTTTAAAATTGCGAATCAGCCCTAGGTATTTTTCGTTTTTAAAATTGGCAAAATCGCTGCGATTTTCGGCTTTTGCCCATGCGGCGAACAAATCATCACCGATGGATAAATTATAATGCAAGCCTGCGATGGTCTGCATTTTGCGTCCATAACGCACGCCAAGCCCAGAGCGGTACAAGGTTTTTAGTCGTCCAACATTAGACGTGCCGTAGTCTGCCAGCGGAATGTCTTCGTCCGAATCCGACAGCATACAAGGCATGGACAGCGGCCACATCATCTCGCCATTTTCAAGCCCACGATGCACCAAAACGTGCAGTTGGCGCAGCATATCCAGCGCATCTTTGATGGTGTCTTTCGGCTCGGTAATCAGCTCCAAAAGATTTTCAGAATAATCGGTGGTGATATAAGGGTGCGTAAGTTTTGAGCCAAGTTTGGCAGGGTGAAAAGTCTTGGCAAAATGTCCGTCTGGCTGCATACGCAAGCCTTCTTTTTCAATGCCGCGCTGCATACCTGCCACCAAATCGGCACGGAACCAAGCAGGCGTGGTGAAAGAAGCGGTTGTCATAATAAAAACTCTTTGATTGGTGTGTGGTTGGCTTTGGCAATTTCGTAAATCTTAGCAAATCTTAATAGTTACGCAGCTGCCAAAACATTCATTATAAATATATGTTTAATTGGTGTCTTATGCTGTATTATAAAGACAACACGCGCCAATGGCAAAGAAAATCATGCAACTTATTGTGATACTTTGGCATAAAGGGGCGTAAATCTTGGCATAAGGGCGGCACAAGGGCATGGTCGGTGTGGCTTTGCACACTTTTTAAATTAAACGACACAATACGGCAGCCACGCATTTACAGTAAACCGCATACAGACAAAACGCCCATCACAGACAGGCGTTTGTTGGTTTGAGTGTGTTTTTGTCAAGTTGCTAAGTGGCTAAGCCGCTAGAATAAGCTGCTAGAATAAGCCGCTAGACCAAGTGCTAGTAAGCGGCTTGCGTGCGCCAATCACGCCTGACAGTCATCATTCCACAGTAACAGATTTTGCTAGGTTGCGTGGTTTATCCACGTCTGTGCCACGCACCAGCGCCACATGGTAGCTTAGCAGCTGCACGGCGATGGTGTGTACGATGGGCGACAGCACACCGATGTGGCGTGGCGTGCGAATGACGTGTACGCCTTCGGTGTCGGTGAAGTCGCTGTCAAGGTCGGTCAGTACAAACAGCTCACCACCACGCGCCCCCACTTCTTGCATATTGGCTTTGACCTTGTCAAGCAGGCTGTCGTTTGGTGCGATGACCACCACAGGCATATTTTCATCTACCAGCGCCAAAGGCCCGTGCTTTAGCTCACCTGCTGGATAGGCTTCAGCGTGAATGTAAGTCAGCTCTTTGAGTTTGAGCGCGCCTTCTAGGGCGATTGGGTAGTGAATGCCACGCCCCAAGAACAGCGCTGATGGCTTGGCGGCGAATTTTTGCGCCCACACGCCAAGCTGCGGCTCTAGGTTTAGTGCGTGCTGAATGCTGCCCGGAAGCTGGCGCAAATCATCGGCATAACGCTCCAAATCCGCTTCGCTGACGTGTCCACGCACACGCCCAAGCGTAACCGCCAAGCCAAACAAAATCACAAGCTGTGTGGTGAACGCTTTGGTGCTGGCAACGCCAATTTCCGCCCCTGCGCGCGTGTAAATGGCAAGACTGCTTGAGCGTGGCAGCGCAGATTCCATCACGTTACAGATGGATAGGCTGTGCGTGTGTCCTTGCGCCACGGCATATTTAAGCGCTTCCATGGTGTCTAGGGTTTCGCCTGATTGGCTGATGGTGATGACAAGCTCTTTGTCATCGGCAATCACATCGCGGTAGCGGTATTCGCTGGCGATTTCTACATCACAGCGGATTTTGGCGATGGATTCTAGCCAGTATTTGCCCGTCAAGGCGGCATAATAAGACGTACCGCAGGCTAGGATTTTAATGCTGTTGATGGTTTTAAAAATGGCAGGTGCGTCATCGCCGAAGTTCTCGGCAATAAAGCCGCCATCAAGGAAAATCTCAGCCGTGTCAGCGATGGCTTTTGGCTGCTCGTAAATTTCTTTTTGCATGAAATGGCTGTGCAGCCCAAGCTCAAGCGATGCCAAAGACAGCTCTGATGTGTGCACGGCACGCTTGGCTTCGTTGCCGTCTTTGTCAAGCAATGTCTGAATGCCAGCGCTGGTCAATAGCGCAATGTCGCCATCTTCTAGGTAAGTAACTTTACGAGTAAAAGCGATGACTGCCGATACGTCTGATGCGATGAAAGTTTCGTCATCGCCAAACGCCACAAGCAGCGGACAGCCCATGCGTGCCACGACCATTTGCGTTGGGTCGTCATTGGCAATCACAGCGATGGCATACGCACCATGAAAGCGTGCGCAAGCGGCTTGTACGGCTTGGTATAGGCTTTTGCCTTGGGTGTATTCGTGATGGACGCTGTGGGCGATGACTTCGGTGTCGGTTTGCGAATCAAAGGTGTAGCCCAGCTCTTCTAAGCGGGTGCGTTCGCTTTCAAAGTTTTCAATGATGCCGTTATGCACCACCGCAATTAAGCCACCCGAGATGTGTGGGTGAGCGTTTGGTTCGGTAACGCCGCCGTGGGTTGCCCAGCGAGTATGACCGATGCCGATGTGTCCAAACACGCCTTCGTCTTTGGCGGCTTGTGCCATCAATGCCACACGTCCCACACGGCGCACACGGGTGATTTCGCTGCCTGTCTGCACTGCAATCCCTGCTGAATCATAGCCGCGATATTCTAGACGCTGCAAGCCATCGGTCAAAAAATCCACTACGTTATTATTGGTACGAATTGCACCTACGATACCGCACATAATGTCCGTCCTGTGTCAATAAAAAGTTTTGGGTATGGTGATTTGAGATAATGTCAATTTAGCCCGATACATCGCTGGCTTGCCTTGTCGGTGCTATTTATACCATCTGCGGCTTGCTGTTTTGTTTTACAGCCAAATTGATTCAAATGTTATTATATCAAAAAACCATTTTAACGGCATGATAAGTTACAAAATATTGACAAAATATCCGTCAGTCAAATTTATGTGCGCTATAAGCCTTACAGCCAAGACAAATCCAGTGGCGGCAGGGTGATTGTGCCTTGATTGTCCGCCAAAATCAGCGTGCCAATCGGTACGATGCCCTTGACCGCATTGGTGAAAAACAGCCCTGTCAAATGCGCCAAATCATCATCAAAAAGCGTGCGTTCGCTCACTTTGTTTTGTGCCAAAAGCAAGCGGCGCAGTGTGCCGTCCACGCCAGAGCGGTCGGTGGGCGGTGTGTGCCATTTGCCTGAGTGTAGCTGATAAAAGACGTTGGCGGACGTGCCGCTCACCCATTCGCCAGCCAAATTTTTCACCAAGCCTTCTGCTAAATTTGGCGTGGTTTGCTGCTGGCGGAGCAGTGTTTGGTGTAAAAAAACTTGCTCAGCGCAGCCGATGAGTTTTACCCCTGCCAAGCGTGGCGTGCGCAGACCTACAGGCTCGCTTAGGCAGATGGCTTGGTTTGTGGTGGTGATGGGTGTGTGTTTATCAAGTTGGGTGTGCTTTGGTGGATTTTGACAAATGGTTGTCAAATTATCAGCGGATTGAGCGGTGAATTTGGTATTGGTGATTTGCACAGGAATGGCGCAGTTTTGCTCGCCTAAATTTTCCCATGCCATATTTAGCCAAGCCACGCTGTCAGGCGCGTACAAAGGCGCAGGCACAGCTTTAATCCATGCGCAGGCTTGCCCATCAATAAAACCGTAGCCACGCACCGCTTGGGGATTTCTTGCGATGATGATTTTGAGCATACCTTCTTGAGTTTGCGCCGCCAGTGTGTCAAGCGTGCGCATGACAGCCGCACAATCAAAGGTAAATTCAAAACGTGCCACGCCCACCAAAAGCCGCTCAAGATGCAATTCACGCCACAAAATGCGCCCATTTACCACGCCAAGCGTGCTAAAAAAGCCATCGCCATAGGCAAACGCACGCAGATCCATCGGCGCAGGATTGGCGGTGCTGGACGTAAGTTTGCCATCGCTGAAATGATAGTAGCTTGGCGAAGTTGGTGGGGCGCAATGTGTGGTCATGATGGTTTGGTTGAGTTGGTGGTGGGTTGTTTGTGAGTTGGGTTTTTGTGATTTGAACCGTGGGCTGGTAAAGCTCGTAGGTTGGATTAGGTTCGTAAGTTGGGTGGGCAAAGCGTAACCCAACGTTTAAAAACCGATTTTAAATCATGTTGGGTTTTCGCTAGCTCAACCCAACCTACTGGTTTGGCTTAATGATAAGATGAAAAAATCACGCACTTATTTTTCAATCACCAAACGGCAAGTGTAGTTTTCGCACGTTGCACTTTGGACAGCCGTGCCTTGAATGATTGCGCCTTGAGAAGGTTTGCCATCAAGCATTTGTGCCACCAGTGCCGCGCCACGCTCGCCCAGTAAGATGCTTGCGGCTTGGTAGGCTTTTTTGGCGGCGGTGATGCTTGCGTTTTTGTCGTGGTCTTGGTCGGTGGCGGCGGCAAAATACCACACCAGCTCAAACAAGCTGTCCGATTCAATCACATACAAAGGCGGCTCGGACGCTGCGTTGTAGCGGTATTTTTGCGCCAAATTGCCCGCAAAATCCAGCGCAGATTCTTGCACGGCATTTGCGCCCAGCACGCTTTTGGCGGCGGTGTAATCGTTTGGCGCAGGCTTGCTCATCGTCCAGTTTTGGGTGTCGTACACCACAGGCGTGAATTGCGGCGGCTCGCCATCGTCTTGGACGACGGTCTCGTGCGTGGCAGGGCGAAAGGTGGCAAACAGCGCAATGCCAAGCGCAATCAGCACGCCAAGTGAGATGTAGCGCAGTGTGCGAGTTTTTGGTGTGGTCATGGTGTGTCCAGTGTTGGCGTTTTGTTTGGCGTTATTGTACAAAAATTTTGCCCAGCTTGCCATCAAAACACAGCCAAGCGGTGCGTTTTTGGCAATGGGGCGAAAAATTAGGCTGGTCATTGGCTTAAATTGGTTCAAGCTGGCTTAACTTGGCAAAACCCAGCGCAAAACTGGCAAAAAATCGGCAAGTTACAAAATACCATCTGAAAACTTACTTAATTTTTACGATACTTTGCTACAATACTGCTTTATAAGTTTTAGTGCAAACTTTGGTCGCTTGATTTACTGTGCAATTTACTTGCCGTGCGGTGAATTGATTTGACTGCGGTTTGGCGTTTTGTTAATTTACATTTTAGATTGTTTTAATAGATTGTTTTTATGACAAAATCCCCAAAATCTTCTAATTCCACGCCCGCCAAGCGCAAAAAACCCAGCGCCACGCCAAGAAACAGCGGACGTGCGCCCAAGCAAAAGCCTTCATCTGGCAAAAAATGGCTGGGCTTTTTGTCGCTGAGTGCGCTTTTGGTGATTGCGGCTGGCTTATTTGTGGTGTATACCACGATTTTTGCGCCGACCAAGCACGATGAGCAGACCATCACCGTGCATAAGGGCGACACTTTTTATGGGCTGCTGGTGAAAAAGCCTTGGCAAACGTCTGTATTTAGCTCCGAGACGCTCACCAAAGCGTACTTAAAATGGGCGGCAAAGGACGATTTACAAGCAGGGGCGTATGAAATCCCAGCCAACGCCAGCTTGCGTGAGATGGTGGAGATTTTGTCGCAAGGTTCAGATGCCGAGATGATTTCGGTGCGTATTATTGAAGGTAAGACGGTGCGTGATTTGTACCGTATGCTAAAAAATACCGATGGTGTGGTGCTAGAAGTGCTGTCGCCGCAGACGGACGAAAATGACGGCTACAGCTGGGTGGACACCGCCAAGGACAACGAAGCGGTGAGCAAGGCTTTGGGAATCAGCTCGCCAAATGGCAATTTGGAAGGCTTATTTGCGCCAAATACTTACTTTTTCCATCATGGTGTGAGCGATCGTCAGATTTTACAAAAGCTGTATGACGACCAGCAAGCGGTGCTTGAAGCGGCGTGGGAGGCGCGCAGTGAAAATTTGCCGTACAAAACGCCTTATGAAGCCTTGATTATGGCAAGCATCATTGAAAAAGAAACAGGGCTTGCCGATGAGCGTGGCACGGTGTCGGCGGTGTTTGTCAATCGGCTAAATCAAGGCATGCGCCTACAAACTGACCCGACCATCATTTACGGGCTGTTTGACCGTTATAATGGCAAAATTTACCGCTCAAATATCCGCGAAAAAACCGAGTATAACACTTATCAAATTGATGGCTTGCCGCCTACGCCGATTGCGCTGCCGTCTAAGGCTGCCATTGAAGCGGCGCTGCACCCAGAAGACACCGATGTCATCTTTTTTGTGGCGACAGGCAAGGGCGGACATACGTTTAGTCGCACGCTTGCCGAGCATGAAGAGGCGGTGGCGGCATATCGTAAGGCGATTGGACGCTGATATTTGTGCTAAATTGAACGTGGATTGGCGTTTTATTGCGCTGCATTGAGCGTGAATTTGGGAGTGTGAATTTAGAAAGTGTGAATTTAGGGGTGGTTACTAAATTTTAGCAATTTTCACCGATTTTCGCTAAATTTCGTCAATTTGACCAATCTTTACGCAAATAAAAAGCCGAACTGGTAAATGGTTCGGCTTTTTTGTGGCTTTGATAAAGCGTTTGGCGGTTTTTTCAGTTTTTCGGTTTTTTCTGTTTTTCAGTGGCTTTGTGCGATGATTTGGCACAGCCAGTTGGCAAAATGCTCTACTTTCGGAGCAGGCGTGGGGCGGTGCAGCAGATAATAGCTCATCAAAGACGGTATACGCACATCAAACAGCGGCACCAGTCGCCCTGATTTGATGTCGTCATCGGCAAGTGCGCTTCTTGCCAACGCCACGCCATGTCCGTCCATCGCCATTTGCAGCACTTGGGCGGAGTTGTTGATTTGCAGTCCCATCGGCAGGGCAACGTCCGCTTCCAATGCCGCCAGCCATTTTTCCCACGTCATAAATTTAGGGTGTAAGGCGAGTGATGTGTCGTAAATCATCGGCACACGCGCCAAATCAGCAAGTGTTTTCGGCTCATATTTTGCCAAAAATGCAGGCGAGCAGACCGCAAATACCGTCTCATCAAACAGCCGAGTTGCCGTCAAATCCGCCCAATCGCCCACGCCATAACGCACCGCCACATCAATGCCGTGGCGATCAAAATCCAGCGGCTTTGTGTTGGTGTCTAGGCGCACATCGATGTTTGGGTGGGCTTGATAAAACTCGTGAATGCGTGGCAGTAGCCATTTAGAAGCGAAGGCAGGACTTGTGGCAACGGTCAAAACGTCATCGGTGGTGATGAGTTTATCCAGTCCTTTTCCCAAACGGGCAAAGCCTGCCTGAATGTCTGGCAGGGCTTGCTTGGCAGGTTCGGTGAGCGCAAGGCGGGTTTTGCCGTGCTGATGGCGGTGAAACAGCGGCGTGCCAAGCTGGGTTTCCAGTTGCTTGACCAGTTGTCCGACTGCAGCCGACGTTACAAACAGCTCTTTGCCTGCTTCACTAAAACTGCCCAGCCGCGCCGCACTTTCAAAGGCTTTTAGGGCTTTTAGGTAGGGGGAGAGGGGTTTCATTCTTCAAAATCTTGCCGATTTTCCCAAGTATAGAATTTTGTTAATTCGCGTTTTTGAGAAGAAAATTGCCGATATTTGTCTTCATCTAAAACCGTTTTAAGCAGCCATCCGACATCCGTTCTTGCCAAATCATGGGCTTCGTCATTGCTTTTACCTTCTTTAATGTGTTTATGCCATACATCATGCAAAGGCGTATCTTGCCAATCGGTATTGACACCGCCGAACAAATCACGAACCGAAAAAGGCTCATCGGTTCTGTTTTTAAGCCAGCAGTAAACTGCTCCTTTGATAAAGGACTTTGCCAATTTGGTTTGTTCTTCTGTCAAACCGTGTACCCGCCTGATTTCTTCATTATCTATGAACATGAAATACCTCAAATCCGATAAAGATTTTCTTTTTGTGTTGGTAAGTTTATCTCATTTGTTTAATGATTTCAATGCCTTCATAATATACACATCGAAAACGGTACGGTACTGTTTTCCAGCAACTAACAATGAAGGTACAAACAATGAACAAACGTTTTGAAAATAAAGTCGTCATCATTACAGGTGGTGCGTCAGGCATGGGCTTGGAGGCAGCACGTCGTTTTGTACAAGAAGGTGCGAGCGTGGTGATTGGCGGTCGCAGTGCGGGTAAATTGGCGGATGCCGCCAAAGTGATTGACCCGACAGGCGCAAAAGTCCGCACCGTGGCAGGCGACATTTCCAAACCTGAGACCGCTAAAGATTTGGTTTTGGCAGCGACTGAAAACTTCGGCGGCGTGGACATTCTCATCAATAACGCAGGGATTTTTAATCCGAAACCGTTTTTGGAACTCACCGAAGCCGAATACGACAATTTTGTGGATATCATCTTAAAAGGCAAGTTTTTTATGGCACAAGAAGCCGCCAAAGCCATGCAAAAACGCGGCGGCGGCGCGATTGTGCAGACCGGCTCTTTGTGGGCGTTGCAAGCGATTGCCGCTACGCCAAGCTCGGCATATTCTGCCGCCAATGCAGGCGTACACGCTTTGACCAAAAACTTGGCGATTGAGCTGGCAGGCGAAAACATCCGCGTCAATGCTGTTGCCCCTGCGGTGATTGAAACGCCGATTTACGGCACGTTTATGAGCGAAGAGCAGGTCAAAGAAACCTTGCCGACTTTTAACAACTTCCACCCGATTGGTCGTAATGGTCAGCCAAAAGACGTTGCCGAAGCCATGCTGTTTTTGGCAAGCGATGATGCGTCATTCATCACGGGTACGGTATTGCCTGTGGATGGCGGCGTGATGGCGGGGCATTAAGCCGAGCGCAGTCGTTTCGGTGTTTTTTTGTTCAAAGTGGCTGCTTGCAAGTCTTAAAACGAACAAATGCCGTCTGCATTTTAATCAATTTACAGACGGCATTAGCCACTTAACCGTGCCGCAACCTAGTCCAGCACTGGTACAAACGGTAAGGGGTGCAAACGGGTTTGTACACCGTGAACGGCAAAGGTGCTTAAATAATAATGTGTCATCGTTTTGGTTAAGTCAAACGTCTTTGCCACACCTGTCATATTCTGTATTTTGTTGAGATAGGCGGATAAATGCCGATAATCGGCAAGGCGTTTTTTGGCACAATCAAACACCCGATAATACACCGCATCAAACCGCATAAGTGTCGGCACAACAAACCAGTCGGCAAGGCTTAATGTTTCGCCCAGCACAAAACTTTGTCGGGCAAGCCGACTGTCTAGCGCGTCCAAATAAGCAAAAATCGCATTAACTTGATGCTCGTATTCGTTTTGACTGCCTGCCTGTATCACGCCATACACCGCACGGTTGAGTTGGTTGTGGATGTCGTCCAGCACGGCATTCATCTCATCATCAGACAATCCCGCCCAAAATTCACGCCGACCGCGAAGAAATTCAAACACCATATCTTTTGATGAATTGCTGATAAACCGACCGTCCTTACCTACCAACAAAGGCACGCTTGACCCTACTTGCCCGACTTTTTGATATAGCTCAGGCATGGTTTTTGCCCCAAAAAGCGGTTCGTCCGACAAGACCAACCGACCTTGTTCATCTTTTAAATCATCAACATATATTACATCAATATCATTACACCCCGCCCACAGCATAGCCAGCAGCACACGATGACAAAACGGACACGCACTTAGCACATATAAATTCATGACGATGCCTTATTCCCATATTGAACCAATAAAATTCCGCCTACCATCACGGCTACACCAAGCACCTTAAATAAGTTAATCGGTTTTACAGTCAAGCCGAAGAAGCCGAAATGGTCAAGCACCAACGCCCCGATTATCTGTCCGGCAATCGCCAAAACCGCAAAATTGGCAATGCCGATTTTTGGAGCAAGAATGACCGAGCTTGCCACAAACACCACGCCGCACAACCCGCCAAGCCAACCATACCAAGGCACATGACCCAAATTGCCAAATTCGGGAGCGGAAACTCGAAACAGCATAAGCAGTGGCACGGTCGCCATCACGCTCACCGACAAAGACACCAAAGTCGCCCATAATGGCGAACCGAGCGAACGTGCCACAAATGCATTTAGCGGGGCTTGCAGTGGCACAATCATGCCCACCAAAAGGGCAAAAATAAAATTTGTCTGCATTTTTTTCTCCAAATCACGATATGGAAGTAGTTTAAGTTATTTATTATAATAATACTAATCTTTTATTAATATATAGGTTATTCGTAATATGAATAAACTTCGCCAATTAGATTTAAACCTATTGCTGGTGTTGTATGTGTTATTGCAAGAAAAACACGTCTCACGCACCGCCCAACGGCTGCACAAAAGCCAGCCTGCCATCAGCCACGCTCTAAACCAGCTGCGTGTTTTTTTTGACGACCCTTTGCTGTTTCGGCAAAACGGGCGTATGACGCTGACTGCAACCGCCCAGAGCCTGTACATACCGCTGGGCGAACTGCTGGACGGTTTGGATAATCTGCTTGGTGGTGCCGATTTTGACCCGAGTACCCACAAGCAAAATATTCGCCTTGCCATGAGTGATTACGCCAGCCGTGTCATTTTGCCCCCAATCGTGCATAAGCTCCGCCATACCGCCCCTAATATCCGCCTTGTGATTAATCAGCCGTCCAGCCGTGAACATTTGCTGGCACAATTGGCAAATGGCGAGATTGATGTGGCATTTGGCGTGTTTGGCAATGTGCCCGCCCAGATGTGTCGGCAAGTGTTGTTTGTTGAGCGTTTCGTGTGCGTTACGGACAAGAAAAATCTGATGAAATATCAATCGCTTGATTTGAAAGATTGGGCAAAATTGCCCCATATTTCGCTTTCTTTGCAAGCTGACAGCCGAGAAGAAATTGCCCATTACCTGCATAAGTTTGGTTTGGATTGGCATAGCGTGATTGCCTTACCGCATTGGGGGTCGGCGTTGTCATTGTTGGCGGACAGCGATTTGGTGCTGGCGGTATCGTCGCGTATGGTGGACGATTTGACCGCTTATCCGACGTTGGCAACCTTTTTCCCGCCTGCTAAGTTGCCAAGCGTGGATTATCTGATGTTATGGCACGAGCGTAAACAGACAGATAAATGCTTGGATTGGTTTAGAAAACTGGCAGCAGAAGGTTTGGGGGCAGAATAGTGTTTTAAAAGATAAGCGGTCGGAAAATGCAAAATTTTTGCAAAATCCGACCGCTTTTATTTTTAAATTTCAGGCTGTCTGAAAAATAAATACCGTCTAAAAGTTAAGTTTTCAGACGGCTTTTTATTTTAAAAAATAATCGGTTGAGTTTTTATAATTTCCAAACCCAACCGCTTTTATCACTTCTCGATCAACCGATATTCTACGGGTATCCAGCGATAACCGCCGTCTTTTTCGGCTCGGATATGCCCGATTCCCGGAAAGGGCAGATGCGCTCCTGCCACCAGCAATTTACGCTCGGCGATTTTTGGCAGCATTGTCAAACGGGTTTGGCGGGCGGAATCGGCATTCAAATCAAACTCCACCGCCACTTCCGGATGGCTCATCTGAATGGCGTGATTGTGCATTAAATCGCCCCACACCAACAACTGCTCGCCTTTGGAGTCAAATTCAAAACCGCTATGTCCCAGTGTATGCCCAAACAATGGAATGGATTTGACGTTGGGAAAGACTTCATCGCCTGCGTTGTAAAATTTTATCCGTCCTTTGTTTTGATACGGCTTGGCAGCTTCTCTCGCCCATTGCACAAAGGGCTTGGCGGCATCAGGCACTTTTGCCATCGGCGTATCCAGCCAAAAGGCTTTTTCTTGAATTGGCAGGTAAATGGTGGCGTTTGGAAACACCATTTTGCCGTTTTTGCTGACACCGCCAAAATGGTCGGCGTGCATATGTGTCGGCAAGATGATGTCAATTTGTTCGGGTTTGTAACCTGCCGCTTCAAGACTTGTAACCAATAGTCCTTTTTCAATAAATTCAGGAATTTGCGTTTCGCCTTTGCCCGCGTCTATCAAAATCAGGTTGTCGCCTGTGTTAATCAAAAACGCAATGATCGCTCCTTCAATACCGCCGTTTGGGGTGCGTGGCGAAAATTCATGGTTTAGTATCGCTTCAAGCTCGCTCTCGGAAAACTTGGAATAATTGGCAAACATCGCCTTCTTCATACTGCCCCAGCCGTCATACAGGGCGGTAACTTCAATGTCGCCCACCATCACACGGTAATACCCCGGCACCTGCGTTTTTTGCATGGGGACGGCGTTTTTGGTCGGCGTGTAAGTTGGCGTTGGATGTGAATGGGCGTGAACGCTTGTTGTCAATGCCATGCCTAATAAAGCGGTTAAAAGTAATTTTTTCATGATTTTCTCCAATGAAGTTTTGAGAACGGTTTAAAAATAGCCGGTTGGGTGTTCCGTTCGCCCTGAGCTTGTCGAGGGGTCTGGCGGAAAACCATCATGGTTCGACAGGCTCACCACGAACGGTTTTCTTGTCAGCGCACTTTTTAAACCATGTCCTAAATTTGATATTGATAAATTAACGCGTTCTTTTTGCCATCGCTTCCATATCGTCAGGCATGAGTTTGCCGCCGCCAAAGCTCATGTTTTCAAGTGGTAAGGCGTAAATCAGCAGAGCGATGTCGTCTTGTCCGATACCCGCTTTTTCCACCGCATATTTGGTAACCAGATCGGTCAATTTGCGCTTTTCGTCCAGCGTGCGGGTGGTGCTGACATCAACCGTAACAATCATCCGCTTGTCGGTGCGGTTCATGTTGGGAAAGGTGGGATGGATAAACAGATTATCGTCAGAATGCTCGTTAATGATGACAAACTGGTCGTCCATCGGGGCGTTTAAGGCATCGTGAATGGCAAGCACAAATGCATCTGCCAACGCTTGTTTTTGGTCTTTGGATAATTGCCCTTTGGCAATGTGGGCGTTAAATACTGGCATAATTTACTCCTGATTGATGAATGAATAGGCGCATTTTATCAGTTGTTTTTTCACAAAAACAGCGTTAAAATTCACAATAATGTGAATTTTTTCCCAATAAAAGATGAATTTAGACTGGAACGACTTGCGCTATTTTGTGTCATTGGTGGAGTACGAAACGCTGACCGCTACCGCCAACCGGCTGAATGTAGAACACGCTACGGTGGCACGGCGGATTGAACGGCTGGAAAAAACGCTGGGGCTGCGCTTGTTTAACCGCATGAATAAACGCTATCTTTTGACCGATGACGGGCGGGATTTATACGGAGAAGCCAAAAAATTGCAGGTTGGTATCCGTGAATTTGCCCAATTCGCCAAAGACAAACGCCAAGCGGTGAGCGAGGTGGTGGTGTCCGCTCCGCCCCTTGTGGCACAACGCTTCATCGCTCCACGGCTTAACGGGTTTTACCGCCGTTTTGCCCATATCCGTCTGGTGCTGATGAGTGATGTCAGCGTCTCCAAGCTGCACCACCGCCAAGCCGACATTGCCCTGCGTATGGGCGAACCGAAACAAGACGATCTGGTGGCAAGACGGCTGACGAACCTAACCTACCATTGGGTTGCCCACAAAAATTATCTCACCCAAACCGCCGAACAAGATTGGCAGTTTTTAGGCTTAAATTTTAACAACACCGAGCAGACATGGCTGATGGAGAAACTGGGCGATAAGCCGATACGTTTTTTGTGCAACGATTTTTCAGTAATGAAATCCGCCATCATGCAAGAGCTTGGCGTGGGGTTTTTGCCTGACTGCTGTCTGAATCATGATGAGCTTAAAGTGGTGGAGAGCCTGCCTGATTATGCCATACCGCTTTATTTGGTGATGCACGAAGACGTGCGCCAGTTGGAGCGGGTGCGTGCGGTGGCAGATTTTTTGGGGGAGCTGTTGGGGGATTTTTAAAAATTTCAAGCGGTCGGATTTGGCGGAGTTTTTGCAAGGTTTCCCCAAAACTTGACCGCTCTTTTAAGCCAAATAAATAAAAATGCCGTCTGCAAAATCTTTATCCATTGCAGACGGCATCCCCTTCACCCATCCCCACTCCCCGAATAAATAAAATACAATGCCACGCCCAAGCAGGCGACGGCAAGAATGCGGTAGGGAGAGAACGTGATGGCGGCATTGCCCAGCCAGCCGAAGTGGTCGATGAGCATTCCCATCAAAAGCTGCCCGAAAATCACCGCCACCGTTGCCACCGCTGAGCCGATACGCCACACCGCCAGCACCATAATCACGATGTACGGCACACCCAGCATTGCACCGAGCAGCTGCCATTTGGGTACGTCCAGCAGGGTTTTGCCGTGATTGGGTTCAAAATACACAATCAGTAATGCGGTGACGAGCGCGCCGAGCGAAAAGGTTAAAAACGCACTTTTGAACACGCCGACATTACGCCCCAATTCGCTGTTTACCGCCGATTGGACGCTCAACGCCGCACCGCCCAAAAGCGACAGCAAAATCATCACAGCCAGCATCACACCGCCCCCATATCCAGCGAAATCAAGCCCAAAGCCGCCAACGCAAAACACAATGCCGACACGCGGCGGCGGTCAATCTTGCGGCGTGCGACACCCAGCCAGCCAAAGTGGTCAATCAGCATACTGGAAAGCAGCTGTCCTGCCAAAATCCCAATCATCGTCACCGCAATCCCGATAATCGGCACGGCAAGTGCCAGCACCACCACATACGCCACACCCAGCATACCGCCCGTCAGCGTCCACGCAGGCTGGTCGAAAAAAGACGGTGCATTACGCGCACCGAAAAACAACATCAGCAAAAACGTCAATGCCGCACCCACGCCGAAAATGCTGAAAGTCGCCCACAATTTGCCGACTTCCTGTCCCAACGGGCCGAGAATACCTGCTTCCACCGACAAGCCGGCACCGCCCAAAACCACCAATAAAATTAAAACAAACTGCATTTTCCCCCCAATGTTTTCATCGGTTTATATTATATGCAGGATTTTTATTGCAAAAAATGACATAATATGAAAAACATTTTTTCAAATATTGCACAAATGACTTTATCCGAACACATCAACGCCAAAAATCTCGAACTGTTTTTGCAGGTTTACGAACAAGGCAGCTTCTCCGCCGTCGCACGCCGCCAAAACGTCTCGCCGTCATTGATTTCACGCACCGTTTACCAGCTGGAGGAAGCCGTCGGACAAGCCCTTTTTTACCGCAGCACACGCTCGATTTCGCCCACCGAAAGCGGACAACTGTTTGCCCGCTACGCCCAAGAAACCCTGCACACCCTAAAAGAAATGCAAACGCAAATGCAGTCGCTCAAAGGCGAAGTCGGCGGAGTGGTGCGTATCAACAGTGCCGTCATTTTCGCCCAAAAACACATTGCCCCTTACCTTGCCGCCCTAAACGAGCGTTATCCCAAGCTGCAAATCGAGCTTGTCCAAACCGACAGCCTTGCCGACCCGCAGCAGTTTGACCTCACATTCCGCATCGGCCCGTTGAACGACAACAACCTGCGTACCAAAATCATCGGCGAACACCGCACCTACTGCGTCTGCTCGCCCGCATACGCCGACCGCTACGGCAAGCCTGCCAACCTTGCCGAACTCGCCCGCCACCAATGCCTGTTTTACAAAGGCACAAACGGCATCGTCCATTGGTTTGCCAAACAGCAAGACGATTGGCAGCAGCTGAACCTGCCCGTCAAACTGACCGCCAACAACGCCGAAACCCTGCTGCAATCCGCCCGTGACGGCTTGGGCATCGCACTTTTGCCCAACTGGATGATTTATCAAGACATACAGACAGGCAGCCTTGTTCCGCTTTTGAGCGGGCACACGCTGAACGAACGCATCGACCGCCAATACATACTCGCCGTCTATCCCAACCACCGTCACACCCCGACCAACGTCCGCGCGGTGCTAGACTTTTTGTCCGAGATTTACGGGCACACGGCATATTGGGAGATATAGGTGTGAAAATGCCGTCTGTAAAATCCGCAGTCAATTTACAGACGGCATTTTAAATTGCCTGCAATACAATTTTTCACTAAAATATTGTTTTATTTTATCAGGCAAAAACCTATGCAAGACAATCTCAAACTCTCCAATCAACTTTGTTTTCCTTTATACAGCCTGTCCCGAATCATCACGAGCGCCTATCGCCCTTTGCTTGATGAATTGGATTTGACTTATCCGCAGTATTTGGTTTTGCTGGTGTTGTGGGAGCACGGTCAGATGAGTGTTGGCGGTATCGGTGAAAAGCTGCTTTTGGACAGCGGTACGCTCACGCCTCTGCTCAAACGCCTTGAAGCCAAAGGTATGATTACACGCGAACGCAGTCAGACGGACGAACGCACGGTGTTGATTTCGCTCACCGAATCAGGCAAAGCCCTGCAAGAAGAAGCCTACCATATTCCGAGCAAACTTGCCGATGAACTGGGTGAGATTGGACAAACTGAAGTGAAAGCTATTAAAGATTTGTTTCAAAAATTGTCGAAGAAACAGTAGGTTGAAAATAAATCGCTAAAAAATCCGCCTAAATGTATTGTACACAATTTAATTTTACACTATAATAAAACTCATCTTAACCAACTCATCGGAGTATCTTTTGAAAATCTTTTACCACACATCAGCAACAGCCACAGGCGGACGTGACGGACGCACACAGGTTGATGACGGCTCTATCGGCTTTGACTTGGTCGGCTTTCAGAACAACAGCGGTAAAGTCGGTACCAATCCAGAACAACTTTTTGCAATGGGTTATGCCGCCTGCTTTGACAGCGCGATGAACCACGTCGCCCCAAGTTTGAATTTAAAACCTACCAAATCATCTACCAACGTGGCGGTCGGCATCGGTCAAAAACCAGACGGTGCGTTCGGTCTGGACGTGGACATTGCCATCACGGTGGAAGGCTTGAGCGAGAGCGAAGCGAAAACCTTAATCCAAAAAGCCCACGAAGTCTGCCCTTATTCTAACGCTACCCGCGGCAATGTAGACGTAAGGCTGCACGTGAAAGTGGTTAATTAGTTTGATTTGTAATATCAACTTGATTGGCACAACTTCGCTTAGTGCAATTTGACAAATCAAGTATTGCAAATGTTAAGCAAAAGTCAAACCCAAGCAAGCCGTCTGATTTTTCAGGCGGTTTTTGCTGTGGTTTTATTGCGATTGCATTGTGGCAAGCCGCATCGTGGTAAATCACACTTTATCTGAACGCCACGCACAAAAGTGTAATATTTCTACCACCAAAAGCTACGCCCACACACACCAATTTTTTGTACAATAGCCACATTTCTTGACAAACCAAAAGAGCAATCCATGACAAATCTTTCTCCCATTTTCAGCCCCCTGACCCTAAATAATGGTGTATCCGTGCCAAATCGTCTGGTGGTCGCGCCGATGACGCATTACGCTTCTAATCCAGACGGCACGCTGTCGGACGAAGAGTGCACCTTTTTGGCAGGGCGCAGCGCAGATTTTGGTATGTTTATCAGTGCCGCCACGCTCGTTCACCCAAGTGGCAAAGCCTTTCACGGACAGCCTGCCGCCTATGACGAAGCGCACTTGCCAAGCCTGACCGAGACCGCAAACATCATTAAACAAGGCGGCGCCAAAGCCATCTTGCAAATCCATCACGGCGGCTATCAGTCCTTGCCTGACTTGGTGGGCGAAGTCATCGCGCCATCAGACGTGGACGACGGCAAACACAAAGCGCGCGCCATGAGCGTGGACGAGATTTTGGCGGTGATTGACGGCTTTGGCGTAGCAACTGACCTTGCCATTCGTGCTGGTTTTGACGGTGTGGAAATCCATGGTGCAAACAATTATCTGATTCAGCAATTTTTCTCACCACAAGCCAACCGCCGCACGGACGATTGGGGTGGCAGCTTAGAAAATCGCTTGCGTTTTCCTTTGTCAATCATCAAAAAAGTCAATGAAATCAAAGACAAACACGCAAAATCAGACTTCATCGTTGGCTATCGTTTTAGCCCAGAAGAAGCAGGCGAAAACGGCTTGACGATGGCTGATACTTTTGATTTATTGGACGCATTGAGCGTGCAAAACTTGCAATATCTGCACGTTTCTTTGTGGGATTTTTACAAAAAAGCACGCCGCGGCGCAGACACCGAGCGCACACGTATGGCGCTGATTCACGAGCGCATCGCAGGCAAGCTGCCTTTGATTGGTGTGGGCTGCCTGCTGTCGGCTGATGATGTGGCGAAGGCTTATCAGACAGGCTGGGCAGAGTTTGTTGCGGTGGGCAAAGCGGTGATGATCAACCCAAATTTCGCCACGCTGCTAAAGCAAGGCAAATACGAGCAAATCTCCACCAGCATTGACCCTGAGCGCAACGACATTTACCGCATTCCTGCGCTTTTGTGGCAATACCAACAAAAAGGCTTGGCATATTTGCCACCGCTAAAAGGCAAAGAATGGCAACCGCTTGATATTTAAGGTTTTTTATATTTGCAGTTTTTAGCTTGAAACCGTGATATTTTGGCGGTAAAAACAGCAAGAAAATGGCGGCAAACGCACTCAAACCGCCATTTTCACCGCCTTGCCCAAAAGCATAACCTAGCACACCGCTTTGAAATATGTCTATACAAAACTCACACAAGCACGGCATTGCGTTTTTAGAACGGTTTGCTATAATTGCGAACACTTATCTTTTTATTTAGGTCAGCTCAACAAACCATGCGACTTACCAACTACAGCGACTACGCTTTGCGCACCTTGATTTATTTGGCGGTCAAGCCAAGCCCAAATGCGCTTGCCAACATCAATGACATCGCCGACAGCTACCAAATTTCCAAAAGTCATCTTACCAAAATCGTGCACCAGCTTGGCAAACTTGGCTACATTGAAAGCGTGCGCGGCAAAGGCGGCGGCATCAGGCTGTCCATGCACCCACGCAACATCAACATCGGCGAGCTGATCCGCCACACTGAAAGCGATTTTAACATCTTAGATTGCCTCACCGATCCCACGCCAGACGGCTCGCCAACGCTTGCCAGCAAACTTGGCAACTCAAGCACAATCCCAAGCGTGGACATCACCGCAGACGATGTCATCGCCCAAAGCTGCGTGATTTCGCCTGTTTGCCAGCTTAAAGGCGTGTTCAGCGAAGCCATGCTGGCATTCATCAAAGTGCTGGACGGCTACACGCTCGCTGACGTCATCAGCAATGCCGATGAGCTTTTGGAATATTTATAAGCGTCTGGCGATTGGAATTTACCAAAAACGTGTGCCACATTGTAAGAAAATGCTTACACGCATTGGCGAAATTTGCCAATTTTCTTAGATGGTGGATTTTGACATAATACACCCAAGCAGCAAGGATTGGTGAACGGAGACACCCTAGGGAAGTTTGCTGCAATCAAGGACGATACTCAAGGAATGGATAGGGAAGCAACAAAGCCACAGTCTGCGGGACACACCCCCACCCAAGCCACAGCCCAAAGGTTGTGGCTTTGTTGCGTTTGGGTGGCGTGCAAAAGATGACTTGCCAAAAGTGGATTTCTTAGTTTAATCTTTCAATTTCAATTACTTATAAAATCATTGCAAATCACTCAACAAACTTCTATAATGGCTTTTAAGATGTAAATAAAATACATCTTAAGTTTGCGCCAGCGTTTGTGCGTCCAAATCATACAGCACAAACCGCAAGCCAAACGGCCATTTATGCTCACAAGAGCGCAACAAAACAGCCAATTACAAGGAGAATATCATGGAAAAATGGCTTGACTCATTGATTACCGCCACACCACAAGAAGGCTTTGAGCTGGCGATTAAACTGGCGCGCATGGGCGTGAAATACACCCAGCCTGATGCCGACATCAGAAGTAAACTGCGCCCTGTGTACGAGCAAAATGCCGACAGCCTGACGCTGGCTTCGCAAGTGGTGGCAATCCACTACCAAACCGTTGCTCAAGCGAATAATTATTGGAAGTGAGCTGTACAAACCACTCAAAACAGGTGTAATCAGCACCATCTATATAATAAAAAGCAAGGCTTGTGGTCTTGCTTTTTTTAATAAAACTCATTTGGTTTATTTGGGGAGAAGTAATGAAACTCTACACTGCAACAGGTTTGCCGACTCAATGGGGCAACGTCCGCAGCTCGTCCGCCTTTGCATGGAAAGCCGAAAGTCTGCTACTTAGCGGGTTTTCAGTGCTGGTTTAATTGGGGATTGTCAATCCGTCAGCTTTTGCAAAAAACGTTGGCAAGTTGTCCATGCTTCATCAGCTTGCGGTGTTGGAAAGGCTTCAAAACCATGCCCCAGCAAGGCAACTGATTTTGGAAAACTGATGTACTGATGCGATACGTCAAGCTCACTTAGGCGTTTGGCAAACGCTCTGGCTTGATAATCAAAAGTGCCTGTATTGCCGTCTGAAAGCCTTTAACCCAGTTTTCAGACGGCATTTTGTTTATTTTAGCGGCTCACAAGCGGTCGGATTTTTAGCAGATTTTGCAAAAACTTCGCCAAATCCGACCGCTTGTTGTTATTCGCCAAATACTTTTTGCTCAAAGCGTTTGACGTATTGGGCAATTTTAGGTTCGTTTTGGACAAATTGCGACAACGGACAATCAAAACGATTGGCAAGCAAGTTGGCAAAAATGGCAACACAGGTGGCATCTGTGGTGGTTGGTGTGTCGCCAAATAAAAATGCTTTGTCGCCTAAAAAGGTCAGTACTGCCTGAATATCGGCAATGGCAAAAGCATAGATTTGTGCGGTGTCGTGTCGTCCGATACCGTGTTCAAAGGTTTGCTTGCGGATTTTTTCCTGCAACTGCTCATAGATAGTCGCTTTGGCTTCTGTCGGTGCGCCTGCCAACATTGTTTCAAACACAAAGCCTTTGCCCTCAGGGTCGCAAAAACGGCTGTATACCAATGCCCAATAGGTGCGTTCTTCCAACATTACTCTCAATGCGTGGGCAATGGCTTGTTGTTCGGCGGTGAGCGTGTCGTCCGCTGCCAAGCCGTGATGTTCGCACAGATATTGTTTAATCAGCTCACTGTCGGCGATTTGGTGGTCATCAGCTTGCAATACTGGTACTTTTCCTTTGGGCATTGTGGCAAAGTCGCCCACATCTTCACGTTCGTACGCCACGCCAGACAAAGCAAGCAAGGCTTCGGCTTTGTAGGCAAAAGGTGAAAACGAGCGTAAATCCTTTGAACCTGCGAATGAATAGAGTTTTAGCATAAATAATTCCTTAACGATAAATGATTTGATTTTATTCTAGTGAAATGTTCCGTATGTTTCAAACATCAATTTTTATTTTAATATATTGAAATCTATACATATTTATAAATTTGTCTTAAAATGAGACAAATTTATTATAAGTGTTTCATAATAATGACCATACAAATTGATGATTTGCGTGCCAAGCGTACACAAAAAGCCATTCAAGATGCATTGATTGAATTGCTTTATCAAAAACCTTACGAAAAAATCACAGCACAAGATATTGTGCAGACGGCAATGATCAACCGTTCTACTTTTTATCGTTACTATTTTAGTAAAGATGACTTGCTTGGAAAAATGATAGAAGAAGTAAGGCAAACTTATCGTTCGGCATTAAAAAATCGGTTTAATGCCGAACAAGATAGGATTGTCGGCTCAACGGCGGATTTAACCCACCAAGAACGCAGGTTGCTGCTTGCGTTATTTAAAGTTCGTACACCCAAACACGATTTTTATCAAGAAATGCACACACTCACCAAAAGCCACTTTTTAGCCTACGCCAGCCAAAAATCACCCCATCAAAATTGGGATTATCACGCCGACAGTTACGCCACACTGTTTTTGCACGGTGCGATGTATTTTTTGCAAAAAAATCAGGACATCAGCGAAAGCGAGCTTGTGCAGAGCTGGGAGCAGATTGTGGATTTGTTGAAGGCAGAGTAGCAATGCCGTCTGAAAACGTTGATATTTTTCAGACGGCATTTCTTCATTTCATCAACTCACAAGCGGTCGGTTTTTAGGCAAACCTTGCAAAAACTCCGCCAAATCTGACCGCTCTCTCATACGCATTTCAAATTTATGCTCCGCCTCTTGACTTCCCTTTCCTTACACGCTAAAATACGTCTAAATTTTTAAACATATAATCAGATAATGCCTAAAACCACCATTGAGCTGTTGCAAGAAGCCGTTCCTGTATTTAGTGCGTTGGCGGACGATAACCGACTGCTGATTTTAAAAATACTCAAAGACGAAGGCAGGCTTAATGTCAATGCTTTAACTGAAAAGCTCCACCTTTCACGCCCCGCGGTGTCGCACCATTTAAAACTGATGCTGGCGGCGGGTTTGGTCGGTGTGGAGCAGGTCGGCAAGGAGCGTTATTATTTGGTAACACTGGAAAATGCAGGCAGGCACTTTCAGCATTTGATGGCGGCGTTTATTGCAGACGGCTGTTTGGACAGTGCTTTACCTGCTGATGTTTAAAACAAGGCTATCCCGAGCAATCGGGATTTTTAACCGCAAAACAAGTTTATATTTTTAAACTTATTAACATGAGGTAACACAATGAACAATCTTAACCAACCGCTTAGCCTAAAAAACGGCAAAGTCATTAAAAACCGTATTTTTAAAGGGGCGATGAGCGAGCAAATCACCAAAGGCAACCGCCCTGATTTGGCGTATGCCGAGCTTTACGGTGCGTGGGCAAACGGTGGTGCGGGCGTGCTGGTAACGGGCAATGTGATGGTGGATTACACCGCGTTGGGTTCGGCGGACGATGTGGTGATTGAAGACGAGCGTGATTTGGACTTGCTCAAAGCGTGGGCGAAGGCAGGCACGGCAAACGACACTGTGCTGCTAATGCAAATCAACCACCCCGGCAAGCAGTCGCCAAAAGATTTGTCGCCTGTGCCGGTTGCCCCGAGCAGCGTGGCGTTGGGCGGTGCGGTTGCGGGATTTTTCAACAAACCGCGTGCGCTCAGCGAAAATGAGATTTTGGATTTAATCAAGCGTTTTGCGAAAGCGGCACACGTTGCTGAAAAAGCTGGCTTTAGTGGCGTGCAAATCCACGCGGCACACGGCTATCTCATCAGCCAGTTTTTATCGCCAATCCACAACGTGCGGGACGACAAATGGGGCGGCAGCCTTGAAAACCGTATGCGGTTTTTGGTGGAAGTTTACCGTGCGATGCGTGCGGCAACTTCGTCTGATTTTATTATCGCCGTCAAACTCAATTCGGCAGACTTCCAAAAAGGCGGTTTTTCAGAAGAAGAAAGCGTGCAGGTGGTGGAGTGTTTGGTCAAAGAAGGCATTGATTTGGTGGAAATTTCAGGCGGCAACTACGAAGCGCCTGCGATGCTGGACGGCGTGAAAGAAAGCACCAAAAAACGCGAGGCGTATTTCTTGGATTATGCCCAAAAAGTGCGGTCGGTTTGCACCGTGCCATTGGTGATTACAGGCGGTTTTCGTTCGCAGACGGCAATGAGCGAGGCGGTGGCAAGCGGTGATTTGGATATGGTCGGGCTTGCCAAACCTTTTGCCTTGTTGCCTGATTTACCGAACCGCATTTTTGGCGGCACATACCAAACTCTAACCACACCGCAACCAAGACTGGGCGTGGCAAAACTGGATAAAATGCTCGGCTCAATGGTTGAGATGAATTGGTATATGCACCAAATGAAACTGATCAGCCAAGGCAGACAGCCCAATCCGAACAAATCGGCGTGGGGGATTTTCTTTGCGATGCTTGTCGCACAGGGCAAAGGGGCGTTTAGACGCGAAAGAGCTTAAATGTGCGGTTTGGTGAGATTTTTGGCGGGGTTTTGGCTGGAATTTTGATAAAAATTTGGCAAAATTTCGCCACCGTTTTATCAAAAATCACACCAAACTTTTCATTAAAACTTATTCAAATTCACCAAAACTTTATCAAATTTCCCAAAAAAGCCGTCCAAATTTACGTTTGGGCGGCTTTTGTGATGGTTGTCGTTGCGATGTTACGGCTGCATTTTATGGCTGGCGGTGCGTCAATCGCCATTCACCACATCGGCAAGCAGCTGATACGAGTGTCTTTGCGCCGCTTTGTCATAAATGTAGCTCACCGCCATCAGCTCGTCCGCTTGTACTTTGGCTTGCAAATCGGCAAGCTGCGCCTTGGCGGTGTTGGGCGAGCCGATGAGCGACACCGCCATCATGCTTTTTGCCATGTCAATGACGTATGGCGGCATACGGCTTTCAATGTCTGCGACAGGCGGCTTCATGCCAGAGCGCTCGCCTGTTACCACATTGGTGAAAAACTGTACGCTGGTGCTGGCAAGCAGCTTCGCTTCGTCATCGGTATCGGCGATGATGGCATTGATGCCGACAATCACTTTTGGCTTATCCAGCACGGCAGAAGGGCGAAAATTTTGTCGGTAAATTTTTACCGCTTGGGTCAAAAACCGCGGCGCAAAATGCGAAGCGAAAGCATAAGGCAAGCCAAGTTCTGCCGCCAAATAAGCGCTTTCGGTGCTAGAGCCTAGAATATACAGCGGTACGTTTAGCCCCTTGGCGGGATAGGCACGCACTTTGTCGTCATCGCCATCGCCAAAATAAAACTGCAAGTCTTTGATGTCATTTGGAAAACTCATCGCAAAATCGTCTTGATGGCGGCGAATGGCGCGCGCGGTGGCAGGGTCAGTGCCGGGCGCACGTCCCAGCCCAAGATCCACACGGTTTGGGTGCAGCGTCGCCAGCGTGCCGTACTGCTCCGCCACGACAAAAGGCGAATGATTGGGCAGCATGACACCGCCTGCGCCCACACGAATCGTGCGTGTGTTGTCCAGCACTTTTTGAATCAAAAGGCTGGTCGCCGAGCTTGCCACATACGGCATATTGTGGTGTTCGGCAATCCAATAGCGTGTGTAGCCGTGCGTTTCGGCAAATTGCGCCAACGCCACCATATCATCAATCGCCTGAAGAAAGCTCTCGCCTTCACGCAGCGGCGCTAGGTTTAAAATGGATACATCGGTCATGGTTGTTCTCTCTTTTTAAGTATTTATATATCTAAAAATATAGATTTGATAAGGTAAAATTTCAAGGGTGAATTGTGTTTTAAAGTTAAATTTTAATGTTGGATTTTAGGTTGGATTTTTAAAATTTGGTTTAACTTGCATTACCAAGGCGAAATTTGAAGCGTTAAATTTTAGGGCGAAACTATAAAGGCGCAAATCAAAAGCACAAATCTTGAGCTTGAAAATTGGGCAATTTGCATAAATCCACGCCAAATTTGTGCTCTAGCATGGCTTGCGATTTGGCGGTTTTGGGAAGTTTGCTGTCAATTTTCGCCCAATTCGCTTTGCAGGCTCGCCAAAAACCGCTCAACGCCTGCTTTGTGATAGCGATAATACGTCCATTTGCCAATGCGCCTGCTTTCTGCCAAGCCAGCCGCCTTCAGGCTTGCCAAATAATTGGACGCCACCGACTGCGCAAGCCCTGATTTTTCGGCAATCAAGCCCACACAAATGCCGCCGACAAAGCCAGTTTCGGCACATTTTAGGTGTGCATCGCCAAAATGGGCGGCAGGGTCTTTAAGCCACAGCAAAATTTGGTAGCGGTAGTCGTTGCCCAGCGTTTTACAAATATCAATCGTTGTCATGCGTTTATTGTATCTAAATTTATAGATATGTCAATGCAAGCCTAAGATTTGGGCGCAAGATTTGGGTATAAGGCTGGCGCATGGCTAAACGTGCATTTGACAAGCGAGTTGTGGCGTGGTATTTTGGCAAAGACTTGCGGCTGTGGCGGTTTAAATGGTTGATTGAAATTGCCGATTTGCATTGATGATTGTACGATTGATTGTAAAATTTAGCTCAAGTTATTGATTTTATTTATTATTTGACAAGGGGCGGTGATGGTGGATTTTGTAACGTGTGATTTGCTTGATGCGAACGAAAACAGCGGCATTCAGGTGATGTCGCCAAGTTTGGACGGCAAGTTTTTTCGCAGTTTTGGCGGACGTGCGGCATTTGGCGGACAAGCGGTAACGGTCAAATGCTTTGAAGACAACTCACGCGTCAAAGAGCTGCTTGCCACCGATGGCGCAGGCAAAGTGCTGGTGGTGGACGGCGGCGCGAGTATGCGCTGCGCTTTGATGGGCGATATGATTGCCGAATCAGCGGTGAAAAACGGCTGGGCAGGCGTGATTATTTACGGCTGCGTGCGTGATGTGGACGCGATTGCTGCGCTTGATTTGGGTGTGCAGGCACTGGCTGCCATTCCCCAAAAATCCACACGCAAAGGCGCAGGCGAGACAGGCGTTACGCTAAAATTTGGCGGTGTGAGCATTGCCGATGGTGCGTACGTCTATGCGGATAATAACGGCATTTTG
The DNA here is from genome assembly GCF_002014985.1 of Moraxella caviae. Taxonomy (GTDB): domain Bacteria; phylum Pseudomonadota; class Gammaproteobacteria; order Pseudomonadales; family Moraxellaceae; genus Moraxella; species Moraxella caviae. The sequence continues at coordinate 21,728 of NZ_MUXU01000005.1, read as the reverse complement.
GTGTCGCCGCAGCCGCTTTTGTAAATTCATGTGTAAATTCACGGACGTAAGTTTGGCGGATATAAACTTGGCGGACGTAAATTTGCAGATAAGAATTTGACAAAAAGCTGGATAAAAAAAGACCGCCCTTTATTATTGTGCGGTTTTTATGATTATTTTATTGTGCGGTCTTTTTTTATGAGTGGCTAATCAGTCGTCCAGCTGTGCGCGCAACACTTTGCCAGTCTTGGCGTGAACACGCACTTTATATTCTGTGCCGTCTGCTTTTTTGACTTCTACGTCATAAAAATTGCCAGTACGTTTGCGCTCAAACTCTACGTCCGTTGCCCGACCACCAACGTGCTTGGCAGCGATGTCAGCAGCTTGCTCAGCACTGATGGCGGCTTTTGCTGATTTGCCTTGCTTGTCGGCTTTGGCGTGTTTTTCAGCGTTGTCGCTTTTAAAGTGGCTGCGCTTGGCGTTGTCATCGTCTGCGTGGGCGCGCAACACTTTGCCAGTCGTAGCGTCAATGCGTACGTCATACTCTTGACCGTTTGTCTTTTTCACTTCCACTTCGTAGTAGTTGCCTGAGCGTTTGCGCTCAAAATCCACGTCTGTCGCTTGACCACCGATGTGTTTTGCGGCAATGCTCGCAGCTTGGCTTGCGCTGATTTGGCTTGCGGCTAGGGTGCTGGTGCTGGCAGCGGCTAGGGCGGCAGTTAGGGTCAAAGTTTTTAGTAGTTTCATGAGTGTTCTCTTTTTATGATTGGTTTGTGAAATTGAATTTAATTGCTTGATTTTTAAGTAAAATTAGTCGTCCCAGTCGTCATCGTCATCATCGTCTAGATGAACGCTTAATACTTTGCCAGTTTTTGCGTCAATGCGCACGTCATACTCTTGACCGTTTGCTTTTTTGACTTCCACTTCGTAGTAGTTGCCAGAGCGTTTGCGCTCAAAATCCACGTCTGTGGTGCGTCCGCCAACGTGCTTGGCGGCAATGCTTGCGGCTTGTTTGGCGGTGATGTTACCTGCGGCTAGGGCGCTGGTGCTGCCAAAGGCGGCGGTGCTGATGGCAGCAGTGAGTGCCAAAACTTTTAAGAATTTCATGGTATTGCTCCAAAATTTTAGGTTGTTATCGTCAAAGATTGCTTTTGGTAGTGCATATCCTTGATGGTGTGTATTATGCGCACCAAAACTTAGCTGAAACTTAGGAAGGCAAATTTAAGCGCAATTATTTTATAAAGTTTTGATTTTATTAAGATTTTATTTTTAAATTTGTGCGTAAGAATTACAATTTTGGTGAAATGTTGGCTGAAATTTAGGGAAAGTTTGAGTAAATTTAGGAAAATTTTGCCAAATTTCGTTAAGTTTTAGCCAAATTTTGCCAAATTGCGCCAATTTCCCACAATTTTTGCTAATTAATTGATAACTTTGGGTTTTATTTTTCATAACTTTTAAGAAATCAGATATAAAAGTGCAACAAATTACTGCCTTTCTTGCTAAAAAGTGGTATAGTACAGCAATTTTCAACGATTCATTGAATGCTATTGTAATTTAGATTTAGGAGTTATCATGCGTGCGTTGGTGAATGCTTATTTAAAAGCAGGGCTTGTGCCGATGATTGTTGTTGCGCTGATTTTGGGCGCGCTGGTGGGCGGCATTGCGCCGTCTGTAGGCTTGAGCGTGGGCATTTTGGGTTCGCTGTTTGTGGGCGCGCTAAAGGCGGTAGCACCGATTTTGGTGTTTGTGCTGGTGATGGCGGCGGTTACGTCTTATAAAGGCAACAGCGACTTGCGCATTAAGCCTGTGATGATGCTGTATTTGTTCGGTACGTTTGCTGCGGCATTGACGGCAGTGGCGGCAAGTTTTTTGTTCCCTGTGGAGCTGGCTTTGTCTGCGGTGGAAAGTGTGGAGCAGAGCGCGCCGCAGAGCTTGCGTGAAGTTTTGACCAATCTTTTGATGAATTTGGTGGCAAACCCAGTGCAGTCGCTGGTGAACGCTAACTACATGGGTATTTTGACGTGGGCGGTGCTGATTGGCCTTGCGCTGCGTCATGTGGGTGAGACCACACGCCAAGTGGTGAGTGATTTAAGCGATGCCATCACCAGCGTGGTGAAATGGGTGATTATGGTTGCGCCATTTGGTATTTTTGGACTTGTGGCGTCTACAGTGGCAGAAACGGGCTTTGGCGCGCTGCTAGGCTACGGCAAGCTGCTTTTGGTGCTGGTGGGCGCAATGCTGTTCATCGCATTGGTGTTCAATCCACTACTGGTTTTTGCCATCACACGCAAAAATCCGTACCCGTTGGTGATGGCGTGCTTGCGTGAATCTGGCGTAACGGCATTTTTCACCCGTTCAAGTGCGGCAAACATTCCTGTAAACATGAACCTAGCACGCAAACTTGGGCTGAACGAAGAGACGTATTCGGTTACCATTCCTTTGGGTGCAACGATTAACATGGCAGGCGCGGCAATCACCATCAACGTGCTGACCCTAGCGGCGGCGCACACGCTGGGCATTGATGTCAGCTTTGGTTCGGCGTTGTTGCTTGCGATTGTGGGCAGTTTGTCGGCGTGCGGTGCGTCTGGCGTGGCAGGCGGCTCGCTGCTGCTGATTCCGCTGGCGTGTAGCTTGTTTAACATTCCAAACGACATCGCCATGCAAGTGGTTGCCATCGGCTTTATCATTGGCGTGGTGCAAGATTCTGCCGAAACGGCACTGAACTCATCAACGGACGTGCTGTTCACCGCTGCGGCAGACCCAAAATACGCCTACAAAGGCTGATTGTCTGCTGATAAATCCAAGACCGCCCGTTTGTGGCGGTTTTGTTTTGGGCGAATTGGGTGAGAATTTGGGGCGTTTTTGGTGGAATTTTGGCGTGGTTTTTTGAGCAGACTTACTTGACAAAGGGTAATTTGACGGCATGAAAAACTTGCACAAAACAGCGCACACCCCCCCAGCAAAGACTTGGTAATAAAATACCTACAAAATCCGTCCCCCAACCATTAAAAATTTTGATATAATCTTAAAAATTGATGAATTTTATTTAATTTGATAGTTTAATTTGTAGATTTTGGCTCTGTGATTTGCCAAAAATTCCTTTTAACGCATTGTTTTTAAAGGGTTTTTGGCGATGGCAGAGCAATGATTGATGAAATAAGGGGTGTAGATGGCGAGTAATGCACGTTTTGGGTTGCCGTGGTGGTCAATGGCGTTGCCAGTGATTGCGTGGGCGTTGTATTTTGTGGGAATCAAAGGCAGTCTGCTGCTACAAATCGCAGGCGGTGCGTTTTTGATTGGCAGCGTGCTGTCGGCGGTATATCATGCCGAAGTGGTGGCGCATAAGGTGGGCGAGCCGTTTGGTACGATCATCTTGGCATTGGCGATTACCATCATTGAAGTGGCGCTGATCATCTCTTTGATGGTGGCAGGCGGTGATAATGCCGCTTATTTGCCTAGAGATACGGTATTTGCTGCCATCATGCTGATTTTAAACGGTATTTTGGGTATTTCGCTGATGATTGGCGGACTGAAGCACCGTGAGCAGTTTTTTGGGCAAAAGTCGGCTTCTACGGCACTGATTACGCTGGTTTCCATCCTTGTGATGACGCTGATTTTGCCGAATTTCACCACATCTACCGAAGCGGGTACTTATAGTGTAGCGCAGATGATTTTTGTGGCACTGGCGTCTTTGGTGCTGTACGGCTCATTCATCATGGTACAGACGGTGCGCCATCGTGATTATTTTTTGGCGGTTGATGACGATTTGGAACACCATGCCGAGCCGCCGAGCGCAAAAGTTACCACGGCAAGCTTTTTATTTTTGGTGCTGTGCCTAGGCATTGTGGTGCTGCTTGCCAAGGCGTTATCACCAAGCATTGAAGCGGCGGTGGCTGCGATGGGCGCGCCAAAGAGCTTGGTCGGTGTGATTATTGCGGCGGTGGTACTCTTGCCTGAAGGTTTGGCAGCACTCAATGCCGCTAAGAAAAACCGCTTTCAGACCAGCCTAAACCTTGCGCTGGGTTCGGCACTTGCCAGTATCGGCTTGACGATTCCTGCGGTGGTGATTGTGTGCTTGATGTACGACATTCCGCTGGTGCTGGGCTTGGACGGCAAATCTATGGTGCTTTTGGGTCTGTCCACGTTCATTGTCATGCTGTCATTGAATCAAGGGCGCACGAATATCTTGTACGGCATCGTGCTGCTTGTGAACTTGGCGGCGTACATCTTTACCATCATTTCGCCATAAGGCGGCGTGGTGGTTAAAAAGCTCTGCGATGGCAGGGCTTTTTTGTGGGCGTAATGCAGTCATCGCTTGGCTAAATTATGATTTGTAAATTGGGAATGTTGGGTTATTTTCGTCCCAGCTCGCAAGATTTTCATCAAAAATACTTTCTAATTTTTCAATAAAACGAATATTGGTTTCTTCGCCATTAACGTCAAAGTCTTTAAAATAAAAATCTACAAGGCTGCGACCTTTTTTGATAAGAGACATTTGCGCGTCTATCCAAATAATACTCTCAAAATCATCTGGGCTGGTAATGGATAAATGATAACAAAATTATCCAAGTCATTGTATGCGGCATCTGGACTGTCTTCGCTTTTTGTTAGCACGTCAAAATCCACCAAATCACCACAAATCAACGAAAATCGCACTGTTTTGGCAGCCAAATTTATCCGCCAATTTATCCATCAAATCCGCTTTTAAGCACATTGCGCATTGGTGATGAAAGATATATAATATTATCTGATAGAGTAATAACTAGGACTGATAATTGTGAGTACCACCACGCTGCGCCAGTTGCGAGCTTTTGTGCTGGTTGCCGAGCAAAACAGCTTTACCAAGGCGGCAGAAACGTTGTTTTTGACCCAGTCGGCACTCAGCGGCTTGATTAAAGAGCTGGAGCAGAATTTAGATGTCAAGTTGTTTGACCGCACCACGCGCAAGCTGCATTTGTCGGACGCTGGTATGCGCCTTTTGCCACAAGCAAGGCGTGTGCTGAATGAAATGGCGGTGCTCAACGAAAAGGTGAGCAGCCTAAAATCACTGCACCAAGGCCACGTCCGCTTGGCGGTGAGCCAGCAGCTGTCGGCATCCACCATGCCAAAGTTCATCGCCAAATTTTGTGAAATCCATCCGAACATTCAAGTTACGCTTGCCGATTGCTCGGTGGACGATGTCGTGGAGCATATTGAAAACCTAGAAGCTGACCTTGGCATTGCGCCAGAGCGTCCGTATTCTGATGATTTGCGTGCCGATGTGTTGTTTAGTTCGCCATTTTATTTGGTGCTGCCGACATCGCACCCATTTGCCAGCAAGACCGAGATTGACTGGACGGATTTGCTTGATGAGCGGCTGATTACGCTGAACGGGCCTTTTATCAAAAGCCTGCAAAACGAGCTGCCAAGCCACATTTCCAGCCGCATTTTTAATCCTGATTTTGAGATTAACTTTTTATCCACCGCGCTTGGCATGACACGCATGGGGCTTGGCGTTACGCTGTGTCTTTTGTACGCTGCCGAATGGGTGTCTTTGTACGGGCTTGCCATGCGACCCATCGCCAATCCTGTGGTGGAGCGTAAATTTTTACTGTACACGCATAAAAACCGCTCTTTGTCGCCTGCTGCCTTGGCGTTCAAGGAATTTTTAATCAATAACGCCCACGAATTTTTGGTCAGTGAGCCAAAAGACAGCCAAAATCTTGTCTGATGGCTGATTGGCGATGAAATTTGGTGCGAAAATTTGTGCAAATTGTCCAAATTTTCCCCACAAAAACGCATAAAATTGCGTTATACTAAAGCGATTGTTTGCAAATTGCATTCACAGCTTTCCCTTGTTTTTACCTTTCGTTTCATTCACCCCTTGTTTTGGGGAAATTTTAAGGAACTGCTATGTTTGAACACGTTACCCCTTATGCTGGCGACCCGATTTTGGGTTTGATGGATAAATTTGCCAATGACCCACGCACCGACATTAAGGTGAATTTGGGCGTGGGCGTGTACTACACCGAAGATGGCAAGCTGCCTGTGCTTGAGTGCGTCAAGAGCGCCGAAAGCCAAATCGCCAATCCGCCACGTCCGCGTGGTTATTTGCCGATGGACGGCTTGCCGGGGTATCGTAAGGCTTGCCAAGATTTGCTGTTTGGCAAAGACAACGAAGCGGTGAAAGCAGGACGTGTGGCAACCATCGCAACGCTTGGCGGCTCAGGCGCGCTAAAAGTGGGCGCAGATTTTATCCATGAATGGTATCCAAATGCCAAATGCTATGTGTCAAACCCAACGTGGGGCAACCACATCAGCATTTTTGAAGGTGCTGGCATTGAAGTGGGCAAGTATCCGTACTATGACGCTGCGACTATTGGCGTAAAATTTGACGAAATGTGCGAGTTTTTCAAAGGCTTGAACGAAAACGACGTGGTGCTGCTGCACCCATGCTGCCACAACCCAACAGGCGTGGATCTAAGCAACGAGCAGTGGGACACCGTGCTTACCATCATCAAGGATAAAAAACTGATTCCATTCATGGACATTGCTTATCAAGGCTTTGGCGATGATATGGACGGTGATGCGTACGCCATTCGCCGCGCGGTGGAGATGGGCTTGTCGGTATTTGTGTCAAATTCATTCTCTAAAAACTTGTCATTGTATGGCGAGCGTGTGGGCGGTTTGTCAGTGGTTGCGCCAACCAAAGAAGAAGCCGAGCGTGTGCATGGTCAGCTAAAATTCACTGTACGCCGCATTTACTCAAGCCCACCAGCGCACGGCAATGCGGTGGTAGACACCGTGATGAATGACGCTGCTTTGTTTGAGCAATGGGTGGGCGAAGTGTATGAAATGCGTGATCGCATTCGTGATATGCGCCAAAAACTGCAAGACACCCTAAGCGCTAAGCTGCCAGAGCGTGATTTTAGCTATTTCACCAAGCAGCGTGGTATGTTTAGCTTTACAGGTTTGACAGCGGAGCAAGTGGTGCGTCTGCGTGATGAATTTGCGGTGTATATGGTGGAAAACGGCCGTATGTGTATCGCAGGTTTGAATAACAAAAACGTGGAATATGTGGCAAATGCGATTGCTGAAGTGTTGAGATAATCAACGCAAAACAAAACACCCAAGTTGTACGGCTTGGGTGTTTTTTATTGGTTTGTTTAGTGGTAAATCGTGGGCTGGTTGGTGGAGCGGTCGTAAGTTGGGTTGGCGGTAGTGCAACTTAAACCAACCTAACCTAACGTTTTTTTAAAGACCGCTTCTTGAATTTATTGGGTTTTCGCTTTGCTCAATCCAACTTACAATCTGTCCTTTAATTTAACCTGCATATCGTTTTTTTAATCCAAGCCCATAAACCCACCCACCAAAAAAGCAGCCCATCAGAGCTGCTTTTTGGTGTCTTAAATGACGATTTATTCGTCGTGCGTCAGACGGTTTACTGCGTTTTGGGCAGCTTTTGCGTCCGCTTCGCTTTCGGCTTTGTCCTGAATGCGTTTTAGCAAGCGAGCTGCTGCTTCACGGCCGCCAAGACCAAATGCCAACGCTACCGCTACCGCTACTGCGCCTAGCGTCAGACCGAAGGCTAGGTTTACGATGCTGTCAGCGATGCCCATCGCTTTTAGACCCATTGCCAGCACCAAACCCATGATTAGCACACGTACGATGTTCGCCAGCAATTTGCTGCCTTGTTCTGAACGCTCAACCACACCAGCGATGATGTTTGCCAACCAAAAACCGATGGTTAGAATCACAGCGCCTAGAATGATTTGACCGCCAAATTCTACAAACATGGTGATGATTTCGCTGATTTGCTCAAAGCCCAGCAAGTCTGCCGCAGCGATGCTGGCAAATAGCATGGCGAAAAATACAATCGCACAGCCCACCAATTCTGAGATGCTTTTCTCGCCAAGTGCGCTTTGTACGCCTAGTTTGGCAGGTAGGGCGTTGATTTGGGTGTTGTTTAGTAGGCTTACCACGATGTTTGACAGCATGCGCACCACATAATAAGTGATGATAAGAATCGCTGCCGCGGTGAATACGCTTGGCACAGCTTCCATCACGGTGTTTAGCATATTGGTCGCTGGGCGTGAGATGGTCTCAACTTTCAAAGCGTCCAATGCTGCGATGGTGAAAGGCACGATGACAAACAAGAACGCCAAAGAGCCAGCAATGCCCGGCAGGCTGTTTTTCTCGCTTAGACCCGCTTTTTGGGCGATGGCTTGAACGTTTAGTCCAGACACCACGCCAGTAACGATGCCGCGCACCACTTTTGCCACCACAAAGCCGACAAAGAACACAAAACCCGCCATCACGATGTTTGGCAAGAATGCAAAAGTCTTGTCAATCATGTTAGTCAGCGGTGTGAACAAGCCATCAAGACCTAGGCGACCCACCACCATGGTAAGTACCACAAGCAAGATGAACCAGTACACCACATCAGCAATCGTGCCGCTCATTGGTTTTACGCCAGCGTCATTTGCCAGCTTTTCGTCCAAAGTGGTTTTGCCAAGGGCAGCGGTAGTCGCTGTGCGTGCCACCGTGGCAATCACCCAGCCGATTACGCCCACAGCCACCGCCGCCAAAAGATTTGGCAGGAATGATAAAACTTGGTTAATCATGTTAGCAAATGGTACTGAAATAGAGTCAAGACGAAGTTGGTTTAGCGCGCCAGAAAGACCGATGGCAAACACAAACCAAAAAACGATTTTGGCAAGCAAGTCGCTTAGGTTGTAGTTTTTGCCAGTTGATTGGTTCATGCGCTCGTTCAAGCCTACTTTTGTTAAGCCTTTACGAGTCAATGAAGCCAAGATTAGGGCGATGAACCAGCCCACGATAAGAATTAAAATGGCGCCGATGACAGAGCCGACTGGCCCTTGAAGGCTTTGATTAAAAAAGGCGAAGGTAGAATCCACGGGATTTCTCCGATTTTGTGTGTGAATTTGTGTGTTTAAAAATTTGCGAAATGCGCACCGTGCAAGTTGGCTACAAATTGGCAATGGCGCAACATTTCAAAGATTATTGCCCTAATTGTAACATTAAAACGCCTACAAGCGCACCGCTCGTTAAAATATCTTGACAATCTTAACAATAATTATACAGACAGCAAGTAAATTTTCGGCTTATGCGTGGCGAAATTGGGCAATTTTTGGTATGATAATAGGGTTTTTCTAGCCAAATTTTAACTTAGCCAAGCAATCCATAAAGCAAGGCTAAGAAATTGGCGATTGAACCTAAACAGATGTAACCTTAAACAAAGGCGTGATTTGGTGAGTTTGCCGATTGCGCCATCAAAAGAGTATCTTATGAAAAAATCTCCACTCATCATTTCAGCATTGGCGGCGGCATTGGCACTAAGTGCGTGCAGCAACGCCAACAAAGCAGACGCAACCCCTGCCAAATCTACCGTTGTAACCGACAAAAGCAGCGAAATGGACAAGGTGAGCTATGTGCTGGGCTATGACGCTGGCAAAAACCTAAAAGAGATGGACGGTGAGCTAAACACCGACATCATCGCCAAGGCTTTGGCAGACGGCTTTAACGGCGTAGAAAGCGCCTTGACAGACGAAGAAAAAACGCAAATTGCGCACACTTACCAGCAGCGCAAAGAGCAAGAAATGGTGAAAGAAGTGGAAGAAAAGGCAGCGAATAACAAAGCCGCTGGCGAAAAATTCCTAGCTGAAAACGCCAAAAAAGAAGGCGTGAAAACCACCGCTTCAGGCTTGCAATATAAAGTCATCACCGAAGGCAGCGGCAAATCACCAAAAGCCACCGACACAGTAACTGTGCATTATGAAGGCAAGCTCATTGACGGCACGGTGTTTGATTCGTCTTATGAGCGTGGTATGCCAGCGCAATTCCCGCTAAATCAAGTGATTCCGGGCTGGACGGAAGGTTTGCAGCTGATGAAAGAAGGCGGCAAGTATGAATTTTTCGTACCGAGCGATTTGGCGTATGGCGAAGCGGGCAACCCAGCCATTGAGCCAAACAGCGTGCTGATTTTCACCGTAGAGCTATTGACGCCAGAGCAAGTGAAAGCCGCCAGCGAAAAAGCGCAAGCGCAAATGGCTGAAGACATGAAAAAAGCCCTAGAAACTGGCGAATCTGGCGGTCAAGTACAAAAGATTAAGTGATTTGACAATCGCTTTTTAAGCCGCTTTTTAAGCCTAAAATCTGGCATAAAACCCAGTCCAAAATCCAGTCCAAAACCCAGTCTGTGCGGCTGGGTTTTGTTTTTGTGGGAAAGTTGGAAAGGCTGAAAAAGTTCGGAAAATTGGAAGGGTTATGCAAAGGCTGTAAAAACCCCAATCGCATAGCAATCATAAAAATCGCAACGATTGGGGTTTTGCTTTAGGGTGTTGGCGGTGTTAGAACTTCATCTGCCACACCACAGCGCCGCCATGTTCTTGGTAGCCGCTGCGCCAGCCGCCTTGATAGCCAAGACTTAGCTGGCTATTTTGGCTTGGCTTGTAGGCAAGTCCCACGCCCGCTTCGGCAAATTCACGGCTGACTTTCTGTCCTGTGGTGAAATTTGAGCCGTCCGTGCCAACAAAGCTGCCGCTGATGTAGCCAAAGTTATCGCCAGCGTCATAGCCGCCACCGATTTTGGCGGTGAGTCCAAGTTTGTCGGTCAGTGGTAATTTGCCCGCCACACCTGCGCTAAATTTCAGGCTTTCAAAGTCTTGCTTGGCGACATCAAGGCTGAACAAGCTAGCGTCTGATTCACGATAAGCATCGCTTGTCAGTTTTTGGTAGCTGACTTTGGCATAAGGTGCGATGTGCTTGTCGGTGCTGCCAATGCGGTGCGACAGCCCAAAGCCTGCCAAAATGCCTTTGGTGTCATAATCGCTCTTGGCGACTGTGTTTGCGCCTGTCCATGTGATATGGCGCTCGCCTTCTACATTACCAAAGGACGCACCGATGTGTCCGCTGGCGGTGGTGCTGCCAGTGTCATAGTCGCCATAAATCAGCGCGGTGGTGGTGTTTGCTTTGGCGGTGTGGTTTGCCAAGCCTTTTGAGTCCACGTCTGTGCGTGTATGTCCCAGCGCCACGCCAACGTTGCCATTGCCAAGCACGGTGTCCGCACCGACAATCACGCCATAATCGTTCGCCTTAAAGCCAAGACGGTCGGCATTGCCATCAAGCGTGCGCTCACCGCCTAGGATTTTCGCCCAAATGCCACGTTTGCGCTCGATTTCTTTGTCATAAATCGCTGCGGTGGCGCGCTCATTGCCATCAACGATTAGGCGTGCCATCTCGCCATTGAACAGCGGCAGCGACTGTACGCCAATAGCGGCTTTGCGCTCGTTGCCACCAAGTTTCAATGCTTCTGCCAAATCGCTATCGTCATTGCCAAGTACGCTGTCCAAGGCTGCCGCCACGCCCAGCGCGACAGCTGCGTGGGCAGTTGCTGCATTGACGTAAGTATTGTATTCTGGCACTTCATGCGTAGGAGCATCTGCCGGTACAACGCCACCTTCAAATGCTGGAGCTTCGTGAGTAGGAGCGTCCGTTGGCACGCTGGTTTCCACTGGTGGAGCTGGCTGCGGCTGTGGAGCTGGCTGCGGCTCAGGCTGTGGAGCTGGAGCAGGCTCTGGTTGTGGTGCAGGAATTGGAGTAGGCTCAGGCGTCGGCTCAGGCGCAGGTTCAGGTGTCGGCTCAGGTTGTGGAGCTGGCTCTGGCTGCGGCGCAGACTTGCTGCCCAATGCCAAATGCACGGCATTGCTGTCGGTATAATCCGCGGTAATGCGAGAATTTTGTACCACATTGCCGTCCAAATCGTACACGGTCAAAGACTTAAACTCGCCCACACGGCCGCCATCAGCACGCACGACATTTTTCCATTCTTTGTCGGTATTGCCAGTGATGAGTGCGTTTATCACGTCATGCGCATAGACTTTTAGACCGCCTTTGGCGATGTCGGCTTTGCCTGTGGTGTGTAGTTTGCCGTAGCTGTCAGGCAGGTATTTTTCAGTTTCATTGTCTTCTGAAAAGCCCAAGCCAATGCCCAGCTTGTCGCCGTCATTGAGCACAAAGTCGCCATTCACTTTTAGCGTACCGTCCAAAATCACCGTATCGCCATTCCACTGCTTAGTGGCCCCTGCTAGAGTTAGCGTACCTCCGTATTTGATAAAGCCGCCAGTCATGGTCAAGGCTGGATCATATTCATCAGAATCTTTAAACGCACCAAGCAGGCGTAAGTTCATCGTGCCGACGTTGCCTGTGATTACGGCATTTGGGTCAATAGAAACGTTGATTGGATTCCATTTGCCATCAAGATACATATCTTCTATGCCGATGCCTACACCTTGTTTGCCAATTTTAATTGGCTCGTTGGCGGTGAAGTTTTTAAACCATACTGCGCCATCTTTGGCAGCGTTTAAAAAGCCGCCATCTAGCAGTACGTCAGATTGCTTAGCATTTACGCCACGTTCAATTTCACCAATATCTAACGAGGCATCGTTGATAATCTTGAGCGTGCCAGCACCGTCTTGACCGATGACGATTTTCTCTACTTCAGCACTTGCATTATTTATGGTTAGGCTGCCTTTGCCCGTGGCTTTATTGCCAATGTTAATTTCGTAGGCGGTTAATTTACTTTGGGTATCTACAGTTGCTTTCCCGTTTTGATTGTTGCCGATGACGATGGGGTGTGGCGGATTTACGGTTACTGCGCTGCCATTGCTTATTACAAGCTCACTGTCTGTAATTGCGGCATTCACCGTATGCGCTTGTCCGTCATCATATGTCGCAGCACCTGCCGAAGCTGCCGTCAGTGCGCTTGCAACCACCACAGCCGCCTTGACGCTTTTGCTTTTTCCTTTGGCGCGTGCAAATTCTGACACCGATTGCCACACGCCTAGCGAGTGGTTAAACACAACACGATAAATATGGTTCATGGTTTAATCCTTTAAATGAAGGGTTGAAATTTGGAATTTGGCTTGGGGCGTTTGCGTTGCCGTCTTGACAGCCAAATCCAGCGGGCTAAATAAGAAACGTTTAGCTTTGGTTACAACAGATTACAAAATCTTGTCTAATTTTATCACAAATTTTCGGGGGGGGGGGTAGAGTTTTACAGAAAAAAAGTGGTTTTTATTTGGCTTGGAAGGTTTGTCAAATTCGTTTGGGTGCGCTTGACAAAACCGCCCATCAAGACAAACGCACCCATCAGGCGTTTGTGATGATGAAGGGCGATGAAATGAGCGGTCGTGAAAGTTATAAATACTTGAGCAAAACCTTAGACTTTCTGCCGTTGTGGTAGCGTTCTTGGCGTGTGTCTGGCAAGGCGGTGAAGTCTACTTCAGCAAAGCCATGCTCCAAAAACCAATGCGCGGTGTGTGTGGTCAGTGCAAAAAGTCTGCTCACGCCCAGCTGTTTGGCACGCATTTGCACAAAGCGCAGCAAATCTTCGCCACGGCTGCCGCTGCGATACGCAGGGTGAATGGCAAGGCTGGCAAGCTCCGCCGCCGTGCTGTCCAAAGGGTGCAGTGCCACGCAGCCGATGATGGCGCCGTCTCGCTCAATCACGCTGTAATGCTCGATGTCTTCTTCTAGGCGGGCTTGACTGCGCCAAATGAGAATGCCTTGTTCTTGTAGTGGTTTTAGCAAGGCAAGCAAGCCCACCACGTCATCAGTGGTGGCAGGGCGGATTTGGTCAAAGGCGGTTTTGGTAATCATCGTCCCTGCGCCATCTAAGGTGAAAAGCTCGGTAATCAGCGCGCCGTCTTTGGTGTAAGGCAAAAGGTGCGTGCGCTCCACATGGGTGCTTGCTTTGATGGCGGTGCGCACAAATCGTGCCAACTCGTCCGTCAAGGCGGCAGGCGTGCGCTGTAGTAGTTGGTTTGCGCTGTCGGTGGTGAGTTCTCTGATCAGCGTGCCTGTGTCGTTTAGCTCACTGCCGCCCAGCAAAATCAGCTTGTCGGCTTGTAAGGCGATGGCGGCTTGTAAGGCGACATCTTCGGCAAGCAAATTAAACGCTTCGCCTGTGGCTGACACGCCCATCGTGCCAAGCGTGATGATATGCCCACGCTCAAGATTGTGGCGCATGGCGGCGGCGTCCACTCGGCGCACTTGCCCTGTCATCTGATAATCAATGCCGTCATGAATGCCGTAGGGCTTGGCGGTGATGAAATTGCCACTCACCACGCTGATGCGCGAGCCAAACATGGGCGAATTGGCAAGCCCTGTGGATAGGTGCGCTTCAATCTGCAGGCGGATTGCACCCACCGCTGCCAAGATGTGCGGCATGGCGGCAGTTGGCGTAACACGGACGTGCTGCGTGCCGTGCGTTGCCATCGGTGCGGTGTCAATGCCTGCGGTGCGTAAGGCGGCATCAATCTGCGGACGCGCGCCATGCACCAAAACCAGCCGAATGCCCAAGCTGTGCAGCAGCGCAAAATCATGAATCAGCGATTCAAAATTGGCGTGCGCCACCGCTTCACCGCCAAACATGATGACGAAAATTTTACCGCGGTGGGTGTTGATATAAGGCGCAGAATGGCGAAACCAGTGGATTGGGTTTGGGTGAGTCATGGCTTGGCAAGATTGATTGGGATAAAAGGCTTATTATAGCCAATTTGTGCGGTGATGGCGAATGTCTTGTGTGGAGTGAGTGGTTTTAAAGTTTGGTGTTAAGATGTTGGGTTGTGCTTAGCTAACCCAACTTAACGGCTAGCTTGTAAATTCTATACAAACTAACTTTAAAAAGATATGTAAGTTGGGTTGAACGAAGTGAAAACCCAACATTTGAAATGACAAATCTTATTCTAAACGTTGGGTTGCGCTTAGCTAACCCAGCCCAACCCAACTTACGGCTATCCGTTCAATTTACAACCACATTTACTCTCTTTAAATAAAGCAAAAACCACAAACCTTGCGATTTGTGGTTTTTAGTTCTAGTCGTTCCTTGAATACGTCCTTTTATTTTCAATCCATGAAGTTGGCTCATCTTGAGCTAGCACAGCATCTATCCCTATCGGTCAATCCATCTACCTATCCTTGCTGTGTGAGTGTATTATGCCAAACCACACCACATCACACCAGTCGCAAAAAGCGTCTTTATTTGTACGTTTTGACTTACAAATTGTGGCTGTCAAGTTTTTGGCTGATAAAACTGCTTGTCCGCACAATTTACCACAAAGCCAATGGCGCAAAATCACAACAACGCCCCGAACAAACGAATGCTGTTATCCAGAAGTTTTTGCCCCCAGCTGCGTGATTGCCATGTTGCCAAACCCACCACGTCCGCGCGCTCAAAATACGCTTTTTGGCAGCCCAAAACCTGCATGACCAAAGGCTTGGTGTAGATGGCAAGGCTAAATTCCATGTTCAGATAAAAACTGCGCATGTCCATATTGACCGTGCCAAACAGGCAGTATTCTTCGTCAATGACCACCGATTTGGTGTGCAAAAGCCCATCGCCAAACTGCGCAATCACCACGCCCGCTTCAATCAATTCTTCAAAAAACGCATAAGACGCATGGCGCACCAAAAACGAATCCACCACTTTTGGCACAATCAGCACCACTTCCACGCCACGCTTGGCAGCACAAGTCAAGGCAGAAAGCAGCGCATCATCAGGCACAAAATAAGGCGTGGTAATCCATACCGACTGATTGGCGCGGTGAATCACGCTAACGAGCGTGCTGTGAATGACGTGCGCGGTCATCTGCGGCGCAGATGGAATCGGCTGCACCACCACATCACGCACCGCAGGCAGACTGCTGGCGATGCGCATGATGGGTACGGTTTTGCTGGGCGTACCAGTCAATTTGCCGTCTGCGCCAATCTCGCCTAGGCGGTAGAGTTTTTTGGTGTAATCGTGAAATCTTTCGGTGAGTACGGTCAGATTTTTATCGTTTTCTGCGCCGATGTCGGTCGCCACGATTGCCGAAAGCGCCGCAATCACGCCATTGGTGCGATGATCTTCTAAGCGCATCATCATATCAATCCACTGCCCAAAACCCTTGTCCTGCTTGAAATAGCGTGGATCAACCAAGTTAAAACTGCCTGTATAGCCCACCTTATCATCAATGGCGACAATCTTGCGATGATTGCGCAAATCCACCCGTTTAAACAGCGTTTTAAATAAACCCACAGGCAAGGATTCATGCACATAAATGCCTGTATTTGCTAGGGTTTTGGCGTGTTTTTGGAAAAATTCCACGCTGCCGACACCATCTGCTAGGATATGACACTCTACGCCACGCTGGGCGGCGTTTTCTAAAGCCGTTAAAACTTCCAGCACACGACCTTTGGCATGAATGATATAAAACTCCATTAAAATCATGGTGTTGGCGTTATTGATGTCGTCAATCAGTGCATCAAAAATATCATCTGGCGTGTCAATCAGCCGTGCTTTATCGGCATAAAAGGCGTGAAATCCTGTCCAAGCCGTGCCAATACGGCTCACGCCTTGATAAGCGCTTGGCAAAGGCGTGTCGGCATGGGCGAAATCCACCGCGCCCAATAACGCACGGATTTGTTGGTTGCGTGATTGGTATTTGCGCCCAAGCGTGGTCTCGCCCAGCAAAAGATACAACAAAATGCCAATGAATGGCAGCGCAAACAAAATCGCCAGCCATGCAATCGCCACGCTGGCATTACGCTGCGACTGCAGCACGCGCAGCACCACGCCAATCGCCAGCGCAAGGTGAATCAGCGCACCAATGCCCAGCCAGTCAATGTGTTCAAGAATTTGTAGCCATGCGTGGTTCATGTTGGTTTGATGGATTGTCGGTAAATTGTGGGTTGCAAATTGTAAATATGGTTGTGGTTTGTCAATGGCGATTTGCGCTATGACGTTTGATTGATGATTTTATCACATTGGCGCAAGTTTTGGGTGATTGCTGTGCTTGTTCATTGGCAAAATCATCGCCTAGCACAAAGCATGAGAAAATTGCCAAAAATGTACAAAACTTTGCTACAATAATGGGTTTAGACTGTGCTTACTTGATGCCGCCTGCTGCCGTTTTGGGCGTTTGGCGTGCGTTTTATAGCAAATTCATGACAAGTTTTTACGATAAATTTTCAAAACAAGCATTTTAGGGGTTGTTATGTCAAATTTTTTACCGCCAGCTGAGCAACTAGAGCTACTAAAACGTGGCGTGGTTGAGATGTATTCTGAAGAAGATTTGCTAAAAAAATTGGCATTAGGTCGCCCTTTGCGCATTAAGCTGGGCATGGATCCGACTGCGCCAGATTTGCATTTTGGGCATACGGTGGTGCTAAATAAAATGCGTATGTTCCAAGAGCTTGGGCATGAAGTGCTGTTTTTGATTGGCGATTATACCGCGCGCATTGGCGACCCATCGGGCAAAAACGCCACACGTCCGCCGCTGTCTGAAGAGCAAGTCAAGGCAAATGCCGAGACGTATGCCAAGCAAGTTTTTAAAATCCTAGACCCCGCCAAGACAAAAATCGTTTTTAACTCTGAGTGGTTTTCTAAGATGAGCGCAGGCGATATGATCGCCTTGGCAAGCCAGCTGACGGTGTCGCGTATGCTTGAGCGTGATGATTTTGCCAAGCGTTATGCCAGCCAAACGCCGATTGCCATTCACGAATTTTTGTATCCTTTGGTGCAAGGCTATGACAGTATTGCGATGGAGGCAGACGTGGAAATTGGCGGCACCGACCAGACCTTTAACGTGCTGATGGGGCGCACGCTGCAATCTCGCTACGGCAAAGAATCGCAAGTGTGCATCACCATGCCGCTGCTAGAAGGGCTTGATGGCGTGAATAAAATGAGCAAATCTTTGGGCAATTACATCGGCATTGATGAGCCTGCTGGCGTGATGTATCAAAAGATTTTATCCATGCCTGATACGCTGATTGCGCGTTATTTTGAGCTGCTAAGCTTTAAGCCGATGAGCGAAGTCAATGCTTTGCTTGATGAGATGGCAAACGGACGCAATCCACAAGAATTAAAGAAAATCTTAGCTCATGAGCTGATTGAGCGTTTCCACGGCGAAGAAGCTGCCGCCAATGCGCACCGCTCGGCAGGCAATGTGCTTGCTGATGGCGAGCTGCCGATTGATTTGCCAGAAGTAACGCTGACGCTTGGCGATGCGGACAAGCTGTTCATCACGCAGGTGCTAAACCAAGCAAACCTTGCCAAAAACAGCGCCCAAGCCAAAGATATGCTCAGCCGTGGTGCGGTAAAAGTGGATAATGCCGTGGTGGACGCAAGTTTTGCCCTAGAAAAAGGACAAACCGTGGTGATTCAAGCGGGCAAAAAGGCGTATGCAAGGGTGAGTGTGGTATAAGCATAAGATTGATAAAATCGTAGATTGGGCAAGAAAAACCCAACAAATTCAGTCGGTTGTCTTGAAAATTGTTGGGTTGCTTTTGTCAGTCTAATTTGTAAGATTTGTGCCAATCTGGCGTACATAATTTACACCAACCGAGCCAACACAAACAGGCTTACTAGGATATAAAAATGTCCATAAAATCAGGCATTTACCGCCATTATAAAGGCAATCTGTATCAAGTGCTACACACCGCACGCCATTCAGAAACCGAAGAATGGCTTGTGGTGTACCGTGCGCTGTATGGCGAGTATGGCGTGTGGGTGCGTCCTTTGGCGATGTTTTGTGAAACCGTGCAAATAGACGGTGCGGACGTGCCACGATTTGCGCTGGTGCAAGAATTGTCATGCTGACAGGCTTGGCTTTGCGGTGATTGACGAGCGCACAGGACGCGCGATTGGCACGAGCAGTTTTCATGACATTTTGCCTGCGTGCCAGCGGCTTGAGATTGGTTATACTTGGTACGCACAGAGTTATTGGCGCACGCACGTCAATACCACTTGTAAGTTTTTGCTGCTGCGTCTTGCTTTTGAGACGCTGGGCTTTCGGACGGTGGGTTTTCGTGCCAGTCCAGCCAATATTCGCTCACAACGAGCCATCGAACGACTTGGCGCAAAAAAGGACGGCGTGATTCGTGGGCATCGTGTGTATCAAGACGGCACAATCGCTGATACTGTCATGTACAGCATCACTGCGGACGAATGGCAAGACGTGAAGCGGCGCTTGCTGGACAGATTAAACAAATCGTGCGAATTTGCGGATTTGAGTTCATCGGAGAAACATTGTGGCTGATTTTCAAATCATTGACATCACCATCGGCACAGGCAAAGCGGCTGAACGTGGCGCGCTCATCACCGCTCATTACATCGGCACGCTCACGGACGGCACGGAGTTTGACTCATCGCACAGCCGTGGGCAGCCGTTCGAGTGCGTGATTGGCACAGGGCGTGTGATTAAGGGCTGGGATTTGGGCGTGCTGGGCAGTGAGATTGGCGCAAAACTGTGCGAAAAATGGGGCGTGTCGCTTGAGTTGCCTGAATTTGCGCCGATGAAAGTTGGCGGTAAAAGACGGCTTGTTGTGCCGGCGGCTTTGGCTTATGGCGAGCGTACGTTGGGCAAGATTGCGCCAAACAGTGATTTGCTGTTTGAAATTGAGCTTTTGGACGTAAAAACACGAGACGACTGATTTTAAAAGGCGTTTTTCAATGCGTTTTTCAACGTGTCAATCGCCCAATGACAGCTCTGGCTGAATGTGCGCTAGGGGCGATTGGCGGTTTTCGTGGTGCAGCTCATGCAGGCGGTGCCTGCATATATGCGCTACAATTGCAAAGTGTGCATAACAGGGGGTAGAATATGAATGGTCGCCCAATACCGTACAATCAAGATAAATTGAAATACCAGCCCATCTTTACAAAAGATGAACTGATCTACCTTGAAGCATTGAACAGTGTATCAAAAAGCGAATATTTGCTGTCGCCTAGAAACATTGAAGCTTTTTCGATCAGTTTTGCGCATACTTCAGCGGTGTTGGAGGGTAACACTTACAGTGCTGTTGAAGCCGAGCTGCTTTTGACGCTGGGTCAAACTGGTGCGCACAAACAATTGAACGAAGCCTTAATGCTAAAAAATATGCAAAGTTCTTTTAATTATATTGTGAGTGAATCACAGTACAGTAAAACCGATGCTCAACGCCCTTTATCCTACATCATTAAAAATGCGCACACAATGGCATCTGAAGGCATGATGGATAAAGCGTATTGTGGTGTAGTGCGCAATGAACCTGTGTTGATTACAGCAACGAATTATGTGCCGTCTGACATTCCTCAGCAGCTTGAAGATGGCTTGCAGATGATCGAAAGAGAATATAATAGTATTGAAAATGTCTTTGAAAGAGCGGTTTATATTCATCAAAATTTAGCATACTTGCAATATTTTTATGACCACAACAAGCGCACCGCACGCAATATGTGTGCATACACTTTGATGACTGGCAATAAAATGCCAGTGATGTTTACTGAACGCAGCACTGAAGAATATGCACGAGCTGTCATTTCTTATTATGAAAGTAATCCTGTGGATTATAGTGCGTTTAAAGAGTATTTTATTGCGTCTTATGAGCGAGTTTGTTCACGCATGAATGCTTTTGCTGTTGAGCAGGCTAAAGCACTGGCGAACGACAAAAACTAAAGAAAGTGATTTGCTGTTTGAAATTGAACTTTTGGACGTAAAAACACGAGACGGCTAATAACGCTGGGTGGATTTTTGGCTGTTGTTAGGTATGCTAGTCGTCTGGCAGTAGTTCTGGCTGGATATGTAATGACAGCAAGATTTGACGTTTTTCATGACGTAATTCTTGCAGGCGGCGTTTTCGGCGGGCGATGAGCGTTAGGATTTTGTGTTTTTCGTTGTCGCTGAGCGAATGCCAGCGTTGGCGTTCGTCCCGCTTGCGCAGGCAGCCAATGCAGTAGCCTTTTTTGTTGGTTTGACACACGCCAATGCAGGGGTTGTCAATATCAAACAGCTCAAATTGCGACACGACACCAATCCAAAATCACGCCAATCTTAAAAAACTAAGATTAGCAATGCTAAACACGCCATAATGTAGCGAGTTTTTGGGCGTTTGGCAAGTTTTACGATAAATTTGCTTGCGTTGGCGGTAAGGATTGTCAATAAAAGATAAGACGATTGCCAACAAAACCAGTAATTTTAAAAAACGTCATTTTAAAATAGTGCTTTAAAAATAGCATAAAAAACAGGAATAAGCCGTGCGATTGATTTATTTACATGGACTCGACAGCGACAGCAACGCCATCAAGGCGCAAATCGTCAGTGAATATTGCGCAAATCATGCGCCACACATTGAAGTCATTCGCCCTGATTTAAACCGTGCGCCTGATGATGTGGTGGCGCTGCTGTGTACGCTTATTGGCGAAAATCCTGCCGACACCGTGCTGATGGGGTCGTCTTTGGGTGGCTATTTTGCCAATTTGCTCAGCGATGACACAGGCGTGCCAGCCGTGCTTTTAAATCCAAGCATTCGCCCTGATTTAAGTTTTCGTAGGTTTTTGAATGAGAATTTCGCCAAGCAATTTGCCGCTGGTACACTGGCGGACGATGCGGTGATTTATACCACCACAGGCGGCTGGCAGATTCGTTTTGGGGATTTGGCGTGGCTAGAAAAGCACCGCTTGCAAGTAAAAAACCCAAATAAAATCAAGACCTTTTTACGACTTGGCGATGAGCTTTTGGACGCATTCGCCACCCAAGAATTTTATAGCGAAAAAGGTGCGTGCGTGTGTGCTTTGGCAGGCGGCGACCACAGAATCAGCGATTTTGACGAACACGTTGCGCAGATGGTGGCGTGGGCGCGGGCTTTGGCACAGGAATGAAATTTTGAATTAAGCGGAGCAAACCCAACTTGCGAATTTGGATTTAATGGCGATTGTAGATACCATCCCCACC
>NZ_MUXU01000004.1 GCF_002014985.1 Moraxella caviae | reverse complement strand
GTGGTCAACGTATTTGGATCGAAGTTTACGTTGTAAGCTACGTCTGTTGAAGTACCATCACCATTTGGTGTTGCTACTGCAGTAGTTACGTTACCGTTCACGAAGTTCACAGTGTCGTAAGGCTTCACGAAGTCAACTGAGTTGCCGTTGTTTTGTAGGTTCCAGCCAGAGTTTAGAATGTCGCCTACAGTTGCTGCAGCCGTTAGATTCAAGTTCGATGGCAAGTTCATGCCCATGGTTACAGTTTTACCATCTGGGTTGTACTCATCGTTGTTGAACGTTGGAGTTAGGTTGCCCGGCAAGTTGGTGATAGGCTTACCGCCCATGTTGATACCGCCTACACCGATGTTGATTACTGGAGTTTCGCCAACATTGATGGTAGTGAAGTGTACGGTTTCGCCAGTTGCGAAGGTTACTTTACCGTTCGCTTCTTGCTTCACGGTCAAGTTTTTGCCCGCTACTAGGTCTACGGTATCACCCGGGTTGATCGTCTCATCATCGCCAGAGATTTTCTTGCCTTCTGCCGCTGAAGTGGTCAAGGTGAAGCCAGAGTTATTGATCGCATTGATGGTGTCGTTTGCGGTCAATACCATAGTATCGCCACCAGTGGTCAGATTTAGCTTACCGCCAGTTACGCTCGGCGCTTCTGATTTTGGTACGTCTACAGTATAAGTAGTAACACCGTCTTTAGTCTCAGACGTTACGTTCGCCAAGCCTGTACCAACTACGTTTGGAGCAACCGCAGTTAGCTTGCCATCTACAATCTTAACCGTCTCATCGTCCACATTCACATCAAAGGTGATTTGTGCGTTCTTATCTGTGCCTGTTGCTGGGATAAAACGAGCCGTTGTACCTAAACCGTTAGCAAAATGTACAGTAGTATCATCTTTACCGATAGTTTCAACTTGAGTACCGTTTACATAAGTGGTAAATGGAGAGGCTTTAGTGTCAATTTCAGTTTTCAGCTTATCAGCTACCAAATACAACTGCGAGCCGTTGATGGCGTCTGTAGAGAAAGCGTCGATGAGACCTGCGGCAACGTGCTGAACACGGCGAGGGTCGGTTGAAGTACCCATAGATACCACAGAGCTTGCATTTCGACCTGCAAAGCCTGAGTAAGTCACACCGTTTACGGTGGCTGAGCTTACTCTGCCTGTACCGCCAGTGTGAGCACCTGATGCTACGGTTTGAGAGTTGTTACCCAAAGCAACCGAGTTATCGATATTCGCTACAGAATCACGACCGATGGCAATAGATTAGCTCGCCTGAGCCTGAGCGCTATCACCGATGGCGATAGCGCGTTTGTTGCTTGCTGCCGCTTCGGCACCGATGGCAACCGATTGCTCGCCAGTCGCTGCCGCTTTCTGACCAATGGCAACGCCCGACGCACCGGTAACCTGTGCTTTAGTACCGATAGCAACCGCGTCTTCAGCACCTACAATGTTTGCCGACTTGCCCACAACAACGTTACTCTCGGCGTTTGTCAGTGCGTCTTTACCAATAACGATGTTTGTTGCATTAGAGGTTGACGAGCTTTGTGCCTTCGTACCAATGACGATACTGTCAGAACCGCCAGCAGATTTAGCATTGATACCGATGGCAATGTCATTCTTACCCAATGCACCGCCTTTGGCGTTGTAAGCACCTTTGTTGGTGGCTGGGTCGCCTGCCGGCTGACCTTCGCTGCCGTCGTTAACGTGGGTGTAGCTTTCTACTGGTGCACCGCCTTCAGGTAGCGTGGCGCTTACAGTATAAGTTACTACGCCAGTCGCATTTGCTTTTGATGGTGTTACGGTGATGTTATCACCTGCTTTCACCACAGGCATGGCTTCCATCACTGCTTTGGTTGCAGTGTAAAGCTGTGAGCCGTTGATGGCGTCTGTAGAACGTGGACCAATCAAGCCAGCCGCTACGTTTTGGATACGGCGTTCTGCGCCAGCTGCACCCACAGACACTGCACCTACCGCGCTTGCGCCTTCAAAATCACCATAAGTAAGATTGAATGATTCGCCTCTGCTTAGGTTAATGCCGTTGATGGTGGCTTCTTTTACTGTGCCAAATGCACCGCCAGTTTCACTGGTGTTTCCAGTTGCTGAGTTCAGGGCTGCATTTTTAATGCCTGTGCTGGTGAACGTGCCATCTTTGCCTTTTGCTTGTACCCATGGGTCAAAGTCGTCTGCAGTGGTGTTTTGGTTAGTGGTTACGGTGCTGTCATTACCTAGGTATACTGAGTTGGCTACGCTGTCGCTCAGTTTTTGCATGCTTGCGTTCAAGCCTGTGGTATTGACACCATTACCAATGATAAACGTACCTTTGGTATTAACGTGGTTACGGCTACCTACAATAGCTGAGCCAGTGGCTGAGCTGGTATTGGCAATAACGGCATCACGAGCGGCTTTACCGTTAGCATCGTAAGTGGTCGTACCACCAAATTGGTTGTTCGCACCAAAGCCGTATGCACCGTCTGTGTTGTAAGCGACGATGTTGTCGTTACCCACGGTGTATGAGTTGGTACCGCGAATGGTAGAAGGGTCACCGATGGCACCGGAGAAGTCGCCTTCAACCACGTTGGCATAGCCGATAGCAATGGTTTGGTTGCCCTTCGCCATTGCTTCTGAGCCGATGGCAAGTGAGATGTTACCCACGGCTTGAGCTTTGTTCCCGATGGCGACGGTTTCGATGATGGTCTTATCGCCTTTCACACCCGATACGGTGTTTTCACCCATTGCCAAACCTGCTTTGGAGTAGGTACGGCTGTCGTGACCGAAGGCAATCGCACCGTCTGTGTTGCCGGTGGCTGTCAGTGTTGTATCGTTGACATTCAGTGCATTTCGTACTGTTCTGCCGTTTTCTACACGCGCGCCGGAGCCGAAGGCAATCGCCCCTTCACCTTGAGAGAGGGTTTGCTCTTTACGCACTGAGTACAAATTGTTGGCGGTGTTGGTGGTAATCTTTTCAGATGCCATACCCACACCGAAGGCGATACCGTCTTTATCTTCTGCTTGGGCTTGGGCACCAAAGGCGATAGAGCCTGCAGCCAATGCTGCTGATGCCACACCTGATGCCATTGCGTTGTTTTTCAACGCCGCTGCTTGGCGACCCATCGCCATTGCACCATAGCCACCTGCCATTGCGTTGTTACCCACGGCAACAGAAGAGTTGCCCAATGCCGATGCCATTGAGCCCACGGCAACCGCCAAGCCGAAACCTTCGCCCGGGTTGCCATACAAGCCCGGAATACGGCCTGCCGTTGCATTTGAGCCGATGGCGATAGAGCCTGTGGTAGCAGTTGCGTCAGAACCCAATACCGTTGCACGGGCAAAGGCTTCGTTAGGGTTATAGTCGTGGTTTTGGATACCCAACTCTTCGTTCATCGAAGGAGGTCCGTTTCTACCAATCGTAGCTTGATTATAATGAGCTGCATTAGAGTTTGTCAGCTCACTAGCACTATAGCCTTCTGGTGCGGCTGCACTCTTGGTGCTTTGCTTGGTGCGGTTGTAAATATTGGTTGCTCTGCCAGAGGCACCATCAACTGCGGTCGCGATCGCATCGCCCCAAGAGGCGTTGCCCGGGGTTTGCAATGAGAACGAGCCTACGTTTACACGGTCAACCGCCGTAGCACGCGTACCGATGGCAATCACGTCTCTATTGTGTGCAGAGGCAGCCCGTTCAGCCGTTGTCGCACCGGCAAGTCTGTCTGAAACCGTGTTCAGACCAGCTTGGGCGTCTGTACCGATGGCGATAGAGTTGCTGCTTGCACCGCCGTTATAGCCTGCGGTGTGTGCCCCCATACCCATTGCGATGTCGCCAAGGTTGGTCGCACCGCCGCCTTCGTGGTACAAGCCTCTGTTTTGTTTGTAGTTGTAGTAGAGTTTTTTGGCTTTTTCAAAGGTAGCAACTTCTTTCGGCGTGCTGGTCGGCATTGCCAAAATGTCTGCTTCGGATTTCAAATAGTAGTTATTGCCTGATTTATTGAAAATCAGAGCATTAAGTGCTTCGCCTTCTGCTGTGCCGCTTCGGTCGATTGGAGACGCACTCTCGCCATCGTTAACGTGGGTGTAATTCGGCTTGGTTTTCGCTGCCAGCATATAAAGCTGCGAGCCGTTTACCGCATCGGTAGAAGTCGCAGAGATTAAGCCTGCTGATACGTTTTGCAGACGGCGGCTGACGAGGATTTCTTTCTTATTGCCTTGCTCATCAGTGATGGTTTGCTTACCGCCCACAGACACCACAGAAATCGGCGTACCGCCTTCAAATTCGTGCGTAGTACCGCCTACCCAGCCTTCGTAATCCACGCCGTTGATTTCTACGCTGTCGTAGGTGGTGGTACCGGCGGTGTTGTCGGTTCTTTCAGCGGTAACGATGGAGTATGAACCTAGAGCTACTGAGTTTGGCACGTCTGCGACGCTGA
The DNA here is from genome assembly GCF_002014985.1 of Moraxella caviae. Lineage (GTDB taxonomy): Bacteria > Pseudomonadota > Gammaproteobacteria > Pseudomonadales > Moraxellaceae > Moraxella > Moraxella caviae. The sequence continues at coordinate 42,587 of NZ_MUXU01000004.1, read as the reverse complement.
ATTGACCTAGTGCGGTTGCACCAGCAGCGGTTGCATCAGATGCGTTACCCAAAGCGGTCGCACCTACATTGTTTGCCAACGAGCCTGAACCTACAGCAGTCGCACGCCAGGCACTGGCTTTTGCCGCACCACCGATTGCGGTTGTGCGGTCACCCGTTGCACTGGCGTGACCACCGATGGCAGATGCCCAATAGCCGTCTGCTTTTGATGATGAACCTGCTGCAATGGCGTGTGACTCATCTGTGTTGTCTACATCACGCAACTGAACGCCGTCGTCGCGGAATTTTTTATCGGAATCGTTGCTTGCAACGGCTCTATAACCCAATGCGGTTGAGTATTTGCCTGTGCCGTCTTCACTACCTGCTGTCGTAGCGTCAGAACCGATGGCAACGGAGTTTGAAGAAAGCGAGAAAGTGCTTTCACCGATGGCGGTAGATTGGTAGCCAGCAGCAGTTGTGCCGTCTGCACCGATAGCAGTTGCACCATTAGCACTTGCCGTAGTTTGCACACCGATAGCAGCCGCTTGCTGACCGGTGGCATTCGCTTGCTTACCAATGGCTACCGCACCGGATTCGTTTTCTGCACTCGCTACAGAGTCAGAACCTAGTGCATAAGTGTACGCACCTTCAGCCGTTGCACGACCGATGGCGATGCTGTATGGGTGGGTAGCAGTTGCTACGCTGTTGCCGTCATTATAGGTATAAGCGATACCATCTTGACCCGGCGATTCTACCATTGGAGCAGCTAGTGCTTGTGAGCTGGTGATGATGGCACCAGCTGCCGCCACAGATAGCGTTACCGTCTTGGCTACGCTGCCTGTGGTGGTTTTGCTGCTCGTCTTGCCCTGCGATTTACCAAGCTCTGATACAGCTTGGAACACGCCCAACGAGCGGTTAAATATGACTTTATAGACTTTATTCATAATATACCTATGATTTACTTATGGGCGCACTGCGCGTCATAAGGTCTGGTTTATGGAAAAAATCCTGAAACATAAGGCGTACTTACTGTTGCGCACCTTATGGGGGGGGGGTACGCCGCCCAAAATTTTGGCATTTGCCCTGCTCACTAGGTGAGCTTTTTTTGGGCGAGCGAAAGGCACTTACATTTCAAGATACGTATATTTTAAACCTTTCGCAAATTTTTCTCTAGTGGGTTTTTAGAGTTTTGTATAGTTGTTTTGTAACCGAGTGTAGTAAGTGAACACTTGTTAGGCGTGGCGTGGCTTTCAAAGGGATTTTTCGCGCCAAAATTGGACGATTTTTGAGCAATTTTCGGTGGGTTTTGTAGTGTTTTGTATGCGGTTTGTGGTGGTTTTATTGATTGGTTTTGTTTTATAAATCGTGGGGTTTGATAGATTTAATTGATTATGTGGTGGTGTTGGTGGGTATTGGGTGTGGGTGGTTTTTGGGTGAGTTTTTTAAATCACGAAAGTTTTTATCACAAGATATTGAGATGATTTTAAAACGGTAAAAAATGGTGCGAGATGGCGTGGCGTGTGATGTTGCACGGTGGTAGATTTTCACTTATAATGACGGCATGACCGCTGATTATGGGTGCGTATATGGACATCAGAAACATCGAATTGGAAAAACTCAGCGATGACGAATTACATAAAACTTATGCTAGACATCACCAAATTACAGCATGATATAGAGCTCAGCCGACAAACCGTAGAAGCCACACGCCAATCCGTGAACGAAAGCTACGCCACCGTAGAAAAAATGCGCAAGGAAACGGCTTGGTTTCCATATTTGCAAATCATCACCACCCTTGCGACAGGTTCGGTGATTGCGTATTTGCTGGGTAAGTTTATTGGGTGAAAACAGCTTGCCTTTTGAAAAGCTGGGTTGTGCTTGGTGATGGTTTTTCGGTTTTTTGGCACGCCCTGCCGTTCGCCCTGAGCTTGTCGAAGGGTCGAACTGGTGGAAGGCTTGAACCTAAAACCGTCCATGATTTTTATTTTACCGTTCGCCCTGAGCTTGTCGAAGGGTGAACTGGTGGGAATTTCAACCCCAAAACCGCCCATGGTTCGACAAGCTCACCACGAACGGTTTTTAAATCACGAACGGATTTTTGGACGGTTTTTTACCATAAACAGCATTTGAACAATTTCACCCATATTCTTAAATCCCAACCAATGAACAACACCATGAATAATCATACTTTTGACACCGATACCATCGCCCCAGAAGACGATTTGCAGCACATCACCACGCGCGCTCGTGCGACTACGGACATCAGCCACATTCACGAATTTTTGGGCGCGCGCACGTCCGATGAATGGCTAGCCGCCGCCAAACAAAGCCTGCCGCTACTCATGCAAGACCACGCCAACTGTGAGAAAAAAGCAGCTGGCACGGCGATGAACCTAATTTTCCGCTACGAATTTCACCGTGATTTGCAAGAGCGCCTAGCTCAGCTGGTGCGTGAAGAAATGCTGCATTATGAGCAGGTGCTAAGCCTAATGAAAGAGCGTGGCATTGCGTGGTCGCATCTGCCAGCAGGACGCTACGCCAAGGGCTTGCTCAAGCACAAACGCACTTGGGAGCCAGCTGGCATGGTGGACGTGCTGATTATTGGGGCGTTTATTGAAGCACGTTCGTGTGAGCGTTTTTCGGCATTGGCGGACGTGATTGATGATGAGAAATTGGCACGTTATTATAAATATCTGCTAAAATCTGAATCACGTCATTATGAAGATTATTTGGCGTTGGCACGCTCGGTAACAGATGAAGACATCGATGAGCGTGTGGCGTTTTTCCGCGCGGTGGAAGCAGAGCTGATCGATTCGCCTGATGATGAGCTGCGTTTTCACAGCGGCGTGCCAAGTGCCGAGCTGCAAGCAAAGATTGCTGCGTAGTGGTTTTTTAATTTTTCGTTTGTTTTGAGTTTATGCGCCCTACCGTTCGCCTTGAGTTTGTTGAGGGGTTTTTATTTTCCCGTTCGCCCTGAGCCTGTCGAAGGGTGAACGTGGCAAGGTTTTTTGGTAAAGGATTGAACCCAAAAAAACCGTCATGGTTCGACAAGCTCACCACGAACGGTTTTTTGGATGGTTTTTACCACGAGCGGATTTTTGAGTTCGTCAAGAACGGTTTTTAAAATTACGAGCGGTTTTTCGGTTTTTTAATAAATCTTTCCGTTCGCCCTGAGCTTGTCGAAGGGTCGAACTTGAGAAAGGCTTGAACCTAAAACCGTCCATGGTTCGACAAAGCTCACCACGAACGGTTTTTTAAATCACGAGCGGTTTTTGGTATTTTCACCACGAACAATTTTTTGAACGGTTTTTTATCACAAGCGGTTTTTAACCCACCCAAAACAAAAAACCAACCACCGATGGTGATTGGTTCTTGCTTTCTGTGATAGAAAAAATAATGGCGGAAGCTGAGAGATTCGAACTCTCGGTGGGCTACAAACCCACGCCGGTTTTCAAGACCGGTGCATTCAACCGCTCTGCCAAGCTTCCGTAGGCGTGTATTATATATGGTTTTGGTAAAATTGCAAGGGGTTTTGAGTATAAAATCGTCAAATTTTATAAAAACACACCCAATTTCTTAAATTTCACCAAAAATTTTATCGGCAACGCCTTATTTGTCAAGCATTTATCAACCGTTTATCAAAAACTTATCAAGCACTTATCAAGATTTTAGCCCCATCGCATAAGCCGCCACCATAGGCTTGATGCCCGGAATTTTATCAAAGGCAATGAGGCCGACATTGCGCGCGAATTTCATCACAGGGTTTTTGCTGGTAAAGCTGCCCACCACCGTATCACAAAATTTAATCACACGCTGCTGATCTTTTTGGCGTGCCTGCTCGTACGCACGCAGTTTTTGATAATCGCCCAAATCCGCCGTCTTTCCCGCTGCTTGCGCTTGGCGTTTTTCGTGCGCCAGCATTGCCGCCAGCGTATCAGCGTCTCTTAGGCATAGGTTAAACCCTTGCCCTGCCACAGGGTGCAAGGTGTGCGCCGCATTACCCATCACCACACAGCGGCCGACCACTTGTCTGTCCGCTAAAATTTTCGTCAATGGATACGCGCCACGTCTGCCCGCCTGCACAAAACGCCCTGCGTCATCGCCAAATACCTGCTGCAGTGTCGCCAAGAAAAATTCATCGTCCTGCAAATAGCGTGCTTCTTCGCCTTTTGGGCAAATGAACACCACCGAGCGGCGAAATCCTGCCGTGCTGTCGTCCGCCCCATCGCCACGCCCATCGGTGAGCGGCAATACCGCAAGCGGCCCAACTTCAGAAAATTTCTCAATGCCGATGTGTTGGTGCGGCTTGTCGGTCTGCACCACGCCCACGATGCCCACTTGATTATAATCGTGTGTACTTGTGCCAATGCCAAGCAGCGCACGGCTTGGCGACTGACTGCCATCGCACGCCACCACCAAAGGCGCACTCAGCACAAAAGCTCTGCCTGCTTGCTCTACGCTGACGCTTGCTGATGTGGCGTCTTGGGTGATGTTCACCACTTTTGCGTCATCGTGCAGCGTGATGTGAGCGTTCGCCTTGGCGGCAAGTAAAAGCTGTCTGCCAAGCCACGCATTTTCCATCACCTGCCCAAAGCTCTCCACGCCTTCTGCCTTTTTATCCAGCACCGCACGCCCAAAGCTGCCAAGCTCGCTGATATGCACGCTGTCAATACGGCAAGCATGACTTTGCAAACTTTGCCACAACCCAATGCGCTCATAAATCTGTACCGTGCGTCTTGACAGTGCCGTATTGCGGCTGTCCAGATATTGCGTGCGTGCCGTGTCGTCATCAGGGCTGATGGTCGGATACACGCTTTGCTCCACCAGCACGCTGTCAATGCCGTGATGCGCCAAAAGCAGCGCAAAAGATAAACCCACATGACCGCCACCAATAATCACCACGCCATCAAGGTGCTTGGCGGTTTGGGTTGTGGCTGGATTTGTGGCTGAATTTGTGGTTTGAGCAGTGTCGCTTAAAACGTTGGCGGTAGCGGTAGGATTATGCGTTGTCATGGCGATTTTTGGATAATTTGAATAATTTTAATAAAAAGTTTTGACTAATTCGGTAGAAAATTTGGCTGATTGTGTAAATTGGTTGTTTTGGCTTATTAAATTGGCAGATTGGCAAAAATACAAGATTTCGTCCAGCTTGTATAAATTATTATTTAAAGAACACTCAATTATACCAAAACCACAGCGCAATCAACTTTCATCGTCAAATATTGTAACATAACGCACGGTACAATACGCAATTCATCGGTGCTTTTTGACAAACTTTTTGCTACAATGACAACCATTCACAAGCGTAATAGCATCATTTTGTTGTATTATTGCTTTGGGCATTGAATTATTATTTAATGCTGGCAATGCCACCGTCAAGCCGCCATCTTAATGAAACTCAGCCATGAAACCTGCCGCCCCCACCTTGATTGAAAAATTCACCGTCGCTATGATTGGCTTTTTTGCCTTTTTGCAGGTGTATTCTGTGCAAGCGATTTTGCCCGTGCTGATGACGGATTTGCGTGCCAGTGCGGTGGCGGTTGGCGTGGCAGTGGGCGCAACGGTGATGGCAATCGCCCTGACTTCACCTTTTATGGGTATGCTCTCAGACGCTTTTGGGCGTAAGCGTTTTATCGTCGGTTCGCTTTTGCTGCTCGCCATTCCTACAGGTATGATTGGCATCAGTCAGACGGTGGATTCGCTCACTTTTTGGCGGTTTTTACAAGGGCTTGCCGTGCCGGGCATTACGGTGGTGCTGATTGCTTACATTTCTGAAGAATATCCTGAGCAAATGGCGCAGATGATGAGTTTGTATGTGTCTGGCACGGTGCTGGGCGGCTTTAGTGGGCGGTTTTTTGCAGGGCATTTGCATGAATTGCTCGGCTGGCGCATGGGTTATGGCATTATGGCGATTTGTACGCTGATTGGTGCGTTTTGGGCGCTCAAAATGCTGCCAAAATCCACACGTTTTATCCGCAGTGCCAACGCCAAAACTGCGCTTAGCCTGCTGCATTCGCACACTAAAAACCGCCATGTGCTAAGCGCTTGCTTGCTTGGCGGCTGCGTGCTGTTTAGTTTGGTGGGCTGTTTTACGTTCATCAATCTGCATTTGGCGGACGCACCTTATCATCTGAACGCTTCGCACTTGGCGAATATTTTTGCGCTGTATTTGATTGGCATGGTCATCACGCCACTGTCAGGCCGTGTCATTGCACGCATTGGCATGACCAAAACCATCATTTTGGCGGTCAGTTGCTCACTCATTGGCGTGCTGATTACGCTGGCTGCGCCTTTGCCTGTAATCATCATTGGACTAACCATCATGTCATCTGGCGTGTTCATCACTCAGTCCGCCACCATCAGCTACATCGGCAGCCACGTCAAAGAAGGCCGCTCGCTGGCTTCTGGGCTGTATTATTTTGGCTATTATGGTGGTGGCAGTATCGGTGCGTGGGCGTGCGCCATTGCCTACAGTCATGGCGGCTGGGGCATGACAGTGGCAAGCATCGTTGGCGTGCAGATTTTGGCATTGGCGGTGGTGATGGGTTTGATGAAAAAGGCGTGATTTTAATATACTTTGCCGTTCGCCTTGAATTTGTCAAAGAGTTTTTGATTTTTTCCGCTCTCTCTGAGTTTGTTGAAGGGTTTTTAATTTCCCGTTCGCCCTGAGCCTGTCGAAGGGTCGAACTGGTAGAGATTTTGACCTGTTGAAAAATTAAAAACCGTCATGGTTCGACAAGCTCACCACGAACGGATTTTTAAATTACAAACGGATTTTTTGGACGATTTTTACCACGAAAGTTTTTTAAGTTCGCCACGAACGGATTTTTGGGCTACGAACAGATTTTATCCCCTACTTATCCCTTTTCTCCACGCTCGGCAAAAAACCCCTGCCGATGCTCATCGTTACAAAAAAACAGCTCATTGGCGGTGTCTGGTGTGTCGTCCGTCTTTTTTGTTACTTCCACGCCATCAACGAGTAAAATCCCCCGATAAGTCGCCAACTCATGCCCACAATGCGCACAGCGTCTAAGACTTGTGTCATCGCCTGCCTGTGCAAAAAATGCCTTGGGCGGCTTGGGATACATGAATTTAAAAAACACTTTCATCACAATCAAAATGATAATGACGTTAATAATAAAAGCAAACATACGAACCTTTCAACCTTAAACCAAATCAAAACCAATTTACCACAAAATCAGCCCACCACTATACCAAAAATACACCCAAAAACAAAGCATGAAATAAATTTCAAAGCCCATAAAAACGTGCTATACTAACGGTGCCTAAGCGTGTCTTGACATAAATCACAAGGGATTGGGGTTTGTATACACCCTACCGTTTGCCTTGAGTTTGTCAAAGGGTGGACATAGTGGGTATTTTAGTCTAAAAAACCGCCCGTGATTTTTATTTCCCGTTCGCCCTGAGCTTGTCGAAGGGTGGACGTGGCGCGGTTTTTGATGAAGGCTTAAACCCAAAAAAACCGCCATGGTTCGACAAGCTCACCACGAACGGTTTTTTTAAATCACGAACGGATTTTTGGGTTCGTCAAGAATGGTTTTTAAAATCACAAGCGGTTTTTTGGTTTTTTAATAAATCTTTCCGTTCGCCCTGAGCTTGTCGAAGGGTGAACTTAAGAAAACCGAAGACTTTTTACATTAGGCAAATCGCACAAATTTTACAAATTTTTACACCAACCAAATCAACGGCACACAAGACGTGCGCCAGCTTGCTTGGCAAATCACACCAAATCAAGCATTACATCATTTTAGGATAACAACAATGTCAAAAAACAAAACCGACTATGAAGCCATGAATCAAAACAGCACCGATAACACGGCCTACCAACTAAACACGGCAGCTTTAGGCAATGGCGCAATTACCTTTGCCATCATGCAGACCAATTTTTGGGTGGGCGACATCGCAGGCAACGTCAAAAAAATGCGTGCTTTGGCACTGGACGCCAAGGACAAAGGCGCGGATATTGTCATTTTCCCAGAGCTATCGCTCATCGGCTATCCGCCAGAAGATTTACTGCTGCGCCCTACGCTTGCCGAGCGTGTCAAAAACGCCATGAACGAGCTGGCGCAGATCGAAGGCATCGTCATTATTTTGGGCTATCCGCACATTGACCATCACGGCACGTTCAACTCCGCTGCCATCTTGCAAGGCGGCGCACAAAAAGGCTTTTATCATAAGCAGCATTTGCCAAATTATGGCATTTTTGACGAACGCCGCTACTTTGCCAAAGGGCGCAATCATGTCTTGTTTGACTATAAAGGCGTAACCATTGGGCTTTTGATTTGTGAAGACATTTGGCATGACGCACCGATTAAGGCGCTTAAAGACGAAGGCGCGGATTTGGTGGTGGTGCTGAACGCTTCACCATTTGAAATCGGCAAACAAGCTCAGCGTAAAGAGCTGCTAAACAGCCAAGCCAAAAAGCACGAACTGCCCATCATCTATGCCAATACTGTAGGCGCACAAGATGACATCGTCTTTGATGGCGGCTCGCTCATCATGCAGGCAGACGGGCAAATCGCCCACGAAGGCGCACGCTTTTTAAATCAGCTGATTATGGCGCAGTTTGACGCGGCTGCCAAGCGCTTTGACACCCAAGCCAAGCCGCCTTTGGCACTGTCTGAAGAATCTGAAATGTATCAAGCCTTGGTCGTGGGACTGCGTGATTATGTGAATCGCTCAGGCTTTAAAGGCGTGATTGTGGGGCTGTCTGGCGGTATTGACAGCGCGCTGACGCTGTGCATTGCGGTGGACGCATTGGGCGCAGATAAGGTCTATGCAGTGATGATGCCATATGAATACACGTCAAACATCAGCCTAGAAGACGCCGCCGCTCAAGCCGCGCGCCTAAACGTGTCTTATACCGTCTGCCCAATTCATGATGCGGTGGGCGGCCTACGCAGTACGCTGGCACCGCTGTTTGTGGGCGAGGCGAACGGCACGACTGAAGAAAACTTGCAGGCACGCGCTCGTGGCACGATTTTGATGGCACTGTCAAACACTTATGGGCATATGGTCATCAGCACCAGCAACAAATCTGAAAACGCAGTCGGCTACTCCACGCTGTATGGCGACATGGTGGGCGGATTTGATGTGCTAAAAGACGTGTACAAAACGGACGTGTACCGCCTAGCCAACTACCGCAACCGCCTAGAGGATAACCCTGTCATTCCAGAGCGTGTCATCACGCGTGCGCCATCGGCTGAGCTGCGCGCGGATCAAACCGACCAAGACAGCCTGCCTGATTATGACACGCTGGACGCCATCTTAAAAATGTACATTGATGAAGATTTGGGCTATAAGGCGATTTGTGCGGCTGGCTTTGAGCCTGCGCTGGTGGAGCGTGTGCTAAGTCTGGTGGATCGTGCGGAGCATAAACGCCGCCAAGGTGCAATCGGCACAAAAATCACCAAAAAATCCTTTGGTCGTGAACGCCGCTATCCTTTGGTAAACGGCTGGGCGATTAAGGGCTAAGCTGCTTATCATTTGCCATTTGCGCAAATTTAGCCATTCATACAAACAAAACCCAAATGCCGATGGTGTTTGGGTTTTGTTTTGGATGGGGGGGTTTTGTTTGTCTTGAGCTTGCGCCCTGCCGTTCGCCTTAAATTTGTTGGTAACTTTCCGTTCGCCCTGAGCTTGTCGAAGGGTGAACTGGTGGAGGTTTTGACCTGTTAAAAGATTAAAAAAAACCGCCCATGGTTCGACAGGCTCACCACGAACGGTTTTTTCAAATCACGAACGGTTTTTTCAACGGTTTTTAAAATTACGAACGGTTTTTGAACGGTTTGTAAGTTGGGTTGAGCTTGCGAAAACCCAACGTTTTTGAGCTTAGTTTGTCTTATAAAATGTTGGGTTACGCTGACGCCAACCCAACTTACAATCGCCCTAAATCCAACTTACGATACACCACCACTCACGCATAATCCCTTGCCCCAAAAATTGCCGTGCCGATACGCACCATCGTTGAGCCGTGCGCCACCGCCTGCGCCATATCGCCGCTCATGCCCATAGACAGCGTGTCCCACTGCGGCAAATCAAAACGTGCGCGCACTTCATCAAACAGTGCCTGCGTGCGCACAAACGCATCCGAACCTGCCTTATCAGGAATAATCATCAGCCCACGCAAGCACAGATTTGGCAACTGCGCCACTTCGTCCACCAGCGCAAACAGCTCATCTGGCAGCACGCCAGATTTACTCGCTTCATCGTCAATGTTTAGCTGAATCAGCACATTTAAAGGCGGCACGCTTGGATTTTGGCGGCAAATCTCGCCACGCTGCTCGCTCAATCTTTTGGCAATCAAGCCGCGCTCAAGCGTATGCACCCAGTCAAAATGCGCCGCAATGTCTTTGGTTTTGTTGCGCTGAATGCTGCCAATATAATGCCAAACGATGGGCAAATCAGCAAGCAGTGCCTGTTTTGCCAATGCTTCTTGCAGATAATTTTCCCCAAAATCCACCTGCCCCGCCTGCCAAAGCGCACGCAGCATGGCAGCGGGCTTGGTTTTTGATACCGCAAGCAATGCCGCACCATTTTGCGCACGCCCAGCCGCTTCGTTGCACTTGGCAAGCTCATCAAGCACGGCTTGATAATTGGCGAGTAGCTGTGATTTTTCGGTGTCGTTTAACGGTGAATTTGCACTGTCTGGCATGATAAAAACCTTTTATAATAAGAAATTACGCTTAGTTTAGCACATTTTAGCGCAATCTTTTAAGCGGTTTTGGTGATTGGTTTTGCGATTGACAACCTACTTAACAACCAACCGCTTCAACAAACCAAAAACCAACCCACAGCACATGACACGCCCAAATCAGCCCAACAAAATTTCACCCAAGCCCTTTTCACCCACCAAAAAACGTGCTTTAATACATAAACGCCCATCATCAAGGTGAGTTAAAATGACCACGCCAACGCTTGCTGATTTTTTGCGCTACACCACGCGCCACTTGGCTTCTGACACGCATTTGTCGGCTGGTATGCCCGTTGCCATGCGTGTGGACGGCAAACTTGTGTATTGCGATTTGCCGCCTTTAACCGCAGGCGATTTATGGGCAATATTAAGCGCGCATCTGAACACGCAGCAGCAAGACGAATTGCACCGCCAAAAATCGCTGGATTTTGCACTGGAATTGGCGGGCGTGGGCAGATTTCGTGCCAATATTTTTTGGCAAAATCGTGGTGTGGCGGCAGTTTTTCGCCACATTAAAAAAGAAGTGCCAAGCCTAGAAACGCTTAATCTTAATGACAACATCCGCCAAAAACTTGCCGAACTTAGCACGCTAAAACAAGGACTTGTGCTGGTTACAGGTGCGACAGGCTCAGGCAAATCCACCACGCTGGCAGCGATGATTGATCACATCAATCGCACTCGCCAAGCGCACATCATCACCATTGAAGACCCCATTGAATTTGTGCATACGCCCAAATCCGCCTTGGTGCATCAGCGTGAATTACACACCGACACGCCAAGTTTTGAGCTGGCATTAAAAGCGGCGCTGCGTGAAGATCCTGACGTGATTTTGGTGGGCGAGCTGCGTGATTTAGAAAGCATTCGCCTTGCGCTGAGTGCCGCTGAGACGGGGCATTTGGTGCTTGCCACGCTGCACACCATGAACGCCGCCAAGACGATTGACCGCATTATTGATGTCTTTGGCGAGCATGACAAGGCGATGATTCGTGCCATGCTGTCTGAGTCTTTGCAAGCCGTCATCAGTCAGACGCTGCTGCCGCAAATTGGCGGTGGGCGTGTGGCGGCGCACGAGCTGCTCATTGCCACGCCTGCGGTGCGCCATTTGATTCGTGAAAATAAACTTGCTCAAATCCAATCCACCATGCAAACAGGCGCAAATGACGGCATGATTACCCTATCATCAAGCCTAGAAACGCTCATCAAGGCGGGTAAAATAAGCGCGGACGATGCCAAACTTTAATTTACAATTCTCTTAAAACTTTGACTTAAAACTTGATTTTAAATTCTGGCTTTGGCTTTAAATTTCAACTTTAAAATTCAGCCGAAAATAACAAAAATACAATTAAATCAATCATTTAAAAATCCATGCAAACGCTCAACGTATATTTGGTCGGCGGCGCAGTCCGAGACGCTTTATTAAACTTACCCATCAAGGATAAAGATTTTGTGGTCGTGGGTGCGACTCAAAGCACCATGCTGGACGCAGGATTCACCCAAGTGGGCGCAGATTTTCCTGTGTTTTTACACCCAAAAAGCCATCACGAATACGCCTTGGCGCGCCTTGAGCGCAAGACTGGTAAGGGCTATCAAGGCTTTAGCGTGGACACCGCTGGCGTGTCCTTAGAAGATGACTTGCTGCGCCGTGATTTGACGATTAACGCCATGGCGATTCAGGTTGTAGGTTTGTTTGACGATACGCCTGTGGGCGCGGTGATTGACCCTTATGGCGGACAGCAGGATTTGGCGGATAAGCTGCTGCGCCACATTTCACCTGCCTTTGCCGAAGACCCTTTGCGTGTGCTGCGTGTGGCGCGGTTTTATGCGCGGTTTTATGCGCAAGGTTTTCACGTCCATACAGACACCGCGCGCCTGATGCAAGCCATCGCAGACAGCGGCGAACTTCACCATCTAAGCCGTGAGCGCATTTGGACAGAAAGCGTCAAGGCGCTGGGTGAGACGCACGCTTTTGCGTATTTTGAGCTGCTGGACGATTTGGGGATTTTGGTGAAAATCCTGCCAGATTTGGCATTGGCGTGGCAAAATCGCACTCTGCGCACACGCACTTTTCAAGCATTATCAAGGGCTTGTACCACCAAAAACAGCGAAAGCCATCAAGAAAAATTCGCCATCGCTATCAAATTTGCCCTACTTATTTCGGCATTTTTACCAACTCATGCGCCAAGCGGCACGGCAAATGTCGCAGCAAACACCACCTTGGCACGCACCTTTGACGCACTCATGCCGCCCAATGCCGTAAAGACGCTTGCCTCGCTGTTTTTGGCGCATTATCACACCGTGAGCGGTATTATCACAGGGTTGTCATTGTGCGATACTGGCAAGTCTGACGATACGGCCAGCGGCAGATTTATTGATGGCAAAACTTTGCTCGCCTTGCTTGAACACACCAAAGCACACAAAGATTGCGCCATGATTTTTGCTTTGATTGACGCAGTTTGCCATTTGAACGACACGCACGCCGCCGACCAGCACGCCTGCCAAGATTTCATCAGCCATGCCATCGCCGCCTATCACAGCGTTGGCATTGCCCAAGTGGATAAAACTTTAACAGGTAAAGCCATCGGTGATGAATTGGCGCGTTTGCGTTTGGTGGCATTGGACGCATTGATTGATATGGCTTGTAAGTTGGGCTAGTGAAGCACAGCCCAACGGTTTTAGGTATGCTCTTGAATTTGTTGGGTTTTTGCAAGCTCAACCCAACTTACCTATCGTCTTTTAATCCAAATCACAAATCGGATTAGATGGTAGGTTGAGTTAGCGGTAACGCAACCCAACGTTTTAAAGGCAGCTTGATAAAACAAAACCCAGCTTAAAACAACTTTTTAAAAACAAACCACAAACCCATGAAAACACACACCGCAAAGCACGCACCCATCGCCCTAATCACAGGCGGCGCAAAACGCATTGGCAAAGCCATCTGCACCGCCTTGCACAGCGCAGGCTGGCACGTCATCATTCATTGCCATAAATCCACCCAAGAAGCGCACGCCCTAGCAGACACGCTAAACCACGCACGCCCAAATTCAGCAAGCGTCATCTGCGCTGCGCTTGACGTGGTGAATGACACACACGCTTTAGATGAATTTTGTGCGCAGGCGCTGGCACAATTTGGCGGCTTGGATTTGCTTGTGCATAATGCGTCCAGCTTTTATGCGTCTGACTTGCACGCTGACACAGCGCAGACGCTGCTTAATCACTGGGACGATTTATTCTTGACCAACGCCAAAGCGCCGCTGCTGCTAAGCCACACCTTAAAAGACGCACTGAGTGCAAATCATGGTGCGATTGTCAGCATTTTAGACATTCACGCCAAGGATAAGCCCTTTGTCGGCTATCCGATTTATAACATGGCAAAGGCAGCGCATTTGATGATGGTGCAGTCTTTGGCGCTTGAATTTGCGCCTGCTGTGCGGGTCAATGGCGTCGCCCCCGGAGTGAATATTTTTCCTGAAAACAGCAGCGAATTGGACGCTCACACCCAAAAAACACTCACCGATTCTGTGCCATTAGGCGGTGTTGGTACGCCCCAAGACATCGCTAATGCAGTGGTCTTTTTGGCAAGTGCGCCTTATATCACAGGGCAGATTTTGGCGGTAGATGGCGGACGCAGCCTGACGCTCAAAGGCGGCTAACCCACGCCAACAAAAACAATTATCCAAGCCAATCCCTACCGCCACACGTTACCAAACCACCAAAGTTACAAAAATATTGCGCAAAGCTGCACAAATCTTGTGAAATTTTGCGCTTATGTATTGGCTTTGCTACAATTTATTGATATAATAAGCGACTAAATCCCAAAAATTGCTCACTGCGCTTTTGGGTTTTTCTTTTGCTTGTTATTTTTGTAAACATTCATTCGTATTCGTAATTTTGGAGTTGATAGCATAATCAAATCTCAAACACGCCCGCTAACAGATTTTAATCCCTAGTGAATTATCTGCCAAAAGTAAGTTTGATAACGGTATTAAGCACCCCAACGCCTTTTCTCTTTTTTGCGTTTACGCACGCTTTTGGAGGACTCTACGTTGAGTACACCTATTACTGCTCAAGCTGCCAAATTGCAGCGAAATCTCGGACTTTGGCACGTCATCATCATCGGTTTGGCGTACATTCAACCCATGACCCTGCTTGACACATTCGGCATGGTTTCTCGCGACAGTGGCGGTCATGTGCCGATGTCGTACATCTTTGCTTTGATTGCGATTTTGCTGACGTCTATCAGCTATGGACACATGATCAGAGCCTATCCATCATCAGGTTCTGCCTACACTTATACCCAAAAATCCATCAATCCATCTATGGGCTTTATGGTTGGCTGGTCTAGCTGGCTTGACTATTTGCTGTCGCCTTTGGTGAACATCATCTTGGCGGTGATTTACCTTGAAGCACTGTTCCCAACGGTCAATCACTGGGTATGGGTCATCGGTTTGACTGCCTTTATGACAGGCATTAACCTATTTGGCTCAAAAGTGGTCGCCTATTTTAACAGCTGGATTGTGTTTGTGCAGCTTTTGGTGATTGCGGTGTTCACTTATCTGGTGTACAGCAAGCTACAAATGGGTACTTATGCCGATAGTACATTGGTAGAAAACGCTTATGAGCTGTGGAGCTTAAAGCCGTTTTGGGACGACATGACTTCGGTCGCGGCATTGATTACTGGTGCAACCATCTTGTGCTTCTCGTTCACAGGATTTGACGCACTATCAACCCTAGCAGAAGAAACCAAAGATGCGAAAAACACCCTGCCAAAAGCGATGATTCTTACCACACTGATTGCAGGCTTGGTGTTCATCATCAGCACCTACTTCATGCAGACGTTCTTCCCATCAGACCCAAGCATTTACTTCCAGCTGGTTGATGAAACACAGCCAGAAATCCTAATGTTGGTGGGCGGTTCACTGTTCCAAGCAATCGTGCTGGGCTTTGCGATTGTAACCGTGATGGCATCTGGTATTTCAGCACACGCAGGCGTATCTCGCTTGATGTATGTGATGGGTCGTGATGGCGTGATTGGCAAAAACTTCTTTGGTAAAATCCACCCAAAACTATTCACGCCAGTAAACAACATCTTAGTCGCTGGCGCAGTGGCATTGACCGCAGGCTTCATCAGCCTTGAAAGCGTGGTAAACCTAATCAGCTTTGGTGCATTGACAGCATTTAGCTTTGTGAACATCTCAGTAATTTTCCGTTACGCAATTCGCGATAAGATGGTGAATAACTTCAAGCAGATTTTCAACTACGTCATCGTGCCGATTTTGGGCTTCGCCAGCGTATTCTTGATGTGGCTAAAAGTGGACGGACTGACCTTTAAAGTTGGTCTGTTCTGGGCGGCCATCGGCTTTGTGTGGCTTGGCATTAAGACAGGCGGCTTTAAAAAGCCAGTACCACAATATAAAGAAGAAGACGTGTAATCCACGCTTGTTCTGTGACGAAACCCTGCCTTGTGCGGGGTTTTGTTTTGCCGTTTTTAGCTCACCAAACCCAAATCTGACAACAAATCCCAACAAAATACTTTTTTCAAATGCCTAAAATCGTGCTATGATAAATCCAAAATCACACAAATTTATCCAGCCATCATCTTTATCCAGCCATCATCATGACCAGTAAATTTTCATCACATAATCAATCCGCACTTTTGGCAAAATCTTGCACCAATTCACCAAAAATCCTACTTGCTGCTGCATTTGGCGTGCTGACTTTGGCAGGCTGCGCCACCACGTCCGCACCACGCATCAGCAGTACAGATTGCCCAAGTCTAAACTGGCAAACGCTTGGCGAAGCAGACGGCGCGGTAGGACACAGCGCTCAGCGCATTTTACACTATCAAAAGCTCTGCGCTAGCACAGACATCACCCCCAACCGCGCCGAATGGGAAGCAGGCAGACAAAAAGGACTGACCCAATATTGCACCAAAGAAACCGCCTACAACCTTGGGCGCATGGGACGTGAATTGACAGGCGTGTGCGAGCAAAATCTGGACGAGCTGCACCACGCCAACATGATGGGGCTTGAGCAGTACGAAATGGGCGAGCGACTCAGACGCTTTGATTATCCATATTATCCTTATGGCTCTATGTATCGCAATCCATTTTGGCATGACCCATGGTTTGCGCCTGTGCCGTATTATGCGCCCTTTTATGCGCCAAGACGCTAAAAAAAATGCGAAATTTGGTTTAAACTTGCCGACTGGTTTGCGGCTTGTAAGTTGGATTTGGTAAACTTCGTAAATTGGTTTGCGGTTCGTAAGTTGATTTGCGGTTTGCAAATTGGATTTAGCGAAGTTCGTAAGTTGGGTTGCGCTTCACTAACCCAGCCTACATTCCCAGCCCAAAATCCCAACAAAAATCAAAAAGTCAAAAAACCGCTGCAATCAAACAGCGGTTTTTCATTGACGATAAAAACGATTACGAATACAGCTGACGCACCGCTTTAGTCATGCTCACCATATTAGCCAGTGCGGCGATGGTTTCTTCCCAGCCACGCGTTTTTAATCCGCAGTCAGGGTTAATCCACAGTCTTTCCACAGGCACATATTTCACCGCTTCATCAATCACCACTTGCATATCGTTTGCCGATGGTGTGCGTGGGCTGTGAATGTCATACACACCGGGGCCGATGGCGTTATGATAGCCATTGCCCTTAAAAGCGTCCAACAGCTGCAAGCCAGAACGTGCCGTCTCAATGGTAATCACGTCTGCGTCCATCGCGCTGATGTGCGCCAAGCAATCATGGAACGATGAATAGCACATGTGCGTATGAATTTGCGTGTCCTTGTGGGCAATGCTGCAAGAATGCTTGAACGCTGCCACCGCCTGCTGCCAATAATGCGCTTGGTCGGCGGTTTTGAGCGGCAAGCCTTCACGAAACGCAGGCTCGTCAATCTGAACGATGGCAATGCCAGCGTCTTGCAAATCGCTCACTTCTTGGTTGATGGCTTCGGCAATTTGTAAGCGCAAAACATCACGGCTTGCGGCATCACTTGGCGCAAACGACCAGTTCAAAATCGTTACAGGCCCAGTCAGCATACCTTTCATTGGCTTGTCCGTCAGGCTTTGGGCGTACACCGTCCAATCCACCGTCATTGCCTTAGGACGGCTGATGTCGCCCACCACAATCGGCGGACGCACACAGCGCGTGCCATAGCTTTGCACCCAGCCGTTTGCTGACAGCCAAAAACCGTCCATATATTTGGCAAAATATTCCACCATGTCCGTGCGCTCAGCTTCGCCATGCACCAGCACGTCAATGCCCAGCTTTTCTTGCTCGTCCACCGCCTTTTGGATTTCTGCTTTCATGGCGCGCTCATAAGCTGCATCGTCAATCACGCCCTTATTCCAATCACTGCGTGCCTTGCGAATTTGGTCAGTTTGCGGAAATGAACCGATGGTGGTCGTTGGCAATAATGGCAAATTCAGCCGCTCGTTTTGCTTGGCATAGCGCTCAGCAAACTCGCCTGCACGCACTTTGGCAGTGTCTGCCAGCGGTGTCAGCTTAATCTGGCTTGCCGTGTCATCAGGCGCAATTTCCCCTGTGGCAAGGCGTGCGCACAGCGCCACTTCGCTTAATTTTTGCTTGGCAAAAGCAAGTTTGCCGTGCAATGCGCTTGGCAAGGTTTCATGCGCCAAATCCACAGGCAAATGCAAAAGGCTAGAACCAGACCCCACCCACAAACGCTCGCCTAAGCGTTCATAAGCCGCCGTCAGCACATCGCTTGCCGCCACTTGGTCGGTCGTCCACACACTGCGGCCGTCCACCACGCCAATGGATAAAATCTTATGCGTGGGCAACTGGTCAATCACTTGTGCGGCATACTGCTTAGGCGATTTGGCGCGCGTAATGTCAATGTGAATGCCAGAAACAGGCAAATTCACCGCCACGTTACAATTATTGCCCAGCGTGTCAAAATAGCTCGCCACAATCAGCTTTGGCGGTGTGCGCTGCAAGCCATTATAAGCACGCTCAAAGGCTTGCTGCCAGTGGTTTGGCAAATCCAGCGACAAAATCGGCTCGTCAAGCTGCACCCATTCCACGCCCTGCTCGCCAAGCTGCGCCAACAAATCAGCATACACAGGCAAAATCTTATCCAAAAGCGCCAATTTATCATCGTCATTTGCACTCACGTCTGCACTTGCGCCATGCCCACAGCCACAGCCTGCCGAATGCGCTTGCTCATTTGTTTTAATGCTTGATAAATACAAAAAGCTCAGCGGCCCAACCAGCACCACTTTGAGCGGATTTTGCGCACCACGCTTGGCAATGATGGCTTTGGCGTCCGCCACTTGCTTAAAAATTTGGCTAAAATCTGTATTACTAAAGTCTTGATTTTTATCAAGTTCTGGCACTAGGTAATGATAATTGGTGTCAAACCACTTCGTCATTTGCCAAGCCGCAGTGTCGGCAAGCTGCCCTGTGTGATCACGCCCACGCGCAAAATAAAACTGACGGTCAAAGGTATCTAATTTTTCCGCGCCAGCAAATCGCTTAGGAAGCACCCCAAAAGCAACCGCCTGCGTCAGCACCAAATCATAATGCGCAAAATCACCTGTGGTGATAACAGACAGCCCAGCGTTCAGCTGCTCGGCGATGTTATCATCAAATACCGCTTGCAATGCCGCCTGCGTGTCTGCCTTGCTCGCCTTGCCTTTCCAGTATTTTTCCAGCGCAAATTTACTTTGGCGTTTGTCGCCAATTCGTGGATAGCCCAAAATATGAGAGGTGAGCGTCATAAAATCTCCTTAAATGTTTGTCATGCGATACGGCTTGGCTTGCGGTCAGCTGTACAATGAACAACCATGCCAGCAAGTTTTCGCCTTTTAAGTTTAAAATTATTCATCATATTTAAATTTTGATGAATAATTTTTATGTTGTATATCATAACCGAAAATCATCATGAATAAAAATCAAGTTTCTCAAAATAAGATGAAAATTTTTATAACTGTAAATAATTTTATGTTATAATGAAAATTGCTCAATTTATTGGAGTTTTTATCATGAAATTAACACAATTTGCATTCTTGGCAACGCTTGCCAGCACGCTCATCGCCTGCCATACTTCCACACAAGACAAGATGACGCATACTTATAAGGCATTAACAAACCAAGCTGTCGCACCTCATCTCGCGCTAGATTTAGGCAACAGCGAACATCAACAACACATTGCGCAGCTATTTGACGAACTACACACCAAAGGCGTGCTGGTGATTTATGACGGTAAACACACTCACGCCTACGGCAACGCCTTGCAAAGAGCAGACACTTACTACTCTCCTGCTTCCACCTTTAAAATTGCCAACGCCATCATCGCCATTGAGCAGGGTGTTACCAACCCAAACGAAGTATTTATTTGGCATGGTGAAAAACGTGCCTTGAAAGACTGGGAGCGTGATTTAACCTTGAGTGAAGCCATGCGTGTGTCTGCCGTACCTGTATATCAGCAGATTGCTCGCCGAGTTGGGCTTGATGCCATGCGCCAGCAACTTACGCGTTTAAATTATGGCAATGGCAAAATTGGTAACGCAGTTGATGAGTTTTGGCTCAATGGAGAGCTGCAAATCACACCCAAAGAACAAGTCAAATTTGTCCACGCCCTTGCCACTAATGAGCTTGCCGTCTCTGACAGCACTCAAGCTGCCGTGCGTGCCATGCTGTATGATACCGCCATCAATCAAACTCACATCTATGGCAAAACTGGCCTGAGTGCAGGCGCATACCCCAAAACAGGCTGGCTGGCGGGCTTTGCCATCATGCCAAATGCACAAGTTGTTTCTTATGCACTCAATATGCAAATCCATGAAAACACACCACTTTCTGCACGCAAACAACTGGTGCATGATGACTTAGAGCAACTTGGTGTGGTTTTAAAAGACAACGCTTCAAACCCATAAATCCAAACCAATCTCACCCAAAATTATCCACCAAGCCATCATGCTAAAAGTTAGGTCATCATGCTAGAAATCCGCCATTTACAAATGTTTTCCGCCCTTGCCAGATACCGCTCACTGTCCGCCACCGCCGTAGAGCTCAACTGCACCGCGTCCGCCGTCAGCCACCAGCTGCGAGACCTTGAGCATTATTATGACATCGCCTTGGTGGATCGCCGCACACGCCCCATCAAGCTCACCCCTGCTGGCGAAGTGGTTTTGCGCCTTGCCAATAACGTTTTACCGCAAGTCGCGCGCAGTAAAGCCGACATTCGCAGGCTGGCGCACGGGCAAGCGGGCAGATTACGCTTAGCAAGTGAATGCCACAGTTGCTTTGATTGGCTGATGCCGATTTTGAACGAATACCGCAAGGCGTACAGCGATGTGGAGCTGGATTTTGCCACAGGATTTGAGCCAGAGCCGCACCAAATGCTGCTTGATGATGAGATCGATTTACTCATCACCGCAAGCAATCTGCCCATTGACGGATTGCATTATGTACCGCTATTCACCTACGAAAGTCGCCTTGTGCTGTCGCCTGCGCACGCTTTGGCAAGCCGTGATGCCATCACGCCTGATGACTTGGCAGACCAAACGCTGATTGCTTATCCTGTGGAGCAGTCTCGCCTTGATGTGATGGCTAAGTTTTTAGAGCCTGCGGGTATCAAGCCAAAAGCTGTGCGCACCACAGAGCTTACCGCCATGCTGATTCAGCTGGTGGCAAGCGAGCGTGGCGTGGCGGCATTGCCCGACTGGGTGGCGGCAGAATATGAGAAAAAAGGCTGGGTGGTGTCAAGACCTTTGGGTGATGGTGTGCATTGCCAGCTGTACGCCAGCGTGCGTGAAAACAGCCGTGAGCTTGCGTATATGAAAGGATTTTTGGCGCTGCTTGATGGGATTGCCAAGCCTTAATACTGTCAAGCCTTAATCAGGGCAGCCAAAGCGCAATTAAAGCATTTGGCTTATGGATTTGACAAGCGGATACTTGACAAGTTTTCGCTTTAATGCCATGCTAATCAAAACCAACCAAAGGATAAAACCATGACAACCATCACGCATTTATCACAGCTGGATTTGGATAAGCATTACACTTATGCTGATTATCTGACATGGCAACTCAAAGAAAAAATTGAGCTGATTAAGGGCAAAATCCTTGCGATGAGTCCTGCGCCCACACGTTTTCATCAGGACATTTCACAAAACACCAACCGTGTTTTGGACAGATTTTTTTACCAAAAGCCCTGCCGTGTATACACCGCACCTTTTGATGTGCGTCTGTACAATCCCAAAAAAGAAATTGAAACGGTCGTGCAGCCCGATTTGTGCGTGGTGTGCGATTTATCCAAACTGGACGAAAAAGGCTGCCTAGGCGCGCCTGATTTGGTGGTGGAGATTTTATCGCCCAGCAACTCCAAAAAAGAGATGAGTATTAAGTTTGACTTATATCAAGAAGCGCTGGTTCGTGAATACTGGATTATCAACCCCAACGAAGGCACGCTGCTGATTTATGCGCTTAAAGATGGCGTATTTGTGGGTGAGCGTCCTTATGTGCGCGGCGAAAACCACACCGCACATTCGGTGAATTTTCCTGAGCTCAGTTTTGATGTGGATTTGCTGTTTCAATAACGCTGTTTTCATAATACCATTACCAACGCTGCTTTTACAACACAAAATCAAAGCCAACAACAAACCCCAAAAGCGCACCGCCTTTGGGGTTTTGATTTATCAAATGCTCGTCAAACACCTGTCAGCTATTTGCTAAATGTTTGCCAAATGCCTGCCAAGCAAATTTGCACGAATTTGTACCGCTTGATCCGTGCAAATTTCATTTATTTCAAAAGCAGCGCATTGACACGTTTTAGATAGCCTGCTGGATCGTCAAGCTGTCCGCCATCGGCAAGCAAAGCCTGATCAAAAATCACGCTCGCCAAATCATCAAAATCGCCGCTGTTTTCCAGCTTGCCAATCAATGGGTGCGTTGGGTTAATCTCCAAAATCGGCTTGACATCAGGCACAGGCTGACCCATCGCTTTAAGCATTTGCACCATTTGCGGTGTCAGCTCGCCATCGCCCACCACCAAACACGCAGGACTGTCCACCAAACGTGTAGACACTCGCACGTCTTTGGCTTTATCGCCCAGCGTGGTTTTTAGGCGCTCCACCACAGGTTTTAGGTTTTCTTCCGCCTTTTGCGCTTCTTCTTTTTCCGCTTCATCGGTCAAATCGCCCAAATCCACCGCCCCTTTGGCGATGTTTTGTAGTGGTGTACCGTCAAACGAAGTCAAGAAATTCATCGCCCATTCGTCCACGCGCGAAGTCATTAAAATCACTTCAATGCCTTTTTTGTTGAACAGCTCAAGCTGCGGCGAATTTTTCACGCTGGCTAAGTTTTCACCCGTCAAATAATAAATCGCCTTTTGTCCATCTTTCATGCGTGCTTTATAATCAGCAAAACCTGTGCTTAGCCCATCGGTGGTGCTGGTGTGATAGCGCAACAGCTTGGCGATACGTTCTTGGTTGGCTTGATCTTCGCCCAAACCTTCTTTGATGACATCGCCAAATTCAGCATAAAACTCGGCAAATTTGGCTTGCTTATCCGCATCTTCTGAATTGGCAAGACTTGCCAGCATGGTCAAAACACGGCGTGCATTGCCTTCACGAATGGATTTGACATCACGGCTTTCTTGTAAAATCTCACGGCTGACGTTCAGCGGCAAATCAGCGGTGTCAATCACACCCTTCACAAAGCGCAAATACACAGGCAACAGCTGCTCAGCGTCGTCCATGATGAACACACGTTTAACGTACAATTTTAACCCACGCTGGTGTTCACGCGCGTACAAATCCACGGGCGCTTTTTTAGGAATGTACAAAAGCTGAGTGTACTGCACACGGCCTTCCACGCGGTTGTGCGTCCACGTCAAAGGGTCGGCAAAATCATAGCTGATGTTTTTATAAAATTCATTGTACTCATCATCACCAATCTCACTTGGCGTGCGTGTCCACAGCGCAGACGCTTTGTTGATGGTTTCCCATTCGTCCGTTTCAATCATCTGCCCGCTTGGCACAGGCGCATCTTCGTCTTGGTCGGCATCTTCTTGCCAAACTTCCTTGCGCATTTGGATTGGCAGGCTGATGTGGTCTGAGTATTTTGACACTAAGGCTTTGATTTTATGGCGGTTTAGGTAGCCATATTCACCATCTTCTGACTCTTGATATTCATCTTTTAAATGCAGGGTAATGCTGGTGCCGTGCGTGTCTTTGGTGATGGTTTCGGTGGTAAATTTACCTGTGCCGTCCGACACCCAGCGCACGCCTTTAGTGCTTGGTTCGCCTGCTTTTCGGCTCTCCACGCTGATTTTATCCGCCACGATAAAGCCAGAATAAAAGCCCACGCCAAATTGTCCAATCAGATTGCCGTCTTTTTTATCGCTTTCAGAAAGTTTGTCCAAAAACGCCTTTGTGCCTGATTTGGCAATCGTGCCCAAATTTTCAATGGCGTCCGCTTCATTCATGCCAATGCCGTTGTCGCTGATGGTCAGGGTTTTGGCAGTTTTGTCAATTTCAATCTTGATGGCAAGTTCGCTGTCGCCTTCGTACAAGCTGTCATCGCTGGTCGCCAAAAAGCGCAATTTATCGCACGCATCAGACGCATTAGACACCAATTCACGCACAAAAATGTCAGGATTTGAGTACAAAGAATGCGTTACAAGGTGCAAAAGCTGGGTAACTTCGGTTTCAAAAACGTGTTCGGTTTGCGTTGTCATAACATCTCCCAAAATAAAATTTACCGCTTTTTAAAATAAGGATTGTGCGCAGATTTTCAAGTTTTATACCAGCTTGCAATGAGTAAATGTGTGCTGTATTATCAAATCAAGTAGAATTACATAAGACGACAAGCGTATTTTCATCATTCATCACCACAATCTATAACAACATTTCATCAATTTATGTAAAAATCAAAACCAATGATGATACCATTTTTTAAATAAATGATTTATATAAACCCATCACAGAAAAAGCATGGTCGTACACCCAAAAAAAATGCTAAAATATCACGGTGAAAAATGGATAGAAATTTGATATGCGACCAGCCACGCTTTTGGCGTATGCCTTGTTGCATATAGCACCCAACGCTTGATAAGTCATTAAATCATTTATCAGGCTGGTTTACTGGGCGGACACCCAAGCGATGTATGGCGCGCCACTCAAACAAGGACGAAACCGCACGAATCGCTTGCTTTTTCAAACATTCACAAAACCAAACATAAACTGGAGTTTATCTATGAAATCAACCATCATCTATACTTATACCGATGAAGCCCCTGCCCTAGCCACTCATTCTCTTTTGCCGATTATCCAAGCCTTTACCAAAAGTTCTGACATTGACGTAATCACCAGCGACATCTCGCTTGCTGCGCGTGTGTTGTCGCAATTTCCTGAATACCTAAGCGAAGCACAGCGCAAACCTGACGCGCTGGCACAGCTTGGCGAACTCGTCAAACGCCCAGAAGCCAACGTCATTAAGTTGCCAAACATCTCTGCTTCTGTACCGCAGCTGCTTGCCACCATCAAAGAGCTACAAAGCAAAGGTTACAACATTCCTGACTATCCAAGCGAAGCCACCACAGACGAACAAAAAGAAATTCAAGCACGCTATGATCGTGTCAAAGGCTCGGCGGTAAACCCTGTTTTGCGTGAAGGTAACTCAGATCGCCGTGCGCCAAAAGCGGTGAAAAATTTCGCCAAAAAGTTCCCGCACTCTATGGGCGCATGGACAAAAGACAGCAAAACTCATGTCGCCACCATGAGCGCAAACGATTTTTATCACAATGAAAAATCGGTTACTGTGCCAAGCGAAACCACAGTAAACTTCGTATTCACCGATAAAGCTGGCGAAAAAACCACCTTGCGCAAGCCACTGCCACTAAAAGCAGGTGAAATCCTAGACGCAACCGTCATGAACAAAAACGCGCTGGTGTCTTTCTTAAGCAAAGAAATCCAAGACGCCAAAGAGCAAGGTGTGCTGTTTAGCTTGCACATGAAAGCCACCATGATGAAAGTGTCTGACCCAATCATCTTTGGTCATGCGGTAAAAGCCTTTTTCGCCCCTGTATTTGAAAAACATGGCGATAAGCTCGCAGCAGCAGGCGTGAATGTCAATAACGGCTTGGGCAACCTATTTGCCAACCTTGACAAGCTAGATGCCGACACTCGTCTTGGCGTAGAAACCCTGATCGCACAATCTTATGCCAATGGTCCAGACATTGCCATGGTGGACAGCGACAAAGGCATTACCAACTTGCACGTCCCAAGCGACATCATCGTTGATGCGTCTGTGCCTGCGATGATTCGCTCATCTGGTCGTATGTGGAATCGCCACGGCGAACTGCAAGACACCAAAATCACCATTCCAGACAGCACTTATGCAGGTCTGTATCAAGCGGTGGTAGATTTCTGTAAAGAGCATGGCGCATTTGACCCAACCACCATGGGTACTGTGCCAAACGTGGGCTTGATGGCGCAAAAGGCTGAAGAATACGGCTCACACGACAAAACTTTTGAAATCCCAGCAGACGGTAAAGTAGAAGTGATTGACGAAGCGGGCAATGTGCTACTTAGCCATGACGTACAAGCTGGTGACATCTGGCGTGCGTGCCAAACCAAAGACGCAGCCATCACCGACTGGGTACAGCTTGCGGTCAATCGCTCACGCCTAAGCGGTATGCCTGCGGTATTCTGGCTGGACGAAAAGCGTGCGCACGATGCTGAGCTGATTAAAAAAGTGAACGCAACCCTTGCCACGCTTGACACTGCTGGGCTAGATATTCGCATTTTGCCACTGGTAGAAGCCGCCAAACACACCTTGACACGCCTAAAAAATGGTGAAGACACCATCAGCGTAACAGGCAACGTCATGCGCGACTACCTAACCGACCTATTCCCAATTCTTGAGCTAGGTACAAGTGCCAAAATGCTGTCAATCGTACCTTTGATGAACGGCGGCGGTATGTTTGAGACTGGCGCTGGCGGTAGCGCACCGAAGCACGTTCAACAGTTCAACGCAGAAAACCATCTGCGCTGGGACAGCCTTGGCGAATTTTTAGCATTGGCAGTATCCCTTGAGCATACCGCACAAAAAACAGGCAGCGCCAAAGCGCAAGTATTGGCAGACGCACTAGACGCAGCTACAGAAAAACTGCTACTAAACGACAAATCGCCAAAACGCAAAGCAGGCGAAATTGACAACCGTGGCAGCCATTTCTACCTAGCGATGTACTGGGCGCAAGAGCTTGCCGCACAAAGCAAAGACAGTGCTTTGGCAGCAGAGTTTGCACCGATTGCCAAAGCCCTAACCGCCCAAGAAAGCGCCATCATCAATGAGCTAAATGGCGTACAAGGCAAAGCGGTTGATGTGAACGGCTATTATGCTGCCGATCGTGAGCTAATCAGCGCCGCCATGCGCCCAAGCGCTGCGTTTAATGAAATCATTGCACGTTTGGCGTGATATGCGCTTGTGATATAAATAAGGTTTAGACGTAAAATTTACGTTTGACTCAACAAGAAAAACACCGTCTTTTGGCGGTGTTTTTTGTCTATTTGATAAATTGGATTTGGTGTAAGTTTGAAAATTGGAATTAAATTTATAAACTCACGCCTAACCTCCACCCAAAAAACCATCAATCAAAACATGGTGCGCCCACTTTCGGTTTTTTCTGGCACAGCTTGGATTACGTCCCAATGCTCCACGATTTTACCTTCATCATCAAGGCGGAAAATATCCACCACCGCTTCACCAAGATCGTTGGCGTGCAATTTGCTGTGAACGTGCACCATCACCAAATCACCATCAGCCATCACACGCTTGACGATGGCGTGCGACTGCGGATGCTCTGCCAAAAATGGCGCAAATGCGTCTACGAATGCTTGACCGCCATCAGCCACGGTTGGGTTGTGCTGCAGATATTCTTTGCCGATGTACAAATCGGTCGCTTCTTGAACTTTGTGCTGGTTAAATGTCATTTCATAAAACGCCAGCACATTGGCTTTATTGCGTGCTTCAATGCTCTTTTTGCTCAATTTTTCGCCTTGATGGTTGTGTTTTACTGCGTGAGCGTGTTTGTGAGCGACTGGCTTTGCCGTGCTGGTGGCGCACGCCGTCAGTGACAATGCGCCTGCCGCCAAAAATGCCAAAGCCGCACTTGATTTAAACGTTGATTTGATACTCATAAAATACTCCCAAAATTTGACAAGTTGGTCTTGTCATTGTAACAAAAACATAAAAATACACAGTTATTCTTGCGCCTGCACAAACTTCCATGCAATGCGCACAAAAATAGCCTTAATCAGCTTGCGCCACCGTAAAACGTGCGAACAAATGCGCCTGATTTTCCACATCATCAACAATCGCACACGCCAAATCAGGCAATGAAATGTCAGCAGGCACATCGTTTGTGAATAGCACATCGTCCTTGCCCGTGCGGTATTTGCCCGTGCGCTCAAAATTCACAGGATTCACCGCAAACATCGCCGCTGGCGATAAAAACGCCCAATTCACATCACGGCGCGCTTGTAATTCAGTCAATAAATTACGCGCTTCATTCGCCATCGGATAAATGTCTGCAGGAAATTCAGGCGTATCAATCAGCTGCACATTTGGCGCAACATAAAGACTGCCTGCACCGCCAACCACCAAAAGATACGGCACGTTTGCAGCTTTGGCGGCTTCCACGATGGCATTTGCGCCACGCTTAAAATCCGCCGCACCGTTCGGATTTTCCCAGCCGCCATTAAAGGCAGACACCACCGCGTCCACGCCCTTTAGCTGCTCAGCAAACTCTGGCGCATTGACATCGCAAGCGACCACCTGCACATTATCCGCCTGCAAAACTTTCTCTACACTGCGAGCAAGCGCCAGCACATCATGCCCGCGCGCTGCCGCTTCACGCACCACGCCTGCACCCACCAAACCTGTCGCACCAATGACGGCAATTTTCATAGCAATTCTCCCATTATTTTGATTTCATAGACATTTTACGCAATACATGATTGCGCATTTGATGGTGAGTATTATATAATCAGCACTTATTAAATGTAAGTACTTACAAAAAAGTAAGTGTTAATAAATTTTATAACTTATTGAAAAATAAAGTTTTTTATCCAATAACTTTTATCAACACAGCCTTTAAAAAACACCAAAAAAGAAACATCATCATGAATGACGACAAAGAACGTGGCAACGTACTGGCAAAGGCTTGCCCATCACGGCAAATTTTAGAACACTTAACAAGCCGCTGGGGCGTGTTTGTACTCATCGTTTTGCGTGATGGCACGCTGCGTTTTAGTGAAATTCGCCGCCGCATTGAAGGCATTAGCGAGCGTATGCTGACGCTCACCTTGCAAAATCTGCAAGCGGACGGCATGGTTGTGCGCACCGATTATCACACCGTACCGCCAAAGGTGGATTATCAGCTGTCTGAATACGGGGCGGTTGCCGCTGCCAAGATTTATGATTTGGTAGATTGGCTAGAAATCAATTTAGATGAAATTTTGGATAAAACCAAGCAATCATAAGCGAAAAATTACTCGCAAATCCCCACCAAAAAACAAAAACAGCAAGCCATCAACTTGCTGTTTTTTATAAAAATTAATAAATTTCAATTACTTATAAATATTTACCAACCAACTGCGCCATCAACTCAATGTGCAGCGCATCGGTGTTTAGCGCAGGAATATAAGCATAAGATTTACCGCCTGCCGCCAGATAATTATCACGGTTTTCCACCGCCAGCTCTTCTAGCGTCTCAAGGCAATCCGCCGAAAACGCAGGACTTAGCACTTGCACCGAATGCCCAGCCTTGCCCCACTCGCCCAAAAGCTCGTCTGTATAAGGCTTTAGCCACTCTTGCGCACCAAAACGCGACTGAAAACTCACCGCCCATTCATCACCACCAAGCCCAAGCTCGCCTGCCACCAGCTTAGCTGTCTTGCGGCATTGCACAGGGTATGGGTCGCCCTTGTCGGCATAAGGCTTAGGAATGCCATGAAAACTCATGAGCAGCTTATCAGCGCGCCCATTATCCGCCCAAAACTTACGCACGCTGTCAGCCAAAGCCCTGATGTACAGCGGGTTGTCGTGATAATCCTTGATAAAATGCAGCTCTGGCATATCACGGCTGCTTAAGCTGTATTGCATGACTTTATCAAACGCTGCCGCCGTGGAAGTTGCCGAATATTGCGGATACAGCGGCAACACCACCATGCGCTCATAGCCGTCAGCTTGTAAATCCGCCAGCACTTTTTTGATGTTTGGATTGCCATAAGTGGTGGCAGGCACGACAGCCACAGACTTGCCCAGCTGCGCCAAATTCGCCTGCAGTAGTGTCGCCTGTTCTTTTAAAATCGCAAGCAATGGCGAGCCTGCGTCCGTCCACACGCTTTGATAGGCGTGCGCCACACGTTTTGGGCGCGTGGTCAGCACAAATAAGCGCAAAATGATTTGCCACAGCCATTTTGGCATTTCAATCACGCGCTTGTCAGACAAAAACTCCGCCAAATACGCACGCACCGCAGCAGGCGTGGGCGTGTCTGGCGTGCCAAGATTGACAAGCACAACGGCAGTTTTTTTTGTAAGGATTTGCGCTGTATCGGTAAAATTTGGTGCGTGGTCGGTCATGGTGCTAGCTAAAATATCGGTCAATAAAATTTAAAAGCAAATGAAATTTGAACGGTGATTGACAAGTATTTTCAAGGCAAATGGCGATGATTGCAAGTTGATTCATCAAATCATTGGCTAAAGTTTAGCAAATCGTGCGCCAAGCGAACAAAATGCCCAAGGTCAATTCTAAAAGCAACTCACAAACTAAATTGCAAAATTACAAAAACCTTAGTTTAGCATTTTTTTGGCAAATTTTCTTGTGCTTTTTGGCGCAAATGGCGATGGACGCTTGCCAAATATGGCGTTTCGCCTTACAATGTAAAATAAGATTTAGCCTTGAATTTTAGCGTTTTGATATAAAAATTGATGTGAAAAATGCGAAAATTGACGTGAAATCGCCCATAAAATTTCACGCAAAACCACACAACAATCCATCACAAATCAGCTTTCATCAGGCGCATTTTGCCACGCACGGCATGGATAATTTTTATACTATTAAATAATACTTAAAATACATTTATTTAAAATTTATTGATAAAATGACACCTTTTTAGGAAATTTTGTGCAAACTTCAACTCCCCCTTATCAAGACCCGTCATCGGTCGGTATCGTTACGCCCACGCTCATTCATTTTGACACGCCGCTTTTACTAGAATGCGAACGCACTTTGCCGTCTTTTGATTTGATGGTGGAAACTTATGGCGAACTCAATGCCGATAAATCAAACGCCATTTTGATTTGTCATGCGCTGTCAGGCTCACACCACGCCGCAGGATTTCACAGCGAACACGACGCCAAAGCTGGCTGGTGGGACGCACTCATCGGCAAGGGCAAGGCGATTGATACCGAAAAATTTTTTGTCGTTTGCTTAAATAACATCGGCTCATGCCACGGCTCTACAGGCCCAACCACCATCAATCCAGAAACCAACGACATCTGGGGCGCAGATTTTCCGCTCATCACCATCAAAGATTGGGTGAAAACGCAAGTCATGCTGTCAGATTATCTGGGTATCAAGCGTTGGCACGCCATCGTGGGCGGCTCTATGGGCGGAATGCAAGCGCTGCAATGGTCAGTGGATTATCCTGAACGTTTGGCGCGTGCGGTCATCATCGCCAGCACCCCAAAAATCAGCGCGCAAAACATCGCCTTTAACGAAGTAGCACGCCAATCCATCTTATCCGACCCAGATTTTCATCAAGGCTGGTATCTAAAACACGGCACTTACCCACGCCGTGGCTTGATGCTTGCCAGAATGCTGGGGCACATCACTTACATCACCGAAGATGCCATGAAAGCGAAGTTTGGGCGTGATTTAAAATCTGGCAAATTCATGTACGGCTACGATGTGGAATTTGAAGTAGAAAGCTATCTGCGCTACCAAGGCGAGCGATTTAGCAAAAACTTTGACGCCAATACTTATCTTTTGATGACCAAGGCGCTTGACTATTTTGACCCTACGCGTGATTATGCCGACCCATCTTTATCAGATGCCGAAGCGCTCAAGGCGACTTTGGCACGCACGCAATGCCAGTTTTTGGTGGTGTCATTCACGACCGACTGGCGCTTTAGTCCAGAGCGTTCGGTGGAGCTGACAGACGCACTGATGGCAAACCAAAAACCCGTCAGCTTTATCAACGTGGACGCACCGCACGGGCATGATTCGTTCTTATTTGCCATTGACCGCTATGTCAATGCCATCAAAGGATTTTTAGGCGCGCCCTTTGTCGCCAAAACCGTGAGCGGCAAGACGCTTTCGCCCACCGCCATCGCCCAATTAGCCCACGACAAACCCACTGCCGAGCAAGCGAGCAACTCATGAACATCGATCATCAACTGGCTGAAAACTGGATCAAACAAAATTCCAAAGTCTTAGATCTTGGCTGTGGCGATGGCACGCTTTTGGCGCATTTACAGACACATCTTGGCGTAACGGGCTACGGGCTTGAAATTGACGAACATAAAATCAACCAAGCCATCGCCAAAGGCTTAAACATCATTGAACAAGATTTGAACGAAGGCTTGCACCGCTTTGCCGATAACAGCTTTGACACGGTGGTGATGGCACGCGCCCTACAAGCGGTAAAAAATCCCAAAAATCTGCTGCTGGATATGCTGCGTGTGGCGAATGAAGGCATTGTTACTTTTCCAAATTTCGCCTACTGGCAAAACCGCGTCTACCTTGGCATTAAAGGCATCATGCCGATGAGCGAAACCATTCCGCACGAATGGTACGACACGCCAAACATTCATCTGTGTACTTTTAAAGACTTTGAGCGACTGTGCGCCGATAACGACATTCGCATTTTAGACGCTGTCGCCATCAATGACGATTCGCACTTGCCAGCACGCCTGATGAATAAAATCGTGCGTGCCGCGCCAAACTTGCTGGCGGACGTGGCGATTTATCGCATTGCCAAAGGATAAACCAACAAACCTTAATACCTAAGTTTTAATTAGAAAAATCCGCCACATCATCAAAGCCGAATGCGCCAAATTAAAAGCACTGGCTGTGATTTTGTAGCGTATTTTATCATTGTGTTTATATAAATGGGCATAAAATTGAATTTCACGCCCATTTGTGCTATCATGACAAGATTGTCAAAACATTTAGCCAATGCGTGATTTTGGGTTTAGCCAAACGCATTTGGCATACCAAGCACCCATAAAGACAAATTCGTCAAGACAAATTGGAGTTCGTATGAACCTGCTAAAAGCTGCTTTGCTATCAAGCGTACTGGGCATGACTTCTGTGGCTTCTGCCGCCATCATTTCAAATGTGCCGCTGAACACTTCACGCTTTGAAACTATGGACATCAAAAGCCTAACCCAACAAGCCAGCCAAGGCAACCATCACGCACAGTTTTTCCTAGCCAAGCGCCTGCAAAAAGGTGAAGGCGTGGCGAAAGACGCACAAAAAGCGGTGTATTGGTACACTCGTGCTGCCGAGCAAAACATCGCCCCAGCACAGCTAAACCTTGGCATCATGTACCTGCGTGGCGAAGGCGTGCAAGCGAACATGAATCAAGGTCGTATGTGGCTTGAGCGTGCGGCACACCTAGGCGATAACCGTGCCAGCTACGCCCTAGCGATGATTGATGAAAAACAGCAACGCCTTGTGGACGCTTATAAATGGTACGATTTGTCTAGCCGTGATGGTATGCTGGATAAAGGCATTCGTGATAAGGCGCAAGTTAAAATCAGCCAGTTGGCGCTTAACCTATCATCTAGCGAAATTCAGCGCGCCAAAAACAGCGCAACCACTTGGTTTCAAAACCAATAATCGCTGATACCAAATCTAATAAATAAGCCTTGATTGATCGTCAAGGCTTATTTTTATGGGCAAGTTTGCTTAAAACAGCAAGTCTGCGATGTGATGTTGTTCGTCTCAACTTGCCAAAATCTTAAAAAACCGCTCTGGCTTAGCACTGCCACGAACGGTTTTTAATTTACTCTAAAAGTTTGTCTTTTATGCTATTGACTTGCTTACCAAATCTTTAGCAACTTTTTAAATCAAGGCGTCATTTCTTGCTCGGCTTGGCTCGGCAAGCGAATTTGCGGCTTTTTGGCGTGATGAAACAGCGCCTTTTCCAGTTCTGGCAAGGCTTCTTGCATGGCAAGTCCCACCACCATTTGCGGCTCGCTCGGCTCAAAACCCATCAAAGCTTCACGCTCGCCCACACGTCTTTGTGCTTGATTGAACGCACCATCAAAAGACGTTTGTTCACGCAGACTTTCTGAGAAAAACGCCCGCCCAAAATAGGTCATGTCCGCATCGTCCGTACAGCCAAAAGACGCACGGTCAGCACGAGATGCGGTGATGATGGCAGTCGTTGGGCTTTTTAGTGCGTCAATAAACGCCCCAGAATAACAAGACGACACCACAATCACACGCCAGCGAATCCCCGCCACATCAAGCGCACTGCGCAGCCACACAGGGTCGATCGGTTCAAGCTCCACAGGCGGATTTTCCATCACCAAATCGCCCAAAATGCTGCCAGATTCGTCCACTGCGCCATGCGAGCTGAGCGTCAAAAACAGCACGTCTTCGTTCGTATCCATTTTTTGCCCGATGTGTTTTAGGCTTTTGGCTAGGCTTGTGCGGCTGGCAATTGGGAAATCTTGCCAAGTCGCTGGATTGTTAATCAACGACAAAGAACGCCCCACCGTGCCAAAACGGTCATCAAACAGGCTTTGCGCTTGGGTGATTTCGCTAGCGAACACATCTTGCCCAGCAAAGCCAGCCATGCCCACAAAATACCACTCTGACACGCCTTTTTTACTCTTAGCAATGCTTTCAAGCGCTTGATTTAAAAGCGTTTCTTGTCCATAAAAGTTCTTTTCACTAATGCTTGGGTCTTCGGTGCGGGTTTGGAAAATTGGCTGATTGACCACGTTTTTTTGCCACACGACAAGCAGCACCATCGCCCCAGCAAGCATCAAAAGACGCTCCCACCAAGGCCAGTGCAGTTTTTTGGCAAAAACCCACAGCAAAGAAGCCGTCTGCCACACAAATAATGCCGTGAATAAAGTCGGCAAAATCGCATACAAAAACGCAGGCAGCCAGCCTTTGATGTCTAGATACTGAATGCCGCTCTGCAATAGCACCAGCAAAGT
The DNA here is from genome assembly GCF_002014985.1 of Moraxella caviae. GTDB lineage: Bacteria > Pseudomonadota > Gammaproteobacteria > Pseudomonadales > Moraxellaceae > Moraxella > Moraxella caviae. Next base: position 7,682 of record NZ_MUXU01000004.1, on the reverse strand, counting down.
ATCCGCCACCAGCCACAAAATCACAGGCACAAACAGCAGCGAATAATTCTGCGTGCGCTTGGCAAGAATGATACCCGCCACCAGCATGATGACAGGCCACACCAGATAACTGATTAGGCCTTGTTCATTAAAATAACTGCCGAAATCTGCCGCCAAATAAGCGAACAAAATGTTAGTCGCCAAAGCCGCCACCAAAAACACCACAAACTGCGCAAAGGTCGGCTTAACAAACGAAAACGCACGCGTGCTACCGCCAAGCATACTGAGTGCCGCGCGGATATTGGCGATGAAATTGGACGAAAATCTTGGTAAAGATTCGATTTTTAGGGAACTTAAAGGCAAGGTGAACTCGGCAATATGAAAGGAATGAATTTAACGGCTTATTTTCTCAAAACACGCTCAGACAAGCAAGCGATTTTTGGTGGTAGGCTTGGCAAAATAAGTGGTAAAGCGATAAGATGACTGTCAAAATTAGCTCACCATCTGCCACGCCAAAACGCCAGCCATCACCAAAAGCGTCAGCATTTCGCCAAGTTCCACCGCCGCACCAATCACATCGCCCGTTACACCGCCAATCAGCCGCTGCCACGCCCTGCGATAATACCACAAAAACGCCATAAGTGCGCCTGCCAGCCACGCTGCCGCCCACAGCCCAAAGCCAAAAGCCACACTTAAAATCACCAAAAGCACGCCTATCGCCAGCACGCCTGCCGTGGCGGTTTTTGGTAAATGCGTGCTGATGGGCGAGCCAATGCCATTTTTACGCACATAAGGCGCGCGCAAAAACAGCCACAAAATCACAAGCCTGCCCACCACAGGCGCAATCATCAAACCCAAAGCCGCACCGCCAAATGTCAGCAGCGTATGCACGGCGGCAAATTTTATCAGCACGCCAGCGATGAGTGCCAGCACACCCATCGCACCGCACGTCGGGTCTTTCATGATGGTCAGCGTGCGCTCTTTTTCACCCCAGCCGCCCAGCCAAGCGTCTGCAATGTCCGCCAAGCCGTCCAAATGCAAACCGCCCGTCAGCCAAATCCACGCCACCACCATCAAAGCTGCCGCTAAAACAGACGGCAAGAACCCCACCGCCTGCGTGAAACCTGCCAAAATAAGCCCAATCAACACGCCCACCAGCGGATAAAACACCACCGCCAATGCCGTCTGCCGCTCACTGGGCAACGCACGCAATCGCACAGGAATCTTAGTCAAAAACTGCACCGCCACAAGCCATGCGGTCAAAAAATCGGTCGGACGGTAACGATGCTTCATGATGGCGTTTTGGTTTTTGATGAATTAAAAAAGTGCAAATTAATGAAACTTAAATGAATTTGAATTGACAAATTTAAAACAAACAGACTTGAATTTAAGAAATTTGCGTACGGTGATTTTACATGAAAACTTGGCAAATTTATACCGTACAAACTTAATCCCTGAATTTTTGTTCTAATGCTCTCATTGCTGTCAGTTTGCCGATGGTTTGGGTTTGGGTTTGGGTTTGGTTTTTAATTTGGTTTTCGGTCTGATTTTCAGCTTTTTCATTCGCCAAATCAGCCGCTACAGACATTGGCGCAGACACTGGCACATAATCAAAAGAATGCAGCTCACCCAATGCCACAGGCACGCCAAGCAGTTTTTCAAGACAGGCTTGCTGCGCTAAATGATACAGCATTTTTATCACGCCGCCATGGCTCACCACGCACACACGCTCAAATTCATGCGTGCGGCACACGCTCGCCACACGCTCAAGCGCACGCCCCACACGCACACGAAACGCCAAAACCGACTCGGCATTTGGCGGCGTGTAGTCTTGTGGCGCTTGCCAATAAGTCGCAAGCTCATCAGGAAACTTAGCGTACAGCTCAGCGGTAGCGCACCCTTCCCAGTCGCCAAAATCAATCTCTTGCAGCTCATCAATCACAAATAGCGGCAAATCATGCGCCACGCTTTGCACCTTGGCAAAGTCCAAACAGCGTGATAAAGGCGATGTGATGATTGCTTGCCACGGTGTTTGTGTTTGGGTTTGGGTTTGAGATTGCTCAGCTCGCCACGCCTGCGAAAAAGTGCTGTGCATTTGGGCAAAACCTGCCTGCGTCAAAGCATCGTCCGTACGTCCACGCAGCACGTTGCCTTGTGTCAAAAGCGTGGTTTCGCCATGGCGCAAAAAATCCAGCCGCAAGGTTTTATCAATATCATTTTGCATGGCGATTGACCAATGTTAAAATTTTATAAAATGGGTGTTTTTCTATTAAATAAACGTAAGCTGGATTGATAAAACGCAAGCTGGGTTAGTGAAACATTGCCCAACATTTTTAAAACGCAAAAATCTAGCAATCCGCCAAATCTTAACGCACCAGCCCATCAAGCTGTTGCCACGCCAGCTTGCGCAAAAGTCGCCATATTGGCATGAATCTCACACGCCAAACGAATGAGCATCAAACTTGCCGCTGCACCACTGCCTTCACCCAAGCGAAAACCCAAATCCAAAAGCGGCTTCGCACCAAGTGCCGCCAACACCTGTGCGTGCGCATATTCTGCCGAACGATGCCCGTACAAAAGCCAGTCAGCAACGCTCGGATTTAGGCGCACCGCCACGAGTGCCGATACGCTACTGATAAAGCCGTCCACCACGCACAGCAAGCCAAGCTGCGCCGCTCGCACATACGCACCTGTCATCGCACACATCTCAAAGCCGCCCACATTGGCAAGCGTTTTTAGTGCGTCTTTTGCTTCATGCTGATAAAGAATTTTGGCGCGGCTGACCGCTTGAATTTTGCGTGCCAAAGTCGTATCGTCCACGCCTGTGCCGCGTCCCGTCATCTCTTCGGCAGATTTATCAAGCAGCAGACACGCCAATGCCGAAGCCGCGCAAGTGTTACCAATGCCCATCTCGCCTGCCACATAAATGTCCGCACCTGCCGCCATCGCCTGCTCCACGCTGCGCTTACCGATGGCGAGCGCCTGCTCACATTCATCAAGCGTCATCGCAGGCGCTTGGGTGAAATTTTTCGTCCCCTTGGCGACTTGCTGCTGGCTGATGCCCGTGGTGTCATACTCTGTTGCCGCTGCGCCGCAATCCACCACTTCAAGACTTGCGCCCAAATGCTTTGCCATCACCGCAATGCACGCCCCACCTGTGGCAAAATTGGCAAGCATTTGCTGCGTAACCACCTGCGGAAATGCCGACACCTGCTCTGCCATCACACCATGATCACCAGCAAAAATCGCAATGTGCGGACGGCTGGCGCTTGGCTTATCCACGCCTTGCAAGCCCGCCAAACGCACCGCCACACGCTCAAGCTCGCCAAGCGAACCTTTTGGCTTGGTAAGATTGTCTTGATGGGTTTGGGCGTTGGCGGCGGCGTGGTGATTGATGGCTTTGGCGGGGTTTTGATACCATGCGGTCATAAAATCCTTGTCCTTGTGCGGTTTGTATGTTTGAAAGCTCTAAGCATTTAATTGTGCAAATTTCAATCACCATTCTATAATCAATTTTACGCAAATTCAACTCCCACGCCTTGCCAAATTCCCAGCAAAAACTTGCTTATTCTTGTCATGACGAGTATAATAGCCAAGTTTTAAATGCGTTTACTCAAGCTGGGTTCGTCTTTTAAAACTTAGGCAAAATGACGATATTTTACAATGTTTTTCTGGGGTCTGTCATAGGTCCGCCAATTAGAAAAATTGACAAATTATCAAAGTTTTGCAAAATAAACCCTTGTAACTTACTAATTTTACAAGATTTTTTATTAAGGGCCTATAGCTCAGTCGGTTAGAGCAGGGGACTCATAATTTCATATTATAAAATGTTTCTATAACAACAAATAACAACATTTTACAATAAAATCATAGAGTTGCATCAACCCATAAAGCCATAATAACAACAAATAAGAACATATAAGAACGCATAATAACAAATTTTTGGTCTACTATGCGTCTACTAGAAAGCCAGTCACTTGACTGGCTTTTTCAATCAAGCCTCGTTCCGACTCACTTTCCCATCACTTGACAGCACAGGCAACGCAAACCGATGTGTCGCAGGCATCTCTTGCGTACCGCACCAGCGATAGCCTAGCACACGGTTTTTGGCAAATGGCTTGATGTTCACGGCATCACCTTGATTGCCGCCAAGTACCATCAGATTGCCTGCCTTATCTCGCCCAACGACAAAGCCCACATGACCGCTTGAGCCCGTGCGACTACCACGCCAAAAGACGACCACGCACCCATAAGCAGGGTTATTGAGCTTAGTGCCAGCCGTCAGCCACGCACGAGCCATTGGAAATGATTTGGGGATGTGTCGCCCTAACCCTGCCTTGGCAAGCACACCACCAACAAAGCCCCCGCACCATGCCGTTTCGTCATTCTGAAACGCCCCAGCTTGTCGTTGACCCGTCGCAGCAAACGCCGCACGCCATAGCTCAAGCACAATCGGATTGTGCTTAGCACCCTTAATCTCTCGTGTGCCCAGATGTTCGCGGGCAATCTTAATCCAGTTTAATTCATTCATTTTTACTTACCTTATTTTAAAGCTATACCTGACCATGTGGCAGGCAATGTTAAGTTTTTTGCGGTGCTTGAAAACACCCCAAACGCAGGCGTTGTCGCTCGTGGTTTCCACTCGAGACCGCCCGTCGTGCCAAACTGCATTTTGCCCGCTGGGTCGCCTGCATCATTTGGGATAAGCACACCTGCTGCCGCACTTGGCGAGTCCTGTTGGTACTCAGGCGGTAAATCGACAAGCACACGCCCTGTACCACCACGCAAAAAGCGAAAACGGTAATACACAACATTGTTAATGCGTCGCACGTGCATATATCGGCTTGATTGTGTCGTATCAAACAAATCAGCAGGGACAAGGCTTGTGATGTTATGCCATCCGCTATCGACATCGGTGCATATCCAGCCGTTTGACCGCTTGACCCATTGCCACGCCTTAATCCCACCGCCATCGGTGCTGACAAACACCGTGCCAATGAGTGCATTAGCAACCGCTGTTTGGTGCTCAGCAGATAGCGTACTTGGCATATCGGGACGACCTGCACCCATGATATTTGTTACGCCATTGGCTGTTGCTTGCCAATCGAGCACGCTTTTTATGCGATTGACAAGCTCAGATAATTGATTTTCTGTAATTAGTTTCATAATAAACTTGCAAAATTCACTGAGCTGTATTCGATTTTGAGCGTGTTGAGTACATTGCCAATTTGCTCATCGGTCAATGTCATCACTTCGTCAAATCGCACACGCTTATTGACTGCATCGGCTAAGGCGGACGCTGTACCGCCACTATTGATAGCATCCTCAAGCTCTTTTAGCGTATCAAAAGCACTGGTTGCACCGCCCAAAATCTCGGTCTTAAGCGTCGCAATGGCTTGAGCGATTTTGTTGTCAGTGTCTTGGTTATCGATGCGACCGTTTAACGCTCTTAGCTGGTTGCCGACTTCGACAAAGCCTGCCTGCGTCTGAGTTTGCAAGTCATTGATGGCTTGATTAATTGGTGTTTTCATAAGTAATACCTGTTTGAATTTTTAACAATGTTACAAAATCCATGCTGCCATAATCAACACGCATATCAGCCTGACCAAGGCTTTTGACCTTGGCGGTGATGTTGGCTGGTGCTTTGACCTTGGCAGTGATTTTGGGTGGTGTGCGTACATGTGCTGTCAGTCGCTGTAATCTACTCAAGCTGCACCTCCGTGATGTCGGCTGTCATCTGGATAGTGCCACGTAGCACGGTTTGCACCTTTGTGCCAATGATGGCTTGCAGGTCATAGTTGGCTTGTTGCCAGTGCTTGCCAGCCGTCAAAGCACGGTCAAAATGCAGGACAATCTCACTGCCTACAATCTCGATACCGCCATTGGCTGTAGATAGGTCAATGACAATCTTGCCTTGTGCCTTAGCGTGCAAATCAAGCCTTGTAATCTGTGACAAATCAAATGGTGCGTCATCAAGTAATAGTGTGACTATGATGTCTGTATCATCGCCACGGATGAGGTGGATTGTGCTCATGTTTTGATCGCTCCAGTTTGCGTTTTCTTAACTTGATTTTTAGGCAATGTTTTTGCACTTGCAAAAGCATCCCAATCCAATAAATCAAAAACAGGACACTTGCCAATGTCTCAACACGACCAATACCAAGCTCATACGGATCAAGCGTGCGGTGCTCAATGATGCCGTGTAGCATGGCGTACGACATGATGAGCCAAGCCAGTGAGCCAACACTGACTAGCCACGCATCTGCTGCTTGTGTCTTATGCTTACTGAGTGCATTTAGGTGCCTAACAAATGTATATAAGCCGACTGACAAGCCGACCACGCTACAACCAAAACTTACCATTGTCGTAATCATGACTTGTCCTCCTTGCTACTCGGTAAGTACTTGTCTTTGAGTTTGTTATACACGGCATCCTGACGCTTTTGGTCTGAGATAAACACCAAAAAGCCTGTGATAATCGGTGTCGAGATAAACGCACCGATTAACGCCCAAGGTAGTAGCGTCAATGGCGGTGGGTTGGCGTTTTGGTTGATATAAATAGCCAAAGCTACACCGCATATCGTGCCGATTAGTGGCTTGGCAATAAATGGCTTAAGTAGGCGGTCATCAATATCTTTGACCTTGATAAAACCGCTTGCCAGTCCGCCGACGAAGGCAAACAGCCAAACGCCAAGCCAAGACATCAAAAAAGGGGCATGTAGCCCCTGTAAGTCAAGCATTGTTAAATACTCCGATTATTCAATAGCACTAAAAAATAACCAAGACATAGGAAGTGAAGCAATATCCACCCACTGCCCTGAATTGACATCAACAAACTTAACAATCACCGAACCGTCTTGTGCTGAATATTTTCCGACCTTTGGAATAATATTTGGGTTGCTATCCATTGTTAAATTAACATTGAATATTGGAAATGCCCTATTACTGGTAGTCAAGGGTTCTGTGAACACTTTTAATTCTTTCGCGTTTGCGTTGTACTCAAGATTCTTGATACCGATTTGCTGATAGTTATTAGACAGTGAGATGTTTGAATTATTAATTGCAATCAAGCCCGCTGCATGAATTCGCGCCGCTGGCAACTTAGAATTCTTGACCGTGATGTCGATTTCTGCGATCTCGACGCTGCCGATTTTGTTTGTCCAAAGTCCTGCTGATACATTCACGATATGATTGCTGGTCGCTATAGGTGGAACACAATAAGAACACTCATACCATTCCCAATGCTCAGAGTCAATTTCTACGAAATTCACATTCGCACCCAAACTTGGGTAGTCGATAGCAAGCCCTGCTGATGTGCCGTTTTCTCCGCTGATTCTGCGCGCAAGCACGCGCGCAGTGATTAACTCATGTGCACGCGCTTGAATGACACATCTCAGATATGCGCGTGCTTCATTCGTTGTTGCTTGTAGTGTTACTGTTCCGCTGCTGTTATCGATTGCAGAGCCTCCGCGATCGATCAATCGAAAAAAATCTGACAGTGTTTTTGTTGCAATCTTCATTTGTTTAATTCCCCTTAAGATTAACATCTGACATGATGTAGTGAACCCCAATGCGCATTAACTCATCAGCATCTGCACGATTATTACAAGTCCACACGCCCACACTAATATTGTATTGCTTGGCAAGCTGTACAATATGCGGATTGTTAAGAACATCAAAATAATTCGGCTATTTTCAAAATCA
>NZ_MUXU01000003.1 GCF_002014985.1 Moraxella caviae | reverse complement strand
AACTTGGCTTTTGCCATGATACTGATCCTTTTATTAAATGCACATCAAAAATGCGCACGGTTTAAAACAAAGGGCGTTTGATGAATTTTCGTATTTGAAATAAATCATCAAAACAAAACTGATTCAACCCAATCTGCCAAACCGCCCTACAATCTAAGTTTTATCTTAAAATTGCCCCATAAAGGATAGGCGGATTTGGCAAATTGTCGGTTGTAAAATGCTAAAAATCTTAGCAAAAATTTACTGCCGTACTGCTTGATCGCCTTGCAAAGTTTGCGCTGACAAGCGCATCAAGCAGTGTGCTGGCGGACGAATTACTCGTCGTCGTCATCTTTAGCAGTGAATTTCTTGATGATTTCGTCAGCAACGTTCTTAGGCGTTTCTTGGTATTTTGCAAATTCCATAGAGTAAGTTGCACGACCTTGAGACATAGAACGCATTTGAGTTGCATAACCAAACATCTCTGCCAATGGTACTTCAGCGCGGATTGCTTTAGTACCACCCGGTAGATCGTCCATACCTTGAACCATACCACGACGACGGTTTAGGTCGCCCATGATGTCGCCCATGTATTCTTCTGGAGTTTCAACTTCTACCTTCATGATAGGCTCAAGTAGCGCTGGGCTTGCTTGCATGAAGCCTTTTTTGAACGCCATAGAACCTGCCATTTTGAACGACAATTCGTCAGAGTCCACGTCGTGGTAAGAACCATCGTACAAAGTTGCTTTTACGTTTACTACTGGGTAACCAGCCAAAACGCCGTTTTTCATGCGCTCTTGGATACCTTTATCAACCGCACCGTGGTATTCTTTTGGTACAACACCACCTACGATTTCTTCAGCAAATTCGTATTCCACATCACCTTCTGGATCAAGTGGTTCTAGACGTAGCCAAACATGACCGAACTTACCACGACCACCAGTTTGACGTACGAATTTACCTTCAACTTCAACAGTTGAACGAATGGTTTCACGATAAGCAACCTGTGGCGCACCGATGTTCGCTTCAACGTTAAATTCACGCTTCATACGGTCAACGATGATGTCAAGGTGCAGCTCACCCATACCTGAGATGATGGTTTGGCCAGACTCTTCGTCAGTGCGAACACGGAACGATGGGTCTTCTTTTGCAAGACGGCCAAGTGCGATAGACATCTTCTCTTGGTCGGCTTTGGTCTTCGGCTCAACCGCCAACGAAATTACTGGGTCTGGGAATTCCATACGCTCTAGAGTAATTACGTTGTCGTTGTCGCACAGTGTATCACCAGTGGTTACGTCTTTTAGACCCACGAATGCTACGATGTCGCCCGCACGCGCTTCTGAAACTTCTTCTTGAGAGTTTGCGTGCATTTCAACGATACGACCGATACGCTCACGCTTCATTTTCACAGGGTTGTAAACGCTGTCGCCTTGCTGTGCAACACCTGAGTAAATACGAACGTAAGTTAGGTTACCTACATATTTGTCGTTTTGGATTTTGAACGCAAGACCAGCAAATGGCTCGTCGTCAGATGATTTACGAGTTGCTTTGGTTTCGTCTTTGTCGTCTAGGATACCTTCGATGTCGGCAACGTCATTTGGTGCTGGCAATAGCTCAATCACCGCGTCAAGCATACGCTGTACGCCTTTGTTTTTGAACGCAGTACCGCAAAGCATTGGTTGGATTTCACACGCCAAAGTACGAGTACGCAAGCCTGCGATGATGTCTTCACGAGACAAATCGCCTTCTTCTAGGTACTTGTCCATCAACTCTTCTGAGCTTTCAGCGGCAGCTTCAACCATGTTGTTGCGCCATTCTTCAGCGGTTTCAACCAAATCAGCAGGAATTTCGCCATACTCAAACTTCATACCTTGAGAAGCTTCGTCCCAGATGATTGATTTCATTTCAAGAAGGTCAATCACACCAGTGAAGTTATCTTCTGCACCGATTGGCACAACGATTGGCACTGGGTTACCTGCTAGGCGAGTTTTTACTTGCTCAACCACGCGGAAGAAGTTTGCACCAGTACGGTCCATTTTGTTTACAAACGCAAGACGTGGTACTTGGTATTTGTTTGCCTGACGCCATACGGTTTCAGACTGCGGCTGTACACCACCAACCGCACAGTACACCATGCACGCACCGTCAAGTACACGCATAGAACGCTCAACTTCAATGGTGAAGTCAACGTGGCCGGGGGTGTCAATTAGGTTGATGCGGTGTTCTGGGAATTGGTTTGACATACCTGACCAAAAGCAGGTAGTCGCAGCAGATGCGATGGTAATACCACGCTCTTGTTCTTGTTCCATCCAGTCCATGGTCGCAGCGCCTTCGTGCACTTCGCCCAGCTTGTGGCTTTTACCTGTGTAGAACAAGATACGCTCAGACGTGGTGGTTTTACCCGCATCAATGTGTGCTGAGATACCAATGTTGCGGTATCTGTTTAGGGGGGTCTTACGAGCCATAATTTTTCCTAGAAAAATTCGTCAATGAAATGATAGAGTGAAAGGCTTGGCTTGTGTTTATTCAGTTTAAAAATCTGCTGATTAAACCTATCGTTCGTTGTCATGCGCCAATGATGGTAGCAATTTTTTATGACAGTCTGATGAACCAATCAAGCCTTACACCCACGACTGACACCAAACACGCTGATGCCAGCCGCAGCTTTAATATTTAGCCACTGCACAAAGCAGCATAAAACATTAGAAGCGGAAGTGTGAGAACGCTTTGTTCGCGTCTGCCATACGGTGAACGTCATCACGTTTTTTGATGGCAGCGCCTTTACCTTCAGCAGCGTCATTTAGCTCGCCTGCCAAACGTAGCGCCATTGATTTTTCAGAGCGCTTCGCAGCAGCGTCAGCAAGCCAACGCATGGCTAGGGCAGTACGACGGGAGGGACGTACTTCCATAGGTACTTGGTAAGTAGCACCACCAACACGGCGAGCTTTTACTTCCACCGTTGGGCGAACGCTTTCTAGCACTTCTTCAAAGAAAGCCACAGGATCTTCTACATTACGCTTGGCAGCAACGGTTTCTAGTGCGCCATAAACGATTTTTTCTGCGACTGATTTTTTACCATCAACCATAACGTGGTTGATGAATTTTGCGATGGTTTGGCTGCCGAATTTTGGATCTGGTAGAATTTCACGGGCAGCGACGACACGACGACGTGGCATAATAGTTTCCTTATTTATTCAGGATTGTCTGGTATAAAGCTAGGTTTAACCAGCCTTACTGCATGATTGTGAACATAGGTGATTAACACACATTCTCACAACTATGCACAAGTTCATTAAATACTTTGTCTTAAAGTAATGGATTATCACACTGTCTAAAATCAACGCCATATTTATTAAGTGATTAAAAGTTCAAATGATTGAAAATTCACCTAAAATTTAAGCGTATAATTTAAGGCATGAACGATAATTATGCCTTAGGACGTTTCGCACCGTACTTAGAACGGCCTTGCTTACGGTCTTTAACGCCCGCACAGTCAAGCGCACCACGAACGGTGTGATAGCGAACACCCGGAAGGTCTTTTACACGACCGCCACGGATTAGTACCACGCTGTGCTCTTGAAGGTTGTGGCCTTCACCGCCGATGTAGCTTGATACTTCATAGCCAGAAGTCAAACGAACACGGCACACTTTACGCATGGCTGAGTTTGGTTTTTTAGGTGTGGTGGTGTAAACACGAGTACACACGCCACGACGCTGTGGGCACGCTTGTAGCGCAGGAACTTTTGACTTTTCCTTGATGCTGGTGCGACCCTTGCGGATTAGCTGGTTTGTAGTTGCCATTGGCAATTTCTCCCGTTGATTAACAAATCGCCCATCGCACATAATGCCTGACAAATCAAGCCTTTATGCACTTTTTGGGCGCACTTACCCTATTAGGGACGATGTATTATAGGGCAAAAACCCAAAGAATTCAAGTGCTGATGGCAATTTTATTACACAGATTTATTGTACTGGCGCAGGTGCGCTGAGTAATTTTGGGCGCTCGTGGCGAAACGTCGCCATTGCCGTACCCAGCACTTCATCAATCAGCTGTCCATTATAATGCGCACCCACCGCCACGGACGCCAGCGGCAAAAGTTTATTGAGCCAGCTTGAGTTAAATTTATCCAAATCCACATAATCGGCAAGCTGCAAAAGCTGCTCGGTGTAAGGCTGGGCTGCCAGATGGTTTGCGCCCATTTTGCCAATTTCAGTGCGCAAATCGGTCTGTTTTGCGCTTAAAAGCATACTGTTTCCAAGCGCCAAAGCGGTCATAAGCACTTGTTTTTCTTGAAGTTTTTCTAAATTTGCGCCAGATAACACACCATAAGCCAAACGCACGCCATCTTTGCCCGTTAAAGGCATATCATAAATCATCGCCAGCTGATACACCGACTTTAAAGACACCATCAAAAGCCATGCGCTGTCTGCTACCACGCCTTTTAATCCTGCCAAGCCAGCCACGCCACCCACCACGGCAAGCGCACGGTTTTGATTGGCGATGTCATAGGCAAAATCATCACGCTCTTTGTCGGTGAGCGCACCGAGCTTAGCAAGGCGAATGTCTTTAGACAAATCCTTTGCCGCCCATGCACTTGCCCACGCCGCAAGTTTATCAAACAGCGCATTGGACAAACTTTCAAATGCGGACGCTGGCACGACTTTACCTGCCAATTTTTGCACCTTGGCGATTTTACCGCCGAAAAGCCGCCCTGCCATTTGCGAGCCTTGACGGTGAAATGCGTCTTCGCCAAACTGCGACTGACTTAAATCCACCGCTTGATAAGCGTGCGCATCCTTCGTGCGTGATGAAGTGTACAAATCACCCAAATACGCACCGAGTTTGCTTAAGGTGGCTTTGAGTTTGGGTGGTTTACTTGAGGTAAAAACGCCAGCTTGAGCAAGATCTCGCTGACCTTTGGGGTCGTCAGCCGCATCATTCACATTATTACTCGCAGTCTCATTTTGAGTCATTGCATTATCCTTTTAGGTAGCTTGTATGGGCTTATTATGCGACACACCAACCTCAATATCACCGAAATTTACAAGCGTCATCTTAGCCCAATTTCACATCTCTTCACATGAGAATACTCAAATTTTAACCCAAACGCAATATCCATCATACCAATCCTTGCAAAGTTTATATCTGCAATCGGCAGTACAAAACGCTTGCTCACCATCCTTCTTTCGCCAAACAAACCTATAAAAACATGAATTTAAGACTATTTTTATCAAAAATGATAAATTTTAATTGAAAACGCAAATACAATGTGTATTATATACGCCAAATTATGTCTGCACAATTTAGCACTTATTAATCTTATCAAACGGAGTTACCCCCCCCCCGTGGTTTTTTCAAGTCTAATTTTCATATTTTTATTTTTGCCAATTGTTTTGGCAATTTATTACGCTTTTCCTTCCATTGCTATCAAAAACTGGATTTTAATCATCTCATCCATCATTTTTTATGCATGGGGCGAACCAATTTGGGTGTTGCTACTACTTGCTTCGGCAACGCTTGACTACTGCAATGGTTTATGGATTGAAAAATACAGAAATACCTGGAAAGCAAAACTTGGTATTGTCAGCACCTTAGGATTTAACCTTGGCTGTTTGGCCATTTTTAAATATTCCGGCTTTGTGGTTGATAATATCAATGCACTCACCAATCTAAACATTGCTCAGCCGAGCTTTGCTCTGCCTTTGGGTATTTCTTTTTATGTCTTCATGTCAATTTCGTACACGCTGGATGTATGGTACGGACGTGTTCAGGCTCAGCGCAACTTCGGCTCATTTTTGGTTTATATTGCCAATTTCCATCACTTGGTTGCCGGCCCTGTCATTCGCTATGGACATATCGCTAAAGAAACGATGGAGCGTCGTGTGCGCTGGATGGACTTCCATGCCGGCATCACTCGATTTAGTCGCGGCTTGTTTAAAAAAGTGTTTATCGCCAATACCGCCGGGGCTTTGGCCGAACCTCTTTTACAACAAGACCCTGCAACAGCGACCGTGCTTGGTGCATGGATTGGGGTAATGTTCTACACCTTGCAAATTTATTTTGATTTTTCAGGCTATTCAGACATGGCGCTGGGCTTAGGGCGCATGTTTGGTTTCCGTTATCATGAAAACTTCAGACATCCTTATATCGCCAAATCAATTACAGATTTTTGGCGCAGATGGCACATCTCTCTGTCTTCTTTCTTTAAAGATTATGTGTACATCCCGCTTGGTGGCAACCGCTACCGCCAAGTGCGCAATATTATGATTGTTTGGATGCTAACGGGTTTTTGGCATGGTGCAAGTTGGAACTTTGTGCTATGGGGCTTATATTTTGGTATTTTGCTGCTCATCGAAAAATTCTTCTTAGCTAAAATCCTAAAAGCATCGCCAGCAATTTTCCAACATATCTACGCCTTGTTCTTTATTGTGGTTGGTTGGGCTATTTTCTATTTCACCGACTTAACGCAACTGCTACAACATTTGCAAATTATGTTTGGTCTAACCAATGCGCCTTTGTCAAGCTACAAAGAAATCTCTATTTTGCAGTCAAATATCTACTGGATTGCGTTTGCGCTGCTGGCGTGTATTCCCATCCATCGCAAAATGCAAAATATCCTTGCCGCCAAATGTTCAAGCAGTACGGTTGTGGCTACTGACATGATGCAAAGCGTTATCTATCTTGTGATATCAATTGCATTGCTGGTTGGCAGCACCTATAACCCATTCATTTACTTTAGATTCTAGGGGGTGCTTCATGAAAAACATCATCATGATTCTTAACTCTATGCTCTTTATTGTTGCGTTGGTTGTTGGTGGCATTGCATTTTGGTTTATGCCGCAGCAAACCATCTCAGAAGACGAAAATCGAGAGCTCGCTCCCAAGCCAGTCGCCACAAAAGACAGCGTACTTTCTGGAGAGTACGAAAAAAGCTTTGAAGAGTATTACAATGATCACTTTCCGTATCGCAATCTATGGATTGGTTTTGCCAATCACATCAATACGATTAAGGGAATCAAAAGCCAAGAATTTCGTGTGATTGAGCCTGCCACGCCACCAGCCAGTCACTCAACCACAACACAAAATGCCGCCACAGACGAGGCAGTCAACAAAGAGCAAGATCCGCTAGATTTCGAAGTTGATGATGCAGAATTCAACCGAATCAAAGGCGTGATTGTGGTTGATGGCCGCGTGGTGCAGAATTTTGGCGGTAGCAAAGCAACCGTCTCGCCTTATGCAGACATGCTCAATACATATCGCAATACGCTTGATGCCTCAGTGCGCATGTACGCCATGATGATTCCATCTGGTAGCGATTTTTACTTGCCAAAACAAGTAAATGACGGCATCAAAAAAGAGTGGGAAAATATTCAAATTTTCAATTCTTTGCTTGACTTAGGCATCCTGCCTGTGCCAGCTTACGAAGAAATGTTGCCTCACAGAGATGAGTACATCGCATTTCGCACCGACCATCACTGGACAGGACTTGGAGCTTATTATGCGTACCGCGCCATGGCTCGAACTGCTGGATTTACGCCAGTTGAGCTTGACCAAATGCAAATAGTCAAGCAAGAAAAAAGCTTTATGGGGAGTTTGTATAATTACACTCGTGACCAAGAACTAAAAAAGAATCCTGACTTTCTTGAGTATTACAAACTGCCTAACCACGACGACATTAGCGTCACCATTAACACCAAAAAAATGGATCATAACAACGCCGATGCCGGATCTCCATGGGTATTATTTGCCGAAAGCAGTAATAGCTACGGCGCGTTTTTGGGCGGGGACTATCCTTTGTTACGCATCAAAACCAAAAATACCAGTGGGCGCAAAATCATCGTAGTCAAAGACTCTTTTGGTAACGCACTCGCACCTTATTTGGCAGCGCATTATGATGAAATCTACGTCATTGACTATCGTCATTTTAAAGGAAGTTTGCCTAAATTAATCCAAGATTATCAAGTGACCGATTTGTTGTTTGCATTTAACACATTTGCAGCCAACTCAAATTCCGTGGTAAAATTCGGCACAGCTATGCTCAATCGCTAACAAAATAGCGCTTAATATAGCATACAACACACTTAATCTAATTTAATAACATCAATACAATTATGAAAAAACAACTACTAACACTATCTATGCTTTTGGCTGCAATCCCTGCTGCGGCAAGCCTGACTTACAGCCCAAGCAGCTACAGCACAACACTGCTGACCAACAAGGTTGCCCACAACACAAATACAAAGTTGTGGATACCTGAGTACGAAGCACCAAGCGCTCTTTACAATCTAAACACAGCTGCAAATCGCATTGAGTTTGCCAACGCGAGCACCCTAGGTTCTCTTTTGACAAAATGGCGAGCCAATCAAAATGAGACGCCTATCGTTATTGCACATTTTGGCGACTCTCATGTGCAACCTGGCTGGCAAGTTGCCCCAATCCGCAAAGCATTGCAAACCGCTCGAGGCAATGGCGGACGCGGTATGATTTTTCCTTATACCATCGCCAAACGAACCTATTCTCAAGAAGACTACACCATCACCAGCACAGGTTCATGGCGAACAGCGAACAGTATTCAGCAACCGCCTAAGATTGGCGTTGGCGTTACCGGCTTCGTTGCGGTTACGAGCGACAGCTTTGTAAAAGTTAATTTTAAATTCAAACAAAGTGCTGACACTCTTGGCAACATCAATGCCGCTCTTAACTTTCGTGCAATGAACGGCCGTTATGAAGTTACCGCCTCTAATGGCGTAGCCAGCCAAACCAAAGTGATTGACGCTAATATCGACAACCAAATCCAAAGCGTTAATTTTGAACTGCCTGACACTGACAAAGAATTTAGCTTTACCATTTCTCGTTTGTCAGGCGGCCCAAATGCTGAATTTGAGTTTCATGGCGTGAATCTTGACAACGCCAACATCAATGGTGGTGTGACTTACCACAACCTTGGTGTAGGTGGCGCAAACTTTAAAGCCATCGAACAACAAAAACACTTCGAGCAATTTGCCAGCCTAAATGCTGATTTGGTAATCTTAGATTGGGGCACCAATGACATTCTATACACCAACAGCATTCCAAACTATCTTGAGCGCACGATTCGAAACACCATCCAAAAGGTTCGTGCAATCAATCCTAACGCAGCTATTTTGCTAAGCAGCGTTCAAGAAACTCGCTACAAAGGTCAAAGAACTACCGCTGCTGCGCAATACTCAGAGCTTCTTCGTCGCATCGCTATCGAAGAAAATGTGATGTTTTACGACTGGTATCAAGTGTCAGGCGGCCCAGGCTCAATGCGCATCTTCCAAGACACCGGATATGCCAACCCTAAAGACTCTATTCATCTAAACGGCAAAGGCTACCGAGTCAAGGGCGAGCTATTTGCTCAAGCCTTGGTTGATGCACTAAACAACAACTAAATCTACCTCTTTAGTTACAATCACGAACATTAAGCCTGAATACTCGTATCCAGGCTTAATTTTGTTTTTCAAAAATAACTTTTCTTTTTAAAATAATTTGTTACAATACCTAGATTACAACTGTAAACCAAATCAACTTTAGGAACACACATGAACAAGCGTGTCGTCATCACTGGCGCTGGCATCGTATCGTGCATTGGCAACGACTTAGACAGCGTCAAACAAGCCCTAATGAACGGACAATCTGGACTTAGCTTCAACCAAAGCTACGCCGATAATGGCTTTAAATCGCAAGTCTCTGGCAGCATTGACCCTGCAAGCCTTGACACCACAGGCATTGACCGCAAACTCAAACGCTTTATGAGCGATGCCAGCCTTTTTGCCTACATCAGCGCCCTACAAGCCATCGCCCAATCAGGCTTATCGCTTGACGCCATCGCCCACAATCCACGAGTCGCCATCGTGGCAGGCTCTGGCGGCGCTTCTACCTTTGATGTGGTAAACGCTGTGGATAATATGCGTGAAAAAGGCTTGCGTGGCGTGGGCGCAATGGCAGTGCCAAAAATCATGAGCAGCACCGTATCAGCAACGCTTGCTACTGGTCTAAAAATTCATGGCGCAAGCTACTCCATCTCCAGCGCCTGTGCCACATCAAGCCACTGCGTGGGTCATGCCGCTGAGCTGATTGCGCTTGGCAAAGCAGACGTCGTCATCGCAGGTGGCGGTGAAGGCGAACACTGGACGCAGTCTTGTATGTTTGACGCGATGGGTGCAATGAGTACACAATACAACGACACGCCAACCACCGCCAGCCGCCCTTATGACAAAACACGAGACGGCTTTGTCATCGCAGGTGGTGGTGGCATGCTCGTCATTGAAAGCCTAGAACACGCCCAAGCTCGTGGCGCAACCATCTTGGCAGAGATTGTCGGCTATGGCGCAACGTCTGACGGCGCAGAAATGGTCGCACCAAGTGGCGAAGGCGCGGTGCGCTGTATGCAAATCGCCCTAAACGAAGCTGGGCTTGACAAAGTGGACTATGTAAACAGCCACGGCACCAGCACACCGCTTGGCGACATCACCGAACTAAACGCCATCGCCACTGCCTTTGGCGGCACAGACAACACCCCGCCAATCAGCTCCACCAAATCCATGACAGGCCACAGCCTAGGCGCAGTGGGCGTACAAGAGCTGATTTATTGCGTGCTGATGCTCAATCACGATTTCATCGCCCCAACGATTAACATCACCGACATGGACGATGACGCTAAAGCCTTTGACATCGTAACCACCACACGCAGCGCACGCCTTGAGACGGTGATGAGTAACAGCTTTGGCTTTGGCGGTACAAACGCTGCGGTGATTTTAAAACGCTTTAGCGAGTAAATTTGGTGCTGAATTTATAAGATTGGCAAGATTTCAAGGTTTGCAAACTGAACTTTATTTCACCCTTTCGGCTTGCCAATCAATTTCAAACAATCTTTAAAAACAATCATTACCAATCATCACCCATCACAAAACCCTATGAAAAATAGGGTTTTGTTTTTGGACGTTTTGTCTTACAATTATCGCCATTTTCCGCCTTGTCATTTCACAAAACCATGCACACGCTCACCATTCACAGCACGCTTGACAGTGCCACGCTTACCAGTCTGATTGCCGCACATTTTCCCGCTTGGCAAGTGTGCTATCTGCACAATGACGGCAAGGCGGTGATTGGTATTTTGCCCAAGCGCACATGGACGCTGCTGCCAACAAATGACACGCTGACTTTACACACGAGCAATCGCAGCGCACATTTGAGCGCACAAAACCTTGAAAATCCTTATGATTTTGGGCAAGCGCACCAATCTAGTTATGATGATTTGCGCCAAACGCTGCAAACCTACAGCGACAATTTCACCACACCATCGCCAAGCGCAGCCAGCCATTACCATCACGGACTGATGGGCTTTATCGGCTATGACGTGGCGGCAAATGCGCTCAACCCTGCCATCGCCATCAAAGACGACCAGCCTGCGGCATTTTTTGGGCATTATGACATCACGCTGACACCACTTGACGCATCAGCAAATCAAGGTTTTATGCTAACTATTCACGATTTAGCAAATCAAAGCGCAGCCAATCAAAGCACAAACAGCCAAGCCAAAACGCAAAATCTTGCCAAGCTCATCGCACACGCCATCAATGGCGTCTTAAAAAATCCTGCGCCAAACACGCCAAACGCCAAATTTCACCCAGCGTGGCAAAAGCAGGACTATCAAGCCGCCTTTGAGCGCACGCAGCAATATTTGCACGCAGGCGATGCGTATCAAGTCAATCTCACCCAACGTTGGGACGCTGAAATTTGCGCCCTGCACGCCTATTTGCCTGCGCTAAGCACCACCATGAAAGCACCTTTTGCTGGATTTTTATGCTGCCCTGCGCCGACTGATGGCGTAAATTTAAGCGCAAACGACTTAAAAAACGGTGCTGTCTTTGAGCTGTTGTCGGTGTCGCCTGAGCTGTTTTTCACCTTTTCTTGGCAAGATGGCGCACACCACATCACCACCAAGCCCATCAAAGGCACACGCCCACGCCACGCTGACGCAAGCCTAGACGACAAACTCAAAAACGAGCTTGCCGCAAGCGAAAAAGACATCAGCGAAAACTTGATGATTGTGGATTTATTGCGCAATGATTTGGGCAAATACGCAGGCATTGGTGCGGTGCGCACGCCACAAAAATTCGCCATTGAAAGTTTTGAAAACGTACACCACATGGTCAGCACCATCACCGCCACGATAAGCGCAGACCATGCGCCGCTTGACGTGCTGTTTGGCAGTTTGCCAGCAGGCTCAATCACAGGCGCACCCAAAAAGCGTGCGTGCGAGCTGATTGACGAGCTGGAAATCAGTGCGCGCGGTGCGTATTGTGGCACGTTGGGTTTTTTAAATTTTGATGGTGCAGGGCAATGGAACGTGCTGATTCGCACGCTGCAAGCCACGCACAGCAAGGCGCAGCTGTGGGCAGGCGGCGGCGTAACCGTGCGCAGTGATGGCGATGGCGAATACCAAGAATGCTTTGATAAAGTGGGCGCAATCATCGATGTGTTTGCTAAAATCGGCAAGTGAATCTGAAGGCTGGCAAGTGAATTTGAGCAAACTTGAGAAAATTTTAAGTAATTGACCGGCTAAGTTTTTTAGTGTTATCGTTGTCAAACTTACAAATCACACGTTCACCACGCCAAACACCCAAAACAACCATTACAACAATTCAAAAAACAACAAATACAACCACCAAAAATGACCGTCTCTCACCCTGCAGCCGAGCGCATTCGCACCTTGCGTGTGATGGCACTGGCGTTGTCCGCATTTATTTTTAACACCACCGAATTTATCCCCATCGCTTTATTGTCCGACATTGGCGAAAGTTTTGCCATGCCTGCGCATGAAGTGGGCGTGATGATGACGGTGTATGCGTGGATTGTGGCGTGTTTGTCTTTACCTGCCATGCTCGCCACCGCCAGCATTGAGCGCAAAAAACTGCTGCTGGGTTTGTTTGTGCTGTTTGTCGCAAGCCACGTTTTGACGGTATTTGCGCCAAATTTCACCGTGCTGCTCATCGCACGCGCTGGCGTTGCGCTCTCACACGCGGTTTTTTGGTCAATCACCGCAAGTCTTGTGGTACGTGTCGCCCCAAAAGGCAAGCAAACCAAAGCCTTAGGAATGCTTGCCACAGGCTCAGCGCTTGCCACCGTGCTTGGCTTGCCGCTTGGGCGGATTTTAGGGCAATATTTGGGTTGGCGCACCACTTTTGGCGCAATCGGCGTGGCGGCTTTGCTGTGCATGCTTGTGCTGTGGTGGATTTTGCCGCGCCTGCCCAGCCGTAATGTCGGCAATTTATCCAGCCTGCCGCACATCATAAAAAACAAGCCGCTGCTCATCGTGTATGCGCTGATTGCGCTGATTGTTACGGCGCATTTTACCGCTTATAGTTATGTTGAGCCATTTGTGCTGACCATCAACGGCTTTAGCGCCAATTACGCCACGGCAGTGCTGCTGGTCTTTGGCGCAGCTGGCATTGTGGCAAGCTGGCTGTTTGGGCGTTATTATGAACGCTTTGCCGATGGCTTTGTATGGGCGGCACTCGTTGGCGTGGGATTAGGGCTTGGACTGATGCTCACTTTGGCGCAGTCGTGGGCGATTTGGACAATGCTTGCGGTGGTGTGGGGCGTGAGCATGACTGCCATCAGTTTGGCGTTGCAGCTGCGCACGCTCAAACTTGCGCCAAACGCCACAGACGTTGCCATGAGTTTGTTTTCAGGCATTTATAATGTCGGCATTGGTGGCGGTGCGCTGGTTGGCGGCTTGGTGATTGCAAATATTGGGCTGCCCTTTGTTGGCTATGTGGGCGCAGTGATTGTCATCATCGCTCTGCTGATTTTCGCCTACGGACAACGCTTGGCAAACCGCACTACATAAAATTCACAACACAAACCCACAACCCAAACACACGGCAAATTGACAAAACAAATCGTATTTAAACCAAATTCCACCCCAAGGTTTATTTTCGTCCCAAGGTTTTTTCATTTGCCAAAAAATGCTACAATGCACGATTGATAAGTCTTTTACCAAGTGGTCAAATTATGAATAAAGCCATTAGTTTATTTGGCAAAATGCTCAGCTTTAGCCGCCTAAAAATCCACAGCGATGATATGCAAACGCTACAAGCTGCCATCAACGATCTGATGCAAAACAGCCCCAAAGGCGTGCCTGTGCTGATTGATAGCGATGTGGCGCTGGATTTGGCGCAGTGCTTGGATATTTTGTGGCAAGCGGGATTACAGCCGATTGGCGTCAGCGATGGCGTGCTAAGCGAGCAAGCGCGTGCGCTGCGCCTTGCAATTTTCCCTGCTGAAGGCAAGCGCATTGAGCGCATTCGTCCACGCCGTGATGACGATGGCGAGCGTGCTGGCGTTGCCGTGCCTGCTCACAGCACCCAAAGCGCCCCACAGTCCGCTCCACAAGCCGCCCCACAGTCCGCCCCACAAGCCGCCGAAGCACAAACCGAGCAAGACTTGGCAGCCGCTGGCATGACAGGCATCACGCACACTCAAATCGTGCGCTCAGGTCAAAGCCTGCAGCACATTGGCGGTGATTTGACGGTGGTCGGCAGTGTCAATGATGGCGCAGAAGTCATCACTGATAACAACTTACACATCTACGGCCGTGCGCTTGGGCGTTTGGTGGCAGGCGCAACAGGCGATAAAGACGCGCGCATTTTTTGCCAACGCTTCAACCCATCTTTGGTGTCTGTCGCAGGAACGTACTGCCTGCGTGAAGCCATTCCTGCTGAAATGCTGGATCAAGCCGTGCAAGTCAGCTACGACGAACAAAAAGGCTTGGTATTCACCTTGCTTGACGATCTTTGATGGCGTGAATTTGTAAGCGGATTTGGCGGATTGATTTACGAACAATGCTCAATCCGTTCATCAAAGCTGGCATAAATTGCCCAAATCACAAAAAATTTTGCACAAATCCCAAGAAAAACTTTGGCTTGCCATTTAGTTTGTCAAGGATTTGTGGTATGCTAATGCGGTAAAATTTTTTGCAAATTGATTGCTTTGATTTTTGGGCGCTTTAACCAAATTGACTTAACCAAATCAGCGGTTAAAACTTGACAGTTAAATTTGGCGGTAACAACCTGACGCTAATCCCAGCGATAATCACGCTTTGCCAGCGGTGCCATTTACGCCACTTTGGCAAACGATCCACCGCCAACGCCCAAATAAACGCAATCGCCATGATTTTTAAGGAGTGCCATTGTGGCAAAAATTATCGTTGTAACATCAGGTAAAGGTGGCGTAGGCAAAACCACCACCAGCGCATCGTTCAGCGCAGGTCTTGCCAACCGTGGCTTTAAGACCGTTGTCATTGACTTTGACGTAGGTCTTCGTAACCTTGATTTGATTATGGGCTGCGAAAACCGCATCGTGTACGATTTCGTGGACGTCATCACTGGCAACGCCAAGCTGACCCAAGCGCTTGTCAAAGACAAACAACTAGAAAATCTGTACATCTTGCCAGCTTCACAAACGCGCGACAAAGACGCACTGACTGACGAAGGCGTGGCAGCGGTGATGAAAGAGCTGAACGAACTTGGCTTTGATTACATCGTGTGCGACAGCCCAGCAGGCATTGAGCGTGGCGCACAGCTTGCCATGTATCACGCTGACGAAGCGCTGATTGTTACCAACCCTGAAATCTCATCGGTGCGCGACTCTGACCGTGTGATTGGCTTGCTGCAATCTCGCACCAAAAAAGCCGAAGAAGGCAGCAGCGTGCGTGAGCATTTGATTGTTACTCGTTACAATCCAGAGCGTGCCGCCCAAGGCGAAATGATGGATCTTGACACCATCGCCAACGAAATTTTGCGTGTGCCTTTGATTGGCGTGATTCCAGAAAGCAATGCCGTGCTAGAAGCATCAAACCACGGTCAGCCTGTGATTCACTATCCAGAATCGGCAGCAGGTCAGTGCTATGATGACATCGTGGCTCGCTTTTTGGGCGAAGAACGCCCGCTGCGCCATCTTGATGTGAAGAAGAAAGGCTTTTTCCAAAGATTGTTCGGGGGCTAAGATGAAAAAAGGATTTTGGAGTTCATTATTCGGTGGCAATGACCGCTCAAGCAGTGCCGACATCGCCAAAGACCGCCTAAAAGTCATTGTGGCAAGCTCAAACCGCCTAAACACACGCCTAACTGCCGACCGCATCGAGCAGATGAAGCGTGAAATCCTAGAAGTGGTGAATAAGTACGTCAGCGGCGTGCAGATTGGCGATGTAAACCTAAACCACTTGCACGAAGACAATATTGACATGCTAGAAATGAGCATCAGCCTGCCTGACCGTAAGTGATTGATTTTCTTGTATTGTTCTTGCATTGTTTGCGGTTTAATCAATTTAACTTGACAATGCGTCAGGCTAAATGAACAGACTAAACCAGCAAGCTACCAATTAAGTTCCGATGAAGTGCGAGTTTACCGAGGACCATCATCATCGGAACTTTTTCTTTGTATAAAACTTTACATCAAACAAATATTCAAATCAAAACGCACAAAAAACCACGCCAAAAGACGTGGTTTTTATTTTTCATGCGCTCAAGCACCACACATTCAAGCCACAACGCCCAAATTACAGCGTTTTGTTTGGCGGTAAATTAGCGCATACGCGAGATGAGATTGTCTTTCACGACAAACTGATGATACAAAGCCGCACCAACGTGCGCCGCAATCAGCACCAAAAGCGTCGTCCAAATCAATCCCGTGTGCCATTCATTGAACAAACGTGCCATATCACGGTCAGGCGACACCATCGCAGGGATTTCAAACAGCCCAAATACGCTGGTCGCACGTCCGCCATACATAGACATCAAAAGTCCGCTCACTGGCTGCGCCAACATCAGCACATACAGCCCCAAATGCGTTAGGTGCGACACCGCCGTCTGCCACGCTGGCATTGGTACAGGCGCAGGTGCTTTGGTGATAAAGCGAGTGATGATGCGCAAAAGCGTCCAAATCAGAAAGCTTGCGCCCACCGCCTTATGCAGTCCGATGTAGTCATCGCCCATGTTAATCAGCACCACCGCCCATAAAATCAGCAGCGCGCCCACCCAGTGAAACACACGCACCGCAAGGCTGTATTTGGCAACTGCACTTTTGGCTGTTGTCATGATTTTCTCCTTGATGAGCCGCACACCCATCTTTTGTTCGTTGATAAATTTCTTGATTACTGATTTTAGCGTTACACAATCCGCCATCATAACCCAATTATCCCAAAAAATCCACAATAAAAACGTTGCTTTAATGTATCTTGCGTCCAAATCTAATCCCAACCACCACTTGCCGCCCGTCCAATTCCCAACTTCAAAACCACGCAAGCCCAAACACACATCAGCGCAAGTTTACGCAAAGCAAACACAACATAAAATCACGCCACACCCAAATCATTCGTGCTAAGATAAAAACTTAGAATAATAAACACAGCTTTCATGGCTGGATAATGATGAGTGGGTGTTGATGAATTTCACAACCAAAGTTTTAAATACCGTTTTACGCAGCGTTTTTGGCAATGCCATTAAAATACGCACAGCACAGGCGCGGCAAAATTTCGCACGCTTTGGTCTTGCTTTGCTTGCCAGCGGTGCGCTCATCGCCTGCACGTCTGCCGACACCATCACTGGGCAAGCCACCCAAGAGCAAACTCAAAAACAAGAGCAAAACAAAACCGCTCACACCAAGCCAGCCGACACACAAAGCCCCACCATCAAAGACGACACGGTCATTTTAGATAAATCACAAATCAGCTCGGTGAAAATGACCCGCTATCAGCCACGCATACCGCTTACGGGTGCGCTGATTGCCGGTCGTCAAGTGGCGCTGAGCCTGTCTGATTTAACAAAACTTGATTTGACCAAACCCACACTTAGCGCATGGCATAAAGCGGTAGGCGAGCAAGTAAGCAAAGGCGATACACTTGCCAGCATTACAGACGCTCACGGTAAGACGCACGCCCTGCTTGCGCCTTTTAATGGCAAAGTCATCGCCACGCACATCACGCCTGATGCGCCCATCAGCACAAACGCAGCATTCATCACCTTAAGCGATGAACGCTCGCTAGAATTTGTGGGGCGCTTGCCCAAATTTTTCCATCAGCACATCAGCATTGGCGACAGCGTGCGTTTTATTGCCAATGGTGAGATTGCCTTTGGCGGACAGATTTCACACATTGACGACAGCAGCGATCCGCTTCGTGTGCGTGCCGAACTGCGCCTAAACGAACGTGAACGCCAAACCCTAAAACACACCCTAGAAAATGGCGCACTGCTTGATGGGCAGCTGGAATTTGGGCAAATGCAAGTGGGCGTATTGTTGCCAGATTTTGCGATTTTTGGGGCGGATTTTTCACCGCTGGATTTACAAAATTTAACCACGCCGCCTTTTGTGGCAAACGTTCCTGTCGCTGCTCATGCGTGGGTGATTACCCAAGACCATCGCCTAAAATTTGCGCCCATTTATGTGCTGGAATACCAGCCGAACACGCAGCGATTCTTGGTTACTGGCATGACGGACGACAGCCTTGTAGTGCTGACTGCCCTGCCCAAGCACGCCGATGGCAAACTTGTGCAAGTGCCATGATTGGCAAATGTGTAGCGCATTTGTCTAAAATCGCTACAATCATTCCAGCCAGAAACATTGCTTACAAAAGCGTGATAAAACAGCCACTTGCGCCAAATTGATTGAGAAAAAATCGCAATTTACTACAAAATAATTCTTGTCAAGCGCGCAAAAGATTGGCAAGATATTAGGCAATGTTAAAAATTGCGTCATGCTGACGGTTAAAAGTTGTACAATATTAAAAGCGGCACAATTTTAAAAGTGGTATAATGTTCGTCAGACATTAAAAGCATTTGCCAGTTTTTACCAGCTTTTAGACAAACCAAGCAAACAGTCGCCCAATTTTACACCCTTTTATAAGGCGGTGCTGCGCTCAAATGGTGATGAATTAGCCACTGCAAACGCAAGCAAGCACAGCCCAAATAAGATAACGCATTGTTAAATTTTAAATTTCATTCATAGGAAATCACGATGAACAAACAAATTTTGCTGATTGAAGACGATCCAGATTTGGCAGAACTGATCAGCGATTATCTGTCAATGAACTACTACGAAGTGCATCACGCCGCCACAGCGCAAGGCGGGCTGGACATCTTAGACGCCAAAGAGCGAGACATCAGCCTGATTGTGCTGGATTTGATGCTGCCTGACATGGACGGTATGCAAGTATGCCAAAAAGTGCGTGGCTCAAAAAACGCCGCCATCAACAAAGTGCCAATCGTCATGCTGACCGCCAAAGGCGACACCACCGACCGTGTACTGGGACTTGAAATGGGTGCGGACGATTATATTTCTAAACCATTTGAGCCGCGTGAACTTTTGGCACGCATTCGTGCAGTACTGCGCCGCCACGAAACGCCAAATCAAGTGGACAGCGACACAGGCAGCCTGACTTTTGGGCGTTTGACGGTATTTCCTGACAGCCACGAAGTTACCATTGATGACAAAATCGTGCGCCTAACCACGCACCAATTCCAGCTGCTGCATTATTTCGCCACGCACGCAGGTAAGGTGCTAAACCGTGAACAGCTGTGGCAAGCCATGCCAAATGACGACAGCTCAGAAAAC
Source organism: Moraxella caviae (assembly GCF_002014985.1). Lineage (GTDB taxonomy): Bacteria > Pseudomonadota > Gammaproteobacteria > Pseudomonadales > Moraxellaceae > Moraxella > Moraxella caviae. The sequence goes on along the minus strand of NZ_MUXU01000003.1, from coordinate 24,251 downwards.
ATTGACCGTGCCATTGACGTGCATATTTCACGCCTGCGCGCCTTGATTGAAGACAATCCACGCCAGCCAAAACGCATCATCACCGTGCGTGGCGTTGGCTATCAGTTTGCCACCGATCAAGTGTGATGACACATCATTAAACCAAGCCATCAAGCCGTTTGTTACTTGATGGCTTTTTGGTTGATGGCAAGCATCGCCTTGCATCATTGATGCGCTACATGATGTGCTAAAATTAACACGCTAAATTCGCAAATAGTTGCCAGCGTTTGCTAAAATTTAGTCAAAGATTGGTGTAAATTTGGCGTAAATTTTAGCTTTGCGCAATTTTTATCACTCATTAAACCACACCCCAAACCATAATTCCCACAAGCCCATGAAGCACACACCTGATTCCACCACGCATTTTGGTTTTCGTTCGGTTTTTGCCCGCCTGTTCATCAGCGTATTTTTGGCGTTGGTGGCGTTTGCCATCGCCATGGTGCTGCTTGCCCAGCTGGTGCATAACAATTCCGACAGCGTGCGTTCTCGTGCCATCGCAGGGCAAATCATGACGCAAATCGAGCCGCTTTTGGTGGAATCAGACGAACTGGTGCAGCAAGACAACCGCTTGCAGGCACGGTTTATTTTGGCGGTGGTGAAAAAAAGTTTTGATATTTTCGATGAAAGTTTGAACGCCAAAATCGGACTTTACGCCCCCAATGGTAATTTGGTGCTACAAACCGAAAACAGCGACTTGCCCAAAGAGCTGCGCTACGAGCCGTCTTGGCTGACAAACATCGCACCCGGCATTTTCACGCCCGCCCATCATCATGTGATGGTAGATGGCGCAGGCGGCTACTCGCTGTGGTACGAAAGCCGCACGCCACCAAAAGAGCGGCCTCTGTCAGCGATGTTCAATCTATTTACAGGCACGCTGCTACTGATGATTATCATGACGGCGGTGCTGTGGTGGATTGCGCATAACATCACATGGCGCATCAATCAAATGAGTCAGCAAATGGTGAAGCTGGGCGATGGCGATTTTAGCGTGCGTGTCAGCGAAAAAGGCAATGACGAAATCGCTGCGCTGGCGTACGGCTTCAACCAATCTGCCCAAAAAATCGAGCAACTCATCAATGCCAACAGCCTACTGCTGGCGCACGCTTCGCACGAATTTCGCACGCCCATCACACGCATCCGCTTGCAAATTGAAATGATGGATATGCTCACCCAAAAACTTGGCGATGACGATAAGGCGAAATTTGACAAACGTGCCGCCGCCATCAACCGTGATTTGACAGGACTAAATGACTTGGTAGAAAGCATTTTGCTGGTCAGCCGTCTAGGTGCTGGACACGCCTTGCAAGCCACCGAGCAAGTGGAGCTGGACGAGCTGGTGCTGGCTGAATGTCAGCACTACCCAGAAGCCACGCTGTTTGCCGAGCCTGTAACGATGTCTGCCCAGCCCAAGCTACTCACGCATTTGGTACGCAATCTGCTGAACAACGCCATGATTCACGGTGTGCCGCCTGTGTCAGTGTACGTTTATCAAGCGGTAAACGCCCAAGACGCTGCCAACATTCCTGAAGGCTTAGTAGAGCCTGAAACCCAAAATGAGACAGCTCTTGAAACCAGCGAAGCCAATACAGAAATAGGCGAAACCCATGCGGAAACAGGCGCAGAAATGAGCGCAGACACCAACGCCACGCCACGCAAAAAGCTGCTGGCACGCTTTAGCCGCCAAAAAGACACCAAAGCCGAGCCTGCTTTTGCGGTGCTGGCATTCATTGACCAAGGCGAAGGCATTCCTGTGGATAAACGCAGCGATATTTTCAGCCCCTTTGTGCGCCTAAAACAAGAAAAGAAAGGCTCAGGCTTAGGCTTGTCTTTGGTGTCGCAAATCGTAGAAGCGCACAGCGGACAAATCAGCACCGACACTTGGCAAGGCAAAACACGCTTTTTGGTCGTGTTGCCGCTCAAATCTCGCCAAGCGGACAGCAAATCCGACAAAGCCGACAATAAAACCGAAAAAAGCGACAGCAAGCAAGCGGACGACAAGCCAAGCGACTGATTTTTTACCGCCCAGTTTATCATCTTAACTTACTATCTAAACTTACAATGAAACCTTGCAAAAAAAACCGCCCTTCTTCACAAAAGGCGGTTTTTTATTTCAATCACTGCAATCGCTGCGCTTAGGGCGTGGTGCTGACGGCTGGCGATTGGGTTGGTTACTCAGCTTGAGTTTGGGTTTGAGTTTCGGCTTGCTCTGGCGCAGCCGTTTCGCTTTGGACGATGTCTTTTGCGTCAAACATCAGCGTTGCCGCTTCACGCACGAACGCTTCGCTTTCTGGCAATTTCGGACGCTCGTTTTCTTTCATTGCCGCACGCTCTTCGGCCAGTGCGTCAAGATTCGCCTGATAAGTGGCAAAACTTGTAAAAGGCGCTTCGCCTGTGGCTTGGCGGCGTGCATTTTCAGCGATGAGCGTGCGCTGCTCGATGTTTTTCGCCTTGGCACGGCGCTTGTCAATGTCAATATCGGCAGGCAATTTGTCATCGTCAAGCGCACGAATGGCGTTCACTTGTGATAAATACACAAACTGCGGATCGCTCTTTTGGCGCGCTGCCGACTGCGCCGACAACGTCTCAATCAACTCAGGCGCATAGCGGCCTTCTGGCTTAAATGGCGTGGTTTTGATGGTGTCCCATTCCAAAGGATTTTTATATTCACGCTCGCCAAATTCCATGCCTTCGTAAATATTCACCAGCTCAATGTCAGGCACTACGCCTTTGTTTTGGGTGCTGCCGCCAGTAACACGGTAGAATTTACGCTGAGTGAGCGTGGCACTGCCAAGCGCCACGTCATCACGCTGTACTTGCGCTGAGCCTTTGCCTGTCGTGGTGCTGCCCACCACAAGCCCACGCCCATAATCTTGAATCGCCGCCGCAAAAATCTCAGACGCAGATGCCGAACCCAAATTCACCAGCACCACCATCTCGCCTGCGTACAGCTGCTTGCCGCCATCACGGTCTACATACACCTGCACGTTGCCTTGGTTATCACGAATCTGCACCAGCGGCCCTTGCTTTAAGAACAAGCCCAGCATTTTCACCACTTCGTCCAGTGAGCCACCGGGATTGTTGCGCAAATCTACCACCAAGCCATCAATGTTTTGCTGGTTTAGCGCCTTGAGTGCTTTTTCGGTGTCAAGACTGACTGAGCGGTAATCTTTAGCGTCCGCGCCACTGCGGCGCGCCTTGAAATTCAAATAGAAACTTGGAATTTCCAGCACGCCCACACGTTTGGTTGTGCCTTGATGTGGCACGTCAATCACACGATGATGCACGCCTGACTCTTCTTGGGCGATGACATCACGCACGATGGTTACGTTGCGTGCGCTGGAATCTGGCGTGTTTGGCTGCTTGACTTTGATGGTTACGGACGTGCCACGCTTGCCACGAATCACCGCCACAATCTCACGCGTACTCCAGCCCACCACATCTACCATCGGCTCGCCATCTTGCGCCACGCCCAAAATCAAGTCATTGGCACGGATTTGTCCTGTTTTTTGGGCAGGGCCGCCATCCACCAAGGTTACGATGCGTGTATAATCAGGGTTTTTGCGGTCTGGACGGATGGACACGCCGATGCCTTCAAGCTGTAAATTAGACTGAATTTGGATTTCGTTGGCTTGTACTGGCGCATAATAATTGCTGTGTGGATCGTAAGTTTGCGTGGCGGTGTTTAAAATCGTCTCGATGATTTCATCAGGCTTCATGCGCTCAAGCTGTTGCTGCTGGCGGTTCAGACGATTTTTTAGAATTTCTGTTGGCGTGCGCTCTTCGCCACGCACCAAGTCTTGCCCACGCGTCAGCTCAGGATTTTCAATGAACGCCTTGTCTTTTTTTGCGTCATTTTCTTGGGATAAGGTCAAGCCAATCAGCGAATAAGTGATTTGATTTTTCCAATATTGACGCTGCTCATCTTGGCTTTGAAAACGTGGCGCTTCTTCACGGTCAAGCACGATGGTCTCGTTCGTATTTAGGCTCACGCCCTGATCCAAAAGCGCTTTGGCATAGTCATAATACTCGTTGGCGCGCGTACGATAACGCTCGAACACTTCCACGCCTGCACTCAAATCGCCACGCTTTAGCCGCTCGGCAAAGGTGTCGCCATATTTGGCGGTAAACTCGTCCACGTCCGCTTGCAAAAGCAGCGTGCGTGAGCGGTCTAAGTCGTCAAAATACATCTCAAGGATTTTTTTGCCCATCTCACGATTTAAAGGCTGATCCAAATAATGCGCACGATCAAGCAGCAAAGAAATCTGACGCGCGGTTACTTTTTGCTCCACGCTCGGCTCAAATCCGACACGGTCTGCCGCCGTGGCAACCATCGCATAGCCTTGCGCCAGCAGTACGCCCACAATCGCCGCCGACACACCTGAAAGCATGAGTTGTTTTTTCATAAATATTCCGTTTTGGTTTGATTTTGTTTGTGATTTATGCCCAAAGCACCTTGTCATTTGCGCTGACAATTATCCACGCCAAATACAAATGCTAAGAAAAATTCTCATTATCATACCACATTCCATCTTTCTTGTCTGATGGTTTTTGTGGCGAAAGTTTGCTTGTTTTACAATGTTGGCGCACTTGGCAAAAATCAAGACACGATTGGCAAACTTGCCAGCCCGCGAATTGACAGGTAAATTGACAGCCAAACACGCAAAATTACAATTTCACCCCAAAGAAACCCTGCGCAATCTTTAACAACTGTGGCATAATAAGCACGATTTAAAGTGCGACTGTTAGCACAATTTACCAAAATTAGCATAAAAAGGCATTTTATGGCACAAGGCATCATCATGGCGGACGTGGCAGGACACACCCTGACGGACGCTGACCAAGAATTTTTACAGCACGCTGAAATCGGCGGCATGATTTTATTTGCAAGAAACGTGGACACGCCTGCCCAAGTGCGCGTGCTGACTGACGCCATGCGTAAAGCCAATTCTGACGTGCTGATTGCCGTTGATCAAGAAGGCGGACGTGTGGCACGTTTTCGTGCAGGATTTTCGCCGCTGCCTGCGATGGGACGGCTTGGCAAGCTGTACGACACGGACGCTGCGGCAGCTCTTGCGCTCGCCTATGATGTCGGCTATCTGATGGCAAGCGAAGTGCTGGCGGTGGGCGTGGATTTTAGCTTTGCGCCTGTGCTGGATATTGATGGGTGCAGTGCGGTGATTGGCGATCGTGCCTTTCATGCCGACACCGCCGCCATCACAGCGCTGTCAGCTCGGCTGATGGACGGTATGCATGACGCTGGCATGGCGACCACGGGCAAGCACTTCCCCGGGCATGGCTCGGTTGCGCCTGATTCGCACGTTGCCGATGCGGTGGACGAGCGCAGTTTTGATGAAATCTGGGAGCAAGACGCCAAAACCTTCGTGCAAACCCTACCAAAACTGGACGCACTCATGCCAGCGCACGTCATTTATCCTAAAGTTGATGATGTGCCAGCAGGATTTTCGCGTGTGTGGCTACAAGACATCGTGCGTGAAAAACTTAGCTTTGATGGCGTGATTTTCTCGGATGATTTATCCATGAAAGCAGCGCACGTTGCAGGCGGTGTGGAAGCGCGTGTGTCGGCTGCCATCGGTGCAGGCTGCGACATGGCTTTGGTGTGTAATAACCGTGATGATGCGCTGCGTGCGGTGGCATTCGCCAAAACGCTTGCGGACGTGCCAAACCGCTTTGCTCGCATGAAAGGCAAAATCCCAGCATGGCAAGGCTCGCTTGAAGCCACTTGCGCTCAATTCCCCCACTGGCAAAACGCCAAAACCAACGTACAGCGTGCGTTTTTTGCCGACACCATAGAGCCAAATAACACCCAAAAAGACCCAACGCAATACTGCTGACAAAAAATCATCTTACAATTTGCCAACGGACAACGCACAATATTCATGCTATATTGTGCGTTTTTGGTTTTGGGCGCCATCTTTGGACAACTTGCTCAAAAATTCACTTCATACACCCGAAAATTCACTTGGTGCAACCAATACACAATCAACTTCCCTAGGTCTTAGCATGGATACAATCAGCGAATGGGTGCTTATCATGATGGATAAGCTCGGCTTGCTTGGCGTGGTGGCGATGATGTTTTTAGAAAACGTCTTTCCACCCATTCCCAGCGAGCTTATCATGCCAGCGGCAGGTTTTGCGGCGGCGATGGGCAAGATGAGTCTATTTGCGGTGATTATCGCAGGGACGCTGGGTGCGGTGCTGGGTGCTTTGCCGCTGTATTATTTGGGGACGCTTTTGGACGAAGCGCGGCTGTATCGCCTTGCCGAACGCTACGGCAAATTTTTGCTCATCACGCCTGCCGATGTACAAAATGCGCAAGCGTGGTTCGCCAAATACGGCAAAACGGTGGTGTTTTTTGGACGCATGATTCCTGCCATTCGCTCGCTGATTTCCATTCCTGCTGGCATGGCACGAATGCCGCTTGTGCCGTTTTTGCTGCTGACTGCGGCGGGTTCAGCCATTTGGACAACGCTTTTGGCGTATGCAGGTTACTTGCTTGGGGCAAATTACGCCGCCGTGGAAACTTTCATCGCACCCATCAGTAAAGGCGTGGCGATTGCCGCTGGTGTGCTGCTTGTCTTTATCGTCATCAAGCGCATTCGCACGGTGTTTTTTAATGGCGAGCGTTCGTAAGCGGCTAAAAAAACCGTCATGGTTCGACAGGCTCACCACGAACGTTTTTTTTAATTCAGCCAAAAATCGCTTGGCAACACGCCTTATCCGAAGTGTGTTACAATAAAAGCTCAATTTGCTTCAATGCAAGTTCAATACAAGCCGTTTCAATTTAAAATTACCATCGCCATGCAAATACTTTCTCACACCACGCCGCCGCTTGCCCATGCGCCTAAAATCGTCTTTTTTGACATTGACGACACGCTGTACATCAAATACGACAATTATGTACCGCCAAGCGTAACCACCGCCCTGCTTGCGCTAAAAGAGCGTGGCATTATGGTGGCGATTGCCACTGGACGTGGGATTTGCGTGTTTCCGCCAGCGATTAACGAGCTGATTGATAAAGTTGGCATTGATTTATTTGTAACCATCAATGGACAATACAACGAATTTCGTGGCGAGCCGCTGGTGGATTTTGCGCTGACGAGCGAGCAAATCCGCACCACCACCGATTTATTAAAACGCAAAAACCTTGCCTATGGCTACATGACGCGCGATGCGATTTTGGCATTTGACGAAACGCCTGCCATGACGGCGGCTTTGACATCGCTGCACATTCCTTATCGTGTGGTGGACAGCTTTGATATGACAACGCCTGTGTACCAAATGCTCACTTTTTATGATGACAACAGCACCATTGATTTGGACTTGCCAAGCGATTTAAAAACTGTGCGTTGGCACGTCTCTGGCGTGGATATTTTGGACGCAAAAGGCTCAAAAGCGCGCGGCATTCAAGCGGTGCTGGACGCTTTGGGGCTTGATTTTAGCGAAGCGATGGCGTTTGGCGATGGGCTGAACGACTTAGAAATGCTGCAAGCGGTAGGCACAGGCGTGGCGATGGGCAATGCACACCCAAATCTTAAAGCGGTGGCGGATTACGTCTGCCCAAATCACACCGACGACGGCATTTATCAAGGTCTAAAAATGCTGGGCGTGATTGATTGACTAATTTTGTCAAATATTCACCACAAAAAACACCGCTCAGCTTGACTTAAATAGTGCTTAAGCGGTGTTTTTTATTGTTGTCATTTTGTGGTGTCGCTTGCGCTGCATCATTTTTCAAATCAGCGCAAACCAACCAATTAACGCATGGTTACAAATTCTTCTGAACCTGTTGGGTGAATGGCTACGGTGTTATCAAAATCAGCTTTGGTTGCCCCCATTTTGATTGCTACTGCAAAGCCTTGGATCATTTCATCAACACCAAAGCCAATGCCGTGTAAGCCCACCACTTTTTCTTCTTTGCCGACACAAACTAATTTCATTCGGCAAGGCTGGCGGTGCTGGGTAACCGCTGTGTACATCGCTGTGAAAGAGGATTTATAGACTTTCACATTTTCTTCGCCATATTGTGCAATCGCTTGTGGCTCGGTTAAGCCAATTGTGCCGATTGGCGGGTGGCTAAATACCACGGTTGGCACAAGATTATAATCTAAATGTTCATTCGGTTTGTTATTGAATAAACGCTCAGATAAACGGCGACCTGCCGCAACCGCCACTGGTGTAAGTTCAATGCCTCCTTCGATAATATCGCCCACCGCATAAATGTTTGGTACATTGGTATTTTGGAATTTATCCACTTTGATGTAGCCACGTTCGTTGGTTTCAACGCCTGCTGCTTGTAGGTTGATCACATCAGTGGCTGGCTCACGACCAATCGCCCAAATTAGCGTTTCAACGGTCGTTTCACGCCCATCTTCAAGTTTTAACGTGAGCGTACCGTCCGCATTTTTAACCACTTCTTGCGGAATGGCTTTGGTGTGAAGCGTGATGTTATCTTGTGCCATCACTTCCATTAAAGTTTCATAAAGCATTGGATCCATCGTGCGAAGCGGTGCGTGTTGGCGAACGAATAAATGCGACTGCACGCCCAAGCTGTTTAACACGCCAGCCAGTTCTACGGCAATATAACCCGCCCCAACAACTGCGGCACTTTTCGGCAGGCTTTCAAGGGCAAACACGCCATCAGAATCGATCCCGTATTCTGCCCCTTTGATATTCGGGCGAGATGGGCGACCGCCTGTGGCAATCAAAATATGATCCGCTGTTACTAGCTCGCTTGTGCCGTCTGCATAGCTGACTTCAAGGGTTTTGGCATCGACAAACTTCGCAAAGCCATTTAAAACATCAACATTGTTTTTGCCTAATACATTGTTGTATGAAGTATGAATACGCGAAATATACGCCTGACGGCTTTCCACTAATTTGGCAAAGTCAAAGTTTTTCACTTCCACATCAAAGCCATAATCAGGGGCATAGCTGTTGATTGCCTCTGCAATTTGTGCCCCGTAGAACATCACTTTTTTCGGCACACAACCTACGTTTACGCAAGTACCGCCTAAATGTTTGGCTTCAATAATCGCACATTTTTTGCCATAGCTCGCCGCACGGTTAATTGATGCAATCCCGCCTGAACCGCCACCAATGGCAACATAATCGTAATGTTTAGTCATAAAGTTATCCTAATTTTGCTGCTAAATTTATTGCTGAGTTTGAGTGTAAAATCTGTTTTGTCAATGTGGTTTTTGGTGCGCCTTGCTCGGTGCAGCTTACCATCGCTTCATTGTACCATAAAATTGTACCACAAAAACAAAACCGCCTGTTTGCCAAGCGGTTTTGATTTGTAAATAACTGCCATAAAAGCGGTTAAAACATCAGAACAACACACGCACACGAATGGTCTCAGGCACCGCGCGCAGGCGTTGTAGTGCTTTTTCTGAGTCGTTATCGTCCACGTCCATCACCAAATAGCCTACGTCGCCTTTGGTCATCATCGATTGCGCGGCGATGTTAATGCCTGCATCGGCAAAGGCTGCGTTGATTTGTGATAGTACGCCCGGCACGTTTTTGTGAATGTGCAGCAAGCGGTGCGTGCCTTCGGTGAACGGGATTGAGACGTTTGGGAAGTTTACTGCGCTGGTGGTGTCGCCTTGGTCTGAATATTTGACGAATTTTTCCGCCACTTCAAGACCGATGTTCGCTTGCGCTTCTTGGGTTGAGCCACCAACGTGCGGCGTCAAAATCACATTATCAAACGCACGCAATGGCGATACAAACTCTTCGTCCGCTGATTTTGGCTCTTTTGGGAATACGTCAATCGCTGCGCCTAGGATTTTTTTGCTTTCTAGTGCTGCCGCCAACGCATCAATGTCCACACAGCCGCCGCGCGCCGCATTGATGAAAAATGCGCCGTCTTTCATTTTGGCAAATTCGGCTGCCGTCATCATGTTGCGTGTGCTTGGCAGGTCAGGAACGTGCAAAGTAACGACGTCCGCTTTTTCAAGCAATTCATCAAGGCTGCCCACTTGCACCGCATTACCCAAAGGCAGCTTGGTGATGGCGTCATGATAAATCACTTTCATGCCAAGGCTTTCGGCAAGCACAGAAAGCTGCGAACCGATTGAGCCATAACCCACGATACCCATGGTTTTGCCACGCACTTCATAGCTGTCTTTGGCAGATTTATTCCAACCGCCACGGTGTACGACTGCGTTTTTCTCTGGCACGCCACGCATCAGCATGATGGTCTCAGCCAGCACCAATTCTGCCACCGAACGTGTGTTTGAATATGGCGCGTTAAACACAGGAATACCAAGCTCCAGCGCCGCTTCTAAATCCACTTGGTTGGTACCAATGCAGTAGCAGCCGATGGCGATTAGCTTTTCGGCAGATTCTAGCACTTTGCGAGTCAGCTGCGTGCGTGAGCGAATGCCGATGAAGTGTGCGTCTTTGATTTTTTCAATCAGCTCTTCTTCGTCAAGCGCGGTTTTGATGTATTCAATGTTTGTGTAGCCTGCTTCGTTCAACACTTTTAGGGCGTTTTCATGCACGCCTTCTAGCAGCAAGAAGCGGATTTTGTCTTTGTGAAGCGATAGGGTCATGGGGTATCCTTAGGAAGGTTTGGCGATAAAAACAACCTATATTTATACACCGATTGCCCCATTTTTGCAACCGCTTACACAAGAAAACTTAAAGAAAAATTTTCATAATAAGATGAAAGAAATTTCATAAGCCTGATTGGGCGGTGAAATTTGCTTGGTTTGTAAATTAAGTTGGTGGCTCGCAGGCTAGGTTGAGCGTTCGTAAGTTGGGTTGAGCAAAGCGAAAACCCAACAAATTTGATGGGCTGTCTTTGGAATGTTGGGTTGCGCTATCGCTAACCCAACTTACGGGCTACCGCTACCCAACCTGCAAGCTCTGTCCCGTTCGCCCTGAGCTTGTCAAAGGGTTAAACTTGTGAAGGATTTGTAAAAAACCGCCATGGCTTGACAGGCTCACCACGAACGGTTTTTTAAACAGTTTTGCGTGAAATGATGGTTTATCACTCGGAATGTTGAGTTACGCTCACGCTAACCCAATCTACAGCCTTAAAAAAACCAACTTGTCAACCAAGCCTACAAACCTCCCAAAAACAAAAAGCCCACCAATCATGATGGACTTTTTGTATGGCTTGATTAAGCAAGCTGTCGGTTTATCACCGATTTGGCTGGCTTATTCGGCAGCATTTTGGTCTTGGTTTTGACCCAGCTCTTCAGCAAACGCCTTGGCGAAGCTGTCTTCCACCGTTTGCGCAGGCTCGCTTTCGCCAGTACCAGCCAGCAAGATGTCATCAAGCGATGGCACAGCTTCGGCAGCCGCTTTTTCGGCGGTGCGCTTGCGGTTTTGATGATAAGCCAGACCCGTACCAGCAGGAATCAAACGACCCACCACCACGTTTTCTTTCAAGCCTGTCAAATCGTCCACTTTGCCCATCGTAGCCGCAGCGGTCAAGACACGCGTGGTCTCTTGGAATGACGCTGCCGAGATGAAGCTTTCGGTTGCAAGACTTGCTTTGGTGATACCCAAAAGCTGACGCTCAAACTGAATTGGGAACTTGTTATTCGCCACAAGCTCTTCGTTCAGCGCACGCACTTTGGCGTATTCCACTTGGTCGCCTTTAAAGTAGCTAGAATCGCCGCCGTCAATCACTTCAACTTTACGCAGCATCTGACGTACAATGACTTCAATGTGCTTATCGTTGATTTTTACGCCTTGCAAGCGATAAACTTCTTGCACTTCATTCACGATGTAGTTGGCAAGTGCGGTTTCGCCTTTTAGACGCAAGATGTCGTGTGGGTTTGATGGGCCGTCTGACACCACTTCGCCACGCTCCACCGTTTCACCTTCAAAGACGTTGATTTGACGCCATTTTGGAATCAGCTCTTCGTGTACGTTGCCATCTTCGTCAGTGATGATGAAACGGTTTTTGCCTTTGGTTTCTTTACCAAAGCTCACCACGCCGCTCATCTCTGCCAAGATTGCATGGTCTTTTGGACGGCGCGCTTCAAACAAGTCAGCAACACGCGGCAGACCACCGGTAATATCTTTGGTACCTGAAGTGGCTTGTGGTACACGGCCTAGCACCGAACCTGCCGCCACCGCTTCGCCTTCAGACACACGAATCACCGTCTCAGCTGGCAAGAAGTAAACCACTTCTTTGCCTTCGGCAGTGTCAAGAATGATGGCAGGACGCAAGTCTTTGGCGATGCTTGGGCGATCCTTACTTGCCAAGATTTCAAACGAACTCATGCCTGTGGTTTCGTCCACTTTCACTGTGGCGGTCATGCCGTCTGTGATGTCGCTAAAGCGTGCTTTACCAGCAAATTCGGTGATGATTGGGTGGGTATGCGGATCCCACTTGGCAATCACATCGCCAGCTGCCACAGCCGCTTCGTCTCGTACCAGCACGTTTGAGCCGTATGGCACTTTATAGCGCTCACGCTCACGGCCTTGGCTGTCTGCCACGCCGATTTCTGCCGAACGTGATACCACAACCAAATGCCCATCAACGTGTTCTACCGTTTTCATGTTATGGAAACGTACCGTACCTGCATTGCCCACAGACACGCTGTTGTCCACTGACGCAGCACTTGCCGCACCACCAACGTGGAACGTACGCATGGTAAGCTGAGTACCCGGCTCACCGATAGACTGCGCCGCCATAACGCCCACAGACTCACCGATGTTCACCAAATGACCGCGCGCCAAATCACGTCCGTAGCACTTCGCACACACGCCATGGCCTGACTCACAGGTAATCACCGAGCGCACCCATACTTCATCAATGGCGTTTTTGTCAAGCAGCTCAACCAAACGCTCATCAATCAGCGTACCAGCCGCCACAACCACGTCGCCATCAGCATTTAGCACATCTTTGGCAGCCACACGACCAAGCACACGATCGCCCAGACGTTCTACGATTTCGCCGCCGTCAATCACAGGTGTCATCAACTGACCTGCTTCTGTGCCACAGTCATCAAGCGTGATGACCAAGTCTTGTGCCACGTCCACCAAACGGCGAGTCAGATAACCTGAGTTCGCAGTTTTCAAGGCGGTATCGGCAAGACCTTTACGCGCACCGTGCGTAGAAATAAAGTACTGCAATACCGTCAAGCCTTCACGGAAGTTCGCCTTAATTGGCGTTTCGATGATAGAGCCGTCTGGTTTTGCCATCAAGCCACGCATACCAGCGAGCTGACGAATCTGCGTTGCACTACCACGAGCGCCAGAGTCTGCCATCATGTAAATTGAGTTGAACGATTTTTCTTGCTCAACTTCACCAGCGGCATTCACCACGCTGTCGGTTGATAGGTTTTCCATCATCGCATTGGCGATTTTATCAGACGTACGAGACCAAATATCAACAACTTTGTTATAGCGCTCACCTGCGGTTACAAAACCTTGCTCAAACTGCTGTTCAATCTCACGCACTTCGGCATCGGCTGCGTCCACGATTTCTTTTTTGGTCGGTGGAATCACCATGTCTTCCATACCGATAGAAATGCCCGACAAAGTCGCTTGGGCAAAGCCTAGGTACATCAGATGGTCGGCAAACATTACCGAATCTTTCACGCCAAGTTTACGGTAGCATGAGTTTAGCAGCTTAGAGATGTTCTTTTTGGTCATCTCTTTGTTGCACTCTTCAAACGCCATACCTTCTGGCATGATGTTCCAAATCAACAAACGACCAGCAACGGTGTCTTTGATTTCTGTGCGTGTGGTTTTCTCGCCAGTTTTTTCGTCAAGCACGGTTTCGGTAACACGCACTTTAATCTTGGCGTTTACTGACAAATCGTCAGAACCAATCGCACGCAAGGCTTCGTTCACGGTAGAAAACACCATACCTTCGCCCTTGGCATTCACATGGCTGCGGCTGATGTAATACAAGCCCAACACCACGTCCTGCGATGGTACGATGATAGGCTCACCGTTCGCTGGCGATAGAATGTTGTTGGTAGACATCATCAACGCACGCGCTTCTAGCTGCGCTTCTAGCGTCAATGGCACGTGTACCGCCATCTGGTCGCCGTCAAAGTCGGCGTTAAATGCCGCACACACCAATGGGTGCAGCTGAATCGCTTTACCTTCAATCAGTACAGGCTCAAACGCTTGCAAGCCCAAACGGTGCAGCGTTGGCGCACGGTTTAGCAACACTGGATGTTCACGAATCACGCTGGCAAGCATATCCCACACCGCAGGCTCTTCACGCTCTACCATTTTCTTGGCGGCTTTGATGGTGCTGGCGATGTTGTTTTGTAGCAATTTGGCATAAGTAAACGGCTTGAACAGCTCAAGCGCCATTTTCTTAGGCAGACCGCACTGATGTAGGCGCAGTGTCGGACCAACCACAATCACCGAACGACCTGAGTAGTCTACACGCTTACCCAACAGGTTTTGACGGAAACGACCTTGCTTACCTTTGATCATGTCTGCCAAAGATTTCAATGGACGTTTGTTTGAACCTGTAATCGCACGGCCACGACGACCATTGTCCAAGAGTGCGTCTACCGCTTCTTGCAACATACGTTTTTCGTTACGCACGATGATGTCAGGTGCGTTTAGCTCAAGCAGGCGTTTTAGGCGGTTGTTACGGTTGATGACACGGCGATACAAGTCGTTCAAATCAGAAGTTGCAAAACGACCACCTTCAAGCGGTACCAACGGACGCAAATCTGGCGGCAACACAGGCAACACCGTCATTACCATCCATTCAGGCTTGTTGCCAGAATCACGGAAAGATTCTAGCAGCTGCAGGCGTTTTGACATTTTTTTCAGCTTGGTTTCTGAGCCAGTTTGCGGAATTGCCGCACGCAGCTCATCAATCTCACCGTCCACGTCAATATCACGCAGCAAGTCTTGTACCGCTTCTGCACCCATCTTGGCAATGAACTCATCGCCATATTGCTCAAGCGCAGTAAAATACTCTTCATCGTCCAAAAGCTGATACTTTTCAAGACCTGTCATGCCCGGGTCGGTTACGATGTAGCTTTCAAAATACAGCACACGCTCAATATCACGCAGCGTGATGTCAAGCAAAAGACCGATACGGCTTGGCAAAGATTTCAAGAACCAAATGTGCGCCACTGGGCTGGCAAGCTCAATATGACCCATGCGCTCACGGCGAACTTTAGCAACAGTAACTTCTACGCCACATTTTTCGCAAATGATGCCTTGGAATTTACGGCGCTTATATTTGCCACACAAGCACTCAAAATCTTTTACAGGGCCAAAAATCTTGGCACAAAACAGACCATCACGCTCAGGCTTGAAAGTGCGGTAGTTGATGGTTTCTGGCTTTTTCACTTCGCCATGCGACCATGATTTGATGGTGTCTGGCGACGCCAAAGAAATCTGAATACTATCAAATTCCTTCATGCCTGAATCGGCAGGGCCTTTCATGATGTCTAACAAATCTTTCAAAAGGATTCTCCGTTGTATTCGTCAATAAGTCCCAGACACAATGCGTGTCTGGGTAGCGGCTAGGCTTGCAATATTATTTCTTTTCTTTCAAGTCAATATTGATGCCCAGCGAGCGAATTTCTTTGGTCAATACATTGAACGACTCCGGCATGCCGGGATTCATGTACTGTTCGCCATCAACGATGTTCTTATACATGCGTGTACGGCCTTCAACGTCGTCCGACTTCACGGTAAGCATTTCTTGCAAGGTGTAAGTCGCGCCATATGCTTCTAGCGCCCACACTTCCATCTCACCAAAACGCTGACCACCAAACTGCGCTTTACCACCCAGCGGCTGCTGAGTTACCAAGCTGTACGAGCCTGTTGAACGCGCGTGCATCTTGTCATCAACCAAGTGGTTCAGCTTGAGCATGTACATATAGCCCACGGTAACAGGACGGTCAAATTTCTTACCTGTGCGGCCGTCATACAGCGTTTGCTGACCTGTTGGCGACAAATCGGCAAGCTCAAGCAAGGCTTTGATTTGCGTTTCTTTCGCGCCATCAAATACCGCTGTACCCATTGGCACGCCTTGACGTAGGTTTTTGGCAAGCGCCAACAAGTCTTCATCAGACAGGCTGTTCAAATCCACTTGCTCACCGCCAACTTGGTTATAAATCTTGTCAAGGAACTCACGCAGTTCAGCCACCGCCGCTTGCGCTTTTAGCATTTGATCAATCTTATCGCCCAAGCCTTTTGCCGCCATACCAAGGTGCGTTTCTAGCACCTGACCGATATTCATACGCGATGGTACGCCCAGCGGGTTTAGCACGATGTCCACAGGGTTGCCATTTTCATCATAAGGCATGTCTTCTACTGGCATGATGCGTGATACCACGCCTTTGTTACCATGACGACCTGCCATCTTATCGCCCGGCTGAATGCGGCGTTTCACCGCCAAATACACCTTAACGATTTTTTGTACGCCATGCGCCAAATCATCGCCTTGGGTCAGCTTGCGTTTCTTATCGGCAAATTTATTGTCAATGTCTTTTTGTTTTTCGCTTAGGTATTCAGCGATTTGCGTCAAACGCTCAGACACTTCTTCTTCGGCAGGCTGAATGTCAAGCAAGGTCTCAAGTGGCAGATTTTCAAGATTTTCTGCGCTCAATACCGTGCCTGCTTTAAAGCCAGCGCCGCCGCTTACGGTTTTGCCAGACAATAGACTGACGATACGACCACGAGCCGCTGCTTCAAAGATGTTCAGCTCTTCTTTTAGGTCTTTGCGGTAGTTGTCCAGCATGGCTTTTTCAATCGCTTTAGCACGGCTGTCTTTTTCCAAGCCATCACGAGTGAATACCTGCACATCAATCACCGTACCTTTAGTAGATGACGGCACACGCAAAGATGTGTCTTTTACGTCAGCGGCTTTTTCACCGAAAATCGCACGCAAAAGTTTTTCTTCTGGTGTCAGCTGGCTTTCGCCTTTTGGCGTTACCTTGCCCACCAAAATATCGCCTGCGTCCACTTCTGCACCGATGTACACGATGCCCGCTTCGTCAAGATTTGACAACGCCGCTTCGCCCACGTTTGGAATATCGGCAGTGATTTCTTCAGGCCCAAGTTTGGTGTCGCGCGCCACACAGGTCAGCTCTTGAATGTGAATGGTAGTAAAGCGGTCTTCTTGTACCACACGCTCAGACAGCAAAATCGAGTCTTCAAAGTTATAGCCATTCCAAGGCATGAACGCCACACGCATATTTTGACCAAGCGCCAACTCACCAAGGTCGGTAGATGGGCCGTCCGCCAAGATATCACCGCGCGCAATCACATCGCCTTCGTTCACGATGATGCGCTGGTTGATACAGGTGTTTTGGTTTGAGCGGGTGTATTTGATCAGGTTATAAATATCAATACCTGCTTCACCTGCGGTCATTTCGTCTTCGTTCACACGCACGATCACACGGCTGGCGTCCACTTCTTCAATCACGCCGCCACGCTTGGCAACCACACACACACCAGAATCGCGTGCCACATGGCGCTCCATGCCCGTACCCACAAGCGGCTTATCGCTGCGCAAAGTCGGTACAGCCTGACGCTGCATGTTCGCACCCATCAATGCACGGTTTGCGTCATCATGCTCTAGGAACGGAATCAAACTTGCCGCTACAGACACCACTTGGCGTGGCGATACGTCCATATGCGTTACTTTATCCACACCCATACGCACCGATTCGCCTTGATAGCGCACCATAACCATCTCTTCGGTCAGCTCGCCTTGATCGTTCATTGGCGAGTCTGCCTGTGCAATCACCGCACCCACTTCTTCAATGGCAGACATATATTCAATGTCGTCTGTAACTTTGCCATCAATCACGCGGCGATATGGCGTTTCTAGGAAGCCGAAGTTGTTGGTCTTGGCAAATACCGCCAAAGAGTTAATCAAACCAATGTTTGGGCCTTCAGGCGTTTCAATCGGACACACACGGCCGTAGTGGGTGTTATGTACGTCACGCACTTCAAAGCCAGCACGCTCACGAGTCAAACCGCCCGGGCCAAGCGCAGAAACACGGCGCTTATGCGTGATTTCTGACAATGGGTTGTTTTGGTCCATGAACTGCGAAAGCTGCGATGAACCAAAGAATTCTTTGATTGCCGCTGCCACAGGTTTTGAGTTGATCAAATCTTGTGGTGATAGATTGTCAGACTCAGCTGCAGTCAGACGCTCTTTTACCGCACGCTCCACACGCGCAAGACCAATGCGGAATTGGTTTTCGGTCATCTCGCCTACAGAGCGGATACGGCGGTTACCCAAGTGGTCAATGTCGTCCACTTCGCCGCGGCCGTTACGGATTTCGATCAACTCTTTTAGCACGTCCACGATGTCAGCATTTGACAGTACGCCTTGATCGCGCTGCACGTCTGGATCGTCAGTTTCTACAAATTCACGACCCAAGCGGCGGTTGAACTTCATGCGGCCAACGTTTGACAAATCATAACGCTCTTGGCTAAAGAACATAGATTCAAACAGTTTTTCTGCCGTTTCTAGGGTTGGCGGCTCACCCGGACGCATGACTTTATAGATTTCAATCAAGGCTTCTTCACGGCTGGTTACGGTGTCAGCACGCAGTGTGTCTGCGATGTATGCGCCGTGATCGATGTCGTTGGTGAATAGGATTTTAAAGCCTTTGATGTCTTTGTCGGCAAGTTTTACCAGTAGCTCGTGGTCAATCAGCGTATTTGCACGTGCAATCACTTCATCGTGATACACGATGTCTTCTGCCAAAATGCGCTCGTACAGGTATTCATCAGGCACGGCAAGTTTGGTCATGCCAGCTGCCTGAATTTCCTTGATGCGGCGTGCGTTGATGCGCTTGCCCTGCTCAACGATTACCTTGCCATCTGGCGATACAATGTCAAATTGTGCCATCTCGCCTTGCAAACGCTCAGCAATCAGCTCCACTTCAAAAGACTCTTCGCCTTTGAATACTTGCACCGTTTCAAAGAAAGTCGCCAAAATGTCGGCAGTGTTCATGCCGATGGCACGCAAAATAATGGTCGCCAAAAGTTTACGGCGGCGGTCAATACGCGCGTACACCAAATCTTTTACGTCAAATTCAAAATCAAGCCACGAACCACGGTATGGAATGATGCGTGCGTTATACAGCACTTTACCGCTAGAATGTGATTTGCCCTTGTCGTGGTCAAAGAACACGCCCGGAGAGCGGTGCAACTGCGATACAATCACACGCTCGGTGCCGTTGATGATGAACGTACCGTTTTCGGTCATCAATGGGATTTCGCCCATGTAGACGTTTTGTTCACGAATGTCTTTGATGGCGGCTTTGCTGTCTTTATCCTTGCTGTCTTTGTCTTTAATCACCAAGCGGATTTTGACACGCAAAGGCGCAGCAAACGTTGAGCCACGCATGATGCACTCGCGCTCATCAAATTCAGGCTCGCCCAAATAATACTCTACAAATTGCAACTCGGCATTGCCCGAGTGGCTATAAATTGGGAAAATAGACGAAAAAGCCGCTTGCAAGCCCACATTCGCACGGGCTTTTGGCTTTTTGTGTTCTTGCAAAAACTGCTCGTAAGAATCTACTTGGATTGCCAACAAGTATGGCACGTCCATGACGTCTGGAAGTTGTGAAAAACTTTTACGAATGCGTTTTTTTTCAGTATAAGAATATGCCATTAAGATTCCTTACGTTAAACTTAGGAAGGCACGCCCGCACAGCCAACGCCACGCAGCGCACGCCCACCCAACTGATTAAAACCACAAGATCAACCACAAAACGCGGTTTTGATGGCAAAACACCTGCGCCATCAATGATCGGACAAACTCACATCGCACAAACCATCGCCAAACAAATCATTCAATGGCGTCCCTATTACACCAAATCATCATCTGTCTCACCAATGCTTCATGCCGCATTTAAAATCACGCTAAAGCACGCTATCACAAGCATTTTGCCAAATCAGCCTGCCTAATACAGCCTTAAAATCTATCAAAATTGCTTTGTTTTTGGCAGTTTTAGCCAAGATAACCTTATGCAGCTGCCTAATTTCACGCTCGATGCCATCATCAAATGTCTTTTCGTGTAAATGCTTAAAACTTAAAAGCCATCAAACACACTGAAAAACAATCAGACACGAAAAAACGCCAAGCACGAAACGTACTTAGCTTAGCCAAGTTTGGTGAATAAAAAGACTGTCTGCATAGGGAAAGTTTGTCCTTTTGTCGGTGTGCAGGTTTGTTTAGCCCAACCAATGCGCCAAAAGCCGTGCAAAACACCAAAGGTCAAATTCCAAATTATAATACAAAAAAACCAATAATGCAAGAACATTATTGGTTTTTTCTTAATTTTCACGGTGGGCAAGCAAAGCAATCTTTGCTCACCGCACTGCGTCAATTTGTAAAGCGTTAGATAATCAAAAAGATTATTTAAGCTCAACAGAAGCGCCAGCTTCTTCAAGTTTCTTCTTAAGCTCTTCAGCTTCAGCTTTAGAAGCACCTTCTTTAACAGTTTGTGGTGCGCCTTCAACCAAGTCTTTCGCTTCTTTAAGGCCAAGACCAGTAACTTCACGCACAACTTTAATAACTGCAACTTTTTTGTCGCCGCCGTTAGTAAGAACAACGTTGAAGTCGTCTTTCTCTTCAGCTGCGCCACCAGCGTCGCCGCCAGCTGCAGGTGCTGCTGCTAGTGCAGCTGCTGATACACCAAACTTCTCTTCCATTGCAGAGATAAGTTCAACGATTTCCATTACTGATTTTTCAGCGATGGCGTCTAGGATTTGTTCGTTAGTAAGTGACATAGCAATCATTCCTAATTAGTAAATTGAATAAAGTAAACCAAAATACGCTAACCGCGCGCGACTTATGCCGCTTCTGCTTGTAGCTTGTCGCGAAGGGCTGCCAAGGTGCGAGCAAGTTTGCCTGCCGCTGCTTCTTTCATAGTGCCCATCAAACGTGCGATAGCTTCTTCGTAAGTTGGTAGAGTTGCCAAGCGATCGATTGATTTTGCGTCGATGAATTCGCCTTCAAACGCTGCGCCTTTGATTTCAAACTTGTCGTTGGCTTTTGCAAATTCTTTGAACAAGCGTGCTGCTGCACCCGGATGTTCTTTTGAGAATGCAATCAAAGTAGGACCAACGAATACGTCATTCAAGCAAGCAAAGCTGCTGTCTTCAAGCGCACGGCGCAACAAAGTGTTACGAACGATACGCATATCAACGCCAGCTTCACGAGCTTTCTTACGAAGTTCGGTCATCTGTGCTACGGTTACGCCACGAGAGTCAGCAACCACAGCAGAAAGGGCAACATTGGCAACTTCACTTACTTCAGCAACAATTGCTTGTTTGTCTTGAAGATTTAGTGCCATGGGTTGTCTCCATATTTATCGTCTCAAAACTGCCGAAACGATAAGCAAATTTTACAAACGCTGAAAACGTTTGCACCAATACGGCGACCAGATTGATCGTTCCGTCTGCGTAGGCGTATGATTTTATTCATAATTTACATCAATGCTTGAGAACAATCATTGATACCTACGGTCTTAGACAGCACAACCCGTTGTGCTGAACTAATAATATTAATTCGTCATCGTTGCTGCTTGTGTTATTTTTAATTAAACACGGGTCAAGCAGCAACGGTTTTGCTTAAATAAGCAAATTATTTGTTCGCACGGTGTGGAACTGGGTCAATCGCAAGGCCCGGACCCATAGTGCTAGACAGCGTGATCTTCTTGATGTAGATACCTTTAGAAGTTGCTGGTTTTGCACGTTTCAAATCGTTCAATAGCGCAGTTGCGTTTTGTTCGATTTGCTCACCAGTGAAACCTACTTGACCGATAGAAGCGTGGATAATACCTGCTTTGTCTACACGGTACTGAGCCTGACCTGCTTTGGTGTTTTTCACCGCAGTAGCAACGTCAGCAGTTACTGTGCCAACTTTTGGGTTTGGCATAAGACCGCGTGGGCCTAGGATTGTACCCAACTGACCTACCACACGCATTGCGTCTGGAGATGCAATCACAACATCAAAGTCCATGTTACCAGCTTTGATGCTTTCTGCCAAATCTTCAAAACCTACCACGTCAGCGCCTGCTTCTTTAGCAGCGTCTGCTGCTGCGCCTTGAGCAAATACTGCAACACGCTTGGTTTTGCCAGTACCTGCAGGAAGGTTGGTTGCACCACGAACCACTTGGTCAGATTTACGTGGATCAACGCCTAGGTTGATAGCGATGTCGATAGATTCTTTGAATTTTGCCGCTGGCAAGTCATTCAAAATCGCAACCGCTTCTTCGATGGTGTATAGTTTGTTGCTATCAACTTTTTCGTTGATCAGCTTTTGACGCTTAGTTAGCTTAGCCATTACACACCCTCCACGTTAAGACCCATTGAGCGAGCAGTACCAGCGATAGTACGGATTGCAGCTTCTAGGTCAGCAGCGGTGAGATCCGCTTCTTTGGTTTTCACGATTTCTTCAAGTTGCGCGCGAGTTACAGTACCAACTTTAGTTTTGTTTGGCACGCTTGAACCTTTAGCAACGCCAGCCGCCTTGCGTAGCAATACTGCTGCTGGTGGCGACTTCATGATGAAGGTGAAAGACTTGTCATTAAATACGGTGATTACAACTGGAATTGGCAAGCCCGGCTCAAAGTTCGCTGATGCAGCGTTGAACTCTTTACAGAATGCCATGATGTTCACACCTTTTTGACCCAAAGCTGGACCAATCGGTGGTGATGGGTTTGCCTTACCAGCAGGCACTTGCAGCTTGATGTAGCCATCAATCTTCTTTGCCATGAGATATTCTCCGATAGTGGGTGATAACGCTAAAATTAGCTCCCCGAGTATTTCAAAAATACAAGCAAGAATGCCTTATTTGTATTTTTCGCTAAAAAGCTTCAGAAAGCAATTTACGCCATCTGAAGCGAATTTTTCTATTATAACACAATTAAACCAGCTTTTCAACCTTTGTAAATTCCAATTCTACATCGGTTGGGCGGTTAAATACGCTGACGGTCAAGTGAAGTTTAGATTTGTCATAATCCACTTTTTTCACCAAGCCTTTGAAGTCAGTGAACGGGCCATCAATCACCAACACTTCTTCGCCCGGCTCAAACAAAGTCTTCGGACGTGGTGTGTCGCCGCCTTTTTGGATACGGTTCAAAATGCGGTCGGCTTCCACTTGGGTGATTGGCGCAGGATTTTCTGGAGTGCCACCAATAAAGCCTGTGATGTTTGGGCAATCTTTCACAACGTGCCAAGTGTCTTCAGTCATCTCCATGTTAATCAATACATAACCCGGAAACAACTTATGCTCAACGGTGCGTTTTTTGCCTTCACGCATTTCAACCACTTCTTCGGTTGGCACAAGCACATCGCCAAACTGCTCTTCTAAGCCGCTGCGCTTGATGCGCTCAATCAATGAACGCTGTACTTGTTTTTCATAGCCTGAAAACGCTTGGATAATATACCAACGCATGACAATACCCCGTAAATCCTATTAGTATGAACTTGTTTTTCGTCTGGACTTTTCGTGCAATCTGATCAGTGCAAGATAAAACCAAGCAAATAATTGAACGCATTATCCAAAAGCCACACGATAAAGCCGACAATAATCATCACAACAATGACTTGCCAAGTGTAGCGAATGGTTTCGTTTTTGGTCGGCCAAGTAACTCGGCGTAGCTCAATGCCTGCGTCTTTAAGCAGTACTTTAAAGGCGCGCCCTTGGTTGGTCAAAGCCAGACACACAATCGCAAACACCACCAGCGCCACTGTGATACCAAGCTGCGTCCATACGTCATTCGCCTGCGCCCAATAGCGTGGCAAATACTGCGAAACCAGCGTTGATGCAATCAGCGCAACGATAGCCAAAAGCCACAAAATCATGTCTTTGGCAGAACGTGTTGTCGCAACATCTACGATGTTTTCCTTAGAAACGGTAACGGGCTGTTTTGATGAGGGCGTTGCCGTGTCGGTCTGGGTATCAAGACGTGTTTTATTATCACTCATGCAGGAATAAGCCTTGGACTGACCAATACGAAAATAAAGAAATGGTGTGGAGAAATAAAGATGGCAGGCGACGAGGGACTCGAACCCCCAACCTGCGGATTTGGAGTCCGCTGCTCTACCAATTGAGCCAGTCGCCTAGGGTGTTAAGGATTGCTATTATAGCAAAGATTTTAGTAAATGCAACCTTTTTATTGAAAATTTTTTATTTTCTTTGCCAATGATTTCATTTACCCTGCTTCCGCCCTTTTTCCTTCTCCAAAAACCCAAAAAGCAAA
>NZ_MUXU01000002.1 GCF_002014985.1 Moraxella caviae | reverse complement strand
GGGTGGGGATGGTATCTACAGCCGATATGATTTTTCCCGTTCGCCCTGAGCTTGTCGAAGGGTGAACTAAGTGAAAGTTTTTAACCCAAAAACCGTCCTTGGTTCGACAAGCCCACCGCGAACGGTTTTTTAAATCACGAACGGTTTTGTAATTACGAATGTTTTTTGAACGGTTTTTAAATCACAAACGGTTTTGCAGTTTTTTAAATGGAATTTGCAGGCTTGGTTGTGGGACGGTTGTAGGCTGGGTTGAGCAAAGCAAAAAAAACCCAACCTAATTTTAAAGTCCATAAAAAACAGCCCCTACCATCATAAGGGCTGTTTTTAGCTATCAGCAAACCATCAATCAATTCACCAGCAGCTTACCAAAGTGTAGCACACCGTCTTTGACGTCCACCGAAATGGTGTCGCCAGCGGTGAAATCACCTGCCAAAATGCGCTGCGCCAGCGGATTTTCAATCTCTTGCACGATCGCACGTTTTAGCGGTCTTGCGCCAAACACAGGGTCATAGCCTGTACTAATCAGCTCGTTCATCGCTTCGTCTGACAAAACCAGTCCAAGCTCACGCTCTTTTAGGCGGCTGCGCAATCTGTCCAGCTGAATGCCTGCAATGCCCGCCATTTGCGCCTGTCCCAAAGGATGAAACACGACAATCTCATCAATGCGGTTGATAAATTCTGGACGAAAATGCGCATTCACCGAATCCATCACCGCACGCTTGATTTCATCATATTCATCGCCAGCCATTTCTTGGATTTTATGGCTGCCAAGGTTTGACGTCATGATAATCACCGTGTTTTTAAAATCCACCACACGCCCATGGCTGTCGGTCAAACGCCCATCGTCTAAGACTTGCAGCAGGATATTAAACACATCAGGGTGCGCTTTTTCCACTTCATCAAACAGCACTACGCTATAAGGCTTACGGCGCACCGCTTCGGTCAAGACGCCACCTTCTTCATAGCCGACATAGCCCGGAGGCGCACCCACAAGACGGCTCACGCTGTGTTTTTCCATAAATTCAGACATATCAATACGCACCATCGCGTCTTCTGAATCAAACAAGAAATTCGCCAAAGACTTGGTCAGCTCGGTTTTACCCACGCCAGTTGGACCCAAGAACAAGAAAGAACCGCTCGGCTTATTTGGGTCAGACAGTCCAGCACGGCTGCGGCGCACGGCATTTGCCACCGCCACCACCGCTTCATCTTGCCCAATCACACGCTCGTGCAAAATCTCTTCCATCGCCAGCATTTTATCACGCTCGCCTTGCAGCATTTTGGCAACAGGAATGCCCGTGGCGGCAGACACCACTTCGGCAATTTCGTTATCGGTAACTTTATTGCGCAAAAGTTTTGGTGCTTGCTCATCTTCTTCGTGCTGCTCATCGGCAAGCTGCTTTTGCAAGGCAGGAATGACTTCGTATTGCAAGCGCCCTGCCTCTTCCCAGTTGCTTTCACGTTGGGCTTTTTCTAGGGCAATGCGCGCTTTATCCAGCTCCACTTGTGCGTGCTTTGTGCCTTCTACCAGTGCTTTTTCACCTTTCCAGATTTCTTCTAAGTCATTGTATTCTTTGCTTAATTCGTCAATTTGCGCTTGTAATTGCTTGACTTGCGCCTGTGAGCCAGCGTCATCTTCTTTTTTCACCGTCTCAAGCTGCATTTTTAGCTGAATGATGCGGCGGTCAAGTTTATCAAGACTTTCAGGCTTGCTATCAAGCTCCATTTTAATGCGACTTGCCGCTTCATCAATCAAATCAATCGCCTTATCAGGCAGCTGGCGGTCAGTGATGTAGCGATGGCTCATCTTGGCAGCGGCAATGATGGCACTGTCTAGAATTTTTACGCCATGGTGCAGCTCGTAGCGCTCTTTTAGCCCACGCAAAATCGCAATGGTATCTTCCACGCTCGGCTCGTCCACCAGCACTTTTTGAAAACGACGCTCCAGCGCAGGGTCTTTTTCAATGTATTGACGATATTCATCAAGCGTGGTCGCCCCCACACAGCGCAGCTCACCGCGTGCCAAAGCAGGTTTTAGCATATTGCCAGCGTCCATCGCGCCAGAGGTTTTACCTGCGCCCACCATGGTATGCAGCTCATCAATGAATAAAATCACCTTGCCGTCTTGCTTGGACAAATCATTGAGCACGCCTTTTAAACGCTCTTCAAACTCGCCATGATATTTCGCCCCAGCAATCAGGCTGCCCATATCCAAAGACAGCACTTCTTTATTTTTCAGGCTTTCTGGCACTTCACCATTGACAATGCGCTGCGCCAACCCTTCTACAATGGCGGTCTTACCCACGCCCGGCTCACCGATTAAGACAGGGTTATTTTTGGTGCGTCTGGATAAAACTTGCACCGTACGGCGAATCTCATCATCACGCCCAATCACAGGGTCAAGTTTGCCATCGCGCGCACGCTCAGTCAGATTGACGGTGTATTTTTCCAGCGCTTGGCGGGTGTCTTCGGCATTTTGTGTGTTCACAGTGTCATTCCCCCTTAGATTTTTAATCGTTTCAATCAGCACTTTGCTGTTCACGCCAGCGGTTTGTAGCACTTTTTTGCTGTCGGTTTGCTCGCTTAGGGCAAGTAAAAGCCATTCGCTCGCCACAAATTCATCGCCTGCTTTTTGGGCGTGGCGTTCGGCAAGATTTAGCACTTGCGCTGCGTCTGCGCCCAAATTCACCTGCCCTGTTGGCGTGGCGATGGTCGCTTGGCGTGCCAAAAACGCCTGCGTTTCATCTTTTAAAACTGGCACATTCGCCCCAGCATTTTGTAGCGTGGCAAGCACGGATTCATCGTCCAGCATCACTGCCAATAAATGCGCGCTGCTGATGGCGGTGTTGTCTTTTGCCAACGCCAAAGACTGCGCTTGACGTATGATATCTTGTAATTTTGCGGTGTATTTTTCAAAGTTCATAATCGTTCTCGCTTGTTTTTAATTTTTTAAACTGGTAATGATTTGACGGTGTAAGTCGTACCATTTATAAAACTTATCATCATCGCCAGTGCATTTGCTAAATATATGCTTGACAAATCAAATTTTTTCAATATTAAAACCACAAAATAAACAAAAATTTTTATAAACTTTTGAAAAATAACGTTATTTTTATAAATCGCACCGATAAACGCACTTTTTTAAAATTTACGCATAAATTTCAAATCAATCGCCTTGCAATCCAAAACCACACCCCCATATAACAAAACAAGTAGCAAATGCTACCGCTTTATACCAAAATTTCATTAACAAACAATAAGGGGCATTTTATGGCACGTCTTACCGTTCACACCCTAGACACCGTTCCAAGCGAAGCAAAAGCACGCATGGAAGCGGTTCAAAAAGCCAACGGCTTTATCCCAAATCTGATTGGTGTATTGTCAAACTCACCGCAAGCACTGGCGTTTTATCAAGAAGTTGGTAAAATGAACGGTTCAAACTCATTGACCGCTGAAGAAGTGGAAGTGGTGCAAATCACCGCCGCTGCGCACAATGGCTGTGATTTTTGTGTGGCTGGACACACCAAAATCGGCACTTTGCGCCTAAAAATGCCAAATGACGTGCTAGAAGCACTGCGCAACCGCACCAACATTGACAGCAACGAAAAATACCAAGCTCTAGCGCAATTCACCATGCAACTGATTGACAAGCGTGGCGCGGTATCAGACGAAGAATTGGCGGCGTTTAAAGCAGCTGGCTACAACGACCAAAACGTGCTGGACACCATCATGGGCGTGGCTTTGGCAACGCTGTGTAACTACGCTAATAACGTAGGTAAAACCGACATCAACCCAGAATTGATTGATTATGCGCCAAAGCGTTAATTTGATTGATTTTGGCTGGTAAGTGATTTGGTTTGTAAAGCCAAAATCCGACCATAAATAAACCCTGCACTGATCGCAGGGTTTATTTTTTGCAATATGAAGGATTAAGTATCAGACAAATGACAATTAAATCAATAAGATAAAAAACCGCCATGGTTCGACAAGCTCACCACGAACGGTTTTTTAAATGTAGTAAATCACTACGAACGGTTTTTTAATTTGACAAACTCACCATCAGCGGTTTTGCCAGCTTGGTAGGTTTGTCACAAACGGTTTGGGGCTGTAGTAGATTAGCCCTAAACCCCACACCATTTTCTTAAAGTTTTTAGCTTTTGTGATGGTGTGCCGTAATTAAATCTAAATTCGCATTCTTTGATAAAAAGATGGAAGTTTTTCTTGTCAATGCCATTATATTTTCTAAGAATGCGTTTAGATTGG
>NZ_MUXU01000001.1 GCF_002014985.1 Moraxella caviae | reverse complement strand
GCTGTTTTTTCTACAAAGCAGTGTTCAAACACTTAGGTTGGGTGCAATTTACAAACCATGCTGGCGGTAAAATAATACGTTGTTATTTTACCTGATTGGGGTTGGGGAAGATACAAGGTTGGGTTGAGCTTGCGAAAACCCAACTTACGGCAGAACGCCAACTCAACGTTTTTGGATTTAATGTGATTTTTTCCGTTCGTCTTGAGCTTGCGCCCTGCCGTTCACCTTAAATTTGTTAGCAACTTTCCGTTCGTCCTGAGCTTGTCGAAGGGTTGAACTGGTAAAGATTTTGACCTGTTGAAAGATTAAAAAACCGCCCATAGTTCGACAAGCTCACCACGAACGGTTTTTTTTAAATCGCGAAGGGTTTTTGAGCGGTTTGGGTTTCTGGGTGGGTGCAAGTTGGGTCGAGCTTGCGAAAACCCAACGTTTTAGATTTGGTTTATCGCTTGAAATGTTGGGTTATGCTGACGCTAATCCAACTTACAATACACCAAAACCTAACTTACGCTTCATTAACCCAACCCACCACCCCACCAAAACCCACCTTCACCAACCTCATTTGTAATCACTTTCTCTCCAGATTGTATCTTAGTTGTATCTGGGATATATCCTAACCAGCAAAAATTTGCTATAATAGCGAGTTTAAAATACCGTTTTGTATTTTGCCCTTTTGTTCGCTGTTCCTTATTTTAAAATGCCCAAACAAAAACTCAAAAACTGGCTGCCTACACCTGAAAAACTGCGTGAAAGCCGCTTCGTTGGCTGGCTTGCGCCGTTTTTGGCTGACCCACGCCTATGGCACATGAACCGCAGCTCGCTGGTGCGTGGCGTGTATATCGGTGTGCTGTGCGCCTTTTTTCCTTTGCCGGGGCAAATGCCGCTTGCCATCATCGGTGCGCTGATTTTGCGTGCCAATGTGCCGATGTCGGTCGCTTTGACGTGGATTACCAATCCTTTGACCACCATTCCTGTGTTTTGGGTGGCTTATTCGGTGGGCGCGCTGATTTTGGGCGAGCCGCTGCTTGGCATTCGTACGGTTGGGCGGATTTTGGCGGATTTAACGCTGTGGCTGACTGGGCATGGCATCAACCCACTGGCAGATCACAAGCTATTTTCTTTGCACGCCTTTGTGGTGGGTTTGGTGATTTGCGCAATCGCCACCAGTATTTTGGCTGGTGTAATTTTTCGTGTGGTGTGGCAATATTACATCGTGGCAGAATGGCGCAAACGCTCAGGCTACAACGCCAACGCTCCCAAATTCACCCTACAAAAAGGACATAAAGCCCGCGAACAACAAAGCCAAGCCGATGATGATTTTTCCATTTAATTCAATCGCTTGTCTTTATTCAAACAGCATTTAATTAAAAATCCGCCAAACAGTCTTGCTTGGCGGATTTTATTATTTTGACGTGCGATTTATCAGTGATTTGAGCAAACTAGCTTTACTTTAATAAACGGATTTTAAAATTGACAAACTTAGCCGTTTTAGCAAATCAATATTTGCAAACTTAACCCATCGCCAATTTTCAATCAACCACCCAAAAGCAGCTCACGCATTCACCCACTGACCGCTTTTCATTTCCAGCTGTCTGTCCGCCATCGCCGCCAAATTACGGTCATGCGTTACCATGAGCAGTGCCGTTCCCAGTGTGCTTTGTAATTCTGACAACAAATCAAACACCGCGCGTGCGTTGTCATCGTCCAGATTGCCAGTCGGTTCGTCCGCCAAAATCAGCGCAGGATTAGTAACCAGCGCACGCGCAATCGCCACACGCTGACGCTCACCGCCAGACAGCTCGCTGGGTCTGTGGTGCATTCGGTGCGACAGCCCCACTTTTTCAAGCAGCGCATTTGCGCGCGCTTTTGCTTCACTGATAGACACATCATTGCGCATCAGTAGCGGCATGGCAACATTTTCGGTGGCGCTAAATTCCGCCAACAGATGATGGAATTGATAAATAAATCCCAAATGCTGGTTGCGCAGCTCACCGCGCGCCGTCTCATTCAGCTGATTTAGGCACACGCCTTTTAGCCACACTTCGCCTGTGGTGGGCGTGTCTAGTCCGCCCAATAAATGCAGCAGCGTAGACTTGCCAGAGCCGCTCGTTCCCACAATCGCCACACGTTCGCCAGCACGCACGCTTAAATCCAAGCCGTTTAGCACGCTGGTGCTGATTTTGCCTTCGTTGTAGGTTTTGCTGATGTTTTTGGCTTGTAAAATGATGTCCATCATTTATCCTGTTTTGTTGTAATTTTAGATATTTGTCTGATGATTTGGCTTGGCTGACGCTCAGTGAAAATCACATCATTCATAACGCAGCGTCTGCGCTGGCTGAATGCGTGAAGCACGCAGCGCAGGATAAATCGTCATCACAAACGACAGCACAAAAGACGCACCGACAATGAGCAGTACATCACCCACTTTCACTTGTGATGGCAAAAAGTCCACAAAATACACGCTGCCATCAAACAAACTCACACCAAACACCTTGCTGACAAACACCAAAATGTCATTCACCGTCAAAGCCAGCGTTACGCCCAGCACCGTCCCTAGCACCGTACCAATCACACCAATAATCATGCCTTGCACCATAAATACTTGCATGATAAGTTTTGGTGATGCGCCAAAAGTTTTTAAAATCGCAATGTCTGGCTTTTTATCCGTTACCAGCATGACAAGGCTGGACACGATATTAAACGCCGCCACAATCACAATCAAAAACAAAAGCAAGCCAATCATCGCTTTTTCCATCTGAATGGCGCTAAACAGATTGCCGTGCGTGTTCGTCCAGTTATCAGCAAACAGTCGCTGTGGGTCAAGCTGGGCAGCACTCACAGCAGCGTGCGGCGCTTTAAAAATGTCATGCATACGCATACGAATGCCCTGCGCCCCTTCTGGCAAACGCAGCATCACGCCAGCGTCTCGCATTTGCACATAGCCAACTAGGCTATCAATCTCTGGGCTGATTTTAAACGTACCCACCAGCGTGAATCGCTTAAACCTTGGAATGACCCCAGCTGCCGATGGCGACGCTTCAGGCAAAACCAGCGTAACTTTATCGCCCACCTGCACACCCAAAGACTGCACCATACTCTCGCCCAGCACAATGCCAAATTCGCCTGCCTTTAAGTCATCAAGACTGCCTGCGGTGATATGCTCATCAATGATAGACACACGCTTTTCGTATTCAGGCTCAATGCCAGACACCGCCACGCCAGACACCTGCCCATTGACCGTCAGCATGCCTTGCAGCTGAATAAAAGGCGCGGTCGCTTCCACGTCTTTATCCTTCGCTTCAATCTCTTTGGCAAGCTCACGCCAATCGGGCAAAATCCCATAAGACGACACGGTGGCTTGTGGCACCATGCCAAGAATACGGCTTTTTAGCTCACGGTCAAAGCCATTCATCACTGAAAGTACGGTAATCAGCGCCGCCACACCAATGGTCAGCCCTGCCATAGAAATAAAAGAAATGAACGAAATAAAGCCGTTTTTACGCTCGGCTTTGGTGTATCTAAGTCCAATAAATAACGCCAGCGGACGAAACATCTTACTTCCTATTTTTTGGCAAATAAACTTGTTAGTTTACACCATTTGCGCACATTTTTGGCGAATATTTTGTGTAAAACTCGCACAAAGCCGCAGCAAAGACGCTTTATCGGCATGATTTTGATAAATTTTTGCCAAGTTTTTGGGCGCTTGACTTGATTTTTAGGATTTTTCCCCTATATCAAAGGGGAAATGACACCGTTGGGAAATCCCAATCCACACAATTACAACACACAAAGTTCTCATGACTACGTTACGCTATACCTACAAGCACGAAGTTGCGCCCACTAAGGTGGATTTGCCGTGCGATAAAAACGCCAGCCACGGCGATCATTGGGCGATTTTAACCAATGACATCGCAGAAGACGTGCCTGCTTGGCTGCAAAAAATGATTGACACCGCCACCTTACCAACAGGGCTTGCGGCAAATCGCATGGACAGTAATAAAATCTTACTTGCTGGCAATGATTCATGCCACATCAAGCAAATTCTTGCCATGCAAGACGGCAAACCGCAAGCTTTTATCAATGCTTTTCCAGCGGTAAACAGCCCTTATGGCACAACCTGCCAAATTGAGCGTGTCATTCGCTGCGATGCCACGAGCGATGCGATTTTACGTTTTAAAACCAAAGACGGTGCGGTGATTTACGCCTTCGATCAGCTGTACGCCGTCAATCGTGGTGAATACCGCACGCCAAAAGATTATTTCGTTAATTTTAGCGCATGGGCATATCACATCGCCCCAAGCAACCAAGACGAAAGCATTTTGGTGGAAGATCCAGACGCCATTCGCTATCATCGTGCCTTTAATGATATCGTGTCGGCAAATGGCGGCAACGTCCCTGACGACATTGACGAGCGTATCCGTGCGTGGCAACCTACCGACAACACCGAACTTGCACCTGTAGAAATCAATCTTGGGCACAGCTGCATTTATCTGTTTGGCGAAACTTTCGGTCAAGAGGACGAAGCGTGGTGCCAAGGACAAGTGCTGGGCATCAGCCACACCGAATTTTATGGCAAAGACATCACGCTGTTTGACACGGTCATCTTGCGTGAGCCTGATGCTGACCCTTTGGTGGTGCGTATCGCCGCCGTCAGCAATGACGACACCGCCAAAATCCAAGTGCATGACTATATCCAAGCCAACATTTGGCTACAAGCCGCCATCTATGCCGAAAACCAAAAGGCGGTCAAGGCGTAATTTATACCAACTCATAACAACAGCGTACCACATGGTGCGCTGTTTTTTGTTTGGTGGGTGGTTTTTAAAATATTAATTGGGCTTGATGTGATTTTTCCGTTCGCCCTGAGCTTGTCGAAGGGTGGACTAATGAAAGATTTTAACCTAAAAACCGCCCATGGTTCGACAAGCTCACCACGAACGGTTTTTTAGGCACGCCTTGAACGGATTTTAAATCAAGAACGGTTTTTGGACAGTTTTTTAAATAGAATGCTAGGTTACGCTTCACTAACCCAACCAACAAACCCACCGCTGAAATCAATTTATAATTTAAATTAAATAACGAAATAAAGTTGTACCAAAGCACCCTTTTTATCAATCCTTTATTGTTGCTAATTTTAGATTGATTGTAAAATTCATTTTGTTATAAAATACTAAAAATAACTTGACTGATTAAATTATAGTCATTTATAATCAATAAAAGTTACAAAAGCAAAAGGTTTATTGATCTTTTGTAACTTTATTGCGCCAAAAATCAGTGCCTTTACACCGATTGAGATTGGTTTATAAACATGGAGAAATTATGAAACAACCAATGAAAAAACTTGCGCTGGCAGGCACATTCGCCATCGCTTTGGCAAGCCTAACAGGCTGCGCTACCCAAACCTATCTTTTGTCGCCAAACAGCGCACATCAAGAAACCCCAACTTATGACAAAGGACAGACTTTCTTTGTGGCTGGTTTAGGTCAAGAGCAAGAAGTAAACGCTGCCGAAATTTGTGGCAGTACCGCTCAAATCGCAAAAGTAGAAACCAAACTGACACCGATGAACGCACTGCTAGGCTATGTTTCTAGCGGCATTTACACGCCACGCCAAATGAAAGTTTACTGCAAATAAGGGATTTATATGAAAACAACCAAATCTATCATGGCAACACTTGGTGCAGCCCTACTGCTTAGCGGCTGCGCAACCCAAACCGCACTTGTGAACAGCAGCCCAAAACTGAACAACGCCCCACAAACTGCAGCCTACAGCAAATCTCAGAGTTTTTACGTCTCTGGCATTGGTCAGCAAAAAACCATCGACGCCGCTGAAGTATGTAACGGCGCTGACAAGGTAGCAAAAGTTTCAAGCAGTCAGCAACCAAAAGACATCTTGCTTGGCTTAGTTACTTTGGGTATTTACACACCGCGCACCGCTGAAGTATTCTGCCGATAATTTAGCATGATTGACAAAAACTCAGCTTGTGTATTCAGGCTGAGTTTTTTATTGACTTGTGTAAGATGACGGCTGGTCATTGCACAATGTTGGGTTGCGCTAATGCCAACCTGCCCTACAGATTATCACCAATTTAGGTGATTGGTTTTAGTTTAAATTTAGGGGTGGTATGTAGGTTAGGCTGAATGAAGTGAAAACCCAGCGTTTCGGATTAAATTTGTCTTATGAAATGTTGGGTTGCGCTTCGCTAACTCAACTTACAAATACCATCGCCAAACCAACCCACGCCCCTGCCTGAGCTTGTACACCCTACCGTTCGCCCTGAGCTTGTCGAAGGGTGAACCAATGAAAGGTTTTAACCCAAAAACCGTCATGGTTCGACAGGCTCACCACGAACGGTTTTTGGCATGCCTCGAACGGATTTTTAGGCACGACTCGAACAGATTTTAAATCACGAACGGTTTTTGGACGGTTTTTTGAATAGAATGCTGGGTTACGCCTCACTAACCCAATCTACAAACCCACCACCGAAATCAATTTATAATTTGAATTAAATAACGATAAGTAAGTTGGATTAAGCTTGCGAAAACCCAACAAATTCGGTGGCTCACTTTCAAAATGTTGGGTTGTGCTTCGCTAACTCAACTTACGCTGACACCAATTCAACTTACAAGCTACTCAAAACCAACCTTCCAAAACAAAACCCCCAACTTAAGTTGAGGGTTTGTGTGCGGTAAGATAAGCCGTTTGGCTGCTCTTTATTCCGCTGGGTTTTGCGACAATGAACGCACATAAGCTGCCAATAGCATCACACGCTCATTACCAAGTTTAGTTGCCCATTCTGGCATCACGCCCGAACGACCATGACGAACTGTGGTTTGAATCGTTTCACGATCGCCACCAAACAGCCAGATGTCGTCTGTTAGGTTTGGCGCACCAACAGCTTGCATGCCTTTACCGTCTTGACCGTGGCACATGGTACAAGTGGTGTCAAAGATGGTTTTACCTTGGTTTACTTGCTCTTGGTTTAGCTCATAGCCGTTTTGGTTGCCAGACAATGACAGCACATATTCAGCCACTGCACGCACGCCTGACTCACCAAGCACGCCTTGCTGCTCTGGCATTGCGCCCACACGACCATTATGGATAGAAGTTAGGATATTGTCCGCTTCGCCGCCATACAGCCAATCGTTGTCGGTCAAATCTGGATAACCCAAAGAACCTTTAGCGTTTGAGCCGTGGCACAGCGCACAGTTTTGTAGGAACAGACGGTTGCCCACTTTTTGTGCTTCTGGGTCATTTGCCAACTTATCTACAAATGGTGCAAGCGCTTTTAGCTGCTCGTCAATTTTTGATTGTACATCGGCTGGCTTTTCGCTGGTGCGTTGTTCAGCGTCTAGCGCGTTTAGCTTCGCCAAGACAGGAACTGCACCTTCTGCGCCTGCAGTTGCCAAGATGCCTTCAAAGCTTTCGATGAAAACTTTGTTGTTGGCTTGTAGCTGGCTGTTTAGCTCATTTTCTGATGTCCAAGGCACTTGCTCGCCATCAACTTCTACGGTAGTGATACCTTTCCAAGAATCTGGCTGGATTGAAGGGAATAGCACGAAATAGCCCAAACCCCAAATCATCGTACCAAAAAAGATAACCAACCACCACTTTGGTAGTGGCTTGTCGTATTCACGAATACCATCGTATTCATGACCTGTTGTTCCGTCTTCTTCTAAGACAGGTTTGGATTTTAGTGTCCACATCAGCACGCCGAAAATAAATAGCCAGCAGCCAAGTGATAGGACGGTAATCCAAGAACTCCAAAAAAAGCTCATTGTATATCCTTAGTGCGCTTGTGCGATGATAATTGCGAATCATCAAGCGCAAGTTGTGCGTCTTCTTCAAAGCGTTTTTTATTCTTTGGTGAATATGCCCACCAAGCGATGGCGACAAAGGCGATGAATGCCGCCACCGTCGCTATACTATGCAAAACGCCCCAATTCATTAGCGTTGACCTTGCATTGCGATGCCCAGCTGTTGCAAGTACGCAACCACAGCGTCAAGCTCGGTCGCACCTTGAACTTGGTCAGGCGCAGCTTCAATGTCTTCTTCTGTGTAAGGCAAGCCAAAACGCTCTTTAAATAGACGCATTTTCGCTTGAATCTTCTCGCCGTTCACTTCGTTCTTGGCTAACCAAGGATAAGCAGGCATCACAGAATCAGGCACAACTGAACGTGGATCGATCAGATGGTCAACGTGCCACTGGTCAGAATAACGACCGCCAACACGGGCAAGGTCTGGACCCGTACGCTTGGAACCCCACAAGAATGGGTGATCCCATGCTGACTCAGCCGCGCGGCTGTACGGTCCATAACGCTCCACTTCCGCACGCAAAGGACGAATCATCTGCGTGTGGCAAACGTGGCAACCTTCACGGATATAAATATCACGACCTTCTAGCTCTAACGCTGTCCAAGGGCGCATATTTGGCAATGGCTTGTTCACACCGCCTTGCTCTGGCGCATTGCGGTCAAAGATCAAAGGTACGATCTCAACCAAAGTTGCAAAGCTGATGGCGATGACGATAAAGATGACAAGCAGACCTGTGTTTTTCTCTACCAATTCATGAGTAATTTTTGACATGATTATCCCCTTAGGCTTTCACAAGTTCAACGTCGCCTTCAGCGGTAGTTGCTTCAGGTTCAGCATTACGCTCAGGGATACTTGGCATTTTGATGGTC
Organism: Moraxella caviae; assembly: GCF_002014985.1. GTDB lineage: Bacteria > Pseudomonadota > Gammaproteobacteria > Pseudomonadales > Moraxellaceae > Moraxella > Moraxella caviae. The sequence goes on along the minus strand of NZ_MUXU01000001.1, from coordinate 6,142 downwards.
TTGTAGCAGTTATAAGCCATCACAACCATACCAGCCACATACAAAGCACCACCCAATGCACGCACAACGAACGGCCAGTGCGATACCACAACGGTTTGGATAAAGTCATAAGCCAAAGTACCGTCTGGGTTGGTTGCACGCCACATCATACCTTGGGTAATACCAGAGATCCAAAGTGCCACGATGTATAGTACCGTACCTGTGGTAGCAAGCCAGAAGTGCAAAGTAATTAGCCCTGTTGAGTACATTTTTGCCTTGTTATAAATGCGTGGCAACAGTACATAGATAGAGCCGATGGTAATCATACCTACCCAACCAAGCGCACCAGAGTGAACGTGGCCTACTGTCCAGTCGGTGTTATGGCTGATGGCATTTACAGCTTTGATTGACAGCATTGGGCCTTCAAAGGTACTCATCGCATAGAATGACAATGCCACAATCAAGAAACGGATAATCGGGTCAGTACGCAATTTATCCCAGCTGCCAGATAGTGTCAATACACCGTTAATCATACCACCCCAAGAAGGTGCGAATAGAATCAACGAGAACACCATACCCAAAGACTGAGTCCAGTCTGGCAAGGCTGAATAATGCAGATGGTGTCCGCCCGCCCACATATAAGAAGCAATCAATGCCCAGAAGTGAACGATAGACAGACGATACGAGTACACAGGACGACCCACTTGCACAGGAATGAAGTAATACATCATACCAAGGAAAGCAGCTGTCAAGTAGAAACCTACCGCATTATGACCGTACCACCATTGAACCATCGCATCAGTCGCACCGCCAAATAGCGAGTAAGATTTCCACATACCCACTGGCACCGCAAAGCTGTTTACGATGTGAAGCAAAGCAATCGCAATGATGAACGCAGCAAAGAACCAGTTTGCTACATAGATGTGCGAAGTTTTACGCTTGATCAGTGTACCAAAGAACACGATGGCGTACGCCACCCACACCAAAGCAATCAAAATGTCGATTGGCCATTCTAGCTCGGCATACTCTTTGGCAGAAGTCAAGCCAAGTGGCAAGGTGATGACCGCCGCCACGATGACTGCTTGCCAGCCCCAGAAAGTGAACCACGCCAAATACGGTGCGAAAAGACGTGTCTTACAGGTGCGCTGAACGATGTAGTACGAAGTCGCGAACAGTGCTGAACCACCAAATGCGAAAATCACCGCATTGGTGTGAAGCGGTCTTAGGCGTCCAAAAGACAGCCAAGAAGTGTCAAAGTTTAGTGCTGGCCACGCCAACTGCGATGCGATGAACACACCGACCGACATGCCCACGATGCCCCAAATAACCGCCATGATGGTGAAAAAACGCACAATGGTAATTTCATACTCATGGTCAATGTTTAGCGGGGCTAGTGCTGTTTTAGATAGACTCATTGGATAGTTTCCTGTGCAGCCCGATTGTTTTTTAAGCGGTGTATTCATGTGTTTTGGCTCATGGATTGGCTTATGTGCGCCAACCAAAACACATCAATCAAACTCGCTATTTAGTTTTTTTGATATGCTTATTTTGTTAGATTTGCCGAGCAAGTCGGTTTCGCTTGTCTTGCTCAAATGCCTTTGTTTTGCCGGCTTTATTGCCTTAAAGCTGCGCCACACTTTTGTGTTTGGCTGTCTTACTCACGCCAAAACTAGCGCCAAAACGCATTAAAAAGGTGAGAGTATGGCTTGCTTGCTCGATAAACGCAGGCTTAAAATTGGCTTGGCTAACATCACGACCATCGCAAATCTGAATGACGGCCGCTTTAAAAATTCCTAATGACAATTTAAATCCACACTCAAAATGTGGTATTGTCTTGGGTTTTCACCCTATATTATACAACACAAATGTAATTTTTAGCCCATATTTTGTAAAAATATTCTAAATTTTTGGCAATATTTTTCAATAATTGCGCAAAATTGTACAAAATCAGCACTTTTTTGCCCAAATTTGGGGCGAAAGTTGAGTAATTTTCTTGGATTTTAATTTAGTTTTTTGATATAGTTTTATTATTAAAATTGCAGATATTACAAAATCGCTGTAAGCCTGACAAAGAACAAAGCCAAATGCGGCAACCATCACCACCCTGCCAATCCCGTCTTAAAGGCACAAATGGTATGTAAAACGCAGCACATCAAGCGATAATTTCAGCTGCCCTGCCCCACTGTCGCAGCTTTATCATCACAACTTTATCATCACAACCTTGCCATCGCAACATCACTCACCACCATTATCCTACGTCTGACACATCACAGACACATTGGCGCAAGAATATTCCCCATTCGCACAAAAGCTGTAATCGTCCTATCATATAATTGCTTTATCCTGCATTTGCTTTATAATAGGTAAATCATCAATTTGCGCCAATCGTTCATTGCAAACGACAATTTCAAATAGCGGCTTTGAACGACAACTTTAAAGCGCAACTTTTAAATAACGGCTTTTAACTGACAACTTTTAAGCACCAATTTTCAAACAGCAATTTTTAAGCAACAAAGCACATTCATTCAAGGATTTTTTATGGCAAAATTTCTTTCTGACGCATGGTTTGCCCAAGTGGCGACCGCCAACGCCCAAGCAGGCGATCTCAACCTACCGCCAGCATTGGCAACGCTCATCATCAACGCACGCATTGATGATGGCAACGGCACCGCCCTACACATCAAAGACGGCAAACTGCACCAAGGCAGCGCAGACAACGCCATCAGCACCATCAGCATTGATGGCGATACTTTTAATCAGCTTATCAAAACTGGCGATAAAGACCTTGCGATTGAAGCCTTTATGACCGGCAAAATCCGTGTAGACGGCGACATGACAGCCGTGATGGCACTACAATCCGCCAAACCAAGCCCAGAGCAAAAAGCACTGTTTAAAGAGATTTTGGCGTTTACCGAATTTTAAGCGTGCGCCAAATCACTTAAACGACAAACCCTGCTTTTGCGGGGTTTTTTATGACGTGGATTTGGTGTAATTTTTTCCGTTCGCCCTGAGCTTGTCAGAGGGTGGACGTGGCAGAGATTTAGACTTGACAAAGGCTCAAACCAGCAGAGATTTAAACCAAAAAAACCGCCCATGGTTCGACAAGCTCACCACGAACGGTTTTTAAATCGCGAACGGTTTTTTAAAGAGGTTTTTGTTCATCATGAACAGTTTTTTAAACCACGAAAGATTTTTACGGATTTGTAAGTTGGGTTGAGCTTGCGAAAACCCAACGTTTAAGGGAAGATTTATCCACAAATGAGATGATAATTTATCACTCGGAATGTTGGGTTACGCTTCGCTAACCCAACTTACGGATTGTTCAAACCTAAAAAACCGCCCATGGTTTTATTTTCCGTTCGCCCTGAGCTTGTCGAAGGGTGGACGTGGTGGGATTTTAGCCTAAAAACCGTCCATGGTTCGACAAGCTCACCACGAACGGTTTTTAAATCACGAACGTTTTTTTAAAACGGTTGTTTGCGTGCATCATAGACGATTTTTAAAATAGTTTTTTAAATCACGAATAGTTTTTCCGAATTGTGTATACCTCCCCCACCCCACAAAAAACAAAACCCCGTAAAATACGGGGTTTTGCCAAGAATACAACTTAGTCTCTTTTGGTGATTACCAAAAATTAATGACCTAGGTTGAAGTTCTCGTAGCTTTGACCTTGCTTGATCTCTTGCATACCGTTTGCAGTGCGTGCGTACACTTGTACTGCCACTTCTACACGACGGTTTGGTTGCAAGCACACGATTTGCTCTGCCTTCGGTGCGTTGATGTCGCAATGAACGTGTGGCAATGGCTGTAGCTCGCCTGCGCCAGCTGCAGTGATGGTCGCTGCATTGATGCCTTTGGTGATTAGGTAGCTACGAACGGTTTGCGCACGGCGCTCTGATAGCGTTTGGTTGTACGCTTCGCTGCCATAACGGTCAGTATGACCCACCAACTGAATGCGGCTGTCGCCACGGCTTTGCCAGTCTAGCAATTTCACCGCCAACTCATCAAGTTTCGCACGGCCAGCTGGTAGCATATCTTCTAGCTTGTACTTATCAAACTTGAACAATGCGTCCGCTTCTAGGTTGATGCGCTCGTTTACGATCAATTGTGGTGCTTTTGGCGCTTCGTTGATGATGGTTACAGGCGCTGGTGGCTCTGGCAGTTGTGCGTATTTGGCGCACTCAGCTGGTAGCCAGTAGAACTCACGACCCAAGAAGTCTTTGTCAAAGATTACCTTGTATTGGCAAACTTGTACAGAATTGTCAGGCTTGTGGAATTTTAGGATATAGTCCCACTCACGCGCACGATTTGACTCGTTGAAATGTGGACGACCAATCAGCTGATACAGCTCATCTTTTGCCACGCCAGAGCGGATTTTTGATAGGTTTTCACGGTTTGGGAATTGACCATCTTTTTGCCATGCGTCATCTAGTTTTGGGAAATAGATGTCTTCAGCGGCGATGGTGCCATGCTCGCTGATGTTTTGGCTTACTTGCTTAACACCCATACAGCCTGTTGTCGCCAATACAGCAACAGACAACGCTGATAATGCGGTAATTTTTTTCATTTTTTAATCCTTAAAATAAAAGGAAATAACAATAATAAGAAATTTGGGAAATCCTGCAGTCATTACGACCACAGGATTTCAAGGGATTAACTACGGCTTAGAAGTGGAAGCCTGCACCGATTGCCGCGCCTGCGTTGCCTTGGCTATCCGCAGAACCTGACATCTTCAGTACCCAGCGTCCGTTGTCGCTTAGCTTCGAGAAGCCCACTGCAACAGCGCTTTCACCGTTGTATGTCGCCATACCACCAGTCAGCATAGATTTGCCCGGGATATAGGCTTGTGGCAAGGCAGCCATCGCCATTGCAGACGATACGCCAGCATTTGCGTCATCAGCCACACCGCTGATGCGGTTGTTGATGTTGCCAGCGAAGTCTTTCAACTGGTTCACGTTCACAGCATCAGTGCCGTCAACACCCGGTGCTACGTTGGTGATACGAACTGGCTCGCCGTTGTTGTCGCCAATACGGACATTGCCTTCTTCGTCAGCACCGATGGTAGGACCATTCTCGCCGCCAACCTTCACAGTGTTCACTTTCAGGTCGTTAGCCAAGTTGTAGGTTACATTGTTGCTGTCAGGTGTCTTGCTGATCACGATGTTGCCATCAGTGTTGTTCATATCAACAGTAGAACCCGGCTGAACTTTAGAACCATTTTCACCTTGAGCGGTCAACGTGAAGCTAGAGCTGTTGATTGCGTTCGCAACGTCGCCAGCGGTTGGCAACTTACCAGCATTCTCGTCAGTCGGAACAATCACTTTACCGTCTTCACCCACAACTAGCGGTGTGGTGTTCACGGTCAAGCCTGCACCCGGTACGCTGGTGATGGTAGTGCCATCAGTCTTCACAGACAAGTCATAGTTGGTTGCGCCTGTAGCAGGATGTACAGATTCACGCACCGTTACTGAATCGTCAGCAGAAGATACTGTGCTCTTCGCACCGTTCACAGCTTGGGTCAACTGACTTACGTTCACTGCATCATCAGGATTCACGCCAGCTTTAACACCAGAGATGGTCTTACCGCCTGCGTCAATGCCGTCAACCGTGATGCTTGGGCCGCCTACAATGCTTAGACCTTTACCGTCTAGAGTTGCATCACCAGTGGTAACGCTGTCTAGTACCAGATCTTTGGCAATGTCAACGGTGTAAGTTACATCGTTATCGCCATCACGCTGACCGTGAGTTACAGTAACGTTGTCGCTGCCTGCTTTCACGTTCGTACCTTCAGCGTTCACGGTGTAGATAGACTGACCGTTTTCGCCTACAGTTTGCGTTACGTTCGCTACGTTGGTGCCTGCGCGTACTTCGGTCTTAGATGCAGCAGTTGCCCAGTATAGCTGGCTACCGTTGATTGCATCGTTCGAATCAGGGCCGATGTCGCCATCTGCCACGCCAGTGATCTTCACAGGAGCGCCGTTTACATCGCCAACGTTGATGTTGCCACCTACGTTAGTGATCTTCGGACCGTCCACACCGAATTGTACGCTGGTGAACTCAACTTCGTCTTGAGTTTCGTAAGTGAAGGTTTGACCGTTTTGTACCAGCTTCATGTTCTTGCCAGCTTGGAACGTTACAGTTTTACCCGGTTGTACTAGCTCGT